>JAKATL010000073.1 GCA_021827985.1 bacterium
GGAGGACATCAGGCGAGGCGGCAACCGGACCTACCTGCGGGTTCGCGGCAAGGGCGACCGCGAGCGGCTGGTCCCAATGCTCCCAGATCTGGCCAGGCGGGTCGAGCGCCTGAGCCGAAACCGGCCGGCCGACGCCGCCGGGGGTCGAATCTTCTCCTCGAGCCGGCGGTTGCAGGGCGACACCTACGAACCCCTAACGGAGTCCGGGGTGGCCCAGATGATCGGAGTGCTGGGCAAACAGGCGCAGCTGGGCAAGGCCGTCCATCCACACCTGCTGAGGCACTCCTGGATGACGGAGATGCTGCGCAAGGGGATGAATCCCATCCAGCTGGCGGCGATCGCCGGGGCCTCCGAGAAAGTGATTGCCGAGCACTACGCTCACCTCAGCCAGGACGACGCATACGAAGCCGTGGCCAGGGCTCTCCTCGGCTCTCGGTAGACGGAAGCGTCGGAACCGCAGCTGACAGGGGCCGGTAACGTCGCCGAGGTTCAGCGCTCAAGGGAAGCTTCCATCAAGGAGGCCGGGCGCCACCAGAGAGACGGCAAGGAGGTGCGCCCCTTCCAAAGCCTCCTCGACCACCTGGCCACGCTCACCGGCGACACCTGCCAGGTGGCCGGATCTGACCTCGCCATCGAGAACCTCTCGATCCCACCCCAGTCGGCGCCGCGCCCTCGAGCTCCTCAAGTTCCCCATCCCCCTCAGCCTCATGTCGACACGACCGGTTTCCGCCTGACGGCCACCTTCCACCTCCCAGGGGCCGAGCTTGCCCGCTCCTCAGACGTAGCTACCCGTCAGGAGTCGGGCACCCGGGGGGCCTTCCGCCGGGTGGCGTCGCTCAGTCGCAGGCGCGCCCCACTCTTCCGGCGTCGTTCAACCTGCCCGTCACGGCACCATTCTCAGAACGTCGCTGGGAGGCAGGCTGGCGGCCTTGGCGGCCGGATAGGAACTCGCCAGCACTCCCACGAGCACCGCCGCGCCGATCCCGGCCCCCACCCCCTCCCAGGGGATGATCACCAGCTGGCTGGCAAGCCAGGCGTAGGCGAGCACGCCCAGGGCGCCGAGCACGGTTCCGCCCAGAGCCCCGCCGAGGGCCAGGATCAGGCCCCCGGAGAGGAACTGCAGGCCGATGTCGGCGCGGGTAGCTCCGAGCGCCCTGGCCAGCCCTATCTCCGGCCGCTGCTCCACCACCGCCACCGTGAGGGTGTTGGCCACCCCCAGGCCGGCAACCAGCACCCCCACCGTGACCAGGGCCAGGAAGAGTCCGTCGAGCGAATTGCGGGCGGCGATCTCCGCGGCGACGGCAGAGCTGGCCTCCTGGACCGCCACGTTCACCGGGGTCAGCGGCTCCGCTGTGGCCGGGATGATGTCGGAGACTGCGGTCGCGCTGCCGGGTTGGACCTTTACGAACATGGTGCCGAGCCCCGAGAGCCCCGCCCCTGCTGACTGGGCGAAGGGGTACCCGACCAGGGCGGAGTAGTCGATCACGGCGGCCAGGGGGGCCGGGCGGAGGACACCGGTCACCACCACCCAGCGGTTGTCCATCCACACCCGGCAGGGGAGGAGTTGGCGGTCGATCCCCAGGAGCCGAGCCGCCTGGTAGCCCAGCACCGCCACCGGCAGTCCGTCTCCGGGACCCAGCTCCCGTCCCACCAGGAGCTGCGTGGCGGTGGCAGCCGGGACGTCTCCCTCCACCGCCAGGACCGAGATCCCCGCCGTGTCCCCGGCCGGCACCAGGGGGGAACGGGTCACTGTCCAGTCCAGCTGCGTCACCCCCGCCACGGCTTCAACCGGCGCCAGCCTGCCGACGGTCGCCAGGGCGTACAGGGGCACTCCGGACGGCCCTCCTGCCAGGCCCGTGCTCTGCACCGTCAGCACGTCCTGGAGCGCATACAGCCGGTTCAACAGGCCCTGGGTGTTGGTCTGGGCGACTCCCAGCACCGCGACCACGGCCGCGACTCCGATGGCGATCCCGAGGCTGGACATGAGGGAGCGGACCGGCCGTGCCCGCAGGTCTGCCCCCGCCCTCTTTGCCGCCTCAAGCAGCCGCATTCGATCCGTCCGCCACCAGCCGCCCCCGCTCAAGCCGGACCACTCGGGGCAGCCGGCCGGCAAGGGCGTCGTTGTGGGTGACCAGAACCAGCGCCCGCTGGCGCCCGGCTCCCTCCAGGAGCAGATCCACCACCATCTCGGCCGCCGCCTGGTCCAGGTTGCCAGTGGGCTCGTCGGCGAGCAGGATGGACGGCTCCTTGGCCAGAGCCCTGGCAATCGCCACCCGCTGCTGCTCGCCGCCCGATAGCTGGGTGGGCAGATGCTCGGCCCGGTCCGCCAGTCCGACGTCCGCAAGCGCGGCCACCGCACGTTCACGCCGCTCCGAGGGAGAGACGGCGGAGTATGCCAGCCCCTGCTCCACGTTCCCCAGCGCGCTCAGCCGCGGGTGGAGCTGGAAGGTCTGGAACACGAAGCCGATGCGCTGGGCCCGCAGCCTGGCGAGGGTCCGGTCCCTGGCCGTCGCAACATCCACTCCTTCCACCCGCACCCGGCCGGCCGATGGCCGCTCCAGAGTGCCCATGATCGCCAGCAGAGTGGACTTCCCGGATCCGGTAGGGCCGGTGAGGGCGCACACCTCGCCCGGCGCGATGGAGAGCGACACCTCGGACAGGGCGCGGACCCGCACGGTCCTGCCGAACTCCATGCCGATCTTCTCTAGCTCCAGGGCGGGCACGGCTGTCAAGCGTCCGCCTCAGTAGAGGGTCGGCACCAGGACTCTGAGCCCGGGCCGGACCCCGTTTCCAGTCACCTGGACCAGATCGCCATTGCCGCTGGCACCCACCTGGACCCCGATCAGCCGGTCGCGCCCTGAGCGGGTGCGCTCCTCCAGGGCATAACCGCCATTGACCAGCGCCACCAAGGCCTGCACCGGCACGGCGAGCACCCCGTGGAGGGTTCGGGTCACCACGGTCGCCTCCGCAGGGATGTTCCCAGCCGGCAGGCTGGGTGAGCCGGACAGGGTGATCGTTACGGTGACCGTCGTCGAACCTCCGGTGGTTGAGGTGCTCACCGCTGCGACAGATCCGGGGAGGCTCGGACCGCCGGAGTCGGGAGTCACGGTCGCCCGCTGTCCGGTCGCCACCGGAAGGCCGCCATCTGGGGTGTACGCGCCGGTGACCACCCTCTGGGTCGAGGAGACGTCCAGGACCGCCTGGGACGGCTCCACCGTGGCGCCCAGCGGCTCCGCGACCTTGGAGACGAAGACCGCGCCTGGGAGGAAGAGCACCGTGCCTTGAGGGAGGCTCGTTGACGGAGGCAGCCCCTCAGACCGCAAGAACCGCTCCACCGCAAGGCCCACTGCTGCGCTGTACTCCCCGTTGGTGGGCAGCTTGGTCGCGCCAGAGTCGCCAAGCTGGTTCAGGTCCTGCTCCAGTTCGACGACATCGGCACCGGGACTCACCCCAGGGGCCAGGGAGCGCCACTCTGGCACGGATCCGTAGAGCAGGATCACCGGGGCGCCGTTGATCTGGAAGATCGGCTGCCCCTGACTCACCACGCTGCCCGCCGGGGGCACGCCGGTCAAGATCCCGCTGTTCTGGGCAGTGGCCGCCACCGCCAGCGGCTGGTATCCGATGGTGGCTCCGAAACTCACCGTAGACGTCAGCGTCTGGGGCTCGAGAGTCGTAGGCTCCTGGCTCACCGGCACGTTTGGGGGCGCCCCGTGGCGGGTCAGGGCCGGGCCCACCACCCATCCGGAGGCCGCCGCCGCAATGGCGACTCCCACACCAAGCCCGACGAGCACCCGCCTCCGTCGGGTCACGGCGACAATCTCAACACGGCCAAGGTTAGGCGCGGCGCCACCCACATCGCCACGCGCGATGTCCGGGACACCTAGGGCCCGTGCTGCGGGAGCATTGCTGCGCACGCCTTCTGCGCGTTGAGGTAGCGCGGCGAGCCCAGATCCACCCCGGACCCATACGAGAACTGCCAAGTTGGCCCGCGGAAGACCGGGTCGGTGGTGGGGATCCCATGCTTGCGCATGCAGACCACAAAGTCTATGACCTCCTGCTTCTGCTGGTCGGTGAGCGGTGGCAGCACCTTCAACAGCAGACTGTTACAGGCGATGGTCGCCCGCACTGGCAGCCGGATGGTGCGAAAGCTTGGGGAATAGGGATCGAATCCCGGCGGTGGTCGATACCCGTTGCTCCGCAGGCACGAGGTCAGGGCGGCGGCGAGG
>JAKATL010000074.1 GCA_021827985.1 bacterium
ACCGCAGGTTGGCGAGTGGGTTAGGGCAAGGCCACCGGTACCATGATCGCAGCTCGGTGTTTCTGCCACGAGGCCCTGCAGTGCCACTGCGTCAACCCACTGTCCCACTCCGGGCAGATCGCAACTCTATCCCGCGACCGGGAGATCGTCCGTCGGGCACCGGTCGCTCAGCCCACCAGGCCAAATCTCGCGTCCAGCATGTCAGGGCGAGCAATGGTGACGCCGCCGCAGAGGTCGAGGTGAAAGTCACCCAACGCCTTAATATTGCGAGCGCGACCTCACCGGACCACCGGAGCTGGATGGCTGCTGGCCATGCGGTTCCCCGAAGTTGCCATCTTCAGCTTGACCGGCGACCCGACAGCACTGGACCCGCGGCCGATACCTGATTGACTAAGGCCAGCCATCGCGTCGGGTCTGCAGCGCGTGACGCGGAGCGGCCCGGTGTCGAACTACCCCGCCACGAACTCCCTCAGGAACGCACCGGGCGCCCGCGCCCGCTGGACTTCTCCGGACTCACGAACGCGCGCTGGCACGCGCGACAGTAGCGGTCCTCCGGCTGAACCATGCATCCCCCACTGTGGAGGTCCTTCCAGGCGGGGTCACCAGTGGGGTCCGTGGCGGGCATCCCGTAGACGATCGAGATGGTGTCAGAACTTCCGCAGGCCGGACAAGATGCCAAAGGTCCTGTCGCGGCGTCGTTGAGAGGTCGGCGCATCGGGGTCATTCTGGGTCACCCCCTTGGGTTCGGAGCCGCGGTGGCAAGTGCTGCGTGTGCATTCCGGTGAAAACGACCGTTGGGTCCGGCTGAAAGCGACCACCGAATCCGGCTGAAAGCGGACAGTCAGGGAAGGGATGGTGCCGCGACTATTCAGTTGTCGTAGGGATGCGTTCCGGAGGTGCCCGGAGCCATCCTAGGCGAAGCCTACCTCGTGGCAGTAGCGGATGTGGTGATGTGGGCTGACCAAGGGGATGTCCAAGCCGGGTGGGCAGGTGCTGTGCTGTCAGTGGCCGTGAGGCACTGACCAGTGGCGGCCACGAAACCTGACCACTGGCGGCCACGGGAATTGACCAGTGGCGGCCACGAAAGCTGACCAGGGGGGCGGCGTGGTTGGTGGGAACGTCGTAGTCGTCGGAGGGGGGAAAGAGGTCCGGAGAGAGGGGGTTGAACAACCTGGGGACTGTGGACAACCGCAAGTTCGGGTACAGATGCCGTCCACCTGGGGAGGCCCAGGGCAGGCCGGGGAGCCAGCACGGCCAGGTTGTAGGGATGGCCGTGGTCATGAGCTCGCTCCGCTCAGAAGCTCGGAGACCACCACGAGCTCTTCGCAGGTGGGACAGGGGCCGCCTGGACCAAGCAAGCGGCAGAACAAGTTGCAGTCAGGACAGCGGCGCACCTCCAGGTAGCGCTGCTCGCACTCGGGGCACTCGTAGACCTTGGGTCGGCGTGCGGGCAGCTCGTCGAGTAGAGGCAATGGAGCCGGGTGCCGCCGGCGCCACGCAGCCTGGCGGCAGGATCCGGAGCAGAACGTGGCCCGAGAGGACAGGATCTGAGAGTCACAGACCGGGCATCGGCGGCCTCCTGGAGCTTCTGAGCCGTTACGGGAAACGTCACCAATGGAGATCTCGGTGCCCATGGTCATCGCTTGGAACCTGTCACCGCGGAGTCGGTCTCAGGGGGCCCGGCGAGCGGGTCTCGGCGCCGCATGGAAGGGCCTTTGAGGGGGATTCGATAAGCGTTGCTGACCAGGCGATCCAGGATCGCGTCCGCCAGGGTGGGATCGGTGAGAGCCTCGTGCCACATCTCTACGGGAAGCTGGCTGGCCACCAGGGTGGAACGTAGCTGAACGCGGTCTTCGATGACCTCCAAGAGGTCGCGTGCCTGCTCCACCGTCGCCTTGGTGAGCAGGAAGTCGTCCAGCACCAGCAGCGAGGCGCGGCTCAATTGCCCCAGCAGGGTTTGGTAGCGCCCGTCGCCGCGGCTGAGGGCCAAGTCGTCGAGCATCCGGGGGGTTCGCACATACAGCGCGGTGTAGCCCTGGCGGATCGCCGCCTGAGCTAGCGCACACGCCAGGTAGCTCTTGCCGCAGCCTGTAGCTCCGGTTACCAGGACGTTGTGATGGGCCCCCACCCAAGCCCCCTGGGCCAGGCTCAGGATCATCGAGCGGTCCAGCCCTCGAGGGGCACGGAAGTCGATGTCTTCCACCGTAGCTTGATGGCGGAGCTTGGCCGCCTTCAACCGGGTGGCCAGTCTTCGACTCTCCCGCCAGCTCACCTCCCGGTCGACCAGCAGCCCGATGCGGTCCTCGAATGGCAGCTCCAGGTATTGCGTCTGCTCCAGCTGGTCCCGCAGCGCCGTCGCCATACCGGTCAGGTTCAACTGCTCCAGCTTGTCCAGAGTCTGGTGAATCAACATGGCTCAGCTCTCCTCGCGGTAGTACTCGCCACCACGGACGTTCTCGTGCTGGCCCGCGCTCACCACCACCGCCTGTGGCTGCGCTGGTACCCGGTCCAGCCCGGCTTTCAGGATCGACAGGACGCTCCGGTAGGAGGGGCTGCCCACCAGCAACGCGCGGGCGCAGGCGGTGTTGAGACGATCTTTGCCGTACTCCTTCTCCAGGCGCATCAAGCCCAAGCTGGCCCGGCTTACTTGTTCAGGATGAGGTCGCTCCCCCAGCATCTGTTCCGCTAGCTTGGTGACTGCCGGACCCGCCTCCGCTCCCCATTGCGCCGCCCGCTCGGGAGTCCACTCCAGGTAGGCCCGATGGGAAGGCGGCATGTGCTGAGGATCCGTGATGAAGCGCTTTGGACCCCGCTCCCGCACATGGCTGGCCACCCGGATCCTCTTGTGGTAGATCTCCACCACCGCGCGGGTGCCCCGTACGTCAACTTCTTGACCGATCAGCCGGTAGGGCACCGAGTAGAAGTGATGATCGAACTTCACGTGGTAGTCGATTCCCACTCGCTCCCGCCGCCATTCGGCCGGCTCGAACCGGGTCCCGGGCAGCGGTAGCAGCGCTGCCTTCTCCAGTTCCTGAAACAGATCCCACCGGGAGGTGGGCTCACCTCGGAACTGGCGGTGGTTGACCACCTCGAGCCGCTCCAAGATGGCTTCGTTCGACTCCCGAAGGGAAAAGAAGGGGCGGTGCCGCAGCGGAGCCAACACCCACCGCTCCACCACTTGAACTCCGACTTCGACCGCCGCCTTGTCCCTGGGCTTTGCCACCCGGGTGGGCAGGATGGCCGTGCCAAAGTGGCGGGCCAGGTCAAGGTAACTCGGATTGAGTTCGGGTCCGTACCAGCACGGCTTGGTCACCCCCGACTTCAGGTTATCCGGGGTCAGCACCTCTGGGACCCCGCCAATGTATTCAAAGAAGTGGACATGGGCCCCCAGCCACTCGGGCAGCGTCTGGCCCCAGCTCGCCTCCGCGTACAGCAGCCCACTGGCTCCCAGGGCGGCTACGAACACCTGGGCCGGTGTCGTCTCCCCGCTGGCCGGATCGGTGATGGCCACGGTGTCGCCGGCGTAGTCGACGAAGCCGCGCTCGCCTCCGCGATACTCGAACCGCATCACCACGTCTTGGAGCCCCAACCAGCGCCGGTAGTGCCAGCAGAACTGGCTGTAACCCAGCCCGCCGGGATGGGACTCTCGGTACTCGAGCCAGAGCAACAGCAGCGT
Source organism: bacterium (assembly GCA_021827985.1). Lineage (GTDB taxonomy): Bacteria > Chloroflexota > Dormibacteria > Aeolococcales > Bog-877 > JAJYXT01. The sequence goes on from JAKATL010000074.1 coordinate 3,677, forward strand.
GACGTGCCGCCGGCTCTTGAGTTCCCGGTGGATCTGGAGCCAGTCCGGCATCGGCCGCTGTTGCCGTTGCTCCTCATCCAGCCGTGGGAACAGCTTCGCCTCCAAGGCGTCTTCGTCCAGTTCCGGTGGCAGGGGCCAGCTGACTCCAGCCGCCTTAGCCCGCCTCAGGTACTCTCCGACCGCGGTCTTGCCAACCCCGACGCTTTGGCTGATCCGACGCCGGCTCAGTCCCAGGGACTCAAGCCGCAATACCTCACCAATCTTCCGCATGGGTAATCTCCTCCTGGGCACGGAACTCCTCCTGTCTGGTTTTGACTCCTGACAGGTAGCTTCGTGCCCTTCTGCTTCTGGGAGGCACCACCCCGTCCCGGCCCGACCGACCACTCGCTCAGCTGTCCGCTTTGCTCCGGAATCGCTGTCCGCTTTCGGCCGGAATCAGTGGTCGCTTTCAGCCGGAATCACTGGCCGCTTTGGACCGGAACTACCGGTCACTTTCGACCGGAATCCGCAACTGGCGGAGGAGATCGGA
>JAKATL010000075.1 GCA_021827985.1 bacterium
CGCAACGTCACCGGGTGCACTCCCAGCACCTCCGCCGCCGCCTTGAGTCGCAGTAATGCCATGCCACCAAGTCTTACACATCACTCATGTTCGCTTAGCAAGACACACCACTGCTACAGACCCTCTGGCTGCTCGACGCCGGCGTCCTGCTGGCGAGCGAGGACCTGGACGACGACAACCACGCGGAGGCGGTCCGTCTGCTCCAGGGCCGGGACCCCCTGGCTACCCTCGACCTGTCCCTCTACGAGGTGACCAACGTGGCCATGCGCTCATGGCGCGATCGAGCGGCGGCCCACCGCCTGGGCCAGCGCATCGAAGCCCTCGCCGAGGATGGTGGGATGCTGCGCGCGGACGGATCGCTGCTGGCCACGGCCGCCTCCATCGCCGACGACTTCGGCATCTCGGTGCACGACGCCGCCTACGTGGCCGCGGCGCGTCACTCGGGCGCCCAGCTCGTCAGCTGCGACGTCCGAGACCTGGTGTCACGGGGGCTGGCGGTCCTCCCCGTCGGCGCCGGCAGCGCCCGCTCGAACCTCTGAGGGGCACGAACTGCGCCCAGCCACGGAGGTGGCGGGGGACACCCCGACGCCGCTCAGCCGGAAGCGAGCCGTCGCCGGAACTGGAGTGCGTCCTGGATCATCTCCTCCAGGGACGGACGCAGAGGCACCCACCCGAGCTCCCGCTGGGCCAGTCCGCTGGAGGCCACCAGCACCGCTGGGTCCCCGGGGCGGCGGGGGCCGAACACGACCTCGATTGGGGCCTCCGTCACCTGGCGGGCTGCGGCCACCACCTCCAGCACGGAGAACCCCCGGCCGTTCCCCAGGTTGTAGACCAGGTGCCGGCCTCCTACCCCCGCGGTCGCGTCCAGGGCCAGCAGGTGGGCGGTCGCCAGGTCGTCCACGTGGATGTAGTCCCGGATGCAGGTCCCGTCCGCCGTGGGGTAGTCGGTGCCGTACACGGTGAGCGCCCCCCTCTTCCCCAGCGCCACCTCCAGGAGGAGGGGGATGAGATGGGTCTCGGGCTGGTGGCGCTCCCCCCTCTGGAGGGCCGCCCCCGCCACGTTGAAGTAGCGCAGGGAGACCGCCGCCAGCTGGTGGGCCGAGCACTCGTCCCGGATCATGAGGTCAGCCGCCAGCTTGGTGTTGCCGTAGGGGCTGGTGGGGGAGGTGGGGTGCTGTTCGTCGATGGGGAGCCTCTGGGGCTCGCCGTACACCGCCGCGGTGGAGGAGAACACCAGCCTGCCGATCCCCCGCTCGCGCATGGCGGCCAGCAGGTTCAAAGTGTCGCCCAGATTGTTCTGCCAGTAGACCTCGGGGACGCGCGTCGACTCCCCGACCTGGGAGCGGGCGCCGAAGTGCAGCACCGCCTCCACCCCCTCCAGGGAGCGGTGCAGCACCTTGGGGTGGTGGATCGAGGCCTCGAAGAACTCGGCCCCCTCGGGGACGGCGTCCCGGTGGCCGGTGGAGAGGTCGTCAAGGACCGCCACCTCGTGGCCCTCCTGGAGCAGCCGGGCAACCACCACGCTGCCGATGTACCCCGCCCCGCCGACAACCAGGACCCGCATCGGCCCAACTTCCTCGGTCAGGCGCCGGAGTCGTGGGGACCGAGCCCCGCCAGCCGTTCCAGGACCGCCTCGGTGAACTCCTCGGTGGTGGCGGAGCCGCCGATGTCCGCGGTGCGCACCCCGGCGGCGACGGCGCGCATGACCGAGTCCCGGACCCTCTGGCCCATGGCCCGGGCGGCCTCCTCGGGCATCTCCTGCAGCAGAGCCGCCACCGCCAGGATCATCGCCATGGGGTTGGCGACGTGCCGGCCCAGCAGCCTGGGGGCGGTGCCGTGGGGGGCCTCCGCCATCACCACCTGCTGGGTGCCGTCCTCCCGGAACCCGATCATGAGGGACTCGCTCCCGGCCAGCGTCCCATACAGCGCCAGCACCAGGTCGGAGAGCAGGTCCCCGTCCCGGTTGAGGGCGGGGATCACCAGGGGGTCCTCCCGGGTCAGGACCAGCGCCAGGGTGGCGTCGATCAGCTGGGGCTCGTAGGGCACCTCGGGGTGGCGGGCGGCGGCCCTGTCCATCTCCTCCTTGAGCATCCCCTCGTACACCGGCGAGACGGTGTACTTGGGACCGCCGAAGACCGTGGCCCCGAAGGCGGCAGCATGGCGGAAGGCGTACTCCGCCACCCGGCGGCAGCGCTCCCGGGTGATCATGGTGGTCCGGAAGGCGGACTCCTCCGCGCCCTCCCCCTCCCGCCACTCCCGGGCCCCGTAGGCGTCATCCACCGCCATCCGGGCCACGGTGATCGGGGAGTGGACCCCGGCCAGGGGCGGGACCCCGGGGATCCTCCGGCCGGTGCGGACGATCACGTCCCCCCCCACCTCCTCGCGGAGGATGGCGTTGGGGCTGCCCACGTCCCCCTGGCCCTCCGGGGTCACGGTGGCGGCCTTGAGCCCGAAGCCGCACTCCAGCATCCGCTGGGCCGCCTCATGGACGACGGCGTTCTGGGTGCGCCTGCGGGACTCCAGGGAGAGGTCCCGATGCTCCAGCTGGACCAGCTGGCGCACCTCGGGCGCCTCCAGGACCCGGATCGCCTCCAGCAGCAGCTCCTCTCCCGTCTCGTCCCCGTGGAGGACCACCACCCGGCAGCCGGGCATCAGAAGGCCCTCACCCGGCGGAAGGGCTCGGCCAGCGGGATCCCCGCCGCCTGGCCCGCCTGGGCCAGCCGGGACCGGACCCGCTCGGATGGGTCCGAACGGTGCTGGCTCTGGTGGCAGAGCAGCGCCTCAAGCTTCAGCTCCACGGTCTCCGAGACGTCGACCAGGTGGTCGGTGAACTCCGTCCCGGTCACCCAGGCCTCCCTCACCTCGTGCGGCTCCAGCCCGTCCGCCAGCAGCTCGGGAAAGGAGTAGGGGTTGCGGGCGTAGGGGTAGACGCACTCGATGGCGGCCTGGCCCGCTGCCAGGTGGTCGGGGTGGTTGCCCCCCAGGTTGGCGTAGTGGCGGACCGCGTTCTGGCAGACCACCACCTCCGGGCGCAGCCGGCGGATCTGGCGGCATAGCTCGAGGCGGAGCAGGTCGTCGCAGCGGAGCTCTCCGTCCGGTCGGCGCAGGAAGATCACCTCCGAGACCCCGAGGACGTCCGCCGCCGCCCGCTGCTCCCGCTCCCGGATCGCCGGCAGCTCCTCGCGCCTCACCCTGGGGTCGGCAGATCCGGCCGCTCCATCGGTGCAGATCAGGTAGTCCACGCGAGTCCCCCGGCTGGTCCAGCGGGCCACGGTGCCGGCACAGCCGAACTCGGCGTCGTCGGGGTGGGCCACGATCACCAGGACCCCTTCGGGATACCCGGGATCGCCCAGCTGCTCGCTCACGAGCTCCAAGAATACGGAGGCGCCGCCCCTGGCCCTCGGGCAGGCTCACCCGGAGAGTTCCCGGCACCCGCTTTAATTGCTGGGGTGGAGGTGGATGAGCCGTCTGCGGTGGTCTTCCTGCCGGGCGACCCTCCCCGCCGGGGCCGGCTGGCGTTCGTCGGCCGGAGCTGCCCCCTGCCCGGCTCGCGGGCCGGGCTGGTGCCGCTGGCAGTGCGTTCTGGGAGGACGGTGCGCCGGGTGGAGGCCAGGGCCCGGCTCCTGGATCTCTCCACGGCCATTCCCTGGCTCGCCGCCCTCCCGGCGGAAGGGACGGACTCGCTCGCCCTTTCGGCCTGGGCGCTGGCCGTCAAGGCCGGGCTGGCGGTCCTGGGCAGGGGGCGGCTGGTGCCCACGGTGACCGAGGGGGGATGGGACGGATGGCGGGCCGGGCCGCTGGACGCCCGCGAGGAGGGCTGGCTGCGGCAGCTGGGCGCGGCCTTCCCTCCGGAGGCCCACTGCCTGGCGGCACCGGAAACCGGCGTGCTCCGGGTCTGGCAGGCCGAGGAGCTGGTCCGGAGCTGCTGGGACGCCATCGCCGATGTCCTGCCCCGCACCGCGGCGGCTCCCCTGGCCGCCGTGGGCTCCCCCTTCGCCGGCCGGCGACCTGGGGTTGGGAGCTGCCTCCGATCAGTAGCCTTCTGTGCCCCATATGTATGTTCTAGTCTGCTACCATGGTGAGCGTGAACCTGAAGCAGTGGGCCGAAGTACAGGGGGTGCACTA
>JAKATL010000044.1 GCA_021827985.1 bacterium
CACGACTCGCTCTACCGCCCGTTGGCGGATCTCCGCAAGGGTGGCGTGGGAGAGAGCCCTCCCATCCCGCTGCCGGCTCACACCCACATGCTACCAGAAGTCGGCTTACTTACGCTCGGCTTAGTAAGAGCGCCCCGAGGCAAGCGGTGAGGGTGCCGCCGGGCCCCCCCGTTGGTCGTGGCCTGATGCGCCCCGAACCACCAGGGCCCGAGAGGCGCCAAATTGGACCTTCGATGGTCCGTGGCAGGGGTCCCCGGAGGGAGGCCTCACCTCAGCTCGGGCACCACCTGCCTCGCGCGCTCCACAACTCGGCCGTCGAGCACCGCCGCTGCCACCGCCTCCAGCTCCGGGCTGGTGAAGCGGTCGGGACCCACGCCTCCCCCGAGCTCCCGGACCAGTTGCCCGACCGCCTCTCCGGCCGGCCCGGGACGCAGGGGCTGACGCAGCTCCAGCCCCCGGGCGGCGGCCAGGAGCTCCACGGCCAGTATCCGCGCGAGGTTGTCCACCACCTGGCGCAGTTTGCGGGCGGCTCCCCAGCCCATGGAGACGTGATCCTCCTGCATCCCTGAGGTGGGCAGGGAGTCAACGCTGGCGGGCTGGGCCAGCCGCCGGTTGTGCGCCACCATGGCCGCTGCGGTGTACTGGGCGATCATCAGCCCCGAGTTGACCCCCGCCTCCACCGCCAGGAAGGGAGGGAGCCCCTGGGAGCGGGCCGGGTCCAGCAGCCGGTCCACCCTGCGCTCGGAGATCGCCCCCACCTCGGCGGCGGCGATGGCCAGGAAGTCGAGGGCGAAGGCCAGCGGCTCCCCGTGGAAGTTCCCGGTCGAGGCCACCCGGCCGTCCCTGAGGACCACCGGGTTGTCCACCGCCGAGCGCAGCTCCCGCTCGGCGACCCCGCGGGCGAAGTCCACGGTGTCCCGGGCCGCTCCCGCGACCTGGGGGGCGCAGCGGATGGAATAGGCATCCTGGACGGCATGGGGGGATCGTTCGTGGGAGGAGCGGATCTCCGAGCCGTGAAGAAGGCGGATCAGATTCTCGGCGCTCCTCATCTGACCCGGGTGGGGGCGAATCTGATGCAGCTCGGCGATGAAGGGGCCATTGGTGCCCAGCAGGGCTTCGGTGCTGAGGGCGGCGGAGATGTCCGCGGTCGCCAGGAGGGTCTCCAGGTCCTCGATGGCGAGAACCAGCATCCCCAGCATGCCGTCGGTGCCGTTGATCAGGCTGAGCCCGTCCTTCACCTCCAGCCGGATGGGCTGAAGGCCGGCCTCCCGCAGCGCCTGGGAGCCGTTCACGATCCGGCCGTCCGCCAGCTCGGCCCGGCCCTCCCCGATCAGCACCAGGGACATGTGGGCGAGCGGCGCCAGGTCGCCGCTGGCTCCCAGGGAGCCGTGCTCGGGCACCACCGGGGTGATTCCGGAGTTGAGCAGCGCCACCAGCTGGTGGGCCACCTCCGGACGGCTCCCCGAGTACCCGAGGCAGAGGGTCCGGGCCCGGAGCAGCATCATCGCCCGCACCACCTCGACCTCGACCCGGGGTCCCATCCCGGCGGCGTGGGAGCGGATCAGGGCGTGCTGGAGCTGGGAGCGTTGGTCGACCGGGATCGTGGTGTTGGCCAAGAGGCCGAATCCGGTGGAGATCCCGTAGGCCGGGGTGGACCCGGCACCGATCTCCTCCACCAGCCGCCGGGCCGCGCGCATGGCGGAGTCGGCCTCCGCGGTGATGGCCGCCGGAGCCCCCTGTCGGGCGACCCTCACCACCTCCTCCCGTCCCAGCCCGGAGTCCCCGATGTGAACCGCCGCAGTGACGCTCACCACCCGCCTCCCGCATGGACGGCAGCGCCGTCCAGCCTCAGGAGTTCCGGCCCGAGCCGCCGCAGCTCGGCAATCCCGCCGACACCCAGAAGTTGCATGGTCCTCTCCATCTCTTCCGCCAGCATGCTGATCGCCAGCCGCACGCCCCGCTCCCCGGCCGCCGCCAGCCCATAAAGGTAAGCTCTGCCGACCATGGCGAGATCCGCGCCCAGGGCCAGGGCGATGACGGCGTCGGCGCCAGTGCGGATCCCGGAGTCCACCAGAAGCACAGCCGCCTCCCCCACCTCCCGCCGAGCGGCCACGAGCAGCTCCAGTGGGTGGGGCGAACGGTCCAGCTGCCTCCCGCCGTGGTTGGAGAGGTAGACGCCCTCGCAGCCAGCTGCCAGGGCGCGGGCGACGTCACTCGGCCCCAGCGGCCCCTTGAGCAGGAGCGGACCCGCCCACAGTTCCCGGATCCGCTCCAGGTGCTGCCACGAGAGGGCCGCCTCGAAGCTCTTGGTGATCTCGGCGATCCCGCCCGCGGCGGGGGACGTGGCGTCCGGGAAGTTGGCGAAGGCCAGCCCCGGACCACCCAGCAGACCCGTCCAGTAGCCGGGATGGATGGCGATCCCCCAGAGGGCTGTCCAGCTGAGACTGGGCGGGATGGTGAGGCCGTTGCGCAGGTCGCGCAGCCGCTGGCCGGCCACCTGGGTGTCGACCGAGACCATTAGAGCCTGGCACCCCGCTCGTTCGGCCTCCCTCACCAGCCGCTCGGTGACCGGCCACTCGGAGTTCACGTAAAGCTGGAACCAGAGCGGTCCCGTCGAGTTGGCGGCGATCTCCGCGAGGGAGGTGGTGGCCATGGTGGCGGCGGTGTAGGGAACTCCGGCCTCAGAGGCGGCCCGGGCCGCCCCGATCTCGCCGTCCGGGTGGATCAGCCGGGTGTAGCCGGTGGGGGCGAGCCCCAGGGGAAGTGGCAGCTCTCGCCCGAGCAGCGTTTGCTCGAGGCTGGGAGCGGAGCTCCCGGTCAGCGCCCGGGGCTGGAAGCGGTATCTCCCATACCGAGCCTGGTTGTCCCTGAGGGTCCGCTCCTGCTCCGCTCCCCCTTCCAGATAGTCGAAGACGGCCCGCGGCAGCCGCCGCCGGGCGGCCCGCCTGAGGTCCGAGACGGAGTGGAGGTTGCCGAACTTCCGGTGTGACCTTCTCCGTCGGCCCCCCAACAGGTGGATAACCTCCTCGGGGTTCACCGGGTGTCAGGGCCGCAGCCGACCCCCGGGGGACGAGCCCCCCGGGAGCGACCGCGGCCTCTGCTCAGGACTGACTCCCGGACGTGGACGGGGTGGGGCTCTCGGCAGGCCTCATCCGCTGGGAGGCGTAGTAGAGTCCCCCGCCGACGATCAGCCCGATGATCCAGGCGATGTCTCCACCTCCCAGCGCCTTAGCCACCGGCCCCTCGAAGAAGGAGGAGTTCATGAAGGGAAGTTCCACCACCACGGTGATGGCGTAGATGGCGATGGCCGGCCAGTTGACCCGGCCGTAGGGGCCGTCGACCTTGAAGATCCCCTCGATGTCGTACTTGCCGTGGCGGACGATGTAGTAGTCGGTGAGGTTGATGGCGGTCCAGGGGACCAGGAAGTAGAGCAGGAAGAGGACGAAGTTGGTGAGGTTGGTGAGGAAGTTGGAACTGGCCGCGATGGCGATCACGGTGGCCACGGCGGCCACGATCGTGGTCGCGATCACCCGGCCCTTGATCCCAGCGGCCAGCTTTCCCGAAGGGGAGAGGCTGGTGAAGGCGGTGAGGAAGGCTCCGTACAGGTTCTCCAGGTTGGCCGCGAAGACCCCGAGCACGATCACGAGAAGGAAGAGCCACTTCACCTGCGGGAAGAGCCCTGAGAGGTAGTCGGGGGCGTTGCTGGAGATCTGGCTCTCGGCGACCACGGCAGCCACGGCGCCCACGATCATGATGAAGCAGGCCCCCACCGCCGAGCCCAGATAGGTGAACCAGAAGGTCCGGGCGGAGCGCGTGGCCTTTGGCAGGTAGCGCGAGTAGTCGGAGACGTACGGGGCCCAGGTGATCTGCCAGGCGGCGAAGATGGAGGTCACGAGCAGGACGGTGCCCAGGGTGACGGTGGACTTGGCCGGGTGGGCGGGCATCATCCCCGCCAACTTCACCAGGAGAACCAGGAAGATCACGAAGGAGAGCACCGATACCACCCGGTCGTAGGCGTGAAACAGGTCATAGCCCACCCAGGTGATGAGCAGGACCACGGCGTCGGCGACCACGATCCCGACCGGGGTGGAGACGTGGAAGAGGCTGCCGATCGCCTGGCCCCCCAGGATCCCGGAGCTGACGAAGAAGCCGATGTACATCAGAAGCACCACCACTACCGGGAGGGTGGCCCCGAACATCCCGAACTGGGCGCGGCTCTGGATCATCTGGGGGATCCCCATCTTGGGGCCCTGGATCGAGTGGTAGGCCATGAAGAGCCCGCCCAGGAGGTTGCCCACCAGGATGGTGATGATGGCCCAGGGCAGGTTGAGGCCCAGGACCACCGCCAACGCTCCCGTGGCCACGGCAGTGATCTGCACGTTGCTGGCGAACCACAGGGTGAAGAGAGTGTTGGGCCGGCCATGACGTTCACTCTCCGGGATGTAGTCGATGGAGCGCTGCTCCAGGCCAATTCCGCCCTGCCGCGGCGAGTCTGCCATGCCACTTCTCCTCCCTTCCGGCCGCGCTCGGGGCCCGGGCCGGACTGAGCCGGCTCTGCCCCATGGCAGCGAACTGTAGCCAATGCGGGACCCACCGTCAAGGGCAAAAAGTCAAAAGTCAATGGCGCTGAGCAGGTGGCGGCGTAGGATGCCCAGGTATGAATGACCTCTCGGGGGTTACCTCGCGGGTCGCCCGGCGCACCATGAGCTGGCCGCTGGGGCATTGGTACTGGGGCGACGCCATCTGCGTCGACGGCCTGCTGGCGGCCGGGGGCATCCTCCCGGAGGCCCGGGAGCGGGCGGCCCAACTGCTGCGCTTCTGGGTGGAGCGCGTGCCCCGCGGGTACCACGACGCCCTGGGACCGGGGGCCGCCATCGCCTCCCTGGTCGAACAGGGGGAGCTTCCCCGGGCGGCCGCCGACCGCTTCCTGGAGTCGGTGGAGGCGCTGCCCCAGCTGTACCCCGGGGTGCCGACGCTCGAGCCCCACCTTCCCCGGTTCCGGTTCGGACTCTGCATCGACGCCCTCTACCACCTCCCCCCCGCCCTGGCCGCGATCGGACGGCTGCGCTCGGATGAGCGGCTGATAGACCGGGGCGCCGAGATGGCGCTTCTGATGCTGGAGCGGCTCCGCTTCCCCGGCGGGCTCGCCCACTGGTATGACGTCGCCGAGGACCGCAACAATGAGGTGGCGTGGAGCCGGGGGGCGGGCTGGGCGCTGCTGGGACTTCTGGACACCGCCGCCCTCTGCGAGGAGCGGGCAGCGCGGGACGACCTGATCTCGGCCGCAGCGGAGCTGGGCGCCGCCGTCTTGGATGCGGCCGGTCCGGATGGCTGGGGCCCAGTCCTGGGCCGGCCCGACCTTCCCCGGGAGAGCTCGGTCGCCGCCTTCTATCTGGCGGCCACGCGCCACCCTGCCTGGCCACTGCCGAACCAGCGCGACCTCCACCGGCCGGCTTTGGATCAACTTCTGGGGGACATTGACGGGCAGGGTGTGTTCCGGGGGGTGAGCGCGGACGTGCTGCCGACCTGGGACCCTTCTTCATACGAGTCCTTCGTCACCGAGCCATCACCTTGGGGCCAGGGTGTGGCGCTCCGGGCGCTGGCGGCGCTCTCCGAAGGGAACTTCGTGCCCGGCCTGCCAATCGGGGCCGTCACGGCGGGTCAGGCGGGCCGGCCCTCCCGGAGGTAGGCGGCCGCCGCCTCCAGCACCGCCTGGTTCTCCTCGGGCAGACCGACCGTCACCCGCACCCCCTCCCCGGCGAAGCAGCGGACGCTGACGCCGGCGCTGGAGCAGGCGGAGGCGAATTCCGACGACCTCTCCCCCAGAGGCAGCCAGAGGAAGTTGGCCCGGGAGGTCGGCAGCGGGAAGCCCAGCTCTCGCAAGCTTGTCGCCAGCCGGTCACGCTCCGCCACCAGCAGCCCGGCACGGCGGCTCAGCTCCGCCTCCAGGCCGAGGGCGGCGAGGGCGCCGGCCTGGGCGGGGGCGGTCAAGGTGAAGGGGAGGGCCACCGCCTGCAGGGTGGCCACCACCTGGGGGTGGGCGGCGCACCAGCCCACCCGCATCCCCGCCAGCGCGAAGGCCTTGGAGAAGGTGCGCAACACCACCAGGTTGGGGAGCTCCGAGCGCAGCTGGAGGGCCAGCGAGGCGGCCTCCGGGTCGCCGAAGTCGCAGTACGCCTGGTCCAGGACCAGGAGGCAGGTCGGGGGGAGGCGGCGGGCGAAGGCCTCCACCTTGGCGGGGTCCAGGCTGGTGCCGGTCGGGTTGTTGGGGTCGGCGAGGAGCACGCCCCGGGTGTCGTCAGAGACCGCCCGCAATAGCCCCGCAAGGTCGATCCGGTGGTCGACGAGGGGGACCGGAACCGGCCTCGCCCCGCTGCTGCCCACCAGGATCGGGTAGGCCTCATAGGAGCGCCACCCGTAGACCACCGAGGCACCGGGTCCGGCGTAGGCCAGCAGCAGGTCGCGCAGCAGCTCCAGCGACCCGCCGGCCACCCCCACCTCCTCGGGACGAAGTGAGTGCCTCTCGGCCAGCCGGAGGACCAGCTCCTCGCCGGGTGGCGGGTAGCGGTTGGCGGCCGCACAGGCGGCGGCCATCGCCGCCACCATCTCGTCCGGGAGCGCGAACGGGGACTCGTTGGAGCTGAGCTTGTAGCCGGCGCGGCCATCCACCTGAGCCGCCGGCGTCCCCGGGACGTAGCGTGGCAGCCGGGAGATCTCCTCCCGCGGGGAAGGCGGGGATCCCCTCTTCATTCCTCCACCACCAGCACCTTGCCCGGGTTGAGGATGCCGAGCGGGTCGAGGGTGGCCTTGAGCTGGCGCATCAGCCCCACCCCGGTGGGATGCTCGTGGAGCAGGAACGGAGCCTTGCCGATCCCCACGCCGTGCTCGCCGGTGCAGGTCCCGCCCATCCGCAGCGCCCGCTCCACCATCCGGGAATGGAGCTCGTCCGCCTCCTTGAGCTGCTCCACCTCCCCCTCCTCGAGGACGAAGGAGAGGTGGAAGTTGCCGTCGCCGACGTGGCCCACGATGGGGGCCAGCACCCGGCTCCGCTCCAGTTCCGCCTTGGTCTCCAGGAGGCAGTCGGCCAGCCGGGAGATCGGCACGCAGACGTCGGTGGACCACGTCCTCGCGTGGGGACGAAGCGCCTTGGCCGCGTACAGCGCGTGATGGCGCCTCTCCCAGAGCCGGCTTCGCTCCTCCGGGGTGGCTTGCTCCTCCAGCCGGCCGCCCCGGGCCCCCACCACCTGCGCCACCTCGCGGACCTGCTCGGCCACCGCCCCCTTGGCACCGTGGAACTCCAGCAGCAGGGTGGGCGTGACCGGGCTATCCGTCCCCTGGTAGCGATTGATGGCATCCACCATCACCTCGTCCAGGAGCTCGATCCGGGCGACCGGGATGCCCAGCTGGATAACCTCGATGACCGCCGTGACGGCCGAGCGCAGGTCCGGCATCGGGCAGACCGCCGCGGCGACGGTCTCCGGCAGGGGCTGCACCCGCAGGGTCACCTCGACGACCACCCCCAGGGTGCCCTCTGACCCGGTGAAGAGGTGGGTCAGGTCGTAGCCGGCGCTGGACTTGCGAGCCCGGCCGCCGGTGGTCACCACCTCCCCACTGGCCAGCACCACCTTGAGCCCCAGAACGTTGCTGGCCATGGTCCCGTAGCGGACCGCCATGGTACCGCTGGCCCGGGTGGCCACCATCCCCCCCAGGGTGGGGTCGGAACCGGGGTCCACGGGGAAGAAGAGGCCCAGCGGCCCCAGCTCCGAGTTGAGCTGGCTGAGGGTCACCCCGGCCTCCACGGTCACGTCCAGATCCTCTTGTCCCACCCGCAGCACCCGGTTCATCCCGCTGAGATCGAGGCTGACCCCTCCGCGGGTGGGTATGGCCCCGCCCTCAAGCCCGGTCCCTGCCCCGAAGGGGATCACGGGACTGAGGTGTCGGCGGCAAACCTCGAGCACCGCCTGCACGTCCTCCACGCTCTGGCACCGGACGACCGCCCAAGGGGCTCTCGCCTCATGGTGAGACTCGTCCCGGCTGTGGCCCTCCAGGTCCGACGGGCTCTGGCTGAGACGCCCGCCCACTCGCTCGGCGAGTTCGGAGATCAGCTCTCCGGTTACCTCACTCGCCCGCGGCACGGGCCGCCACCCTGGCCCCGTTGGTGGCCGGCTCCGGTCCCAACATGGGGGCGACCCGCTCCACCGTCCACTCCAGGAGATCCCGGGCCATCCGCGCCGCCGCCGCTCCGTCCCGGTGGGCGCAGGCCTCGAAGAAGGCGGTCTGGTGCTGGAAGTCATCGTGGGCGTTCATCCCCTGGGCCAGGGCCAGCCGGAAGTAGCGCTCCGCCTGGCGCCGGTAAGAGCGGATCTCCTGAAGCAGCCGCGGGTGCTGCGCGGCCTCATAGCAGATCTCGTGCATGGACCACTCCGTGTCCAGGTACTGGGGGAGGGTGCGCAGGTCGTCGTGATCGAGGGTGCCGAGCTTGCTGACCAACCCGCGCATCCGCTCGATCTCCCCATCAGTCAGCCGCGGGGCGCCACGGCCAGCGGCCACGCTCTCCAATCCAACTCGCACCGCGTAGATGTCCAGGAGGTCGTCGACGGACAGGGGGGCCACGGTGGATCCCTTGCCACGCTGGTGGACGACGAGGCCCTCCGCCCGGAGCCGTTCCACAGCAACCCTCACCGGGGTCGTGCTCACGCCCAGCTGGGCGGCCAGGTCGTTCAGCCGCAGCGGCGACCCCGGGGGGAGCTGGCGGAGGATCAGCCGGCGCAGGTGGGAATACACCGCGTCGGTGACCGAAGAGACCTCCAGCTGGGCGGCATGCCGTCCTGAACCTGCTGCGTTGCCCTGGGTCATGGCGCCTCCCCGTGCGGCCCTGCGGCGGTCGCCGCCCGACGTCGAGACTCTACACCCGTAGAGGGGCAGCGTCAAGAACAAAAAGTCAAAGATTCGTTGCCGTGGGGTACCCCAGGCGGAGCCGGATGGCCACCGCCGCCTCCCCGGCCTCGTCCCAGGGGACAGCGCCGTGCGAGGTGAGGATGCTGTGCTCGTGCCCCTTGCCGGCCAGCAGGACGGTGTCGCCGGGCAGGGCTCGCTCCACCGCCAGCCGCACCGCCCGGGAACGGTCCACCTCGCGATGGAGGTTGTGGTCGAAGCTGGCACCCGCCTCGACCGCCCCCCGGCAGATCTCGGCGATGATGGCCTCCGGATCCTCGTCCCTGGGGTCCTCGCTGGTCACCACCAGCTGGTCGGCCAGGCGGGCGGCGATCTGCCCCATCTCCGCCCGCTTCTCCAAGTCCCGCTCCCCGGCCGAGCCGAACACCACCCAGAGCCTGCCGGGGGTGGCGGCGCGCAGCTCCGAGAGGGCGAGGGTGAGGGCGGCTGGGGTGTGGGCATAGTCCACCACCACCTCGAAGGGCTGTCCCAACCTCACCCTCTGCATCCGGCCGGGCACACTTTCCAGCGCCGCGAGGCCGGCAGCCAACTCCGGGAGCGGGTGGCCCATCTGCAGCCCGGCGGCCAGTGCTGCCAGGGAGTTGCCCACGTTCCATCTCCCCGGGAGCTGAAGTGCCACCTCCGCCGTCCCCTGGGGGGTGATCGCGGTGTACGCCCAGCCGCCATCCCTGGGCAGCAGCCTGGCGGCGTACACGTCGGCGCCGGGGTCGCCTTTGGCGCTGTAGGTGAGAAGCGGCCCTGCCCAGTGCTGGCGCAGCCGCGGGAAGGCCCGATGGTCGTCCAGGTTGAGAACGGCGAAGCCGCCTGCGGATCCGGAGAGGGTGAGGAGCCTCGCCTTGGCCTCCAGGTAGGCGTCCCAGCTGCCGTGGAAGTCGAGATGGTCGTGGGTCACGTTGGTGAAGACCGCCCCCTGGAAGCGCACCTCGTCCACCCGATGAAGGGCGAGGGCGTGGGAGGTGACCTCCAGGGCCACCGCCCGGCAACCCGCGTCCAGCATCCTGATCAGAAGGCCCTGGACCTCCGGGGCCTCCAGGGTGGTCTGCCGGGTGAGGTTGGGCTCCACCAGCTCTCCCATCCGGAAGTCCACCGTGGTGAGCGAGCCGACATTCCCCAAAGAGGGGGTGAGCGCCGCGCGAAGGAGAATCGAGGTGGTGGTCTTACCGTCGGTTCCGGTCACCCCGATCACCGGGAGCCGGTGGGAAGGGTGCCCCGCCAATGCCGCCGCCATCTGCCCCAGTGCCACCCGGGTGTCCCTCACGACCACCTGCCGGCTGGGGTCCAGCCCCGGGACCGGGCGCTCAGCCACCATCGCCACCGCTCCCTGTTGAAGGGCCGCCCGGGCGAACTCGTGACCGTCCGTGTGCGTCCCCGGGATGGCGAAGAACACCCGCCCGGGTCCGGCTCGGCGGGAGTCGTAGACGGCCTCCTGCACCTCGGGGTCGGTGGCGGGGGGCGGCCCGAAGGGGAGCTTCAGCTCTGACCAGCGCATGGCCCAAGGTTAGTGGCACACCTCTTCCCGGGTCGTGGTCACAATGGGGGTGTGAGGGCGATGGAGCTGAGCCACCCGGGGGCGGCCGAGACCTCGCCTCTGCACCTCGTGAGCCGTCCCGATCCGGTCCCCGGGGACGGAGAGGTCCTCATCGAAGTTCAGGCCTGCGCCGTCTGCCGCACCGATCTGCAGATCGTCGAGGGCGACCTGGAGGCGCACCAGCTTCCCCTCGTCCCCGGGCACCAGGTGGTCGGCCGGGTGCTGGCGGCCGGGCCTGGCGCGGCGCCTCTCGGGCAGGGTGAGCTGGTGGGAGTGGGCTGGCTGGCCCGCACCTGTGGGGTCTGCGACATGTGCCGGAGGGGGCGGGAGAGCCTCTGCCGGCGCGCCGAGTTCACTGGGTGGGACCGGGACGGCGGGTACGCCACCCACATGGTGGCCAGCCGGGAGTACTGCTACCCGATCCCCAGGGGGCTGTCGGCGGTCGACGCCGCCCCCCTTCTCTGCGGCGGCATCATCGGCTACCGCTCCTTCAAGCTGGCCGAGGTCGGTCCCGGTGACCGGCTGGGCCTGTACGGTTTCGGCGCCTCTGCGCTCCTGGTGGCCCAGGTGGCGATACACCAGGGATGCCAGGTGTACGTGGTTACGAGGGGAACTGCCGCCCAGGAACGGGCCCGTGCCGCCGGAGCCACCTGGGTCGGCGCCCCGGGCCAGCCGCCGCCCGAGCCGTTGCAGGCGGCGATCACCTTCGCTCCGGCGGGGGCGGTGGTGGTGGAGGCGCTCCGGGCGCTGGACCGGGCCGGGTCCTTGGTGATCAACGCGATCCATCTAGACCGCGTTCCCGAGTTCGAATACCAGCACCTCTACTGGGAGCGGAGGGTCCAGAGCGCGGCCAACTTCACCCGCCAGGACAGCGCCGAGCTCCTCCACCTGGCAAGCGAGATCCCGATCCGCACCCAGCACGAGGAGTTCCCGCTGGAGGAGGCGAATCAGGCGCTCCTGAAGCTGAAGACCGACGGGGTCAGGGGGGCCGCGGTCCTCATCCCCTGATCAACCCTGGGCGGCGAACTCCTCACGAAGTCGCAGCACCGCCTCCCGCGCCGCGCCGGTGATCTCCAGTGCCAGCCGGCGGTCCAGCTCCAGCGCTGCGGTGGTGCGCAGCCCCCTCAGCCGGTCCTCGAGCTCGGCGAGCGCTGAGGCGATCTCCTCCGGGCTGGCCAGCGCCGCCTGCCGGGCCTCCGACTCCCCCTCGCGCCGCCTCTGAGCCCTCTGGAAGGCGCCAAAAGCGTGCCGGTCGTGGTCCGCGGCGAGCAGCAACCGCGCCGCGCTGTGACCGGACTGGGCGATCTCCCGGGAGTCCTCGTGCATCCGGCAGAGGCCGTCCAGGGCGGCGGCGAGCGCCCCGGTGATCGCCGCCGCGGCGGCCCCGCCCGCCGGGTCCCGCGGCGAAAGCAGTCGGGCCACCGCCTCCAGCAGCGACCAGGAGGCGACCGGCCCAGGGCTGAGCTGAGCCAGTTCGGTGAGGGAGAGTAGGGCACAGATCGAGGTCACCCGACCGATGCCGCCCGGGACCGGGGTCACCCGGGCGGCCCGGGCGGCCGCCTCCGGGCCTATATCCCCGCGCAGGGTCCCGCCCACCATCGAGGTGCCCACGTCCAGCACCGTCGACCCCGGGCGCACCACCCGGGCAGGGATGATCCCCGCGATCCCCACAGCTGAGATCAGCACCTGGTATGAGGGGAGCGGGTTCATCTTGTCCACGTCGTGCTGCACCACCGTGACCTGGGCGCCGGCCGCCAGCAGCCGCTGGACGATCGGTCGGCCGCCGGTGGGTCCGTGCCCGACCAGAAGCACCGCGGTCTCTTTGAGGTCGTATCCCAGGTGGCGCAGGGTCGCCAGGCAGGCCTCGGCCACTGGAGTGCCCCGGCGAAGCCCCGCGGCGGCGGCCGCCTGGGCTGCCGGGGTCACCGCCTCGACGTCCTTGCTGGCGGGGAGGTGGGCCTCCACCGTTCCCGGGTCCAGCGAGCTGACCGGCTGCACCACCACCACCCCGTCCACCGTGGGGTCGAGGACCAGCTCATCGAGGAGCAGGAGGGTCGCCTCGGGACTGCCCCGCGGCGCCCGCCGGTGGTCGACCTCGATCCCCGCCTCTCGCGACTCCCGCTCCAAGGAGCGGGCGAAGGACCCACCGGCGACATTGCCCTCCTCCACCAGCACCCCCAACCGGAAGGGGCGCCGCCGGGATCGGGAACGCTCCCCCAGCTCTGTGCGGAGCTCCTGACCAAGGGCCGAGAGGTCGTACTGGGGCATCAGGATGGGGAGCCCGGCCGGCTCTCCGCGGCGGGGCGGCTCCGGTCCGTCGGCGGCGCCCCGGTCGGCAAAGGGGCAGGGCGGTGGCGCGATTCTCGGGAGTCGATTGAGGGAACGTACCAGGGCTCACGGGCCCGGCGCAGCATCCCCACCTCCGCGAAGGCGCAGCCGCACCCTAAGATGGCCCCATGCCCGAGGACTGCGTCTTCTGCCGGATCGTGAATGGTGAGCTGCCCGCCAATGTCGTGCTGCGGGAGGAGGGCATCATCGCCTTCCTGGACATTCACCCCGCTGCCTCCACCCACGCCCTGGTCGTTCCCGAGCGGCACATCGACGATCTGCGCCAGATGGACGATGCCGAGCTCTGGCTGCGCCTGACCAGGGCCGCCCACAAGGTGGCCGAGGAGCTGGGCCACGCCGACGGTTACCGCTTCTACGTCAGCGTGGGCGCGGGGGGTGGCCAGACTGTTCCCCACCTCCACGTGCACGTGCTGGCCGGGGAGATGCGCCGGCTGCCCGCCTGATCTCGGAGAGTTATCCTTGTTCCCAGGTCGGATTTCCGTCTGGGGTGCCAAGTCGGCTGGGAGCGACAGATGACCATCAACTCACGCGACCTACTGGAGCAGGCCCGCAGCGAGGTGCCCGAGGTCGACTGTCCCTGGCTGCGGGAGGCCATGGAGCGCGACCCCCAGCATGTCGTGCTGGACGTTCGGGAGCCGGAGGAGGTGGCCCAGGGGCTGATCCCCTCTGCCATCCACATCCCTCGCGGCTACCTCGAGCTCCAGGTGGAGGCGGCGATCCCGGACCGCTCCCGGCCGGTCACCATCTACTGCGCCGTAGGGGTGCGCTCGCTGCTGGCGGGGCGCACCCTGAGGCAGATGGGCTACACCGATGTTCGCTCCCTCAAGGGGGGGTTCGGTTCCTGGAAGGACCGCGGCTTCCCCTACCGGGTGCCGCGGGCACTCACGCCGGAGCAGCGGGAGCGCTACAGCCGCCACTTCCTCCTCTCCGAGGTGGGCGAGGAGGGGCAGGCCCGGCTTCTGGACTCCAAGGTCCTGATCATCGGGGCCGGGGGTCTCGGCGCCCCGGTCGCCTACTACCTGGCCGCGGCCGGAGTGGGGACCCTGGGGCTGGTGGACTTCGACAAGGTGGAGCGCAGCAATCTCCAGCGCCAGATCATCCACACCGAGGACCGGCTGGGGATGCTGAAGACCAGGTCAGCGGCCATAGCCCTCACCGCCCTCAACCCCGAGGTCCAGGTGGTGGAGCACAACCTGCATCTGGACAGCTCCAACGCCGCGGAGGTCCTGGCCGGCTACGACGTGATCGTCAACGGCTGCGACAACTTCCCCACCCGCTACCTGGTCAATGACGTGGCGGTGTTCCTGGGGAAGCCGCTGGTGGATGGCGGGATCTTCCGCTTCGAAGGGCAGGTCACGACCATGGTTCCCGGAGCCTCGCCCTGCTACCGCTGCCGCTATGCCGCGCCTCCCCCTCCCGAGGAGGCGCCCTCCTGCGCTGAGGCCGGGGTCCTCGGGGTGCTCCCGGGGCTGGTCGGGCTGGTGCAGGCGACCGAGGTGGTGAAGCTGATCCTGGGGATCGGGGATGTGCTCAGCGGGCGGTTGCTGCACGTGGACGCGCTCGCCATGGAGTTCCGGGAGTTCCGGATCCGCAAGGATCCCAACTGCCCGGTGTGTGGCGAGCGGCCGACCATCACCGCGCCCATCGACTACGAGGGGTTCTGCCTCAACCGTTCCTAAACACTCAGCGGAACTGGGTCCCGCCTTGCGGGTGGCCCCGAACGGTCTTGGGCCACCTGGTTCACCGGGGTTGTCCATTCAGCCGTTCGGGTCTTGCGCCGCAGGTGCGGCTGCCCTCTGGCCCCCTGGGTCCCGGTGTTCCTCATTCGCTGCCCGGACAGGACTGCCGGTCGCCCGGCCACCTTGGACCACACGACCGGACGGGTAGCTGTCTCTTCTCCATGCTCCGCTGGAGTCGAGTCACACCTCTTTCGTTGCCGTGCTCGCTGTCCGAGCCCGCGTCTCCCGATGACCAGGGCCGCTGCATGGTGGCCTAAGGCATCGGCTGAGATCTCTTGGAGTGAGCCGAGCCAGTGCTCTGCCCCCCATCTGCTGGTGTAGGCGGGGTCGACGGCGACGACCACGATCCCGGCGTTGGTCGCCATCTGGACCAGGCGGTCACAGAACTTGGCAGTTGGGGTCCCTGCGACCAGACGTCGGAAGCTCCTTCCCCGCCTGCCCCGGGAGGGGCGACGCCCACTGCGCTCCCGGCCCAACTCCCGAGCCTCGACAAAGTCCAGGTCCTCGGTCACGACCGCCCGACAGCCGTTGGCTCGGGCGGTGGCGAGCAGTGCCGAGATCGCCGCCCGGAGGTGTCCGTCACGAGTGGTGGTGGGAAGGCCGGCGAGTGCGAGCGGGATCGTGAGCGGCCGGCCGACCGGGCTCCCCGAGGGGGCCACCACCATCGCGTCAAGGTGACCGGCGTTGACATCAACGGCCAGGACCCGGTGCACTTCGAGCTGGTCGAGAGTGGGGGACTCTGGCACCGGGCACTTCCACGAGGCGTTCAGGTACCAGCGCCCCTTCTCGGGCATGAAGGTGATGTCGTAGCGGACGGCTCCGGTGGTTGCCTGGGCCGCCACCTCGGCACCGCGGTGGGAGAAGGTGACCGGGCACGACAGCCGGTAGCGGGCGTGGGGCCGGTTGGCCAGGTGGGCGAGCGGTTCGGGGAGCGCGATCTCGACCCAGTGCTCATCTGGGTGCCAGCGGATCGTGAGGTTGCCCCAGAGCCGGTCCTTTTCCCCGTCCGCGGTCAGGAACAGCCGTTCGGCCTGCCAGCGTTCCTGCCACTCGGATTCGCCAAGACCGGCCTCCTCCAGGTGGTGATGGGCCCTGGCCAGGGCTTTTCCCCCACGACAGACCGAGACCTGACCAGCTTGGAGGCGTCGGTCCACCACCGCCAGGCGGTGGCCGAGCACCTGCAGGCGGCGCTGCTTTTGGTGGCGCTCATCCCTGGTCCGATACCCACGGAGCTGCCCCCGGCGCTCGGTCACGGGGACCGAGAGACGACGGCGCATCTGAGCAATGCGGGACAGGAGGCTCTGGCGCTCGGCTGCGAGGTTGCGCAAGGCGAGCCCGAAGGCGTCCTCACTCGTCCGGGTGATCGCCCCGGCCCACCGAGACGAGCTGGCCTGGGTGAGTGAGCGCTTGCGCTCACGGCGGGAGATAGCCTTCTCCTCGGCACCGAGCCTGCCCTTGCGGCACCGTTCGGCCAGGTCCTTGCCGGCGAGCGCCCCCAGGTGGGTGCCGACCGCCATGAGCACGGCTGCGTCTGCGTCGGTGCCCTTCAACCGGGTGCGCACACGGGCACCCGATGGTGGTGCCACCACGAAGGGTGGGGAGATCGCTCGCAGGCCCCGGCTCACGGTTTCACCTTCCTCTTCGGCCGGGACGCTGCAACCGCTTTGGCCTGTTGCGTCACGGCCATCGGCCCCACGTCGCGCTCGGCACAGCGCAGGGCCTTCTCTGCTCGATTGCGGGCCGACCGCCGCCCGTAGAGGCGGGCACAGAAGCGGGTCAGTACCTCGGTCATCTCCCGCACCAGGTCGTCGTCGACCTCACCTTCGTCGATCACCAGCAGGCGTCGACCATGAGCTGACAGTGCTGCTTCGACCAGCTCTGCGTTCAGGCGAGCCAGGCGGTCCCGATGCTCGACGACGACGACCGAGACCTTGGGGTCGGCGAGCAAGCGCCGGAGCTTGCTCCGTGATCCGTTCATCCCCGAGCCGATCTCTGCTTCGACCCGGACCACCCGATGGCCGGACTTGGCTGCCCACTCGGTGAGCCGGGCCACCTGGCGGTCGAGGTCTTTCCGCTGGTCGTGGGACGACACCCGCGCATAGAGCCCCAGTGCCTCTTCTGGAGTGGAGAGGGCGGCCTCAGGTGAGACGAGAATCGTCCGCTGGTTCACCCGGACCGCCGGCACCGGGAGCGTGCCCGCATGGAACCAGTTGTATGCGGTCTGTGGGTGGATGCCCTGGCGACGTGCCCACTCGGTCAAATTCACCCACCAATGCTATCATCCGCACGTGTGTACGTGGTGTATCGCTGACTGACATTGAAGCAGCTCACAACCCCAACCTCTCCGCGGTGGCGGTTTGAGGAGTTCGCCTCAGTTGCTCGGTTCGGTGCCAGCTCTCCTGGGTACCATGGGGTGGTGAAGCAAGGATCGGTTTCGCTCGAGGATCTGATCACCGCGGTGGAGACCGCCCGGGACAAGGTGATGGCCGACGAGGTCAAGTCCCTGGTGAAGTTCGGTATCCCCAAGGCCATGGCCCAGCAGATGGTGGCGGCACGCTTCCAGCAGCGGGTCGGAGGCGAGGAGGGAGAGAGCGGCGAGGCGGAACCCACCGTCTGGCCCGACATGAGCTGACCGCGGCCTCGGTGGAGGCATCCGGGGGACTGATCCCGTGTGTCCCTCCGCCCTCGGCCGGCCCCCTACTACCTTCCGCTCCAGTTCCAAACCCTGCCGGCCTACCTCAGCCGGGGGCTGTCGCCAGCTCGATGGGCGGAGGAGCAGTTCGCCATCACCCTGGGGACGGGGAGCGGGGGCGACCCCGCGCTGGCGGCGCGGGAGCTGGAGGTGGTCTCGGCGCTGGATCGCCTCCCCCTTCAGGTGAAGGACGTGATGCGCGGCCTGATCGACCAGCTCCACCTCGACCGGGGTGACGCCTTCCCCTCCGGGACTCTCGCCACCTGGCACCGCGGCGTCCTGAGGGTCAACGTGGACTGGCCCGACCTCGATCCCGTGGTGCAACTCAGCCAGCGCCCAACTCTGCGCCGCCGGTTCCTCCTCTCGACCCTGGTGCACGAATGTGGCCATGCCCTGGTCGAGGACCCGCGAGGGGGCGTCTCGCTGCGCGACTACGTTCGGCTGGTGGCCGCGGGTGGCTGGCTTCCCCGCCCGACCGAGGACCGCTGGCCCTACCTCGCTGGCAACGGGTCTTTGGATCAGCTCGAGAGGCATTACCTGGAGCGCCTCCGGGCGCTCGACCCCAGGTGGGACCCAGAACTGCCGGTGATGGACCCCCGACAGCCGGGGCCGGCTGCGCTGGACTGGCAGCTGGGTTCGCCGGACTCGGGCTTCCCGGCACCCGTCGGCCAGTCCCTGAGATTGCAGCCGGCTTCCAGGATCGCGCTCTCGATCATGGCGGAGAGGCGGGGCGGCGCCGGCCTTGCCGAGCGCTCGCGTCTGGCCGTGGACGAGCTGAGGGGCACCCTGGGCCGGCATCCTTCTGTCAGCCCCTACGCGGAGGGCGAGCCGTGCGAGACCCTGGCCGAGATCTTCCGCTGCCTCCAGCTGGAGCACCCGGCCCGAGCCCTACCGGCTCTGGAGGAGGGCTGGCGGGTGCTCATCTCGCCCTGGCGGGAGGCTGAGCTCCAGATGGGGCCCCGGGTGGCGGCACTGCCCTGGTCGGGAGAGCGCTTGGTGTCCCAGGTCCGGAGCCGGGCATGAGAGCGGCCTACCGGCTCACCGACCCGCGCACCGGTATGGCGGTCTTGGTCGCCTGGCCGGGCCTGAGGATCACAGGAGACTTAGCGCTGGCGGGAAGGATCGAGCCCTACCTCGGGGACAAGCCTGTCGTGGCACTAGGAACCAGTCGCGACCAGCACACGGGCGCGAGGGGGACACGGGTCTGGGCGCCGGAGCACGGTTCGTGGGAGTGGCTCCGGGCAGCCCTGGGACAGGCCGCCGA
Organism: bacterium; assembly: GCA_021827985.1. Lineage (GTDB taxonomy): Bacteria > Chloroflexota > Dormibacteria > Aeolococcales > Bog-877 > JAJYXT01. Next base: position 18,528 of record JAKATL010000044.1, read on the forward strand.
GGAGCTTGGCCTGGTGATGCTGGTACACATCCCGTGAACTCTGCCAGCCAGCTCTTGCCTTGCCTTGCGCCGGGGAATATCCTTCGGGCTTCGCCCCTGAGGGGTGGCGCAGGTGGGGGTCGTGGCTTGGTACGTGGTCTGACGGCGGTGCGGCGGCTCGCACTGGTGCCGCTGGTGGCCTGGCTGGCCGCCGGCTGCGGTGCTGCGCCCCCGGTGCCGATCCCCTCGGTCAGCCCGTCTCCTGCGGCGTCCCCCACCACCATCGCCCCGGGGGTTCAGGTGCCCACGACTGAGGTCAAGGTCCCCACCTACACGGTGTCGACCAGCCACCCACTGCCGTCCGGGGTATCGGCGGCCACAGTGGCTCAGGACGTCGTCATCGACAACCTGATCGAGAACGTGGCCATTGAGCGCGGGGATGCCGGTCTCCTCCCGTACGCGGACTGCGGCAATTGGTTGGCGGCGGAGAAGCAGGAGATACTCAAAAACCTGGCGTCAGGGATCCAGGTGCTGAGCCTGACGGACCGTCTTGAAAGCGTGTTGGTCGGATTCCAGCCGGATCCCGCGAACCCTGATGTAGTGGCAGCGGCAAGGGTAACGGGGACCGAGACGCGTACCACGCAGGAGGAAGGGAAGCCACCACAGACCTCGCGCAGCCAATTTGACGCGATATTGTGGTTTGGTCGTCCGCCTGCATCCCAAAGGTACCTGGTGTGCGACGCCGGAACCTAGTGGTTGTTGCCTTACTGGGGTCGGCTGTGGCGACCGGGTCCCTTGTCGCCCCCGTACTCGCGGACTACCCGGGCCCTGGTGTCGGGCCCACCGTCGGGTGCTCTGGATCTGCTGCCGGGGTCTCCTTCGGCGGCACCTGCGTTGCGGTTCAAGGCCCGTCCGCTCCGACCAAGCCGGCGAGGGACCATCCGTGGATCCTCTTCGCCCCGGTCGCCGTGCCCACCTGCACCCCCTACTCGGTCACTCAGTGGGCCACGGGGACCTCCAAGGACGGGTGGACCTGGGATGGGAGCTTCTGGACGCAGGCCGGGCAGCGGGTCCCCATCTTATACTCCACCCCGATCCAGGACAACGGCTGGGACTGGAGCGTCTCCTGCGGTAGCCCAGGCGTGATCCGCTACACCGGAGTCGCGAGCAAGCCCCGAAGCCCAAGTCCCTGTCCACCGGGAGTCAAGCCTGCCCGCTGCACACCCGGGCTCGACCCCACCGGCCTCCTGGCCGCCGTGGAGAAGGACCTCCCTGCGGAGACCCTGACCGCGAGCCCTCCGCCGCCTGGGGTAGTGGGGGTTCCGGTCACGATCGCCATCGACCCCACGCCGGCGATCCAGTACGCCACCATCAACACGTCCGCGCCCGACCTGGGTGACGGCGACCCAGGCGAGCTTCTTCACGTGGTCTGGGTGGTGCAGGCGAACCCGGAAGCAACCACCTGGTTCTGGCCGGACGGGACGTCCGGCATCCAGCTCCCCTGGATCCCCCAGGTGGCCGAAGCTCACGGCGCCATCCGGGCGGTCGTGACGTACGCGGTCACGGCGTCCGGCTTCTGGTCGGACGGGGTGGCAGTCCATCCTCTGGCCAGCGTCCGGGTGGGCACCCTCACGGTCCAGGCGTCGCTCCCCTACCCGGTCCAGCAGGTCCAGGCCGACCTCGGGTAGGCCCTGGCAGGTCGGATAGACTTGTCTGCTGGCTTCGGGGCCGCCTAGCTCAGCCGGTTAGAGCGCACGGTTCACATCCGTGAGGTCGAGGGTTCGAGTCCCCCGGCGGCCACCATGTCTGCGCGCCAGACCATAGGGCATACTCGCCCTGTGAGAACGACCCTCGATCTGGATGACGGACTCCTTGCCTCGCTCATGGCACGCCTCTCCGGGGTATCGGAGACGGAGGCGATTCAACAGGCGGTGCGCTTCTACCTGACTCACGACGCTGTCGACCAGCTTCGGCAATTGGCTGGGACCCTGGAGATAGACGACGTCTCGCGCTCACTGCGAGCGGGTGGCTGGAATGCTTGACCGGCGTGGCCGACACATCAGTTTGCATGGTTACCTGGGGAGAGACAGGGCATCCGGGGCCGGTCGACTCGATGACCGGCTGGTTGCCGAGGAAGTCGCCGTGGGCGGGCCCGTCGCCGGTGCCCGGCTTGCCGACAGAGGTCATCTCTGACCCTGATATTGCAACGAACCATCAGCAGGCGGTGCTGGCAGTGTCTGGAGCCCCGGATGGGGCAGACGGTATGGGCTGACGGGGGTGCGCGGGAGGCAGGAGGAGGGAAATGAGCGTGGAGC
>JAKATL010000045.1 GCA_021827985.1 bacterium
GCTCTTGACGCCCCGCTCGGCCCAGCGGTTCTCACCGCCAAGCTGGGGCCTGCTACCGGGCGCTCCAGGTCCTACCCGGACGGGACTTCCACCCGCTGGTCTGGTCAAGCTTTCAGGACGCACCACGGCTCCGATGCTATAGCGAAGGACGATGCTGACACGAAGCGATGACGCCCCAGGTGGCTCTCAGCGTGGTGCGCTATGCTGCGTCACCGTGGTCATCGGTGACCGGTCGCGCTGGCTCAGGCGGGCCCGAGGGGGGCTGAAGCACCCTGGTCTCAGGGTTGCGGTCACGGTGCTGGCCTTTGCCATCTTCGTCCACTCGGTGGACATTGGGGCAGCGGTGTCCCGCTTCTCCCACCTGAGATGGCAGTGGGCCCTCCTGGCCATGGTCCTGGCCGGCCTCTCCGTGGCCGCCAGCATCGTGGAGTGGGGGGCGCTGCTCCGTGGGGTCGGCAAGCGGATCGGCTGGCACTACCTGGGCGCCTGGTACATGAAGGGGCTCTTCATCAACCAGGTCCTTCCCGCCGGGGTGGGCAGCGATGCCGTCCGGGCAGTGCAGGTGGGCCGGTCGGTTGGGCACGGGCCGGTCATCGCCTCCCTGGTCGGCAGCCGCATGGCCGGTACCTTGGGAATGGCCCTCTGGGGCCTCGGCGGAGCCCTGCTCTCCTCCACCGTCTTCCACACCACCGACGTGGTGGGGTTCGCCGCTTTCAGTGGGGCCATGCTTCTGGCCTGGGGGCTGGCCCTGGTGGCCGAGAAGGGATTCGCCCTAGTGAGGGGCCAGGACCGACCGCACCATTCCTGGCTCTCGCACCAGCTGTCTGAGCGTTTCGCCGGTTTCCTGCGGGCTCTGGGCCACTTCCGGGGGGTGCCCCGGGCCGTCCTGCTCTCGGTGGCGGCTGGCGGGGTGGGCTGGGGGCTGAACCTGCTCTCCATGGAGGCCTTCAGCCGTGCTCTGGGCTACAACATCCCCTGGGGGGTGTTCGCCATCGCCCTGCCCATCGCTCTCCTGGTGACCTTCGTCCCCATCTCGGCCAACGGGATCGGACTCCGGGAGGGGCTTCTGGTATTCCTGCTGATTCAGTTCCACGTACCGGCGGGCGTCGCCGCCGCCATGGCTCTGTTCGTTGACTTCCAACTCCTCCCCTTCGCCGTCATGGGAGGGGTGGTGCATCTGGCCGAGGCCACGGTCCGGCGAGCCTACCGGAGGCTCTTCCAATGCGGGCAGATGGGAACCGTCCTGGGACCGGCCCACGCCGCGCTCCACTGGCTGGTCGCGCCGGAGGCGATCGTGGAGATCAGCCGAAGCTGACCTTTCGAGCCTGGCGGCTTTCTCAGCCCTGGCCACCGGTGGGGCGGCCTCGAGCGTCCTGGCCCCTCTGAGCGCGATCAGCCCCGGACCCCGCCCTCAGGCGAAATTGCTTGCCCCCGCCGGTCCGGCGCCGACAGACCCCGACAGCGCGGGCGGGAATCGTCGATCCCGAGACCCCGGCCGCCTCAGGCGGTGAGAGTGCGGCGGGCCAGGCTCACCACCTGACCGGCCGCCGTCACCCCCAGGACCACCCCCAGCAGCAGATCGAAGACGAGAGTAGGCATCCCCGCCAGGACCAGCAGCGATGAGCCCGCCAGGGCGACGCCACCGGCGAAGGTGTTCACCTTGCCGAACCGGGTCGCCACCATGTCTGGTCGGCGCGGCAGCCAGGGGTAGAGGAGCAGGAAGCCGAGGGCCGGAAGGGCGTACCGGACCACAACCAGCAGGACCAGCCATAGCGGAGCCAGCCCCAACCAAAGGCAGCCCACCGCAGCCAGCGAGAAGAACGTGGCATCCATGATCGGGTCCAGGGCCCGCCCCAGCAGAGTGACCGGGCCAAAGGTGCGGGCGACCCATCCGTCCAGCGCATCGAGCAGTGCCACAGGGGCGGCAGCGCAGAGGAAGAGGTCCCGGGCGAGGAACTGGCCGGGCAGGGTAGCGAAGAGGATGATCGGCAGCGCCATGTAGGCGCGCACCGCGGTCAACCCGTTGGGGAGGCCCAGCCCAGGCAGGGGGCGGAGCGCCGGATAGGAGACGGCCAGCCCCAGCCCCAGGAACAGCGCCGCCGTGGTCAGCAGCCACCAGACCAGAGCGAGAATCAGCCCGAGGTCGGCCCGTGAACCGACGATCCCCGCTCCCAGTCCCGAGGCCAAGCACAGCAAGAGGCCGAGACCGGCCCAGAAGGCAAAGGAGCGGCGAAGGGACAAGCTTGCCGCCCAACGCTCCCGGGCCTGGCCCAAGAGGGCCACCAGCGCCCGCAGCTGGCCGCGGGCTGCCTCCCTCCGGACCCTAGGCCTCGACCTGGCCGCAGGCGCGGCCGGCGCCACCTGATCGGCATCCTGCTCTCGGGTCATGCCGGCCCCGGTCAGGAGGACTCGGCGTCCAGAGCCCGGCCGAAGGCGGAGGAGATCGACTTCACCTGCTCCGACGAGATCACCAGTGGCGGCCGGATCTTGATCACGTTGCCGTCCCTGCCGGTACGCCCCACCAGAACCCCCTGACGGCGCATGCTCTCCACCAGCCGGGCCGCCAGCTCGGGGAAGGGAGCGCGGCTGTCCGGGCGACGAACCAGCTCCACCCCCACGAGCAGGCCGAGCTGGCGAACGTCGCCGACCGATGGGTGGCGCTCGCTGAGGCCGCGCAGGGCGCTGCCCAGGCCGACTCCCAGCTCCTCGACCCGATCCAGGAACTCCCGGCGTCCGGCCTCCCTCAGTACGGCGAGTCCCGCCAGCGAGGCCACCGGGTTGCCCCCGAAGGTGCTGAACCACTCCGTCTTCTCGGCCAGCGCCTCCACGATCTCGGCCCGGGTGACCACCGCTCCGATGGGATAGCCATTGCCCATCGGCTTGCCCAGGGTCACCAGGTCAGGTAGGGCGCCGTGCCGGGCGAATCCCCAGAGATGGGACCCCAGCCGGCCATACCCGGTTTGGACCTCGTCCGCCACCACCAGCCCGCCCGCCGCCTGCCAGCGCTGGAACAAGGCCCTCAGGTAGCCGGGCGGTGGGTGCAGAACGCCCTCGCTGGTGAAGGCCGGATCGACGAGCAGCGCTGCGGGGGCCAGCCCCCGGCTCGCCAGCTCCCCCACCGCGGCGTCAAGCTGGGCGAGGTACCCGTCGGTCCAACCCGGCTGCTCGCGCCGGCGAGGCCCGCGATACCCGTCCGGAGCGTCCATCATGGCCACATGCGGCGGAGCGATGGGAATGTGCCATTCGTCGGGGGAGAAGTCGGCCACGGAACTGGTCATCCCGTGGTAGGCGTGGCGGGTGACCACGGCGCCGCCCCCACCGGTGAAGGCCCTTGCCAAGCGCCAGGCCAGATCGTTCGCCTCACTCCCAGAGTTGACGAAGAGCACGGTGTCCAGGCCCGGGGGCATGGTGGCCACCAGCCGCTCCGCCAGCTCCAGCACGGGGCGGTAGAGGTACCTGGTGTTGGTGTTGAGGACAGCCGTCTGTGCGGCCACGGCCCGGGCCACCTCGGGGTTGGCATGTCCCAGCACCGGCACGTTGTTGTAGGCGTCGAGGTACTCGGTGCCGTCCCGGTCGAAGAGCAGGGCCCCCTGCCCGCGCACCGGCTGGAGAGGGGTGGAGTATGAGAGCGGAGAGAGCGCCGGCCCGAGGAGCTTCCGGCGGGCCTCGAGCAGCCCGGTCACGGACAGCGGCTCGGCTCCGCCCGGAGCCAGGGACAGGGCGCCGCCTACGGAGTTGCGCACCAGCCGACGCCAGCGGTCCTCTCCCAGCTCCTCGACCTGAGTGAGCATCTGCACCGGGCCATGCTGCCAGCCCCCGACATATGCCGCGGTGTCAGGAAAGGCGACTCGGCGCCAGGCGGAGACGGCGATGAGCGTGGCCCAGCGGGCGAGCAGGAGGTCGGGGATCAGCTCGACCTCCTCCGGCTCCAGCGGGGTGACCTCCTGGAAGCCCGCGGCCACCACGGCCAAGGCGTCGAATCCGTGGGGAATCTCCACGATGGACTCGCAGGTGACGGCCAGGTCGGAGACCAGAGCGGTGTGGCACATGTCGCCGAAGTCCAGGATTCCGCTGATCCTGGAGGGACTCTCAAAGGTCAGGTTGCTGAACGAGAGGTCGTTGTGAATGACCTGGGAGCGCAGGGTGGGCAGCGCCCGCAGCATCCGCGGCTCGCTGCGGTCCAGAGCGCGCTCCACCAGTGGCCGCCGCGTGTCGGAAACCCAGCTGAGCAGGGGTCGCACGTCCCCCACCCGGCGGGGATTCCAGAGAATCGACTGGTCGGCTGCCGGATCGAAGAAGCCGCGCAGAGCGCGGCCCAAACGGGCCGAGGTCCGGCCCATCTGGTAGAGCCCCTCCGAGGTCAGGTCGGCTGGCCGGAGATGGCTCCCCGGCAGATAGGTGAGCATGCGAGCCACCCCACCGCTGGGGAGCGACACCAACTCCGGCCCGTCCTCCGAGGGCAGCACCCTGGGAACCGGCAGCTCTGGGTCGGCCTCGGCCACTTGGCGCAGGGCCAGGAGCTGCATCCGGAGCACGGCGAGCTCCTCCCCCAGGTTGCTCACCTTGAGGAGAAGCGGAGGCTCACCTTCCGCCTCCAGGCGGAAGTTCTGATCCCGCTCCCCCGGCAGCAGGTAGGCTCGCCCTCGACGGCCGAAGTGACTGAGCGCCACCTTCTCCGCCTCCGCGACGGTGAGCCGGGGCGGAGCGGCATGCATCGCCCCCGGCAGCGGAGAGGTGGGAGTTGTGTCCACAGCAGCAATATAGGGAACAGGAAGAACGGGACGCCTGAGGTGGAGATGAAGGGAGACCTACACGATGCCTTGCCCCTGGGGCCGAATGTGGCCTTGGTGGTGGTGGACGTGCAGAACGACTTCGCGGATCCCCAAGGCTCACTGTTCGTCCCCGGGGGCGAGGCGGTGGCTGCGAGCTGCGCCTCGCTCATGGCGGAGGCAGCCAGCGCAGGAGCGCTCGTGATCTGCACCCAGGACTGGCACCCGGCCGTCACGCCGCACTTTCAGGAGCAGGGCGGGCCCTGGCCCAGGCACTGCGTGCAGGGCAGCTGGGGAGCGGAGCTCCACCCTCTGCTCCCCCATCCCGACCACCTGATACGCAAGGGGCAGGGCCACCTCGACGGGTACTCCGGCTTCGGGTCGAGGGACCCAGGCACCGGGCGCGTGGAGACGACCGGGCTGCGCGCGGTATTGGAGAGGCTGAGGGTGCAACGCCTGGTGCTGGCCGGCCTCGCTCTCGACGTCTGCGTTCGTGAGACGGCACTGGACGCGGTGCGCCTCGGCTACCCGACCTCCCTGGTGGCTTCCGCCACGGCGGCGGTGGAGCTCACCCCTGGAGCGGGCCAACGCACCCAGGAGGAACTGGCGGCGGCGGGGGCGGAGCTGGTCTGACCGCCGGTCAGCGGCCCGCCGGCACCCCCAGCCCCAGTAGCGGATCCCCGGCTTTGACCGCCAGCGAGGTGACCAGGAAGACCACGACCCCCGAGGCCTGCGCCTGGATGGTCCGCAGCGTCTCCCCGAAGATGTCCCGCAGCTCGCCCACGACCTGACCCTCCTTGACGTCGTCGCCCACGGCGACCGCGGGGTGGTAGGTGGCGGAGATGTCGGTCCTGGTCCAGACCATCTGATCCATCTCCAGGGGGGCCGGCGGCGGGGGGCCGAGCGGCTCGATCATGCCGAGGTGGGCCATGACGTTCTGAAGTCCCCGCAGATGGCGTTGCACCGACACCTCATCCACCACCCCCTGCTGGCCGATCTCGGCGATTATCCCCGGTACCCCGCGGAGGGCACCGGAGGCGTAGGCGGCTCCGGGCACAGAGTCCGGCTCCACCCCCAGGCTGTGCTCGAAGCCGTAGGCATGGGCCATCTGGCGCGAGCGTTGGGCCACTGCCGCGTCCCCGGCCCTGGTCCAGAGGGTGAACGGGCTGAGTGCCTCGATCAGGTCTCCACAGTGGGCGTCCACGTAGGCGTCGGCCGGGGCGATCAGCTCCTCGAGCAGGAAGTTGGCCACCCGTTCCGCTGGATCGCCGCCCGGGTGCCCCGGGAAGGAGCGGTTCAAGTTGCGGCCGTCCCGGGGGTTGACGTAGATGGAACGCTCGTAGAAGCCCGGGGTGTTGACCACCAGCACCGCCGCCAGCGTCCCGCGGAGACCCGCCGGATTCAGCCAGCGGGTCAGCCGGGTGACCGCCTCGATGGGCACGTACTCGGCAGCATGCATCCCGCTGGTCACGGCCAGCGTCGGACCGTCCTGGGCACCCCGAACCACCACCGCCGGCAGCTCCCAGGCCGGCTCGACATTGGGCACCATGACCCAGCCCCGCGCGACGGAACCTGCTTCCGGGGCCAGCTGCGCAAACCGTGACAGGGACATCTGATCTCCTCCTCAGCGGGCCGCCACCGGGCGGCCCTCAGCGCCGCCACCGGACTGAGCCACCATCCACCGATCCACCACCTGCGCCAGTACCGAAAGCGGCACCGCGCCCTCGCTGAGGACGGCACCGTGGAAGCCCCGCACGTCGAAGAGGGCGCCCAGGCGAGCTTCGGCCGCGCTCCGGAGGCGGCGGATCTCCTGGCGACCGATCATGTAGGCCATCGCCTGGCCCGGCCAGGCGATGTAGCGGTCGATCTCGTTGTTCACGTTGGACCGGGTTGTCGCGGTGCTGGTCCACATGAAGTCGATGGCCCGCTGGCGATCCCAGCCCAGATGGTGCATCCCGGTGTCCACCACCAGGCGGCTGGCCCTCAGGGCGTCAAAGGACAGCATCCCCAACCGCATCAGTTCTGAGGTGTACAGCCCCATCTCGTCGGCCAGGCGCTCGGCGTACAGCCCCCACCCCTCGACATAGGCGCACACCTCGGCGTCGAGGTGGCGGCGGTAGATGGGGAGGCGAGCCAGCGTCTGAGCCGAGGCGATCTGCAGGTGATGGCCCGGGGTGCTCTCATGAAAGGCCAACGCCTCGTATTCGTAGGTGAAGCGCGAAGGGGGCTCAGTGGTGAGCACGAAGTGGGTGCCCGGACGCGAGCCGTCCGCCGAGGGGCCGCGGTAATAGGCCATCGGGGCATTGCCAGCCTCCACCGGGTCGATCGGCTGGACCACGCAGCGGGCGATCTTGTAGGCAGGGAAGAAGGAGTTGCGGGCCGCCTCCGCCCGCTCCAACGCCGCCGTGACCACCGCCAGGATCTGGCTCTCATCCTGAAAGCGCAGGGCTGGGTCCTCACGCAGCCGGGCCCGGACCTCCTCCGCCCGGAGCGCCTCACCGAAGACCCGTGAACCCACCTCCTCCCACTCCGCCTCGAGCTCCTCAAGAACGGTGAGGCCGATGTGGTGGATCTCCTCCGGGCCGAGACCGGTTGTGGTGTGCCGGCGCACCGCCCTCGAATACATCTCTCCGCCGCCGGGGAGGTGGCAGAGCCCCACCTGGTAGTCCGGCCTGGCCCGGGGCAGCAGCTCGTCCGACAGAGCCCGCAGGAGCCTGGCCATCGCCGGCCGGACCTCAGTGAGGATCAGCTGCTCGGCGCGGCCCCGGTCCTCCGCCGTGGCCGCCGCGGATTCCCTGAGCGGCACCAGCAGGGGATCGAAGAGGACCTCCCGGGCGAGATGCCCCTCGAGCTGTCGTTGGGCCTGCCCGATGCCGACCGCGGTCGACCTCCATCCCTCAGCCGCCTCCTCCAGGTACCTGGCCCGGACCGCGTCGAAGAACGCCGGCAGGGCCGTCAGCCGCTTTAGGTATCCGGCCACGGCGTCCGCCCCCGGGAGGGGCGCCCCGGGAATCGAGGCGAACGCCATCGACTGCGGAGACGTGTACGTCCCCGCGGAGGCGTCCTTGGCCCAGATCCCATCCTCCAGGTTGGTGCGCAGGGCCCAGAGCAGGTGAGCCATCACCTCCCGGTTGACCAGGTCCTTTGCTTCCAGGCGGCTGGTGTCGATCTCCTGCAGGCGGGCCTCGAGGGCGGCCAGCCTTGCGGCTCCGGCCTCCGCCCCGGTGCGGCTGGGATCGGGCAGGAGATGGTCATACCCTTCGACCCCGAGCTGGGTCGCGGTGAGGGGGTCGATCTCATGCATGGCGACGAAGAAGTCCCGGTCGAGCTGGTCCAGCCGCTCCTTGTCGTTCACACTCCCTCCTTCCCTAGCTCCGCTCGCATGACCGGGCCGAGGACCCGCGGCCGGTAAAGAGGCCTCTGGAATCGCAGCCCGCCGAGCGTCCCGCCGCCCCCGCTACAGGAGGGCACTGCCGCCGTCGATGGAGATGGTCTGCCCGGTGATCCAGGAGGACTCCTCGGCCACGAAGAAGCGGACCCCGTGGGCGATGTCCTCGGGGCGCCCCAGGCGGCCGACCGCGATCCCCGCCAGAACCCGCGCCTGTCCCTCCTCCCCGTAGCCTTCCCACTGACGCCGGGTGGTGGGATTGGAGAGGATGAATCCCGGGGCGATGCAGTTCACGGTGATCCCGAACCGGCCCAGCTCGTGGGCCATCTGTCTGGTGAACCCGATTTGGGCGGCCTTGGCCGCGGCGTAGGCCTGGATCCCGGTCAGGGACACGGTGCGGCCCGCGCCCGAGGAGATGTTCACGATCCGCCCCCAGCCGGCTCGCTTCATGCCCGGGACCACCGCCCTGGTGCAGTGGAAGGTCCCGGTCAGGTTGGCGTCGACTACCGCCCGCCAGGACTCGTCGGTCACCTCCTCCAGGGGCGAGAAGGTCTGCCCGCACACCCCGCCAGCGTTGTTGACCAGGATGTCGATCGGGGGCAGGGATCCGAAGTAGCTGTCCACCTGGATCCCGTCCGTTATGTCCACCTGGTCCCGGTCGACCCCGAACACCCGCATGCCGTCCGCCTCGAGTGCCGCGGCGATGGCGGCACCGATCCCCTGGGCTGTCCCGGTCACCACCGCCACCCTCATGTCACCACCTTGAATCGACCCGGCGGAGCCGGACTTGGCGCGCGCCCCGGCCATCAGCCTTCGCCCCCCGGGCGCCAGGCGGCCTCCAGCAGGCGTAGCGCGTTGCCCCCAGCAGCCATGAGGATCTCCCGGTCCCGATATCCGTGGACCACCATCCAGCGCACGATGTTGGTGAGCGCCTCCGCCGGGCTCTCCAGCCCCTGGACCCACTCCACCCTCTCGATCGGCTGAGGAGGGGCTGCAGGCGGCTCACCGAACCACTCGGCCATCACCCGGTGCATCCCCACGTGGTCCCCGAAGAGGGTGTCCGGCCCAAAGCCGACATGTTCGATCCCGACCAGCTCGGCGCAGTATTCGAAGTGGGCCATGTAGGTGTCGATGCTGTGGCGGGTGTCCTCCCGGGTGAGGGTGGTGTGCGGAGCGGCCTCTATCCCGATCACCCCCCCGGAGTCGGCGCAGGCGCGGATCACCTCGTCCGGCTTCATCCGGCTGGTGGGCCACACCGCCCTCGCCCCGGCGTGGGAGATGGCCACCGGAGCCGAGCTGGCCTCAATCGTCTCGAGGGTGGTCCGGTCCCCGGCGTGAGCGCAGTCGATCAGTATCCCCAGCTGGTTCATCCGCCGGACGGCGCGGCGCCCGAAGGCCGTGAGCCCGGCATCTCGAGCCTCCGCCAGGCCGCTGCCCAGAAGGTTCGCCTCGCTGTAGGTGACGCCCACTGAGCGGATGCCGAAGCCGAAGAGGATGTCCAGCCGATCCAGCTCGTTCTCGATGGGGGTCGCCGACTCGATCCCCAGGATCAGGGCCAGCTGCCCCTCTGTCCGGGCCGCCTCGATGTCGGTGAACCGGCGCACAACCCTCACGTAGTCCTGATGTTCCAGATCGCAAAGGCGCATGCCCAGGTCGGCCAGGGTCTCATCCCACTTCCAGCCGTTGCGGGAGGTGATCAGCCCTTCGCCGTCCGCCAGGTTGTCGATGACGGCGTGGAGGCCGGAGCGGCTGAGCCCGAGGTACCCCGTCCAGTCCCGGCCATGGCGTCGATAATCGAGCAGCTCCTCGATGCGCTCGGGCACCACCACCGGGTGGTCGTGGAGCGAGACGATCGGTCCCTGGGCCAGGAGCCGCTGGACCCTTGCCTCGTCCTCCTCAGAGGTGGGGACCGCCGGCGACGCCACCCGGTCCAGCTCCGCGGCCAGCTCGAATACCCGGTAGTCCCGGTGGGGGTCGAGATACTGATAGGAGCGGTAGCCGCGGTAGCGGCTGGCGCCGGCGGAGGGTCCGGAGCTCATGTGAGCATCACCTTGATCGCCCTGCGCTCCGACATCGCCCGATATCCCTCGGCAACCTGTTCCAGAGGAAGCTCGAGATCGAAGACCGCCGCGGCGTCGTAGGTCCCGGCCAGGATTCGGTCTATCAGGTCAGGCAGGTAGTGGCGCACCGGCGCCACCCCCATGTGGACCCGCAAATGGTGGACCAGAAGGGGGAAGAGGGCCAGTTGCGGCGTGGTGTGGGGAACTCCGACCGCCCCGATGGTGCCTCCTTCCCGGGCCATCCCCAGCGCCATCTCCCACGCCTCTGGGGTCCCCACCGCCTCAACCACATGCCGTGAGCCCAGCCCTCCGGTGAGCTCACGCACCGCGGCCACCGCCGCCTCTCCACGCTCCGAGACCAGATCGGTGGCTCCGAACTGTCTCCCCAGCTCCTGGCGCTGGGGATTGCGGCTGCAGAGGATCACCCGCTCGGCGCCGAGGATGGAGGTCGCACCGAGCACAGCGCACAGGCCGACGGCGCCGTCGCCGATGACCACCACCGTGCTGCCCCGGCCAACCTCCGCCAGCCGGGCGCCGTGCAGGCCGGTGGCGGCGACATCGGTGGTGGCCAACAGGGATCGCAGAAGTCCGTCGGAGGTGCCGGCCATTCCCCCGGGCACCACCACCAGGGTCCCATCCGCCCAGGGCACCCGCACGGCCTCTCCCTGGCCGCCGTCGGTCCCTGGGGCACCGAAGGTCCCACCGTTTACGCAGGAGGTTTGGATCCCATCCAGGCATGCGGGGCAGCTGTTGTCGCTCCACTGGAAGGGGGCGACCACCAGGTCGCCTCGGGCGAGGGTGCGGACCTCAGGGCCGACAGCCTCCACCACACCCAAGAACTCGTGCCCCAGTCGGGAGGGCACCGCCCGCTGGATCACCCCCCGGTAGGCCCAGAGGTCCGAGCCGCATATGCAGGAGCGAACCACGCGCACAACCGCGTCGGTGGGGTCGACGACCACCGGATCGGGCACCTCCTCCACCAGGACGTTACCGGCGCCTCGATAGACAGCAGCTCTCACGCGACGCCTGCGGCCGCCACCACTACTGACAGCCGCGCAATCCCTGGGAACCCCAGGATCCTCTCCAGTTCGGCTGCGGCGTTGAGGAGGCTCCAGTCCGACCCGCGATCCCCGACCAGCTGAATGGACACCGGAAGCGCCTCGCTGAGGCCGCAGGGAAGGGTCACAGCCGGTGCGCCGGCCACGTTCACCACCCGCGTGTAGGCAGCTTCAGCATCCCCCTCTGGCGTGTCCACGGGAGGAGTGGTCCGCGGGGCCACGAAGGGCACCGCCGGAGTGAGAAAGCCGTCGACTCCCTCGAACAGGCCGGAGAAGCCGGCGAGCAGCTGCTCCCGGGAGTCCAGCGCCGCGCGATACTCCTCCTCCCCGACCGCCCGTGCGGCCAGAAGGAGCCGCAGCGTCTCTGGCCCGAAGTGACCGGGGTTGGCTTCGACGGTCGCACCATGCACCTGCCAGGTCTCGTACAGGAAGATGGGGTCGAAGATCCGGTCCAGATCGCGCAGGACTTTGGCATCTCGCTCAACCAGGGCCACGCCCGCGCTCCTGAGCCGCTCCAGAGCTGCCGCCAACTGCCCGGAGACCCCGACCTCCATCCGGGTGTCGGCGAAGTGGGAGGAGGCGTAGCCCAGGACGAGGGGCCCATTGGTCAAGGGCGATTCCGGTACCAGCGCCCCCAGAATGCGCCGGACCGCCGCCACGTCCTGAGCCACGATCCCCACGTCGTCCAGGGTGGGCGCCAGCGGCTGCACCCCGGCCTGGCTGAGGAGGTCGTGGGAAGGCTTGAAGCCGACGACCCCACAGTAGGCGGCGGGGATCCGCACCGACCCACCCGTGTCGGTGCCGAGGGCGGCCGGGCAGACCCCTGCCGCAACCAGGGCCGCCGAGCCGCCGCTGGATCCACCCGCGGTGCGCGTCCTGTCCCAGGGATTCAGGGTCTCCGGCACCGCTGGATGAGTTGCCCCAGCGGCGTACTCCAGCATGGCGGTGGTGGCAAAGACGTCTGCCGCCGACGCCCGCAGCCGGGCGACCACCGCGCTGTCGGACCCGGCGGACGGTCCGGACATCGCTTCTGGATTGCCGTTGCCTCGGGCCAGCCCCCGGACATCGAAGAGGTCCTTCACCGCCACCGGAACCCCGAGGAGCGGACCGGTGCGCGCCCGGGGGGGAGCGGATACCAGGTGCACCACCGCCCGCAGCTGCCGCCCCGCCTCCTCCGCCCGCTGCAGTGCCGCCAGCAGTACCAGGTTCGCCACCTCGCAGGTGCGCTCTCCCCTCTCGATGGCGCGGATCATCTGAGCGACATGATGGGTGAGGGGTCCCCGGAGATCGGCCAGCTGGCCCTCCACCTCGGTGGGCCGGTGACGCACCATGAGGTCGCGGTAGATGCCGCTGTGGGACTTGGCGCTGCGACGGTTGAACTCAGCGAGCCGTGCGAGTGAGCCATCCAGGTCCGAGGGGTCGAAGCCGTCGAAGGGCTCGCAGCGCATCGGGGCCTGGGCCAGCACCTCTCGGGCCACGGCCAGCATGAGAGGGCGCCACTCCTCCTGTTCGAGGGTGGCGGAGATTGGCAGGTCGGAGACGGCACCGGCGAAGAGCATCGCCCCGTAGGCCTCCTTGCTCCAGAGGAAGCCCATGATGTTGTCGGTCGCCTCGGCGTAGGGCAGGGCATCCGCCAGCTCCCGCACCCGAGGGGTCACCGGTCCCGGATGGACCTCCCCCACTCGGAAGGTCGCGACATTGCCCTGCATGATCCGGCCGGGGGCGACGAGGTCGGCCCCGAAGTTGACGAAGGCGAGCAGCACCCTGGCCTCCCCCACCGCGTCGGAGAGGGCGGCGGCGTTGAGACCGTTCTGCAGGCTCACCACGTAGCCGTCCGGCGCCAGTCGGCCCCGGAGGAGTTCGGCCGCCTGCCGCGTGTGATGGCTCTTGACGGCGATCCCCACCTTGTCCAGCCGCTCCGGGAGCTGGTCTGGGGTGACCGCGCGAACCCTGATAGTGAAGCCGGCCACGGGGCCCTCGATCGTGAGCCCGTCGCGGTTGATGGCCTCCACGTGGTCCCGGTCAGAATCGCAGAGGAGGACATCGTGCCCAGCCCGGACCATGTGGGCACCGATGGTCCCACCGATGGCGCCGGCGCCGATGATGGTCAGCTGCAAGGGCCCCCTCCCCGCTTTTGGTTACGCCGGCCGCCGAAGGCCGACTGCTCCGATCATATCGGCGCGCGGCGCCAGTTCCCCGAGGTCAGCGCGGGGAGATGGGGACGACGCGCCGGGGAAGGGTGGCGTAGGTGGACATACCCTCCTCCCAGGCCACGTAGGCGTTGCCCGGCTGGGAGCTGAGGCCCACGTGCCTCCCCTCCCGGTCCAGGGCCACCAGGTTCATGATCGGCTCGCCCCCGGGAACGTCGAGGCCGGAGAGAGCGGCGAACGCGCCGGTGGCAGCCTCCTCCAGCTGGACTCCCTGGGAGAGCAGGGTGACCAGGGTGTGGGCCGTGACCCCTCTGATGGCCAGCTCCCCCCACCCGGTGCATGCCGCGGCTCCGAAGCGGTCGTCGCAGTAGTTGCCGGCCCCGATCACCGGGGAGTCACCCAGCCGCCCGGGGTACTTCCAGGCCCAGCCGCTGGTGCTGACCGCAGAGGCCAGGTGGCCCCTGCTGTCGATGGCCAGGAAGTTCACGGTCCCGGCCACGTGCTCCGGGTCGGTGAACAGACCAGCCACCCGATCCAGGAGCCGCCGCCTGGAGTCGTCGGGCCTGAGTTCTCCGCTGACCCCTTCGCGCCAGGCGGCCTCCGCCTCCGGGGTTAGGAGATCCTCGGGTGCCATGCCCACCTCGGCGGCGAGTCTCTCCGCGCCCTCGCCAACGAGCATCACGTGGGGAAGCCTCTCCATCACCGCCCGGGCGATGGTGATCGGATGGCGGAACCGCCGCACCCCGCCGACCGCCCCCGCGCGGCGGGTCTCGCCGTCCATGAGGGAGGCGTCCAGCTCGACCTGTCCCAGGAGATTGGGATACCCGCTGTACCCGACCGAGTGATCGTCCGGGTTGTCCTCGACTTCGCGGGCAGCGGCCTCCACAGCGTCGAGTGCAGGCCCACCGGCGGATAGGATGCTCCAGCCAGCGCTCATGCCCACCGACCCGTTGGCGCTGGCGACCAGAAGCACGGTCGGATTATATGAAGTGGAGGGGACCGCCCCAGGGCCGGCCGGGGTTGCCGGCGCATCTTGCCTGCCCCCCGGTGGCTGCCAGTGTTACCACCACGACACCTGCAGGTCGGCATGCCAGGCTGCAGTCCGGCGACGGGAGCTGTCCGCTGCAACTAGACTCAGAGCGTCGGCGGGACCAGTTCAAGAGCCGCAACGACTCCGCTTCAGGGATCCCAATACCTGTTGCTGGGCCAGTCGGCTCGCCGGCCCCCCGGCACCCAGGCCCTCGTAGCTCAGGGGATAGAGCAGCGGTTTCCTAAACCGCGTGTCGGAGGTTCGAGTCCTTCCGGGGGCACCATTTCCGAGATCAACAGGGTCCCTGCGGCATTACGCGATGTGCCCTTGGTCGCCTTTCGATGCCGTACGAAAGGCGACCAAACGGAGACGTCGCTGATATGTCCGGCCCGCACGGGAGGCGATCCCCGAGAGCAAAGGTTGGGAACGCGCTACCAACGGGCAGATGCAATCTCGGTAGTGTGCTGGACCGGGACGGATGTTCCCGGGGATCCCGCCACTGGCAACACGTCGGCCACAGGGCCCAATCGAACCGGGATTGGGTGCAGCCGGCCTAAGGCGCCACGTTACGCGCGTTCGCCGGCCAATGTGTGGAAGGGAAGGGCGGGTCGATTTGAACGGCGGTGTGGCGCGGGCAAGAGCTGTAGGGTCAGCTCCACCTCACGCCGCCGCGGGGGGACAGGGGCAAGGAGCACCTTCCCGGGATCACCGAACGCGCCCTGGACTGCGCCCGCGCCAGGCCCAGTGTCCACGGGATGCGACCCGTGCCCAGGCCGAAGGGGCGACCGTCCCAGGAGACAGCCGAGCAAGCAGGTCGGCCTTCCCGGATATTGCCTTGCCAGGCAATATCCGGCAGAGTCAGACGTTGGAGGGGTGTCCATGGGCGATGCGACAATCCGCCTTTCGCGGGCGAACAGCTACAGCCCGTTGCTGGCGATGGAGGACTACAAGATCTCCATCGACGGCACCGTGGTGGGCGTCGTCAAGGCCGGTGAGACTGTTGAGGTGTCCGTCTCCCCGGGTCGCCACTCTCTGCGTCTGCTGGGCAAGGGCCGCAGCCGGAGCCCGCTGAGGGCCCTTGAGGTCGGCGAGGGTGAAGTGGTCAACTACCGCTGCCACGGACCCCGGTACGGCCTTCCGCATGTCATAGCCGCCCTCATCAAGCCGGACCTGTGGATCAGCCTCGGGCCTAGTACCGAAGGCACCTGAGGCAGGCGCCCGGGCCATGCGCAGGGCGGCGATCCGCATGTCCGGGGAGCGCGGAGAGCACCAGTCCCGCGATATGCCGCGCGGCGGAGTCTCTCATCCTTCCCCGTGGTCGCACTCAGAAGTCCTTGCCACGCGACAACCAGGGAAGATGCACGTACGCTGCCGGTGTGATCGACGGGCAAGCTTGTGGCGGCCGCGGAGGTTTCAAATGGGGGGCCGGGGCAGCGCTCTGGACCTTCGCTTTGTTCTTGGCGGCAGCATTTCTTGCGGCCCGTTGGCCCTCTTGGCAGAGCATCGGACAATCACGCGCCGTGCCCTTTCTTGGCGGCCTGGTCGTCGTCTGCCTGATCGACACCTGGATGCTGTGGCTTTCGGAGGCGCGCGGTCTGCGCTGGTCTCGCACAGTCGCCTGGGGCTGCCTCGCCCTGACCGGCGCAGCCTTCCTGGTCTCGGCCTTGAGTCTGGGAGTGTTCTTGGCACCCACCCTTGCCCTCGTGATCGGTGGGATGGTCCGCTGGGACGCCGGGAAACTCCGGCGATCTGCGCCGTAGCGGGTCAGGCCGGCATGGCGGAATCGCCCGTGCGGACCTGGGAAGCCAGCCTTCCGGCACTGGAGGCGCACGGGCACCGTGCCCCAGCGGATGGCGGCCAAGGCGCTGGACCGTGCTACCTTCACGGTTGAGATGAAGGTGGGCCGTCGGGCCAGGCGCCTCGTGATCCTTGGGCTTCTCCTCGTCCTGCTGTTCTTCCTGTGGCCCACCGTGGGCCTGGGGGCCGCAATCGCTCTGGCGCTGCTGGCGGCCATGGGCCGCGCGATCCGATCGCGCCGCCCGCTCTCCGTACATCCCCGAGAGGAGTGACCCGTGCGGCTGGCGGTCAGGTGGGTGCTGGGAGCCGTCGTCTGGGGGAGCGTCGGCGCGGCCGGGGGCTTCCTCGCGGTGGAAACGGTCGGCTGGGTTCTGGATCCGCTGGCGGTGCTGGTCCTCTGGCGGCTCTACCAAGGGTTCCGGGCCCGAGATCAGCTGCTGGCCGCATACGCCATCGGGTATCTGGCAGTTGCGAGCCACTATCTGGTCCCCCACCTGTACGCCGCCTGGCCGTCGCTCGCCTACCGGGTCTACTTCTCCGTACTGCTGCTCGCCGGCGCCGCGCTTCTCGTGGGCGGAGTGGGGCACGCCAGCTGGGCTCGAATCCGTCCTGGCAAGTCACCAGCCCGGCGGGAGGCCTGATCGGGGCACGCGGCCCGGGCTCTCACCGTGACGCCTAACGGACCTGGGCTCCGTGCCGGACATCCGGGACCCCGGTGGCAGGCACCGACCCATGTCGGCGCCTGCCCTCGGAGGCTCAGCCCAGGGAGTACTCCTGGGGGTAGATGACGCCAAACCCGTCCTGGGGGATGAGACCCTTCAGGTTGCTCTTGTACATGGTCAGCGAGAGAGGCGTCTCCGGCAGATAGACCACCGGTACCTGCTTCACCAGGTAGTCCTGGTACTTGAACAGGGCCTGGACCTCGGCCGCCTGGTTGGGGGCTGTGTGGGTGGCCACGATGTTGGCATCGTTGGTGGGATCGGAGTAGTCGCCTCCGTTGCTGCCGGCCCCGGTGGCGAAAAGCTCGCCCCCGGTCGGGAGGTAGTCGGGAGCGTAGGTCCAGCCGCCCAGCCAGTTGGCCATCTGCCAGTCAGTGCAGGGCGTGGCGTAGGAGCAGCCGCCGAAGGCGGTGCCGATCACCTGCTGGAACGGTTCGGTGGAGAGGGTGAGGTTGATCCCCGCCTGCGCCTTGGCCGTGGACTGCAGGGCCTCCATCTCATTGGTCTGCTCGGTGTTGCCGCTGGCGTACAGGAAATTGAAGTTGAGCTGCTCGTTGAGGCTGATCCCCTTGCCGCACTGGTTGGCGCCCTCCCCGGGGTTGGAGCAGTAGCTCACCCCCTTGGGAACCACCGTCCAACCGTGATCCCGGAGCAGGCTCACCGCCTTGCTGGGATCGTACGGGTACATCTGGCCCGCCTTCTCCAAGGGGCTCTGGAAGGGGTTGGTCGAAGGATTCAGCGGCACAGGTCCGGCCTCGACCTGCCCGAAGCCCCCGTCGAACTGCTGGATGTACTCCTTCTGGTTCACCAGCGACTGGAAGGCCTGGCGGAAGTAGAGCTGTTTAAAGATCGGACCCACGGTGGGGTTGGTGTAGTTGTAGGGGAAGTAGACGAAGCCGTAGCCGTACCAGGGGGCGAAGTTGTAGCCGAGCTTGGCCAGACGGGAGCGGCTGGCCAGGTCCTGGGTCGGGATGTACCCGATGGTCACCGCGCCCGAGAGGAGGGCGTTGAACTCCGACGTGTCGGTGGTGAAGGGGTCCTCCACGAACGCCGAGATGGATGGCTTGGGCGACCCGGAGTAGCTCTTGTTGGGCACCAGCCGGCAGTACCCATCGGTGTTGAAGGCGGCCAGGCGGAAGGGACCATCCACCACCTGCCAGAGGGGGTTGGAGGCGTAGGTGCCCTCGTCCTCCGACTGGGAGTTGAGGAACTGGGCCACCCCCAAGGCGCCGGTGCTCGCCGTGCCAGGGTCGGCGGGGACGTACCAGCTGGGGCTGGTGTTGGGAAGCGCCACCCTTGCCTGGGCGGTCGTGTCGTAGTTGCCAACCGCGCCCGAGGAGGACAGCTTGTCCCAGCTCTGCTGGGGCAGCGGGAAGACCTGGCTCAACTCGTTGTAGAGATACCAGGTGGGGTTGTAGGCGTGGTTCAAGTCCAGGGTGAGTGAATAAGTGCCGGTTTGCTGGTATGAGACCACGTTCTGCGGGAAGCCTCCGGGAACCGCCGCCCCCCAACCCGGACCGGGAGAGCTGTTGCTTCCCACGGCGGGGGAGTTGGGGTCAGTGGCGGCACTGAGCAGGTTCATCCACATGATCACGTCCCGGGCCGTGATGGGCTGGCCATCGGACCACTGCCAGTGCTTGAGGGTGATGGTCACCACCCGGTTGCCATCTGAGAAGACGGGCTGGTTGCCGATGCTCAGTTGGGAGTTGAAGACCGGCTGACCGTGGTCCCCGAACCAGTAGAGAGGCAGGAACATCTCGTTGGAGAACTGGTACAGGTTCTGGTTCCCGAAGTAGGCTCCGCTCATCATCGGGAAGATGTAGTTGGGCGGGGTCGCGGGCAGCTCTGCCCAGGTGACCGTCCCACCGCTGGTGGTCTTGTTACCGGTGTTCGCCGCCCCGCAGGCCGCCAACAGAAGGGTGGCCAGGGCCGCGACGCCCACCACCCGCCATCCGCCTCTCGCACCGATGCGCTCGAACAACTCCAACCTCCCCGAAGCGAATCTCCCCGCCGCTTCCCTCCCGCAGTGGGGTGGTGGAACTTTAGCAGCCGGGCCGGGGCACCGCCATCCCCCAAAAGGATGAGTCCCACAACCTCCGCCCGCCACTGTGCTCCGAACCGCCCGCCCGGCCGGGTGAGGTCAGCCGGGAACCCGGAACAGCACGGCCCGCGGGTGAACTTGGGCAGTGAGCGACGTACCCCATCCGGCGACGTCACCATCCAGCTCCATCGGCTGAGGCGAGTCGGCGCGGATCTCGACCCGGCGAGCGGGCAACCGCTCAACCGCTCCCCGGTCCGGGGACCCCAGGAGTGCCGCGGCGACCCGGGGCCAGCCCGCCGGGCCGCGGGGATGTATGAGGATCACCTCCAGCTGCCCGTCGTCGACCAGAGCCTCGGGATGCAGACGGATTCCAAGCGGGAGCCGGGCCACGTTGCCGACCAGTGCGGCGGCCACCAGCCGGTGCAGTGGGGCGCCCCCGTCGCATTTCACGGCGACCTCAAAGGCGGGGTCGGCGAGGTGACGCAGGGCGGATGCGACGTAGGCCACCAGGCCGATTCGGTGGCGGGCACGGGCTTCGAAGGCGGACATCATCCGAGCGTCCAGCCCCATCCCCGCGGCCACCAGGAAGAGCCCGTTCTGGGTGCGCCCCACGTCGAGCGCCCGGTCCCGACCGAGGAGCGCGACGCGGATGGCTTCCTCGAGCCGGCGGGGGATGCCCAGGTTGTGCGCCAGGACATTGGCCGTGCCCAGAGGGAGGATCCCCAGCACCGCGGAGGTCCCCCACGCCCCCTCCACCGCCTCCCGGACGGTACCGTCCCCTCCCGCGGCCAGAACGAGCCGGGCCCCGGCAGCCACCGCCGCGCTCACCGCGGTGGCAGGCCGATCTGGCGCGGTCACAGTGATCCACTCGGGATCGACGCAGCCAGCGGCGCGCAGAAGCTGGCTCAGTCGGGACCGGCTGGCCCGAGCCGACGGCGAGACCCTGGGGCTGAGAAGCACCGCCACATCGGTGATCGGACGCACCGCCGCCTCCGATCCGGTAAGGGCCATCGTCGTACGAGTCCTCCGCAGGCATGGGGCCGCCGCCTCGCGCAGACGGGGAGACGCCTATCATCGCTGTACGGGATTAGCCAATCGGGTGCGCCGGGCAGTCAGCTGGTGATGCCCGCCGGCGCCCCGATCGTGGACGGACACAACGACCTGCCGTGGGAGATGCGGGTGCTCCACGGTGGTGACCTGAAGCGGCGGGACCTGGCTCGGGAGGGCCTAGACCTCCACACCGACATCCCACGACTTCGCCGAGGGGGGGTGGGAGCCCAGTTCTGGTCGGTCTACGTCCCCGCCGGATGGGCCGGCGACGAGGCGTTGCGGGGGGTGCTGGAACAGATCGCCTTCGTCCACCGCATGGTCGCCGCCTACCCAGGGGGCTGGCCCTGGCAACATCCGCCGCCGAGGTGGTCCGAGTCGCCGCCAGTGGACGCATCGCCTGCCTCATGGGTGCCGAGGGCGGACACTCCATCGCCGGATCGCTGGGAGCGCTCTGGGCGCTGCACCGGCTCGGGGTACATGAGCAGTTCACGGCGAGGTTGACATAGCCGTACAAATAGGCGTAAGCAGGAGTATGGTAAAGGGGTGAAGATCAGTGACTGGGCGCGCCAGCAGCACATTCACCCCCGCACCGCCCAGAGGTGGTTCGAGGCCGGCAACCTGCCGGTCCCAGCCCGCCGCCTTCCGTCCGGCACCATCCTGGTCGAGGAGCCCACCCCTCAGGCCG
>JAKATL010000046.1 GCA_021827985.1 bacterium
TGGCCAGGTAGTCATCGGCCCCCGCGCGCAGCGCCGCCACCTTGTCGGCGTCCTGGCCCCGGGCGCTCACCACCAGGATGAGGGGGTTGGACTCCCATTCACGCACGGTGCGCAGGAGGTCCATGCCATCGATGTCGGGGAGGCCGAGGTCCAGGATGAGGAGGTCGACGCGCTGGCTGCCGAGCACCCGCAGGGCCGAGCGCCCGTCGCCCACCAATTGGACCCGGTGGCCGGAGTCTGACAGCGCATCGCTAAGAAAGCGGCCCATGCCCGAGTCGTCCTCGACCACCAGGATCGAGCCCCCGCGGGTCAAACCGCGGCTGCCTTCTGGGTCAGGCCGGCCGGTCGTTGGCTCGCCTCCAGGGGAAGCAGGAAGTGGAACGCCGCTCCTGCCCCTTCTCCCGGTGACTCCACCCAGACAGCTCCCCCCATAGCCTCGGCCAGCCCCCGGGAGACGGCCAGCCCCACCCCCAGCCCTCCGCCCCGGCGGTCGCGGGAATAGCGCTCGAAGAGATGCTCCTGCAGCTCGGCCCGGATGCCCCGGCCGTGGTCCTGGACCCGACATTCCGCGGCTGTCTGCCGCACCGGCGAGGGGGAGAGCACCTCGATGACGACCTCGCGGGTGCCAGCGTGCCGGGCCACGTTTGAGAGGGCGTTATCCAGCAGCTGCTGGACCCGATCCCAGTCCGCCAGCACCAAGACCGGTGCCTCAGTCACCGTCAGGCGGGGGGAGAGCTGGCCGCTCCAGCGCCGGGCAGCCTCCCGGACAGCTTCGCAGAGGTCGATGACCTCGATCTCCACATCCAGCTGGCCGGTGTCGATCCGGGCCAGCTCCAGAAGGTCCCGGATGAGGCGGTCGAGCCGACGCGTCTCGGCCACGATGGCCCGGGCGTGGCCCGGATGCTGCAGCCGTGGCAGGCCCGGATCTTCCATGAGCGCGGAGCCGTGGCCGAGCAGGGCCGCCAGGGGGGTGCGCAGCTCGTGGCTCACGGTGGCCAGCAGCTCCCGCCGGAAGCCCTCGGCCCGGCGGGTGGCCTCCAAGGCGGCCTCGGTCCGTGCCAGGTCAGTGCGGGCCGAGAGGCTGGCCTCGAGTTCGGCTCCCGCTCGCACCAGCCCGGCATTGGCCGCCTCCAGCCGGTCACGGGCGGTGCGCAGCTCCTCCAGGCTGCGGCGCCGCGAGGTGGCCAGCAACCCCACCCCGAGGGAGACGAGGAGGAAGGCCGCCCAGGCGGCCAGCGCCGGGGCCGAATAGATCGTGAGCCGCCCCACCGGTGGGAGGAAGAAGTAATCCATCAGCAGGGCAGAGGTGACAGAGCCCACCAGGGCGGTGACTCCTCCAAAAAGAAGCGATCCCAGCACCACAACGGCGAGGTACAAAAACCCCGAGGTCTGGATCTCGGCCGGGGCTCGGAGGGACACCAGCGCCGCGGTGAGACCCGCAAGTGCGGCCACGGTGAGGAGGGTGCCGAGGAGCGAACGCCAGGGTTCCCGGGGCGAGCGCCGTGCCCGCCACGGCTTGCTGCGCACTTCAGCTGGCATAGTTCCCATCGCAGTGGTTGACGGCCAGAGCGATCGTAGCAACCGAGAGTCGAACGCCCAACCTGGTGAGCCCGGCGGCCGGGTGGGCCGGCCGGACCCGCCTCGGAGCCTGAGCCGGGGCCGGCTCAAGGTGTTCATAGGAGCGGCCCCGGGGGTGGGCAAGACCTTCGCCATGCTCCAGGAGGCCCACGTCCTGGCCGCAAAGGGGAAGGACGTGGTGGTGGCCTGGGTCCAACCCCACGGACGGCCGCTCACCCAGGAGGCGGCGATGGGGCTGGAGCAGGTCCCGCCGGTGCGCCTCACCTACCGGGGGCTGGAGATCCAGGAGATGGACCTCGAGGCCACGCTGCGACGCCATCCGGAGGTGGCGCTGGTAGATGAACTGGCTCACACCAACGTCCCCGGGGTCAGGCACGAGCGCCGATGGCAGGACGTCGAGGAGCTCCGGGCGGCGGGGATCGAGGTGTGGACCACCGTCAACATCCAGCACGTGGAGAGCCTTAGGGACGTGGTCGAGCGGGTCACCGGAGTCGCCGTCCGGGAGACGGTCCCGGACCCGGTGCTGGACTCCGCCGACGAACTGACCCTGGCGGACATGACCCCGGAGGCCCTCCGCAAGCGCATGCGCCACGGCAACATCTACCCGTTTGATCGGGTGGAGCTGGCGCTGAACAGCTTTTTCCGCGAGAGCAACCTGGCAGCCCTGCGGGAGTTGGCCATCTGGTATGTGGTGCAGCACGAGTCCCGCTCCGGGCACGACCCGGCCGTTCCCGGGGTGCAGGACCGGGTTCTCATCGTGACGTCCTGCACCGATAATGCCCCCGGTTTGATCAGGCGCGGCACTCGGATGGGCCAGCGGCTGAGGGCGCCCGTCACGGTCCTGGCCGTCAGCCCGCGGCCCCCGTCCCCAGAGCAGCTGGCGAAGGTCCGGGGACTGGCCCTGGACCTGGGAGCGGAGGTTCGGGTGGAGATCGCGACCCACCCCGCGGAAACCGCCCTCCGGGTGGCCCAGGAGGTGGGAGCAACTCACGTCATGGTGGCGGCAGAACCGACCGAGTCGAAGGACGGGCCCGGATCGGGAGTGGTGCGGGCGCTGCTTGCCGATCTCGGCGACCGCCACCTGCACGTCATTGGGCGTCGCCTGGGGAAGGTGAACCAGTGGACTGACGGCGACCGACCGGATCCGGCCACGCTGCTGGCGGGCCTGGATGCCGGGGTGGTACGTGGTAGCCTCCGCCTCTACCTCGGGTACGCCCCGGGGGTGGGCAAGACCACCAGGCTGCTGGAGGAGGCGCTGCGCCGCCAGCGGCGGGGTGCCGATGTGGTGGTGGCGGCTCCCACCGGCACCCCGAGTCCCACCACCGAGTTCCTCCTCAGCCAGCTCAAGGTGGTGCCGTCGCCGGCTACCGGAGGCATAGACGTGGACGGCATCCTGCGCCGGAATCCCGGTGTCGTCTGCGTCGACGACCTCGGCCTGCGCGACCTGCAGACCGGAAGGCCCCGGTATCAGCAGGTCTGGCGGCTGCAGGATGCGGGGATCAACGTGGTGGCCACCGTCGGGGTGATCGACCTGCCGGGCTTCGAGTCGGCTCGGGAGGAGCTCGGGCGGTTCCGGAGCCAGGAGCACGGGGACCACGAGGCTGTCCCCCAGGAGGCGCTCGATCGGGCCGACGAGATTGAGCTGGTGGACCTGCCCCCAGCTGAGCTGCGGGATCGGGTCCGTTCCGGCTGGGTGACCGCCCCACTCGATGTGGGGGCCGCTCTCCAACTCTTCTCGGAGCCCCTTTTGGAGGAGCTCCGGGCATCTGCCCTTCGGATCGTGGCCGCCCACACCGAGCGCCGGAGGGCGCGATACGCGGGGGCCACCGGCGCCCAGGGACTGTGGCCAGTTCAGGAGCGAATCATGATCGCGCTCCGTCCCGACCGCATCGACCTGGCCGGGCCGCTCTTGGAGGCGGGATTGCTGGCAGCGCGGCGGGAGGACGCCTCGCTGGTGGTGATCGCAGCCGTGTCACCTCGACCGGATCCGGCCGAGACGCGCCAGCTGGAGCGGCTGGCGGCGCTGTGCCAGCGCCATGGGGTCAGGCTGCAGCCGCTCCAGTTGATGGGTGGGGTTGCCGAGACGCTGGTGGAGTGGGCGGAGCAGCACCAGGTGACAGAGATCTTCATGCCCACTCCGCGCCGGCGCCGTCGACTTCCCTGGGACAAGCCGGTGGCGCTCTCGGTCATCGAGCGCTGCCGCGAGCTGGACGTCCACATCCTGGGAGAGAGCGCGCTTCCCGGGACGTCGGGGCTCAGCGGATCCGGGCCAGGGCCGAGTTGAGCTGAAGCACGTCGACGTAGGACGGCCCCAGGAAGCCCAGCTCGGGGCCCACGGTCATGGTGCGGATGAGCCGGCGCAGCCGCGACTCCGAGATCCCGGTGCTCCTCGAGACCATCGCCACCTGGGCCAGGGCGTCCTGCGGGGTGATGTCGGGGTCGATCCCGCTCCCCGAGGTGGTGACGAGGTCTGCCGTTGGTTGGACTCCCATCCCGCGTAGCTTGGCGGCGCCGGCTCGGACAGCGGCCACCAGCTGCTGGGACCTGGGGCCGAGGTTGGTCCCTCCAGAGGCACCGGGCGCACCGTCAAGGCGCAGAGGGTTGTCCGGGTCGGGGCGGCCGTGGAACCACTGCGGCCCGGTCCACGGCTGACCGACCAGGGTGGACCCGCGCGGGGTCAGAGACCCGTTGGCCTGGTGGGGGAAGAGCAGCTGGGAAACACCGGTGCCGGCCAGGGGATAGGCCAGCCCGAAGAGGAGGATGGCCCCCACCGCCAGCAGAATCGCGGATCGCAGTTGGGAGATCACGGCTAGGGTCCTCCGGTCAGTAGGCGTGGAGCGCGGTCAGCAGCAGGTCGATCAGCTTGATCCCCAAGAACGGGGTCACGACGCCCCCGAGCCCGTAGATGAGCAGATTGCGGCGCAGGATGGCGGCTGCGCTGGACGGGCGCCAGCGCACCCCCCGCAGGGCGAGCGGGATCAGGGCCACGATCACCAGGGCGTTGAAGATGACCGCCGAGAGCACGGCGCTCTGCGGGCTGTGCAGCCGCATGATGTTCAGAGCCTGGAGCTGGGGGTACGACGAGGCGAAGAGGGCGGGGACGATGGCGAAGTACTTGGCCACGTCGTTGGCGATGGAGAAGGTGGTGAGGGCGCCCCGGGTGATCAGGAGCTGCTTGCCCACCGCGACTACGTCGATGAGCTTGGTGGGGCTGGAGTCCAGGTCCACCATGTTGCCGGCCTCCTTGGCGGCCTGGGTGCCGGTGTTCATGGCCAGG
Organism: bacterium; assembly: GCA_021827985.1. Classification (GTDB taxonomy): domain Bacteria; phylum Chloroflexota; class Dormibacteria; order Aeolococcales; family Bog-877; genus JAJYXT01. The sequence continues at coordinate 4,856 of JAKATL010000046.1, forward strand.
CCGACATCCGCCTGGGCCAGGGCGGGAGCGTCGTTGGTCCCGTCCCCGGTCATGGCCACCAGCTTGCCTCCCTCCTGCTCTTCACGAATGAGCCGCATCTTGGTCTCGGGGGTGGCCTCGGCCAGGAAGTCGTCGACCCCCGCCTCCCGGGCGATAGTGGCCGCGGTGAGAGGGTTGTCGCCGGTGATCATCACGGTGCGGATGCCGGCCTGGCGGAGCTCCTCGAAGCGGGCCCGGATTCCCGGCTTGACCACGTCCTTAAGCTCGACCACGCCAAGCACCCTCGGCCCGTCCGCGACCACCAGCGGTGTGGCTCCCTCGGCGGCCAGGCGCTGCACCGCCGGCTCGAGGTCTGCAGGGATGCTGCCTCCCTGCTCAGTCACCCAGCCGCGCACCGCGTCCGCCGCTCCCTTGCGGACCTGGCGTCCGGGCAGGTCCAGTCCCGACATCCTGGTGGTGGCCGAGAAAGGCACGAAGTGGGCCGCGGAGGGAGCGGAGGTGGGCGCCAGGTCGTGCCGCTCCCGGGCCAGGGTTACGATCGACCGCCCCTCCGGGGTCTCGTCTGCCAGCGAGCTGAGGAGAGCTGCCGCGGCCAGCTCACGCTCAGGGCACCCCGCCACCGGGTGGAAGGCGGCCGCCATGCGGTTGCCCAAGGTGATGGTGCCGGTCTTGTCCAGCAGCAGCGTCTGGACGTCCCCCGCCGCTTCCACCGCGCGCCCGCTCATGGCCAGGACGTTGCGCTGCACCAGGCGGTCCATCCCGGCGATCCCGATCGCGGACAGGAGGGCTCCGATGGTGGTGGGGATGAGGCAGACCAGAAGGGAGATCAGCACCACCACCGACACCGGTGAGTGGGCGTAGCTGGCGAAGGGATAGAGGCTGACCACCACGGGGATGAAGATGACGGTGAGGGCGGCCAGCAGGATGGAGAGGGCGATCTCATTGGGTGTGCGCTGGCGGTTGGCCCCCTCGACTAGCGCGATCATCCGGTCCAGGAAGGTGTTGCCGGCGGCGGCGCTGATGCGCACCACGATGCGATCCGACAGCACGCGGGTCCCGCCGGTGACTGCCGAGCGGTCGCCGCCCGACTCCCGGATCACCGGGGCCGACTCCCCGGTGATCGCGGACTCGTCGACCGAGGCTATTCCCTCGATGACCTCTCCGTCGGAGGGAATGAGATCGCCAGCCTCGCAGACCACCAGGTCTCCGGTGGCGAGCTGGGCGGAGGGGACCAGCTCCTCGGAGCCATCGGCGCGGAGGCGGCGGGCCTTCGTCTCGGATCGGGTGCGCCGCAGGGTGTCGGCCTGCGCCTTGCCCCGTCCCTCCGCCATCGCCTCGGCGAAATTGGCAAAGAGGACGGTGAGGAACAGCCAGCAGGTGATGCTCCAGGTGAAGACTGAGGGGTGAAGGATGGCCTCTGCCAGGGTCCCGCCGGTGCCCACCAGCACCACGAACATCACCGGGTTGCGGATCTGCACCCGGGGGTCCAGCTTCACGACCGACCCCCGCAGGGCCACCTTCAGGATCGCCACGTCGAAGAGGCCCCGGCTCTGGGCCACCCCGCGGCCTCCCCGATGCCCGCCGCGGCTCAGAGGTGGGCGCAGCATCAGAAGAACCTCCCGTGGCTCAGCTGCTCCAGCAGCGGGCCAAGGGAGAGGGCGGGGAAGAAGGTGAGCCCGCCCACGATGAGGATCACCCCCAGCAGCAGCACCACGAAGGTGGCGTTGTCCGTGCGGAAGGTGCCGAGCGACACGGGGACCGCCTGCTTGCCGGCCAGCGCTCCGGCCAGGGCCAGCACCGGGAGCATGACCCCAAAGCGCCCGACCAGCATGTCGATCCCGCCGGCCAGGTTGTAGAAAGCGGTGTTGCCGTTGAGGCCGGCGAACGCAGACCCATTGTTGTTGCCCTGAGAGGTGAGCGCGTAGAGGATCTCGGTGAAGCCGTGGGGGCCGGAGTTGAACGCCCCTGCCCGTCCGGCGGGGAGGGCGGTGGCGATCCCGGTGATCACCAGCACCGCCACCGGCATGACCAGTACTCCCAGGCTGGCCAGCTTCACCTCCCGGGCCTGGATCTTCTTGCCCAGGTACTCGGGGGTGCGGCCGACCATCAGGCCGCCGATGAACACCGCGACGATGGCGAAGAGCAGCAGGGTGTAGAGGCCGCTGCCGGCACCTCCCGGGGTGATCTCCCCCAGCATCATCCCGGTGAGAAGGCCGAATCCTCCCATGGGGGTGTAGGAGTCCGGGGTAGAGTCCACCGAGCCCGTGGAGGTCTGGGTGGAGGCGACGTCGTACAGGGTGGAGTCCAGGACCCCGAAGCGCACCTCCTTGCCCTCCATGTTGCCCTGGGGCTGGGCCACCACCCCGGCGGCCGCCACCGCCGGGTTCGGCTGCGACTCCGCGTACCCGGTGAACCCCGTCCAGACGGCGAAGATGAGGCCCATGGCCGCCAGCAGCGCCAATCCCTGCCGGCGCGAGCCCACCATCTTGCCGAAGGTGTAGGTGAGCGCCACCGGGATGCAGAGCAGGAGCGCCACGGAGAGCAGGTTGGTGAGCTGGGTGGGGTTCTCCAGGGGGTCGGCGCCGTTGGCGTTGAAGAACCCCCCACCGTTGGTGCCCAGCTGTTTGATCGACTCCATGAAACCCACCGGCCCCCGGGGGATCAGCTGGGTGGCGCCGTTGAGCGCGTCGTGGATGAGGACCGGCCCGGCCAGCGTCTGGACCGCCCCCTGGGCCACGAAGACCGCCCCGGTCACGAAGGCGATAGGCAGGAGAACGTAGAGGCACCCTCGGACGGTGTCCACCCAGAAGTTGCCGATGGTGCTGGCGCCCGCCCGGCTGAAGCCGCGCACCAGTGAGATCGCCACCGCCATCCCCACAGCCGCCGAGGTGAACTGCTGGACGGTGAGGGCGGCCATCTGGCTGAGGTAGGACATGGTGGTCTCACCGGCGTAGTTCTGCCAGTTGGTGTTGGTGAGGAAGGAGACAGCGGTGTTCCAGCTGAGGAGGGGGGAGACCGCTCCCAGGTGCTGGGGGTTGAGCGGCAGCTGCCCCTGGAGACGGAGGAGGGCATAGGTGAAGAGGAGGGAGGCCCCGGAGAACAGCGCCAGGGACACGGCGTATTCGCGCCAGCGCTGCTCGCGCCCGGGATCCACCCCGAGGAGGCGGTAGGCGACCCGCTCGGCCCCAGATAACCAGCGCACGCGCCCTGAGTAGACGGCCTCGAGATAGCTCCCCAGGAAGCGCCAGGAGAGTGCCAGGACGGCCGCCAAGAGCAGCAGAGTGAGGGCGAATTGCACCTCAGAAGCGCTCCGGGCGCAGGAGGGCGTACACCAGGTAGCCGAAGAGGATTACGGCCAGGCCGAGGAAGATGATCTGCTGGGCGGTCACAGGCGGTCCAGGCCGGCGATGGCGGCCAGGCAGAGGAGCACGAAGAGCAGGGATGCCAGGATGAGTAGGAGGTCAGCCACGCCCGGAGCATGGCCACTGGCGCATCAAGAAGGTGTCAAAAGTGGCCCTGGGGACGTAGACGGGATGCGAACCTGCCCAGGCCCGAGTAGGACTAACATCCGGCAAGACGTCCAGGACCAGGGCTCCTGAGGGACTAGGCAGGTGGAACAGGCTGAGGTTGTGGTGGCGTGGTTCCCCGAGGCGACCACCTGCGCCGCCGGCAATGAGGTCTCCTTCGCCACCGGCACCTCCGAAGAGCACGAGGCGCTGGGCCTGACCGCGGCCGGGAGCTGGGTTCTCCGGCGTTGGCGGGATGGGGTGGCGGGAGAGACGCTCAGCCCCCTCACCGCCGCAAGGGCCCGCGAGTGGCTGCTCAGGTGCGAGCACTTCGAAGCGGTGGCTGAGCACTTCCCGGCTGCCCTGCGCGCCGAGCATCCCCTGCGTCTCGTCCGCCTCTATGAACCTCGCACTCCGGAGGACGGGCACCGGCTGCTGGTGGATCGTCTCTGGCCCCGGGGCATCTCCCGCGCCGATGGGCGCATAGACTCCTGGCTGCCGGAGGCAGGCCCGAGCGCCGCGCTTCGCGCCTGGTACGGCCACCGCCAGGAGGCGTTCCTGGAGTTCTCCCGCCTGTACCAGGAAGAGCTCAGCTCCGCCGAGTGGGCCAAGCCGCTGGCCACGATCGCCGAGCTGCGGAATGCTGGGAGCCTGACCCTGGTTACGGCAACCCGTGATCTGGAGCACTCGGCGGCGCGGGTGCTGCACTCCTGGCTGCGGAAGGCTGAATCGCTAACCTGATGCCGGCTGTGGTACCGGAGTAGGCGCACAGGAGGAATTCAGGTGAGCTTCTTCAAGAACCTCGAGTCGATGGCCCAGGGCATGGGCAACACCCAGCCCGGGGCGGAGTTGCCGCCGCACAACTGCGCCGGCTGCCAGACCCAGATGGAGTACCGGGGGCCCCACACCATACGGACCGGGGGGCTGCAGCGGGGCTTCGGCGTTGGGGCCGATCTACTCCTCGGCAGCGGTCTCGACAATCTGCTGAATCAGGCTACCGAGCGCAACGTGCTGGTGCATGTCATGGTCTGCCCCAACTGCGGGGAGGTGGCCCTGATCAACGACCCCCAACGGGGCTTCTGAGCCCGCCGATCAGCGCCAGCGGTCGACGGAAAGGCGCCCAGGACCGGTGAGCGCCAGGGCCAGAGCCGCCACTCCCAGAAGGAGGGGGAACTCGTACCCACCCTGGCCGTAGAAGCCCTGCTTCCAGTGCGCCCTGCGGACGGCGACCGCCATGTTGCCGGCGGCCACCAGGCCCACCACCGGGGTTCCGGCCCCAGCGATCAGTCCCAGGCCGCCGCCCAGCTCCGCCAGCCCGCTGGCCCTTGCCGCCATCTCCGGCATGGGGACCCCCATGCTAGAGAGGCCCTTGCCAAAGTTGACCGGCCCGCTCCGCTCCCATGCGGCCTGGTAGTTCGGACCCAGGAGGCGGCTCAGCCACGCTGGGGCGGTCCGCCCCTCTCCTCCCATCAGCTTGGGTAGGCCATGGGCGGCCAGTATCGAGCCGGCGCTGAGCCGCAGGGCCAGAAGTCCCAGGTCGGATCGCTGCACAGGTGTCCTCCTCAGGGGTGTCCCCCCGAACCGATGGTTGCCTGTACAACTATAGCGGCTCAGGCTCCCGGGGCAACCGGTGGCAGAGGCAAGGCCAGGGGGGTGGGAACGGCTGGGTTTCGCTTCAGGACCAGGACCGGGCTCTCCAGTACCGGGTGGAAGTTGCGCTCCACGTAGCTCTCCAGCTGACGGTTCCAGGGAATGCGGTCGGCGCTGAGCGGGGTGAGGAGGAGGTAGGTGGCACGGGAGAAGTAGCTCAGCCAGGCGGGAGCGGCAGCCTGGGCCTGGGGACTGGAGGGCACCTGGCTGCCGGAGATGGAGATGGTGGTTCCCAGAGCGTCCACCACGACAGGGCAGCTGCTCTGCCTGGCCAGGAACCGATCCGCGTTCAAGGTGTACTCGGTCTCGTCGGTGACGACGCAGGCCCCGCTGGGGATGGTGGCGGCCAGCAGTGCCGAGGGGTCCTTGGCCCGCTGCAAAAGGGCCGGGATGGCCGCGGCGTGCAGCAGCCCCGCCACGAAAACCACCGCCACCAGGGCGGCCATCAGCTGCGGTTTGGCGCGCTCCATCCGAGCGACCGCTAGGCCCAGCAGCAGTGCCAGGAAGGGGGCCAGGAAGGCCGCGTAGTGGTAGAAGAACTCGGCTGGCCAGCAGAGGGCGACCCCCACCAGCACGGTGCTGAGGATGGCGAAGCCTTCCAGCTGGGTGGGCAGTCGACGGTTTCCTTCCCCGGGCAGAACGGCAAAGGCGGCGGCGAACACCGCGAGCAGAACGCCCGCCGCGCCGGCGGCCAGCACCTCGTAGCGGTGCCCCGGGGGCACCCCCAAGCCAGGCCATACGGTGGTCATGAACTCGAGGCGCACCAGGATCGGCTGGCCGGCCTGGCCGGTCCGCCCGAGCTGATCCAGGAAAACCTGATGGACGAAGGGGCCCGGCGCGAGGAGCACGAAGGGTAGGCAGGGCAGCAGGAATCCGATCCCCGCCGCCACCGCCAGGACGATCACCTGGGCGACCCTTCCCCTCAGGAGCAGGACCACGGCCACGGCGGCCAGGGGGATGACGGCCCAGGTCTTCATGGTCCCCCCGACGCCGAAGGCCAACCCAGCCCAGATGGTGAGGTCGGTCCGCGGGGTGAGCCGGTCCGCGGAGAAGAGGGCCAGAAGTCCCAGAAGGCAGAACAGGTTGAGGAAGGGCTCCAGAAGCAGGGAACTGGAGGCCAGGATGGCGTCCGGGAAGAGGGCCAGCACGAGGCAGGCGGTGGCCACGGCCAGGGGGGAGCGGTGGCGCAGCAGTCGTCCCAGCAGGAGCACATTGGCGAAGGAGACCAATGGCACCAGGGCGCGGGCGACCTCCAGGGCCGTGTGGGTTCCCAAGGGGAACGAGAGCAGGGCGACCGGGGTCAGCACCAGGGGAACCCCGGGCGGCTGAATGAGGACGAAGTCGCGGTAGGGGACCAGCCCGTGCACCAGCTGCACCGCGGTGCCGAAGTAGACGGCGTCGTCGTACTCCCAGGAGCCGGTGAGGTGGCCGGTCATCACCAGGGTTGCCCAGCGGATGGCAAGGCCCAGGATGGCCGCCGCCCAGGCCACGTTGCGCTGCGGGTGTTGGCCCAGCCAGGACGCATCCCATCGCGGATGCAGAGCTCGTGCCCGGGGGACGTTCACCATCAGCCGCCCAGGATATCGGCCGGGGCTGTGGGCCCCGCTTGTGAGCCGGGGGAGGTGGTCCTGGCCCCGCGCTTGTGCGGGCGGCTCTGGAGGACTACAACTGGCCAGATGAGCGCGGCCCACGGTGCCTGGTCGCAGCACCCGCTGCGGCGCTTCACCCGCCCAGCTCTCTTGCTGGCCGCGGTGCTGGTCGGCGGCACCCTGGGATACATGCTCATAGAGGGCTGGGACCTCGCCGACAGCGCCTTCATGACCGTCATCACGGTCTCCACCGTGGGCTACCAGGAGGTTCATCCGCTCTCCCTGGCCGGTCAGCTGTTCAGCATCGGCCTGATCGTGATCGGAGTGGGGACTATGCTCTACTCGCTCGGCCTCTTCGCCGAGCTGGTGAGCAGCGGCCAGCTGAGCCGGTGGAGGATGGCACGCCAGTTGGAGCGGGACGTCTCGGCACTTCGTAGCCACTTCATCCTCTGCGGCTATGGGCGGATCGGAACCCAGGTGGTGGCGGAGCTGGAACGGGCCGGGGTGCCCTATCTGGCCATCGACAACAACCCCGAGGCGGTGGGCCGCCTCTCGCGGGAAGGGCGGCTCTTCCTGGAGGGCGACGCCGCCTCGGAGGAGGTCCTGCGGCGGGCCGGTGTGGAGCGCGCCCGCGGCGTGGTCTGCGCCGTGGACGCGGATGAGCGGGCCGTGTACATCACGCTCGCCGCCCGTTCCCTCAACTCCGAGCTCTTCATCATCGCCCGCGCCGGGCAGCCGGAGTCCCTTCGCCGGCTCCAGCTGGCCGGAGCGGATCGGGTGCTCTCCCCATATCAGATGGCCGGGCACCGAATGGCCGAGATGGCCCTCCGGCCCGGGGTGGTGGAGGTGATCGACACCCTGAGGTCCGGCTCCGGGACCCTCGGGGTCGAGGAGATCGTCGTGCCCGAGGACTGGCGGAGGGCGGGCGCCACGGTGCGGGAGTCCGGTCTGGCGGATCGGGGCACCGCCCGGATCCTGGCCCTCCGCCGTCCCACTGGGGAGCTGTTCGTGGGGCCTGGAGAAGACCAGGTGGTCCTCGGGGGCGATCTGCTGGTGGTGCTGGGCTCCGCCGTCGAGGTGGACAGGACTGCGCTGGCCCTGAGCTGATCATCGGGCACCGGACCGTCCGGCCGTCCCGGTTATGGTGGAGCGGTGGAGAGGCGCTCCGACCTGCGCAACGTGGCCCTGGTGGCGCACGTTGACCATGGGAAGACCACCCTGGTGGACGCCATGCTGCGTCAGACCGGAGCCTTCCGGGCGAACCTGGTGGTCGCTGACCGGGTGATGGACTCTGGGGACCTGGAGCGGGAGAAGGGGATCACCATCCTGGCCAAGCACACGGTGGTGCGCTACCGGGGCACCCGGATCACCATCGTGGACACTCCCGGGCACGCTGACTTCGGAGGCGAGGTGGAGCGGGCCTTGGCCATGGTGGATGGGGTGCTGCTGCTGGTGGACGCCTCGGAGGGTCCTCTGCCCCAGACCCGCTTCGTGCTGCGCAAGGCCATGGAGGCCAGGCTGGCGGTTCTGGTGGTGGTCAACAAGGTCGATCGACCGGACTCCAGAGTGGCTGAGGTGGTGCGGGAGGTGGAGGACCTGTTCCTGGACCTGGACGCCGACGAGGGGCAGCTGGACTTCCCGATCCTCTATGCCAGCGCCAAGGAGGGCTGGGCGTCCACCTCTCCCGCCACCACCGGCACCTCCCTCGAGCCGCTCTTCGAGGCCATCCTGGCCTCGGTACCGGCGCCCGAGCACGAGCCTGGGGGCGCGCTGCAGGCGCTGGTCACCAACCTCGACGCCTCGCCCTACCTGGGCCGGCTGGCGGTGTGTCGCGTGCATCGGGGCGAGATCGTCCGGGGAGCCCCGGTCGCGTTGTGCCGGGCCGGAGGCGGGGTGGAGTCCGGTCGGGTGGTGGAGCTCTTCGGCACTGAGGGGTTGGAGCGGGTGGTGGTGGAGTCGGCCGGCCCAGGGGAGATCGTGCTGGTCGCCGGGTTTTCTGACGTCTCCATCGGCGACACCCTCGCCGACCCCCAGGATCCCGAGCCCATGGAGCCCATCCTGGTGGACGAGCCGAGCCTGGCCATGACCGTGGGGATCAACACCTCCCCGCTGGCGGGGCGGGAGGGCACCAAGCTCACGGCCCGCCTCCTCAAGAGCCGCCTGGACTCGGAATTGGTGGGGAACGTGTCGCTGCGCATCGCCCCCACTGAACGGCCCGACACCTGGGAGGTTCAGGGGCGGGGGGAGCTGCAGCTCGCGGTGCTGGTGGAGACCATGCGGCGCGAGGGGTTCGAGCTCACCGTGGGCAAGCCTCAGGTGGTGACCCGGGTGGTCGATGGTGTGGTCCACGAGCCGATGGAGCGCCTGACCGTGGACGCCCCTGAGGAGTATCTCGGGGTGATCACCCAGCTCCTGGCCCTGCGCCAGGGACGGCTGCAGGAGATCGTCAACCACGGGACCGGGTGGGTCCGGCTGGAGTATCGGGCCCCGGCCCGGGGGCTGGTGGGCTTCCGCACCGAGTTCCTGGTGGAAACCAGGGGGACGGGGGTGTTGCACAGCGTCTTCGACGGGCTGGAGCCCTGGCACGGGGAACTCAAGACGCGGCGCAACGGTTCGCTGGTGGCCGACCGCAGAGGGTTCTCGACGACCGAGGCGCTTATGTCCCTGCAGGAGCGAGGAACCCTGCACATCGGTCCGGGAGTGGAGGTCTATGAGGGAATGCTGGTGGGGGAGAACGCCCGCCCCGAAGACATAGACGTCAACCCCACGAGGGAGCGGAAGCTGACCAACATGCGTTCCTCCACCGCGGAGGAGCTGGAGCGTTTGAGTCCGGCCCTCAACCTCTCACTGGAGCAGGCGCTGGAGTTCATCGCCGAGGATGAGTGTGCCGAGGTGACTCCCCGGTCGGTGAGATTGCGCAAGATGGTGCTCGAGCAGAGCATGAGGGCCCGGGAGCGCCGCCGGTCCCGCCCGACGGCCAGGGCGGGAGCCGACTAGCGCGGCTGGGGAGGTCCCGGAGGAACCCCGCGATCCAGGGCCTGCTCCAGCTGCCGGGTCCGGTGGTAGGCGGCCCAGACCGCATCCGCCAGCACCGTCCGGAAGCGCCCCCGCTCCAGGGCAGCGAGTGCCTCGGCCGAGGTGCCGCCCGGGGACGTCACCATGTCCCGGAGTTCGCTGGGGTGGCGCTGGCTCTGGGCGGCGAATTCCGCCGACCCCTCCACTGTGCTCAGGACGAGCCTCCTGGCCAGGTGGCGAGGGAATCCCAGATGGACGGCAGCGTCCACCAGGGACTCGATGAACAGGAGGGTGTAGGTCGGCCCGGTTCCGGAGACAGCAGTGGCCATCGCCACCTGTTCCTCGTCCTCCACCTCCAGCTCCTCACCCAAGGCGCTGAGCAACTGGCGGGTGCGCAGCCGCCCCACTTCGTCCACCTCGGGGGTGGGGTACCAGACGGTCATCCCTCTGCCGATCTGCGCTGGGGTGTTGGGCATTGCCCTGACCACGGCAGGGTGCCCCAGCCCCTCCCCCAGTGTTCCGGTGGAGGCGCCGGCGACGATGCTTAGCACCAAGGTGCCGGGCGCGATCGCGCCCTTGAGTTCGGGCATGACCCGGCGGAGCACCTGAGGCTTCACCGAGATCACCAAGAGGTCCGCGGACGTTGCGGCCTGGCGGTTGTCCGAAGTCACCCGCACGCCAAGGCGGTGCTCCAGCTCCTCCCGCCGTGCCCGTCGGGGGTGGGTGCACGTGACCTCCCCTGGGGTCACCAGCCCCCGGGCCAGCAGACCTCCCACTATGGCCTCGGCCATGGCGCCCGCTCCCACCACCACCAGCCGTGCTCCGGATAGGTGACTCTGAGGCGCCAGCTCTGGAGAGGTTGGTTGCTCGGGGGACAAGTTGTTACACCATATGCGGCGGGTCGGCTGTGCTCAGCATATCCGCGGCGGTACGATCTCGGCCACCGGATCAATGTGGGGGCAAGGTGGATGGCGGACTCGTGCGGCCCCGTCAGAGCGTGAGGGTCAAGGCTTGAAGGCGGCGCTGTACCGAGCGACCGGCGCTGCGGCAGACGTGATCCGCCTGGAGGAGGTGGAGCAGCCCGAGCCGGGAGCGGGCGAGGTGCGGGTGCGCCTCCGCCTCTCCGGGGTGAATCCCACCGATTGGAAGGCCCGTACCGGGGCCACTCCCCGGCCAATTCTGGACTTTCAGATCCCCCACCACGATGGCGCCGGCGACATCGACGCCGTGGGTGAGGGCGTCCCGGTGGAGCGGCTGGGGGAGAGGGTCTGGGTCTGGCTGGCAGCAGCCGGCCGGCCCTGGGGTACAGCAGCGCAGTGGACGGTGGTCCCCTCGGCGCAGGCCGTCCCCCTCCCTCCGGGCGCGTCGTACGAGCTGGGCGCCTGCCTGGGGGTGCCCGCCCTCACCGCCCACTGGTGCCTCTCCGCGGACGGCCCCGTCGCGGGGAGGGATGTTCTGGTCACCGGGGGCGCTGGGGCGGTGGGGCACTTCGCCATCGAGCTCGCCCGCTGGAGTGGCGCCCGGGTGGCGGCGACGGTGAGTGGGGAGGCCAAGGCAGAGCTGGCCAGACGGGCGGGGGCAGAGCTGGTGGTGAACTACCGGGAGCCGGGGGCGCAGGCCGAACTCCAGCGTTTCTCCTCTCGGTTCGCCAGGATCGTGGAGGTGAACCTGGCTGCCAACCTGCAGATGGACCTGGGCCTCGCCGGCCCCGACACCGTGATTGTGGTCTACGCGGCCGACCTCGAAGACCCGGTGCTGCCCGTTCGGGCCTGTATGAGTGCCAACCTCCGGATGCGTTTTGTCCTGCTGTACGGGGTCGCCCGGCCGGATCTGGAGGCGGCGGCGGCGATGGTCCACCGGGCACTGGGCGAGAACGCCCTGACCGAGCTGCCATTGGTGCGCTTCCCACTGGACCGCTGTGCCGACGCCCAGGAGGCGGTCCGATCGGGGGTCACCGGCAAAGTGGTTCTGGAGATCCCGTGAGGAGCCGTAGGGCTGGTGCCCCAGACCGCACGCTGTTCTCCGCCTGGGAGGATCCTCGTGGCTAGTGCGGAGGCGCAGGCCACCGCCGCTCGGCGCGAGATCCGAAACCGCGCCGTCCTGGGGGTGGAGCCCAGTTGGGGGCGCAACTTCAACGACCTCAGCCACGAGTGGAGGCGGCTCTTCGCCGAGCTGTTCGGCACCTTCCTCCTGGTTCTGGTGGCCGCCGGTGCGCCCACCGTGGCGGCCCGCTACCCGGGAATCCTCTCCCAGGCGGCGGTCGTGACCGCCCCGGGGCTCATGGTGATGGGCATCATCCTCTTCATGGGGCTGGTCTCCGGAGCCCACCTCAACCCGGTGGTAAGCCTCGCCTTCGCGCTCCGCCAGGAGTTCCCCTGGCGACGGATCCCGGCCTACCTGGCGGCCCAGGTGGTGGGTTCGGTCCTGGCCTGCCTGGTTCTCTGGGCCCTCGTCGGCAGATATGCCCACCTGGGCGCGACCCTCCCCGGCTCCGGTGTTGGGGATCTGCAGGCGATGGCGATGGAGGCCTTCCTCACCATGGGGCTGGTGAGCACCATCCTGGGGACAGCTTCCGGGGCGCAGAACGTCGGCACCCTGTCGGCCATCGCCGTGGGCGGCTACATCGCCCTCGCCGGGCTGTGGTCGAGCCCCATCAGCGGGGCCTCCATGAACCCGGTGCGGTCCTTCGGGCCCGCCCTGGTGAGTGGCGACTTCGCCCACTTCTGGGTCTACCTGGTCGGGCCGGCCGCCGGGGCGCTCCTGGCGGTGGGGGCCGCCTACATCCTTCGTGGCCCGGGAGGTGACGTCACCGCCAAACGAGCGGCCCAGGGCGCCCTCGATCCCCTGGGGCCGCCGGCAAAGATGGAGTGAGCGCCCCTCGGTACGGCAAGCGGAGCCGGAGCCAACCCGGCAGGAGGTGAGCCTGGTGAGCAAGTCCAAGGAGAACTGGAAGGCGGAGCCCGACGAGCACGACTATCCCGCGGCCGCCAATTACCTTTCCCTCCTCATTCCCGCGGCCGCTGTGGAAGCAGCGGTGCACGGGCTGCACTCGGCGGAGCTGGTCCGGTACAAGGCCAAGGATCTTCTGCGCGCCAGCCGACTTCCACTGCTCCCGGCCAAGGACCCCGACGTGGCTCGAGACCTTCGCGAGGTTCGCGCTGGTCGGAAGCTGTCTCCCGTCCTCCTCCTGAGGGGCGAATTAGGCCGCGAGGTGCCGCTCACCGTGGCCGACGGCTACCACCGGATCTGCGCCAGCTACCACCTCAACGAGGACGCCGAGATACCCTGCCGGCTGGCTGGGCTCAGGACGACGGAAGAGTCCCAGGAAGGCGCGTCTCCCAGGGCGGCCCGGGGACGGGCGACCCGTTCGAAGCCTTCCCCGAAGTAGCGGCGCCGTTTTCCATCTGTGGAGGTGGCGTCCTCGCATTGCAGGCCCCGAGCGGCCGGCCGGGGGGCAACGAGGGGCCGTGGACCGTCGCCGATCGAGCCACCGCTCATGGTCCGATCCCTGAGGTGGTGCGTGTGGCGCATGGCAGTGCCCGAGCGGCGCAGCCCTAGGGTCCGTCCCTTGGGGGAGCGGGAGCGGCTGAGGTCCAAGGAGATGTCAGGGCGGCCAATGATTACGGGGGGGCGGGGATGGTGGGTGTCACCCACGACCGAACCCAGCCTGGCGGCACCTCTCCGCGCCCGGGCGGCAGTCGGCTCCCCGCGTCTTGGGGTCAGTGGCTGCGCAGGCCAGATATGACGAACAATCCCGGTGGTCACGAGCTGGAGGATTGGCGTTGGTGAGGGAGACCAGGCCCCCTGCCGGGGACAAGGCGATGCCGAACCCATTGGAGGAGCTGACCCTGGAGCAGCTGCGACAGCGAACGAGCATGAAGTGGCGGCGCTACGGTCCTGATGTTCTGCCGCTCTGGGTGGCCGAGATGGACGTACGGCTCGCACCGGCGGTGGCCGCGTCGTTGCATCGGGCCGTCGACATCGGGGACACCGGTTATCCGGTGGGCACCGAGTATCCGGAGGCGCTGCAAGCCTTCGCCAAGCGGCGGTGGGGATGGGATGGCGTTCCGGCCGACCGGGCGGCGAGCGTTCCTGACGTGATGATAGGGATCGTCCAGGTCCTCCGGCTCGTCACCGACCCTGGCGACCCGGTGATCGTCAACTCTCCTGTCTACCCACCCTTCTATGCGTTCGTGGGCCACGACTCACGCCAGGTCATGGAGGCCCCTCTCGGCTCGGACCTTCGGCTTGACCTCAATACCTTGGAGGCTGCCTTTCAGAGAGCCCGAGCGGGGTCTAGAAGGGTCGCCTACCTGATCAGCAATCCCCACAACCCGACCGGGGTAGTGCACAGTCGGGAGGAGCTGGTGGGGGTCGCGGCTCTCGCCCGCAAGTACGGGGTGCGGGTGGTGTCGGACGAGATCCATGCCCCCTTGGTCCTCGCCGGAGCCACGTTCACGCCGTACCTCAGTGTGCCCGGAGCGGAGGACGCCTTCGCGCTCACATCAGCCTCGAAGGGCTGGAACCTAGCGGGGCTGAAGGCCGCCCTCGCCCTGGCCGGTCCGGACGCTGCCGGAGACCTCGCCCGGTTGCCTGAGGAGGTGAGCCACGGCCCCAGCCACCTGGGCGTCATCGCCCACACCGCGGCCCTCCGCGGCGGGGAGGAATGGTTGGATGCGCTCCTCGCCGGCCTGGAATCCAACCGCGCCTTGCTCGCGGAGCTGGTCGCCGAGCATCTGCCCGGGGTCCGGCTGCACATCCCCGAGGGGACGTACCTCGCCTGGTTGGACTGCCGGGCGCTGGGAATCTCCAGTCCGCCGGCTTCGGGCCCTCGGTTCGTTGTCTCGGATCTCGCCGGTCCGGCCAAGATGTTCCTGGAAAAGGCAAGGGTCGCCCTCAGCTCGGGCCACGTCTTCGGCAGCGGCGGCGAGGGGTTCGTGCGGCTGAACTTCGCCACCTCTCAGGCCATTCTCACCGAGGCGGTAGGGCGCATGGGGGCTGCCATCCGGCAGGCGTGAGGCACATGCGGCCGTTCCCGTGCCGAGCTGACGAAGGAAGTCGCCGGGGGCGGAGAGTCTCTGCAACTCTAAGCGACTCTGAGCGGGGCGTAGCCGAGCGCCCTGGGGCCGAAGTCGCCACGAGGGACGACCGCGGTGGCATGGGCGTTGCGGTGGAAGCCGCGCCCGAGGGACACCCATCTG
>JAKATL010000047.1 GCA_021827985.1 bacterium
AAGAACCCTTCGAGAGCTTGATGTCGGGCCGCAACCAAAGCATCTGTCTCCATCCGCCAAGTTTAGGTCTAAGCATTCAGAAGTGCAACTAATTGTTTAACGTTGCCTAAGTCCATTCTGAGCTCTGCCCTTCAGCCAGTAGGTGTCGCCGCCACTACAGACGAACGCATGAGGCTCGGCGTAGGATCGGCGATTCGGGTCAAGTTCCACCTCAGGTGGTGCGCGGTCGTACGCAAAGGCGACAAGCGGCTCCTCAGGACTGGTGGCCTCAGCGACATCCAAGGCATCGCGGGTGATTGCCACAGTACACGGAGGTTACTCCAGAACGGGCTCCCCAAGTCAATCGAGACTCGATGTGGGGCTCACGGTTTCGGGCACAGCCGCGCTGGTGCCGGCGCGCCCAAGGTGCCCACGCAGGTTCTTTAGGGCCATCGCCGGTGCTTTGAACCCTACACGCAGAGATCGTAGCCGCTCGCTCGACACCTCCGAGCTGCGGTGAACCGTTCAATTCGTGGCCCGCTACGATCTTAGGGTGTGTTCCGAAGGCTCGAACCCGGCACCGCCACTCCTCTTCCTTGACGTCGACGGCGTGATCTCCCCAGTGGCAGGAGAGCACATGGGGCCACTCCCCACCTGCTGGCCAACCTGGGTCCGGTCGCCCTCCATCCACATGCCCGTCTTCTTCGCGCCCAACCTGGTGGCCCGCCTAACGGCTCTGCCGGTCGAGCGGATCTGGTGCTCAACCTGGGAGAAGGAGGTTGACACCTTCGGGCTCTCGAAGGACCTGGGGTGGGCTGGGCAGCAGTACCTTCGACTTCCGGACCAGCGGCAGCCGTGGAGCAAGCTGGTGGCGATCCGGGAGTATCTGCTCCCTCAAGAGGCGCGCCCATTCATCTGGGTGGACGATGACAATCGTCTGGTCTCGAGCGGCATGAGGTGGGCTCGGACGATCCAGCAACCCCATCTACTGATCCGGCCCGAGAAGAAGGTTGGGCTGACCCCGCTCCATGTAGCGCGGATCGAGAAGTGGTTGCAGGTACTGGGCGATGGCGAGGTCAGCGGACGCGCCGGCCAGCCGACTTGGCGCGCCGCTGCTCGTTCCGCTCGCGATAGCTGAACGCCACCACCATGCGCTCGACCGCCGCCCTGGCCTCGGCGATCAAGTGGCTGGTTGGGATCGTCAACGGCCAGTGCAGCGGCCGCCAGGACGTCCAGCCGCCGCTGCACTGAGCGGGCGTCTCGCAGGAGGCGCGCGGTCCGCTTCGCAAGCGCGGTGGCGGCGGCTGGATCGCTCCTCTCGTTGGCCACCGGTCGATTATCCCCCGAGTTCGCCCGGGGTCACGTCTGCCCTTGCCCCGTCGGGTGGGAAAATTGATCGCGTGCCAGTTCACATCCCCGACGACCCCTCCCGCCTCCTAGTCCCCGGCGACACCCACGGCAACTGCCTGCACTGGGAGGACGTGCTGCTGCCGGCTGCCCAGGAGCACCAGGTAGGGGGCATAGTCCAGCTCGGCGACTTTGGCTACTGGCCTCTCACGGGGGAAGGCCGGGACTACCTGGCCCGGCTGAGTAGCGCACTCGACAGCTCCGACTCGTGGATCGTCTTCGTGGACGGGAACCACGAGGACCACGAGGCTTTGCGAAAGCTCCCGACCCGCCCGGACGGCTTCGTGGAGGTCACGGACCGCATCCTCTGGGCCCCGCGAGGCCATCGCTGGACCTGGCAAGGCGTCCGCTTCCTCGCCCTTGGCGGGGCCTACTCCATCGACCGGCGGGACCGGAAGCTCGACTCCGGCAGGTGGGGATGGTTCAAGGAGGAAGTGATTACCCCCGAGCAGGCCAAGCGGGCCATCGCTGGCGGGCCAGCCGACGTGCTCCTGACCCACGATGCGCCAGCCGGGGCGCTGCCGACCCTTGCCGGCATGCTCACGCGGTACGATCCCTACACCCTCCAGAGCGCCCGCCACGTCCAGGAGGTGGCGGAGGCCACGAAGCCGAAGCTCCTACTCCACGGCCACTGGCACCAGTTCCAGCAGGTCGCCTTGCCCGGCCAGGACACCAAGGTCATCGGCCTCTCCATGGACGGAACAGAGCCGAGCTGGCTGGTACTCGACCTGCCGGGGCTGGAGATCACCCACGCGGCCACGACCCAAGTGAACCAAGATCCGTTCGCCGACCTTGATGATGCGCGGATCTGCAAGTGAGGGCGAGGCAACGACCGTGAACCCCCTGCTGGTCGAACCGACCAACACGCAGCGCAGGTTGCTTGAGATCATCTACGAGGATCACGTTCGGCGGGGCGGATGGCCGATTTACCAGTACGTGGAGGCGCTCCTCTATCGGGAGTTGGGGCATCCCAATGCAGGCGCAGTGCTACGTGGGTGTCCCTGGGTACCCCTCGCGTCAGGGCTTTCCGCCTATGGCTGGCTCTGGATCTCTGACGCGCACCTCACCACCCCCGAGCCAGGGGACCAGGTGGGACTGACAGTCGTGGGCCTGTCCCGGGTAAGGGACATCAGGCTCCGCCAGGAGGCAGAGTCGGAGATAACCCTGTTCCTCTGGACACTTGGGCTCCTCGCGAAGAGGGAGCGGGCCTTCGAGCCTTCACCGACGGAAGTCCAGACGGTAGCTGTGACCGCTTCGGAGATACAAGAAAGCCTGCCTCCCGTAAGGCCAGGGAGCCCCGCCACCTCCGATGACCTCAGGCGCTTAGGGGCAACGCTCACTCACGAGCCGTCGACGTGGCGCTACCTTCCACGACTGACCGCAGACGGGAGCTGGACAGCCACCCTCGGCCCGTTCATTCGCGCCTACGACGGGGTTCAGGGCCTCGATGATTACGCCGACCGGCTCCTGGGTGATATTTCGCCGCTTCAGCCTGAGCCTCCTGCAATGCCACTCTCATCCCTGGCCTTGCCCGAGGCCATCGATTACTTGAATACGGTGTGGCGGTTATGGACGAAGGAGCCGCTGTTCCTCATCCCCCGGGTGGAAGCGGCTGCGAAGCTCGCCTTCGAGTGCAGATCCGGGGAGGAGTTCGACGGGCGGGTGAGTTCCGTATGCGCGATCCTTGACCACCTGAGGATTCCGCGAAGCCCCGGCAACGGGAAACTCTTTGATCTGCAGACCTATCTGTCTGCGGACGTTCTTGGGGCCGGATCGGTCCGTGCCGGTGAAGCCATCACGGACTTGCGAGCCCTATTCGATCTGCGTGCTTGGCGGCAACATCCTGGTGGCGACGCTGAGGCCAAGGCGGTCCGCGCCATGGAGCGGCTTGGCGTCCGATTGCCCACTGGGGACTGGGGCCTGGCGTGGCAAATCGTTCAGGTGCGGATGGTGGGTGCCATCAATGCCCTCCGCGAAGAGGTAGAACTGCTAGATGGCCCCGCCTGACTCGACACTTCGCGTTTGGTCAGCTCGCCGCCGCCCACGTGGCCGCAAGGAAGCCCCGAGGTCGTACCCTGACCGGTCATGGAGTGGCTGGTAGGAACGGGAACCCTCGCCCTGGCTGTGGCGACGGTCATTCTCGCGGTGCAGGCCTACCACACCCGGATCGACGCGACACAGCCCGCAGTGGCGGTGATTCTCGACCCGCCCGCCGACATCCCCCTCAAGCCTCCGCCTTTTGCCAGCCAGGGACCAGCGCCCGCCTACGTCGGGTCGACATTCACGGACCGGGACGGCGAGAAGCAACTGCTCCTTGTCTGTGCCACCGGGGCAGTCCTCAACGACGGGCCCCGGGCGGCCACCATCGAAATGCTCGGGTCGGCCGGAGCCACTCCTTGGGATGAATTCGAGTTGCTCGATTGGGTTGCAGACCTGAACCAAGATGTCGGAGTCGCCGTCCAGAACGACGTCTCATTCACCCCTGGTCCCGTTGCTCCGCTAGGTGATCGGACCAAAGTGAGCCCCCGGCGACTTGGCCCGGGCCGATACCTACTGCCTGCACGCTCCATCTCGCGCCTCCAGGTCACCTTGGGCGCTAGTGTGGCGTTCTGGGGCACGGCACCCGCGAGCGAGCCACCCGGCCCCCCACTGCCACTGCGGTCGATCTCCCGAGTCTTGGAAGTGCGGCCAGCCGGTGGTGGAGGGGCGGTTGATCGTATACGGTTCGAGCTTCGCGCTGCCCCATTGCGCCGGAATCCGGGTGGCGATGGCTGGGTGGTTGGGAATCCCGTCGAAGTCCGATCGGAGGCTGGGACCACGTATGTCATGCCCCACCCGGAGTCGCTCGTGGCACCCCCGATCCGGATATACCCATTCGGGCTCAGGCGCTTCCAGAGCGGACCTGGTGGCCAGGGGCAAGGATCCACGCCCCAGTGACCCGGCGAGGTCACGGTGAGGGATCGATCTACCGCCACAACGACAGGCTGTGGGCAGCGTCTATCACCCTACCCAACGGCCGGCGCCAGACGTTCTACGCACACTCGCGCTCTGAGGCGGCTGAGAAGTTGACCGCGGCCCTGCACTCTCGACACGACGGGGTGCCTATTCCTTCTGGACGAGAGACGGTCGCTCACTTCTTGAACGAATGGCTCACCATGGTCCACTCGCAACTGCGCGAGCGTACCTGGGTGCGGTATGAGCAGCTGGTCCGGGTCCACTTGCTCCCCGACTTGGGCAAGAAGACCTTAAGGGCCCTCCAGCCCCGGGACCTTCAGTCACTCTACTCCAAGCTCTTGGACACCAACCTCTCCCCAACGACGGTTCACCACGTTCATATGGTCATCCACCGGGCGCTGGGCCAAGCTCTGAGGCTGGAGCTGGTCGCCCGGAACGTCGCCGACCTGGTTGATCCGCCAAGGATGGCCCACCATGAGATGGCGACGCTTAGCGACGTTGATGTCCGCCGGCTCCTCTCCGCAACCGCGGAGGACCGGCTGGCGGCCCTGTGGCTGCTGGCCGTCACCACCGGGATGCGCCAGGGGGAGCTGCTGGCCCTCCGATGGGCGGATCTCGACCTCACACGGAGGGCACTGCAGGTCACCGGGACCTTGCAGAGGACGAAGGGGCAGGGGCTGGTGAGGTCGGAGCCGAAGACAGCGCGATCTCGTCGCCGCATCATGCTGGGAGACTTGGCGGTCGCAGCCCTTCAGAAGCGCCGGGCCGAGCAGGTGAGTGAGCGGCTCGTGGCAGGGGCCAAGTGGCAGGATCAAGACCTCGTGTTCGCGACAGAGTCTGGCGGACCTCTCGACGGATCGGAGTTGCTCCGTCACTTCCGACGGCTCCTGACCCAAGCCGACCTTCCTCGGATCCGTTTCCACGATCTCCGCCACACCGCCGCGACCCTAATGCTCAGCCGAGGGGTGCATCCCAAGGTTGCCGCCGACATGCTCGGCCACTCGACGGTGGCGATCACGTTGGACCTGTACTCCCACTCGACCGAGCCAATGCACAGGTCTGCCGCCGACATCCTTGACGAGATCGCCCGGGGAAGCTAGCCGACCTTTTGCTGTATCGGGCCGCTTTACAAGGTGAGGCGGTCCGGCCCTGGAGCACTCAGGGGGCTGCCATTTGATCTCAAACTGGCGGAGGGAGAGGGATTCGAACCCCCGGAAGCGTTGCCGCCTCAGCGGTTTTCAAGACCGCCGCAATCAACCACTCTGCCATCCCTCCGGGTGGCGCCCACGCCCATGATCGCACCGAACATGTTGGGCCACGCAGCGTTGGATGGTGCGCTGGCTCAAGCCGGGGAGGGCTCGGCCATTCCAAACTCGCGTACTGCCCGGGCTCGGGAACCGGCGACGGCCGTGATCACCACCAGCACCCCGCCTGCGGTGAAGAGGCCGGGGACTCCGATTCCCCGCGCCACCCCTCCAGAAACGGCGTATGCGATGGGGGTCAGGCTCATGCTGGAGAACATCAGGACGCTCATCACCCGCCCAAGCACCTCGGTGGGGGTCTTCTGCTGCACCAGGGACGCCACCGCCACGTTGGTCGCGCTGACGATGGCTCCCATTACCAGGGCCAGGATCATCGCCAGCAGCAGCATCGGCGCGGTCCCCAGCAGGACCGTCAGCACCCCGAGAGCAGCGGCCATCGCGAGCACACTGAGCCCAGGCCGCGGCAGTCGGAGGCCGGCTCCCATCGCCGCTCCGCCGATGAGTATCCCTGCCCCCAAGCCCCCTTCGATGAAGCCATATCCCGCGGGTCCCCAGCCGTGGGCGCGCGCGAGCAGCGGGATTCCCACATTGAGCGGGCCGCCCGCTGCCAGGTTCAGCACCGCCGAGAGCGGCATGAGTGCCCGAAGGAGGGGGTTGGCAAGGCTGGTGCGCACCCCGGCCGTCAGGGAGGCCCACCCGCTCTCCCTTGACTGGGACGAGGAACTGGGGGCAGTCGTGGCCCGCACCATCAGGAGCGCGCCGAAGGCCACCAGAAAGCTTCCCCCATCGACGAGGAACGCTGGCCCCGGACCGGCCAGCCCGATCACCAGCCCACCCAGCGGGGGGCCGATGATCATGGTCCCCTCCACGGCCAGCTGCCAGACGCCATTGGCCGCGGACAGCCGCTCGGGGCTGACCAGGGCCGGCACCAGGGTCATCGTCGCGGGGTAGAAGAGGGCGTCGAAGACACCGAAGATGGCGGCGATCAGGAAGAGCAGCAGGACTGACAGATGGCCCAGGAAGACCACCGCCGCGACCCCGCTGATGAGCAGCGCCCGGCTCAGGTCGCTTCCCAGGATCACCCGGCGCGGGCCGAGGCGGTCGACCACCACCCCGCCGGCGAGCATGAGGATCGCCCTGGGGAGGGCCGAGGTGGTCAGCAGCAGCCCCAGGTAGACCGGGGAGCCAGTGAGCTGAAGCGAGGTCCAGGCCAGTGCCACGAGGTAGACCCCGTCCCCGATGGCCGACACCCCCTGACCGCCGGCGAAGATCAGAAACCGTCGTTCTCTGAGGACTCCGGGGAGGCGGAGGGAAGTGGGCAACTCAAGAGCTCCGGAAAGCTAAAGGAGTCTCGAGAGTAATGCTTCGAGAGACTCTTGTCAAGAATCCGGGGGGCCAATCTCCTCAAGGCCGCCCAGGTAGCCACGGAGCGCCTCGGGCACCCGGATCCCGCCCCCCTTCGTCTGGTAGGTCTCAACCAGGCAGTCGAAGGTGCGAGGCAGGGCGAGGGCGCTCCCGTTGAGGGTGTGCACGAACTCGGGCTTCCCCCCGGGAAGCCTGAAGCGAATGTTGGCCCGCCGGGCCTGGAAGTCCCCGAAGGCGGAGCAGGAGGAGACCTCGAGGTAGCGGTCCAGACCGGGAGCGTAGGCGTCGATGTCGTACTTCTTCCATTGGGCGAAGCCCATGTCGCCTGAGCACATCAGCCGTACCCGGTAGTGGATGCCCAGCGCTTGGAGAACCGATTCCGCGTCGCGCACCAGGGACTCCAGCTCCTCCAGGGAATCCTCAGGTCGCACGAACTTGACCAGCTCCACCTTACTGAACTGGTGCAGGCGGATGTACCCCCGCGTGTCCTTCCCCGGTGCCCCGGCCTCACTCCGCCAGCAGGGAGTCCAGGCCACGTGCCGGATGGGAAGCCGGTCGGCATCCAGCACCTCCTCCCGGTAGAGGTTGGTCACCGGGACCTCGGCGGTGGGGATCAGAAAGCGGTCGCCTTCCACCACGTGGAAGGCCTCATCCTCAAACTTGGGAAGGTTGGCGGTCCCCACCATGCAATCCCGGCTCACCATGTAGGGGGGCGAGACCTCCTCGTATCCGTGGCCGCTGGTGGCGAGATCGAGCATCAGCCAGGTGAGAGCGCGCTCCAGCCTGGCCCCCGGCCCCTTGAGCAGCGCGAACCGGCTCCCCGCCACCTTCACCGCCCGTTCGAAGTCGAAGATGCCCAGCCGCTCCCCGAGGTCATAGTGGGTCAGCGGCTCGAAGTCGAACGTGGGCGCCTCCCCCCAGGTGCGCACCACCTGGTTGTCCTCGTCCCCGACACCGAAGGGGACCGAGGGGTGGGGCGGGTTGGGGATCGCCAGGAGAAGTCGTTGCAGCTCCTCCCAAACCTCCCGGCGCTGGGCATCCAGCTCTCCAATGCGGCGCTTCAGCTCCGCCAGCTCAGAGCGCTCCTCCGCAGCGGCTGACGACTCCTCGCGGGCTCGCTGTCCCAGCCCTGCGGAACGCTGGCCGAGCTCGGCCCGCAGCGTCTCCACCTGGGTCAGGGCAGATCGATGGTCGCCATCCAGCCGCAGGACCTCGTCGACCGGGGCATCCTCACCCTTGAGGCGGGCTCCTTCCCGGACCAAGTCGGGATGGTCACGGATATAGCTGAGGGCCAGCACGGGTTATAGGTTACGCAACTGAGGTGGGCGCAGCCCACCTGGCTACTCGGGCCGGAGCGTGGGGAAGAAGACCACGTCGCGGATGCTCGGTGCTCCCACGAGGAGCATCACCAGCCGGTCCACCCCGAGCCCGATCCCCCCGGCAGGGGGCATGCCATGCTCCAAGGCCTCGACAAAGTCCTCGTCGAACGGCGGCACCTCGAGGTTACCCAGGGCTCGGCGCCGGGCCTGGTCCTCAAAGCGGCGTCGCTGCTCCACCGGGTCGTTCAGCTCGGAGAAGGCGTTGGCCAGCTCCCGCCCCCGGGCCACCAGCTCGAACCGCTCGCAGAAGCGTGGATCGGCGGAGCGGCGGGCGAGCGGGGAGACCTCCACCGGGTAGTCGGTGACGAACGTCGGAACGTCGATGGTGGGTTCCACCAACTCCTCGTAGATCGCGAAGAGTAGCTCGCCGGACGTGTCCGGGAGGGGCCCGGCAGCGCCGACTGCCCGCGCCCTCTCGGCCAGCTCTGCAGGCTGTTCCCAGAGCGCGAGTGGGTCCACGCCCAGCCGGTCGCCGACCAGTTCCACCATGGTCCTTCGGGGAAACGGGGGGGCGAGATCTCGGGCGGACTCCGGAACCGGTCCGGCCCCAGCTGCTGCCGCTGCTGCGCCGGCCACCAGGGCTTCGCAGAGCGCCATCATCGAGGTTCGGTCCCCGTAGGCCTGATATGCCTCCAAGAGGGTGAACTCGGGATTGTGGCGCGGAGAGAGCCCCTCGTTGCGGAAAACGCGCCCCACCTCGTACACGCGCTCGAAGCCCGCTACCAGCAGCCGCTTCAAATACAACTCCAGGGCGATGCGCAGGTAGAGGTCTGTCCCCAGGGAGTTGTGGTGGGTGCTGAAGGGGCGGGCCTCCCCACCGCCGGGGATGGGCTGGAGGATCGGAGTCTCGACTTCCAGGAACCCCCGCTCGTCCAGGGTCCGGCGCAGAGACCCGATCACCGCGGATCGCTGCCGGAAGGCAATCTGGTGCTCCGGTGTAGTGAGTAGGTCCAGGTAGCGGCGGCGGTAGCGAAGCTCGGTGTCCACCACCCCGGTGTGCTTGCCTGCCGGCGGCCGGAGCGCTTTGGCCAGCAGCGAGAGGCCCGACAGCTCCAGGGATGGCTCCCCGCGTCTGGTCCTGATAAGCACGCCCTGGGCGCCGACTATGTCGCCAAGGTCCAGCTCCCCCAGCCGCTGCACCAGCTTCGGGTCAGCCCCATCGGCCGAGGCCAGTAGCTGGAGCCGCCCGCTGGCGTCGAAGATGTCGGCGAAGGTGATCCCGCCGCTGGGCCTGAGCCGGAGGATTCGGCCGGCGACGGCGACCCGCCGTCCCTTTACTCCCACCTCGGACGGCGCCAATTCGGCCGCCTCCTTGCAGCTGTGGTCGCGGGTGAAGTCGACGCCCCAGGCCCGCACGCCGGACGCTGTCAGGAGGGCGGCCTTGCGCCTGCGCTCCTCCAGGATCTGGGCCAGGGAGCCACCCGCGGCCGGTGGCTCCTCAGTCACGCCAGCTCTAGGATCCGCACCCGCCGGGCCCCGCCGGGAGTCTCCACCTCCACCTCCTCTCCCGGTTCGCGCCCGATGAGAGCCTTGCCCACCGGCGATTCCAGGGAGATCCTGCCGGAGGCCGCGTCGGCCTCCGCGGGCCCGACGATCGTGTAGCTGCTGGTACCGAACTCGTCCTGGACAGTTACTGTGGAACCGAGTCGGACCGAACCGTCCGCCGCCGCCGCGGCGATCAGGCTGGCGTTCCGGATCATCTGCTCCAGGGTCAGGATCCGGCCCTCCACGAAGCCCTGCTCGTTCTTGGCATCCTCGTATTCGGCGTTCTCACTTAGGTCGCCGAACTCCTTGGCGTGCTTGATCCGCTGGGCGATCTCGGGACGGCGCTGGCTGACCAGGTGCTCGAGCTCCTCCTGCAGGCGGCGCAGGCCGTCGGGAGTTAGGGGAACTGGCTTGTCCTGCATCTTTGTACTGGCTCCCTGCCGGCCGCAGCCGGCGTCTATGGCCCGCCTTGGAGGTCTTCAATAGGTGTGGGCCGGGATGGGAAGTCTACCCGACTAGTGCCCAAGTGACAAGTCGAGCCTTGGTGCAGCGGCGATCGGCCTTGGGCCACGGCCGAGGCTGGTGCTGCCGTGGATCGGGCCGAACCGCGCCGTCTCCTTGGGCCGCAGTTCACCTCCCGTGGCGCCAAGGGGCGCCCTCTTGCCTTCCGTACCATGGCAGGCCATGGCCGACGAGAGCTGGGATCGAGACAACCTCGCCTGGTGGGAAGAGCGTGTCGAGCTCCATCTGGGCTCCGATCTCTACGACCTGCCCGCATTCCGAGCCGGGCGCAGCTCGCTCTTCCCCTACGAGCTGGAGGAACTGGGAGAGGTGGAGGGCAAGGACCTGCTCCACCTGCAATGCCACGTCGGGCTGGACACCATCTCCTGGGCCCGGCTCGGGGCTCGGGCCACCGGCCTCGACTACTCCCCGGGGGCACTTGCCGCCGCCCGTCGGCTGGCAGCGGAGGAGGGCGTCCCTGCCCAGTTCATCCTGGCCAGCGTGGCCGACGCTCCCGCGGCGCTGAAGAGGCAGTTCGACATCGTGTACATGGGGAAGGGGGCGCTTTCCTGGCTGCCCGACCTGAGCTCCTGGGCCGAGGTCGTGAACCGCCTGCTCCGCCCGGGCGGGCTGCTCTACGTGGTGGAGTCCCATCCCCTCATTGACTGCATGGGGGAGTCGCCCGACTTCGAGCTGGACTACGTAGACCCTGAGACCACGTCGTGGGATGAACCGGGGGACTACGCGGTCCCGGAGGCAGTCACCAAGAGCAATCGGACCCATGAGATGCTCCACCCTCTCGGAGAGGTGGTCAGCTGCTTGGCGCATGAGGGGTTGGAGATTCGCCTTCTCCGCGAGCGCAGCGAGATCTTCTTTGCCCGCTTCCCCCAGCTGGTGCCGGCGGAGCCGGGCGTCTGGAGGCTTCCCCCCGGTTGGCCTCGGCTACCCCTCAGCTACTCGCTGCTCGCCCAGAAGCGGTAGGTCTGGCCGGCCGTCCAGAGTGGCAGATCCGCTTGGGCCCGCCCGTGCTCGCGGGGACGGGTTCCGGATTGGGGTGACGCCGTCTCGAGTAACGCCGATCGCACGAGTCTGTAGCGAGACCTTCACCAGTTCGCAATTTGCCCCGGGCGGTGGGTGGTGTTAGGCTAACCGCGTGCCCCGGGGCAGGTCCCCGGATTCATGTCGCCCCCCCCTCTCGGGGCGTCCCTTTCGGGGGGCGCCCTTTTTTTTTGCCCTACTGGGGATTGAGCTCCGCCAGCACCCGCAGTCCTTCTAGGAGCACCAAGGGGTCGATCACGTCGACGCCGTCCACCATGGGACCCACCAGCTCCGCCAGTCCCCCGGTGGCGACGACCCGTGCCGGCGTCCCCAGCTCCGCCCGGATCCGGCGCAGCAGCCCCTCCGCCTGGGCTGAGGCCCCGAACATGATCCCCGCCTGCATGGATGAGACGGTGTTGGTTCCGAGCACCCGTTCCGGAGCCACCAAGTCGACCCGCGGTAGCCTGGCGGCCCGGGCGAACAGCGCATCCACCGACATCTGCAACCCCGGCGCGATCGCCCCGCCCAGGTAGTCCCCATCTTGGTCGATGGCATCGAAGACCGTGGCCGTGCCGAAGCTGACCATGATCGCCGGGGCCCCGTAGCGGTGGCGCACCCCCACGGCGGTGGCAATCCGGTCCGCGCCAACGTCGCGCGGCGGGTCGTATTTGACCCGCATCCCGGTGACGGTCCCGGGCCCGATCAGGAGCGGCTCCCGGTGGAAGTACTCCCGGCTGGCATCCCGCAGGGGTTGATTCAGGGGAGGGACCACGCAGCTGATCGCCACTTGGCCGAATTCAGGCACGATGCCCCGGTGGGCAAGCAGCTGCAGGAGCTGGCCTCCGAGCTCGTCCGGGGTGGCATCCCGGTGGGTGGCGAACCGCCCGTGGGCGAGGAGCCGGTCCCCGTCGAATACCCCCACCGTAAGGTTGGAGTTGCCCGCGTCCAGCGCCAGCAGCACCAAGATCCCTCCTCAGATCGGGCCGGTCCGGCCATGCCGGACTATAGCCGGGTCGCGGGTGGGAGATACTGACCGCAGAGAGTCAACCCCGAGGACGGTGTGTCTTGCCCGCAACGCTCAGCGCCAGCTCCCTCCGCATCGGCTCCGTGGAGCTCGCCAATCCGATCTTCATCGCCCCCATGGCCGGGATCACCGACCGTCCCTTCCGGTCCATGGCTCGGGAGCTGGGCGCTGGCCTCACCTGCAGCGAGATGACCGCCGCCGCGGCCCTGGTGCGCGCGCCCGAGGACAGTCTGGGGCGGGTTGTGGACCTGGCCCCGGACGAGCACCCCGTGGCCGCGCAGCTGGTGGGCAACGACCCGCAGTTGATGGCGGATGCCGCTCAGATCTGCGTCGCCATGGGGGCCGACATAGTCGATGTCAACCTCGGCTGTCCCGTCCCCAAGGTGGTGCGTCTCGGCTCCGGAGCGGCCTTGGCGCGCGAGATCGATCGCACCGCGGAGGTGCTCGGAGCGATGGTCTCGGCGGTGTCAGTTCCAGTGACCGCCAAGATGCGCCTGGGGTGGGACCACGACACCATCAACGCTCCGGAGCTGGCGCGGGTGCTGGAGTCCGTAGGGGTGGCTGCGGTCACCGTTCATGGTCGCACCCGCTGCCAGCGATACACCGGGTTCGCTGACTGGGAGCAGATAGCCCGGGTCAAGGAGGCGGTGGAGGCCATCCCGGTCCTCGGTTCCGGGGACGTTCGCGACCCCCGTGAGGTGGAGCGCCGGATCCGCGCCGGGGTGGTGGACGGGGTGGTGATCGCCCGGGGGATGATGGGTGACTGGCACCTGCTCCGGCAGACCGTTGCCCAGCTCCGCCAGGGAGACCCGGGGGCCGAGCCCACCTTTCAGGAGCGGCTCACCCTGGCCCGAGACCACTGGACGCGGATGGTGGAGTTCCACGGGGAACGACGCGGGGTGCGGCTGGCGCGCAAATTCGTGGTGTGGGCCATCAAGGGCTGCGCCGGCGCGGCCCGACTGCGGGCGCGGGTGGCCGACCTGGAGAGGGCCGAGGACCTCGACGAGATGTACGGGGAGATCCTGGCGGCCGGAGAGGGTCCCCAGGGATGGCACCGGCCCGAGTTCAGCTCCGGGGAGGGCTGACGGGGATGCCTGGGGCACGCCACCTCGTCTGTCCCAACTCCTGTCCCGGGGGTGCCTTCGAACTGCTGGGCGGCAGGGTGCTGGTTGACTCGGCCGGCCACTGCCTCCGGCATGAGACGGAGGTGGCGACCTTCACCTGCGCCATGTGCGGAGCGGTGGCGGTGGACCTGGCCGCGGCCGAGCGGGCCCTGCGGCGCCAGGCCAGGGTGCCCCTCGAGGAGGAGCTGACCTGCCCGGGATGCGGTGTCACGCTGCTGGCCCCGTCCGGGGTGGAGGCCGACCTCGAGCTGCAGTGCCCGGATTGCGGCCTGGTGTTCGCCCCCGACGAGGGGAGGGCGAGACTGCTCGGATCCAGCACCCCCGAGGCCGACGACGAGGTGGGATGACGGTTCGGGGAGCCCTCAGCCCAGCTCGTCGATCTTGGCCGCGAGGATGAAGTCGTTGCGAGTGAGTCCCCCGGCGGAGTGCGTGGTGAGCTCCACCTCCAGGTGGCCGTACCCCAGTCGCAGCTCGGGGTGATGGTCCTCCCGTTCCGCCAGCAGAGCGATCCGGACCGCCAGCGCCACCGGTTCCCCGAACCCCCGGAGCCGGTACTCTCGCCGCAGCCGCCCCTCTTCTGACCGCCAATCGGGGCTGAGCCCCCGCAGCAGCTCAGCGGCCGCCTCACCGGCGACTGCCGGCGCATCTGGCTGGGAGCGCTCACGGCTCAAGTTGGCCATCTCAAAGCACCTCCGCCCGCTGCAGAACGCGGTGCGCGATCGCCAGCGCTCCCGCATAGGTGGCCTCCATACCCTCGAACCGGAGTCCCCTGGCGCCCAGCGTCCTCGCCTGCGTGTAGGGCGTGTCCGAGGCGTAGTGGATGATGCCCACGTCCATCGCCGGGCGGGTCAGGTCCACCTGCTCCCCGGTCGGGTAGCGGGAACTGTCCCCGGCCTCGTAAACCGCCCCCAGGTAGGGACCGCTCTCCATCTCCACCACGGTGTAGGCGTTGCGGTAGTAGAAGTCCAGATAGGCCCGGTTCTGCAGAAAGGTGCTGCGCACCGAGACCGCCCGCTGGCGGTCCAGCACCGAGCGCGACGTGACATACGGGGCGACAGTTCCGAAGGAGAAGCAGTTGTCCACCCAGTAGGTGTTGGAGCTGTGCTCATCGTGAACCACGTCGGGGATCATGACGTCCCCGACGTCGGCGTTCAGGGTGGCGGCCTTGCCCAGGACGTATACCCCCTCCACCCGATCGGTGGCCTCCAGGATCTGGCGGAGGGTGTGGTACGCGCCGAGCCCCAGCGGGTACTGGATGTTGAGGATCACGTGGGGAGCCCGACCGAGCGCGGGCGCATGAGATGCTCCCAGCCCCAGGCGCGGGTCGAGATGCTCCCAGGAGAGCCGGTCCAGGACCATCACCTGGGCGGCGACCGCAGTGCCGGACCGGGCCTCCACGTGGAAGATCCCCTCCAGTCGCTCCTCGGCGGCCCTTCGGGCCCGGGCTTCCGGGTGGGCCGCGAACCACATCCGGGCGGCGAAGTACAGCAAGTTGTCCCGGGAGATCTGGGAGCCGTCCGAGCGGCTCTCCGCGAGCAGTCCGCGCACCTCGGGGTCCGGTGAGCTGGCCGCCCAGGCCAGGATCTCCTCCTGATGGCGCCGGGCGACACCGGACAGGAGGTTGACCAAGGAGTGGGCGTTGCTGCTCACGAAGACCAGGGGCCGCTGGCGCAGCCCCTCCCGGGTGAGGACCTCGCCGACCGGTCCCCACCACTCCCGCGTCGCCCGAGCGTAGCCGACCTGCGTCCCTCCGACCAGCCTCAGACGCAGATCCATCGGCCGGCGGCGGACCTCGCCGAGGAACTCCGGCATTCGCTCGCGGAAGAGGGCCTCCAACCGGCCCCAGTCGTCGGCGCCTATCCCCAGGCGGGACCTGGCCACCCGCATCAGGTTGCCGGTGACCCGGCGAAGCCGCCGGTGGGCCTTGTTCCACTCGATCTGGACCGCGACCAGCATCGGCACCAGGTCGTCGAGGTCCGAGCTGCTCGCCAGGGCCGCAGCCAGGGTCCGGCTCTCCTGGCTCCACCACCACCTCCGCCTTCGTCCCGGAGCGGTCATCGGGACCCACCCTCCTCCGCCCACCATCTCCGAGGGAGACTGCCCCATCACCACCCGCTCGAGGTGGGGGATCACCGGCGGCAGCCGCTGCAGCGAATAGAGGAGGGCCCCGGTGTCGATCTGGTCCGACTCCGCCAGCGGGTGCAGCGACGACCCCATCTCCAGGTGGGCCCGTTCCAGGACCCGGGCGCGCACCTCGCCAGAGGAGCGCAGTACGGTCAGGAAGGTCCGCGTGTAGAGCTCCACCTGGTCACGCCCAGGGGGCTCCGCCGGAGACTCCGTCCAGAGGGGGCGGAGTGGGAGTCGCCGGGCGGGAGGCGGGCTCATCGCCGAAGGCGCAGAAGCTCAGCCATGACCACCGGCGAGTCGGGAGCGACCGGCTCCGGGAGCGGCGGGGCGGCCAGGGCCCGGACGGCGAATCCGTACCGTCCGGCCGCCATCGGGGAGAGCAGGGCTCGGTAGTGGGCGCGGCCGTTGGAGGTGGTCTGGTCGAGGAGCATAGTCTCCACCGCGGCCGGCGCCAGCTGGCCGTCCTCGGTCACCGGCCCGTGCAGCAGTTGGACCTCGACCTGGTGTGGGCGAAGTTCTCCGAGCTCTGCCACAGCCTCCACCAGCCGCTCGCCTCCGGGGGCGGCTGGGCGGCTGCGAGCGGCCAGGCGGACCTTCATGAAGTTTCGGCGGACCTGGGCCCGGAACCCCGCCAGAGCCAGCGCCCCGCGCCCGTCGCCCGCTTCCAGCAGCCCCCTGGAGGTGGCCGCGGGCAGATAGAGGCGGCGCACGTAGTCCTCGAGCATCCGGGACCCCAGCGCCAGCGGGATCACCGTGGCCATCGACCGCCCCAGGATCTCCAGCCACCTCTCCGGCACTCCGTCGTGCCCCCGGTCGTAGAAGGCGGGAAGCACCTCGTCCTCGATCAGCTGGAACAGCGCCTCCGCCTCCAGCTGATCCCTGGTCGCCAGATCCGCCTCGTCCTCAAACGAGGGGATGGCGAACCCGTTGCCGCCCTGGTAGCCCTCGTCCCACCAGCCGTCCAGGATGGACAGGTTGATGGCGCCGCTCACGGCAGCCTTCTGCCCGCTGGTGCCGCAGGCCTCCATGGGGCGCCGTGGCGTGTTGAGCCACACGTCAGCTCCCTGGTACATCAGCCGGGCCAGGGCCAGGTCGTAGTCCTCGAGGAAGACCAGGCGGGAGCGCAGCTCCAGGTCCCCTGCGGCTTGGGCCAGCTGCTGGATGATGCGCTTGCCCTCCTCGTCCTTGGGGTGGGCCTTGCCGGCGAACACCAGCTGCAGCGGACGCTGGGGATCGAGCAGCAGCCGCCGCAGCCGCTCGGGCTGGGTGAACAGCAGGTTTCCCCGCTTGTAGGTGGCCACCCGGCGGGCGAACCCGACCAGGATGCTGTCCTCGTCCAGCGCCTGGTCGGTCCAGTCCAGCTCGGAATCCGGTACTCCCTGCCTGCGTAGGGAATGGCGCAGCCTCTCCCGAACTGCTCTGACCAGCCTTTGGCGACCCGGGCGGCGCATCTCCCAGAGCTCGGCTCCGGGCACTGACAGGAGGTCAGACAGGTCCGCCTCGCCCGTCCGGTCCCAACGTGGTCCCAGCCGGCTGTCCAGTAGCGCGGCTGCCTCCGGGGAGGCCCAGGAGCGCACGTCCACACCGTTGGTGACCGCGGCTATGGGGATTTCGCTGGCGGCCAGCCCCGGCCACAGCCGGCGGAACATCTCCTGGCTGACCTCGCGATGTAGCTCGGAGACCGCGTTGGCCCTTCCGGACATCCGCAGCCCGAAGACCGCCATGTTGAACGGCGCACCCGGCTCCTCACCGGGGAAGTGCCCGAGGGCCATCAGCCGGTCCAAGGGGATTCCGAGTTCAGCGCAGAAACCGCCGAGGTACCGTTCCATCAGCTCCCGGGGGAAGTGGTCGATGCCAGCCGGGACCGGGGTGTGGGTGGTGAAGACCGTGCCCGCCCGAACCAGCTCAACGGCCTCGTCGAAGCCCAGGCCGCGGTCCTGGACCAGCTCCCGCAGCCGCTCCAGGACCAGAAAGCCAGCATGCCCTTCGTTGCTGTGGAAGAGGGTCGGCTCCTCACCGGCGGCCCGGAGTGCCCGGACCCCGCCGACTCCCAGCAGGATCTCTTGCAGGAGACGGTGCTCGACGTCGCCCCCGTAGAGGCGGTCGGTGATCGGGCGTGCCTCCTCGGAGTTGTCCGCCCCGGTCGTATCCAGCAGGTAGAGCGGGACTCTTCCCACCCACTGTCGCCAGACCAGGGCTCGGACGGAGAGGCCACCCATCTCCACCTCGATCCCGGGGCCGGGGACCGGCTCCAGCCCGCGCCCAGCAGGGTCGAGCTCCTCATACACCTCCTCCTGCCAGCCCTCTCGGCCCAGCCGCTGGTGGAAGTACCCCAGGTGATAGAAGAGGCCGACCCCCACCAGGGGACGCCCCTCGGCTGCGGCGACCTTGAGGTAGTCGCCGGCCAGCACCCCCAAGCCCCCCGAGTACTGGGGGAGGTCTTCGCTCACCCCGAACTCTGGCGAGAAGTAGGCCACTTTGGGCATCGCCTCTGCACGGCCGGGATCTCCGGCCGCCGGCGTCGCGGCCTGCACCTCAAACGTCTCGACACTGCGCACGGTCCACAAGGTTACCGGCCGGGCCGCCCTCCATCCCCACGCCCGTCTCCGTGGGCGGGTCTAAACTGGCCCGGAAGCCGCAAGACGCTCCTTTGGGTGAGGCCTCGATGCCCGCTGCGCCACCTGAGCTGAGAGCACACGACCGGCGCCTGCTCCAGGGCCTGCGTGCCCTGGACGACGCCTCGCTGGACCGGGCGCGCGCTCATCTCGCCGCCGGGCTGCCCATGCGGCGAGCCGACCTGGGTTGGAAGGGGGCTGGTCCGGCGCGGGAGGGCTGCGTGGTGGGCGTCGCGATGTCCCGGCGGCGGTTCTGGGCGCGTCCCCTTAAGGCTCCGGGCCTTCTGCTCTTGGCGGCGATCTTCGATGCCTGGGCCTACGAGGAGGCACTGCGCGTGGGGGACGAGGGCGCTGCTCGCTCC
The DNA here is from genome assembly GCA_021827985.1 of bacterium. Classification (GTDB taxonomy): domain Bacteria; phylum Chloroflexota; class Dormibacteria; order Aeolococcales; family Bog-877; genus JAJYXT01. The sequence goes on from JAKATL010000047.1 coordinate 18,624, forward strand.
CGGCGCCTGGGGCCTCTGGTCCACACCCGCCTGGCCGAGCTCCTCGACCTCGAGTGGCACCGCCGCTGCGGGTGTCCGGGGCCGCCGATTTCAGCTCCGAGTACGGGTGAGACCGGGGCGGTTAAGATCGTCACGTGGTGCGTCCTGGAAACTGGAATCAGCCAGCGGGTGTGAGTCCCGCCCGGGTAGGTACTGGAGCGCCCGGTAGCAGGCCCCAGTTCGTCGGGGAGACCCGGCGGGCCGAGCGGGGCGTCAAGAGCCTCTCAGGAGGGAGCAAGAGCGGGGGCCGTAGCGACGTGCGAGTCCTGCAGCCTCGTCAGATTTACAACGGGGGAGCCGAGCCGCTCACGTCACGGCGAAGGCCACGTCCGGCAGACCCGGTTCCAGGGGTCACGTCTGGTGGGTCCCTCCGGGGTATGGGGAGCGGCACACGCTCAAGGTTGGTTCCGGGACAGGAGAGACCCGTCTGCGCCGCCGTCGTCGGGCAAAGACCGTTCGTATAAGCCGATGGTGAAGTCGAACGGAGTGCAGCGGGAGTCCGACGGGGTCGTAGTACCGGCCAGAGGGGCGCCGATGGGCGCAACTGGTGGGAAGGGCCCCGACTTTGGTCACGCTGACCGAGCGGGAACGCGTCAGGGCATGACTGGGGTGACCCAGCCCATCTCCCCGGGCGGGCAGGTGCCCGTCGACAAGGTGCGACGCCTGCAACGTCAGCTATGGGTGGCGGCCAAGCGGTCGCCGGAGCGGCACTTCCACGCCCTGTACGACCGGATCTTCCGGGGTGACGTCCTGGAAGAGGCGTGGAAGCGGGTCCGCAGCAATCGGGGAGCGGCTGGGGTCGATCGCGAGACCCTGGCCGACGTGGAGGCATATGGGGTGGAGCGGATGCTCTTGGAACTCCAGGATGCACTCCGGGCAGGCCGGTACCGCCCGGCGCCAGTTAGGCCAAGGGCGATACCGAAACCAGGCGGCGGCGAGCGGCGGCTGGGCATCCCGACGGTCCGGGACCGGGTGGTGCAACAGGCGGCCAAGCTGGTGTTGGAGCCGATCTTCGAGG
>JAKATL010000076.1 GCA_021827985.1 bacterium
GGGTGTCCCTCGGGCGCGGCTTCCACCGCAACGCCCATGCCACCGCGGTCGTCCCTCGTGGCGACTTCGGCCCCAGGGCGCTCGGCTACGCCCCGCTCAGAGTCGCTTAGAGTTGCAGAGACGCTCAGGGTGAGAAGCTCCAATCCCTTTGAGTCGAGCAGCCGCAGAAGGCTGGGGGCGGCGGTCTCACCGCGATCCACGTAGAGGCGCACCATCTCGCCGTCGGCCGAGGCCTCCTTGACCCAGGGCTGGGGGCGAACCAGCTCCAGCGCTGCACCCACCTCGCCTCGGACGCCGAAGGTGATGACGTCCCCGGCCACCTCCCTCTTCAGCTGATCCGGTGTTCCCCGGGCCACGATCCGGCCGTGGTCGATGATGGCGAGGCGGTCGCAGAGCGCATCCGCCTCCTCCAGGTAGTGGGTGGTGAGGAAGACGGTGGTGCCCGCCTCCCGCAGCCTGGTCACCTCCTCCCACATCCGGGCCCGGCTCTGGGGATCCAGTCCGGTGGTGGGCTCGTCGAGGAAGAGGAGGTCGGGACGGTGCACCAGCCCGATCCCCATGTCGAGGCGGCGCCGCTGGCCCCCGGAGTACGTCTTGACCTTGCGATCGGCGCAGACCTCGAGGTCCAGGGCGGTTATCAGCTCCCGAGCTCGCGCCCTGGCCGTGGCGGGGTCGGCGCCGTACAGACGGGCCTCGAAGACCAGCTCCGAGCGGGCGGTCACGTCCGGGCTGGCTCCCCCGACCTGCCCCACGTAGCCGATCTTGCGCCGAACCCGGTCGGGGTGGCGAAGGAGGTCCTCCCCGGCCACCTGGGCCTCCCCCGACGTTGGGGGGAGGAGGGTGGCGAGCATCCGCAGGGTGGTGGTCTTGCCGGCCCCGTTGGGGCCGAGGAAGCCGAAGATCTCGCCGTGATGAACCTCGAGGTCGATTCCCGCCACCGCCTCCAGCACCCCTCGCCGCCCTTTGAAGGTCCGGCGCAGCTCCGAGGTGGCGATGGCGGCCAGTTCATTGGCCATGGGTTTCCTCCACATGAATTGCCCTAGGGCGCATCACCAGCGGCACCTCGTCGCGGCTCATTCCCGTGAGGTCAGGGAGCTTGGCGCCGACCCGAACCAGCCAGGTCAGCCACTCCTCCCCCACGTCCAGCTCTCCCGACTCCAGAGCGGACAGCGTGTCGGCGGTGAAGCCCTGCTCAGCCTGGAGCAGGCGCAGCCGCCACTCCACCTCCAGCTGGACTATCCGCGGCAGATGGACCTGCTCCCGCAGCGACCTCTGGACTGCACCCAGCTGGGCCACCAGGCCGTTCAGTGCCGCCAGCCGCACCCGGAGCGCCGTCGCCGCCTCGGGCTCGCTGAGGTAACCCATGCGGGCCACCGCCGCCTCGAAGGCGGCCGGCCCGCGTCCTGGGTCGGAGAGGAACTCGGTCAGCTGGTAGCGGAGGTGGCTGCGGCCCTCCTCGGTGCTGCGGTAGACGGTGCGTTCGGGGCGGTGGCCCTCCCGCTGCGTCTCCTCGACCTCGATCAGCCCCTCCTTCGCCAGCCGTTCGATGGCCCGGTAGATCGACCGCGGGGTGTGGCTCTCGGCCTCCGTGCGATACCGAATCCGCAGCTGCTGGGCGACCCCATACGGATGGTTGGGCGCCTCCGTGAGGATGGCCAGCACGCCCAACGCGCCTATGTCAGCCGGAGTGATGCGCTCAGCCATAGTGCGCAGCGCATTATAGCGCCGCGGTGCAAGGATCAGGTGCCCGGTAGCTCCAGCATCGCTCCCCGGGCGGCCGACCCCACCAGCAGCTGATAGCGGTCGAACGCGCCTCCGAGCCGCCTGCGCTTCGCCTGCCAGAGGGCCCGCCGCCTCTCCCACGCCTCCTCCGGGACGTCCGCTGAGAGGGTGCGCCGGTCCACGTCGATGGTCACCTGGTCTCCGTCCTGAAGCAGGGAGATCGGACCTCCCACCTCCGCCTCCGGCGCAACGTGTCCCACCATCAGGCCGTGCGTGGCGCCACTGAACCGGCCGTCGGTGAGGAGGGCAACGCTGTCGCCCAACCCCTGACCGACGATGGCCGCGGTGACCCCGAGCATCTCCCGCATACCCGGGCCGCCCTTGGGACCCTCGTAGCGGATCACCACCACGTCGCCCGCGGAGACCTCCTGCCGGGCCACGGCGGACATGCACTCCTCCTCGGAGTCGAAGACCCGGGCCGGCCCCTGGTGGCGGCGCCGGAGGTGCCCGGCGACCTTGACCACGGCTCCCTCCGGCGCCAGGGGGCCGTGGAGTATCACCGTACCCCCGGTCTCCGCCAGGGGGCTACCCACCTCCCGCACAACCTGCTGGTCCGGGGGCCCGGGCTCCGCCCCACCCGCGGACTCCCGGAGGGTGGCGCCGGTGCAGCTGCCCGCCCCGCCTTCCAGAAGGCCGGCCTCTAGAAGGCGCCGGGCGAGGAGGGCGACTCCTCCCGCCCGGGTGAGGTCCACGGCGTTGAACCGCCCCCCGGGCTTCAGGTCCGCGATCCAGGGGGTCCGGCGGCTGACCTCGTCGAAGTCGTCGATGTGGAGATCGATCCCGGCCTCCCGGGCGATCGCCAGAAGGTGGAGGACAGCGTTGGTGGACCCCCCGCTGGCCATGACTCCGGCCACTGCGTTGAGGAAGGAGGAGCGGGCGAGGTAGGTGCTCGGGCGGCGGCCAGAGAGGACCATCTGCACAGCCGCCCGCCCGACCGCCTCCCCGACCCGGGCCTTTCGGGGATCGGTCGCCGGCACCCCTCCGGACTGCAGGGGAGCCAGCCCCAGCAGCTCCACCGCCATGGCCATGGTGTTGGCGGTGAACTGCCCCCCGCAGGCCCCGGCTCCAGGACACGCCACCTGCTCCAGCTCGGCCAGCTCCTTCTCGTCGATGGCCCCGGCCTCCGCCGCCCCCACCGCCTCGAAGACGTCGAGGATGGTGACGTCGCGACCGCGGAAGCGGCCGGGCATGATCGAGCCCCCGTACAGGAGGCAGCCGGGAAGGTCGATCCTGGCCAGCGCCATCGCCGCCCCGGGGATGGTCTTGTCGCATCCCACAAGGCACACCACCCCGTCCAGCAGGTGACCCCGGCAGACCAGCTCGATGGAGTCGGCGATCACCTCCCGGCTGATCAGGGAGGCCTTCATGCCCGCTGTCCCCATCGCCACCCCGTCGCTCACGGCGATGGTGTTGAACTCCATGGGGGTTCCCCCCGCGGCGCGGATCCCCCGCTTCACGTGCTCCGCCAGAGAGCGCAGCCCGAGGTTGCAGGGCATGGTCTCGATCCAGCTGTTGGCCACGCCGATCAGCGGGCGGCTCAGGTCCTCCCGGCTGAACCCGGCCCCATGGAGCATGGCGCGCGCCGCCGCCCGCTCCCTGCCCTCGACCAGCTCGCGGCTCGGCCAGCCCTTGTCTACCCCAGGCAAATGCGTACCTCCAACTCCGACGCCAGGTGAGGAGGCCAAAATACCAAGGCCGGGGGGGGCTCGTCCCCTTCGGCAGCGCCCGGCGGAGCCGGCTACCCCCCATGGGGCGTCAGGAGATCACGGTCACCGGGTCGCTGGGGACGTCCGTGTTGTAGCTCTGCATGGCGGCCCAGAGGGCCGCCATCGAGATCGTCTGCGTCTCGGGCCCGTTGTACCCGGCCACCGAGCCGGCGCTCTCGACGTAGGTGACGGTGTCGCCGCCGGTGGTCCCGGCGGAGAAGTTGTAGCCAATCACGGCGATCATGTGCTGGGCCTGATAGCGTCTCTGCAACTCTAAGCGACTCTGAGCGGGGCGTAGCCGAGCGCCCTGGGGCCGAAGTCGCCACGAGGGACGACCGCGGTGGCATGGGCGTTGCGGTGGAAGCCGCGCCCGAGGGACACCCAT
>JAKATL010000048.1 GCA_021827985.1 bacterium
TCCGATGTACTCTGGGTGGGTCATTTGGGGGTCTCCCTCCTTGGGGTTGGTACAACACCCCGAGTGTCGCCCACTCGGGAAAGCCTCGGGGAGTGGAGACCCCTCCGCTTTCATCCCATCAAGTCCCCTCGTGTGGTGGAATCTGTGGGGAGGGAGTGGGGGCTGCTGATCATGTGACCAGCCCGGCGGTGAGAGGGTTGGTGAGGAAGTCCGGGCAGTAAATGGCAGAACTGCAACGGTGAACCGCACAGGCGCCCAACCAGCGAGGCGGTAGGGAACTGTTGCCTGACTGGTGGGGTCGAGTAGCTCTACGGGCCACCCGCCGAGGGCCTCCTGCTTGGAGCCGATGGGCCGGTGTCAACCCGCATTCTCCAAGTCATCGAGGAACTTCTCTACCTGCCCCGGACCTTTCGTTCCGCCGTTATCCGCTGCTTCGGGCCTGACTCAGCCGCTGGCCGTCTGCCCGAAACCTCTGAGGAAGTCCCGGACCGTGGCGACGGCCTCGCGCCGATGCCGTTCGGCTGCATCGACGTCGTCGGCGTCGTCCAGGAACGCCGCGTACGCCGACGGTCCATCCCGTCCAGTCTCCGCAAAGCGCTCGCTGAGTAGTTGCAGTGCCGAGGCGACCTGCGGGTGAGAAGCCGCGGGGCTCTGCGCGGCTGCCGCGCCTGCTTTCTCCGGACCGGTTCCAAAGTTCAGGATGCAAAAGACGAGATCGTATGCGTCCTTATTCTCGTGCCGGTCCTGGAACGCCAGGATCTTCAGGACGACGTACGTGAGGATGCCGCAGACCCGTACGAGGACTGTGGACCGGCCACCGCCATCGAGTCGCTCCCCCTCGACGGCATGTTCGGTGAAGTCCGCGGCGGCCATCCGTGCACCCCGGACGTTGAACGCTCCCAGCCCCGACCCGAGAGACTCGCCTCTCGGCTTGAAGATTCGGCCCGGCTCGACCTCTGCCGTTTCGCAGAGGAACTCTACCTGGACACGCCTACCGTCAACCAGCCGGGTCCAGCGAAAGCTGCTCTCCGACTGGAAGCCGGCTCGCTTGAGATTGGTCTCCAGATTCCAGTAGGCCTCCGGGGTATCGTCACCGAGGGCCAGCCCGATGACGAGGTCAATGTCGGTAGTGCCGATGTGCTGCGCCACGCCGACCGGCAGCTCACCCACTATGTAGCGGGGCGCCAAGCCACCCACCAGGTAGAGCCGCTCCCGCCATGGGCCGAGATCACCGAGGAGCGTGACCAGCGCTCGCTCGCAAAGCTCCGTGGTGATGCTGTCGTAGTCGGATGCGTGGCCGCGTCTCACAGGCCCATCACCTCCTGACGGAGCCTTTCCGCTTGCTCGCGCCCCCTCCGGGGCTCCTTTCGGAGGTCGTAGTAGAGCCTTGCAACATTGACTGTCCACACGCCACTCCGTTCAGTTCGGAACGCCATCGGCGCATCTCCTGGAGTCTGCATCAGCACAAGATTTGCACCGGCATCGACCCGGTCGGCGCCCAGCGCTTTGAGAAGAGACTGAGGAGCCAAGGCACTCTCGATCCAAAGGTCAACAGTGGGAACAGCCGTGACAAATGGGGCCACCGCCATCGCTGCCGCAGCCCGTGTCAACGCATATCGGACATGGGCTTTCTCCAGGCTCTCCCCGGCCGCGGCCACGAGTTCCTTGGGGGTCCGTGCCAGGCGAAAAGCCATCGTCCTTTCGACCGCCCGATCGACATTCTCCTCGGCCCACAAGTCGAGGAGGGCAGCAGCGTTGACGACCTGCCGGGTGCGTCGCGGCCCTATCCCTTCCGAGGTGACTATGCCCTCTCCCTCCAGACGGGTCACCACGCGGTGCACCAGGCCATTGCTGACGTCAGCCCGCTCTGCCAGCTCGTGGATCTGCCAGGTGCGGTCCCTGCCGAGAAACAGTGCCTGGGCGACCACGCCAGCCTTGCCGCTGAGGCGAGCGGTGCGCCGCACCGGCTTCTCGACCGCCGGCCGCCGCCTCTCGATGTGCAGCAACAGCCCGGGAAGCTCCACATGGGCATTGCCGGCTGCATCTACGAGACCGATACCATGCCGCCTCAGGATCTCTCGGGCATCGGCGGTCGCCTGCCGCGTGACCACGAGCAGCTCGAGGTCGCCCTTTCGCCCGGCTCCCGCCGTTCGCACCACCTGCCAGGCGGCAGCCGTCGTCAGGTCCTTCTTGACCTCGACGGCAAGCGGTCTGGCACCACCCCCAAACCGGATGGTGAAGTCATTCCGCCGGCTCCCTCCCCGCTGGACGTCGACCCCGATACCATCGACCGCACGCAGGATTCGCGCGGCCTCGGCGTCCAAGGGGCCCGCTATCTTCACTAGATGGTCGTTCTTCACCATGGCGGTGAATATACACCAGATAGTGAAGCACTGCCGGCTGAAGGACGCTCCCCTCCGTTCATTACCAAGGTGGTCGAGATCTTTCGGGAGGGAAAGGTTCGCGGCATCCTCAAGGTTTACGAGGCTCCCAACCATGGTCACTCGACTGGGGCAGTCGAGGAAACGGCCGCTGGCTCAACCTCACCCACCGGCCAGACAGCCGCTTATCACTTGTCTTGCCCCACTGCTCCCCCGCTGCCGCGGCTCTGAGCCGACGGCCAGGACCTCCTCCCCGCCGGGCCCGTGGCCCGATGAGCAGCCCCGGGCCTCCCGCCAAATTCGATTGCACAAGGGGATTGACGCCCGACCGGAGAGGTGGTCCTGCCAGCTCACTCCCCAAATCGCGGCTGGCCCATACCTTGTCGTGGCGGAAGAGCGTCACTAGTCCGGGCGGCGGCCATGGCTTCCTGCGCCCGGCCCCTAAACTTTGGTCCACCATGACCGCTGCGCACCTTCCCTGCCCCTCGGACCCAGCTTGAGGCCTGCCCCCCGCGCCTGGGACATGCCGCCCGACGGGGAGGCGGGGGCGGTGCTGAATAGGCTGGAGGCGCGCCGGGTCCTACTCGGGTCCGAGCTCGCTCCGGGGGGTCACGATCCGCTGCTGCTCTCGGGCATGGAGCAGGCGGTGCGGGTCCTGGGTCGCGCACTTCATGAGGGGCGCCGGATCGCGGTCTATGGCGACTACGACGTGGACGGGGTCACGGCGACCGCCCTTCTGGTGCGCTCCCTGGCCGCCGCTGGCGCCCAGGCCCTCCCCTACATTCCCAGCCGAGAGGCGGAGGGATACGGCCTCAACGAGGAGGCTCTCTTGGAGCTGAGCCGCCAGGGGGTCGAGCTCGTGGTGAGCGTGGATTGCGGCACCACCGCGGTGGAGGTGGCCGCCGCAAGGCCCGGGGGGATGGAGCTGGTGATCACCGACCACCACCTGCCTCTTCGGGACGGGGAGGACCGCAAGGTCCGCCTTCCGGACGTGGAGGCGCTGGTCAACCCTCAGCAGCCGGGGGATGAGTACCCCTTCAAAGGCCTGGCAGGTGCCGGGGTGGCGTACAAGCTGGTTCAGGCGCTGGAGCATGCCGGTCTGCTGCCCGAGGGCACCGCCTCGCAGCAGTTGCCCCTGGTGGCCCTGGGGACGGTCGCTGACCTCATGCCCCTCTTGGACGAGAACCGCCAGCTGGTGCGCCAGGGCCTCTTCACCTGGACTGAGTCGGCACCCCTGGGGCTTCTGGCGCTGGCGCGCGCCGCGGGAGTCGAGGGTTCGCCCACCAGCTCCGACCTGGGGTTCAGCCTGGGCCCACGGATCAACGCCGCCGGCCGCATGCGGGAGGCCGACCTGGCGCTGGACTGCTGCCTGGCCCAGGACCCTATCGAGGCTTCTTCGAGCGCCCGCGAGCTGCAGCGCCTGAACGGGGAGCGGCGCCTCCGGCTCAAGGAAGCGCTGGAGGTGGCCCAGCGGCTGGTGGAGGAGATGAGCGACGACCTGCCGGCCATCGTCGTGGGACACGAGACCTTCCATCCCGGCGTGGTGGGCCTGGTGGCCGGGCGGCTGGCGGACGAGTACCAGCGGCCCACCTTCGCCTACAGCCGCCAGGGAACGGAGTGGCGGGGGTCGGCCCGGGCGGTGGACGGGGTCAACATCGTGGAGGCCCTCGCCGTGGCGGCGCCCACCCTGCTCCGGTACGGGGGCCACCAGGGGGCGGGCGGCTTCAGCCTCCCCGGCGATGCTCGCAGCGCCGGGGAGTTCTCCTCCGCGGTGCAGGAGGCGGTCGCCACCCAGCGCAACGGCCACCTGCCCCAGCGAAGGTATGCCGTGGACGCGGTGGCCAGCCTCGCCGACTGCAACTTCCGGCTGGCGGACCAGCTGGCCCGGCTGGAGCCCTTCGGGCGCGGCAACCCTCAGGTCCTGCTCTGTGCCCTGGACTGCCAGGTGACGGCCGTGGCTCCCTTCGGCAAGGCGCGGGAGCACCTCCGGGTGGGGCTAGCCGACCGGAGCGGGTCGGCCGAGGCGATCACCTTCAACCGTCCCTGGCTCCACCCCCACCTCCCGGTGGGGAGGCGGGTGGACGTGCTCTTCGAGCTCGAGGTGAACCGCTGGAAGGGGCGGGAGCAGCTGCGGCTGCTGCTCCGGGACCTCCGCCCCGCTCGGGGGGCCGCGGCGCCCGCCTCCTCCGCCGCGTCTTCCGGCCCAGAGCAGCTGGGTATGTGAGCGGGGCCCGTCCCGGCACAGCCATCCGCCCGTCGTGGCGGCCGGCCGCCCGGCTGGGCGCCGCCTCGGGGCTGCTGGCGGTCTCCGTCAGCCTGGCCCTCCAGCTTCTCGGCCTGCCCGGTCTGCTCCAGGTGGTGGGGGGAGGGCTGGTCGTGCTCACCCCGGGACCGGTCTTCGGGACCCTGATCGACGCCCTCCAGGAGCGCGGACGGCCCCTGCTGGTGCTGGGCACGGCCGTCCTGCTGGTCGTGGTGGCGGCGGGGGCGGCGGTGCTCATCACCCGCTTCCGGTCCCCCAGGTGGCCGGTCGCCCTTCTGGGGGCGGCCGGGCTCTGGCTGCTCACCCTGCCGCTGGTGGTGGCGGCCGAGGGCGGGCTGGGCACCAGCGCCACCTGGGCCACCCTCCTGGAGTGGCTGGTGGCGCTGCTGCCACCCACTCTCCCGGCGTTGGCGCGGGGCCGCCGGGCCGGCTCTCCCCGCCGCGACCTCCTGGGAGCCCCGCTCAGCAGGAGGAGCTTTCTGGAGCTGTTGGGCGGATCCCTGGGGGCCCTCTCGCTGGGATACCTCGGGGTTAGGGCCATCGCCGCCGCGCCCCCATCTCCCGCGTCCGGCTCCACCCTCGGCCGGCTACCCAGTCCGGTGACATCCCCGCAGGACTTCTACGTGGTCTCCAAGGACCTCTTCGGTCCTCCGCGGATCTCGGGCTCCAGCTGGCGCCTTGCCCTATCCGGCACCAGGTCTCTAAGCCTCTCCCTGGCGGATCTCTCGGCCATGCCCCAGGCGGACCAGTTCCGGACCCTGGAGTGCATCTCCAACCCGGTGGGGGGAACCCTGATCAGCAACGGCAGCTGGCGCGGGGTTCCCCTGGCCAGGCTAGTCGAGCTCACCGGGGTGGCGGCGGGGACCAGCCAGCTGGTCTTCGACTGCGCGGACGGCTACACCGAGAGCCTGGATCTCACCAAGGGGATTCACCCGGGGACGCTCCTGGCCCTTCAGCTGGACGGCCGCCCGCTGCCCGCTGAGCACGACTACCCGGCGCGGATCCTGGCACCGGGGTTGTACGGGATGAAGAACCCCAAGTGGCTGACCGGGATACGGTTCATCAAGGGCTCCTACGCGGGGTACTGGGAGCAGCAGGGGTGGAACCCGGCGGCGCTCCCGAGGACCTTCTCCCGCTTCGACTTCCCGGCCGCCAGCGGTCAGCTGGCCGGGGGCCGCCGCTACCTCCTTAGCGGGGTCGCCTACGCCGGTCTCCGGGGCATCTCCCAGGTCGAGGTGAGCGTGGACGGGGGCAGGAGCTGGCGGCGGGCCAGGCTCGAGCCGCCCCTCTCCCCGTACTGCTGGACCATCTGGAGCCTCCTCTGGGCACCGGCTCCCGGTCTCTACCAGCTCACGGTGCGAGCCAGAGACGGCTCCTCCCGACCGCAGACCGAGCGGGCCACGGGCAGCTATCCCGAAGGAGCCACCGGCCTCCAGCAGTTGCAGGTGGAGGTCGGCTGAGCTCTCCGTTACCCTAAACTCGCCGCCAGGATGGCCTCTTCGCCCCCGCCCGCGGCGTCCGCCGCCCCTCCGCCTCCGGACGAGGGCCGGCTCCGCCGCTCCGCCCTCCTCTGGGGCAGGGCGGCGGCGGTGCTGCTGGCGATCTTCCTCGCCTACCAGCTCTTCCTGGTCCTCCGGGGGCTGGCCGAGGCGGTCCTAACCGTGCTGGTGTGCCTTCTGGTGGCCGGGATCGTGGCCATTCTGGGGGCCCCCGCTTCAGTTCGCGCCCAGCGCCGGCTTCACCTCCCCGCCACCCTGGCTGTCCTGCTCACCATGCTGGTGGGGATGGGGCTGCTGGTCCTGGTGGGCTGGATGGTGTCCGGTCCCCTGGCCCAGGAGGGCCGCTCCCTGGCCCAGCAGGTGCCGGGTCTGCTCCACCGAGGGGATGTGCTGGGGAGGAGCCTGCAGCGGCAGCTGAGCGACCACGGCATAAAGATCAACGCAGTCAGCTTCCTCACCTCCAAGCTGGCGTCCCTGGCGCCCCAGCTCACCGGGCTGGCGGTGAGCGGGATCGCCGGGGCGGTCGGCATCCTGGTGGATGTTGTCATCACCCTGGTGCTGGCGTTCTGGCTGATGCGCGATGCCCCCCGCCTCCGCTCCGGGCTCATGGCGCTGCTGCCCACCCGGGTGGGACGGGAGTTGGACTTCGCCCTGGACGCCTATGTGGTGGTGGTGGGCGGGTACGTCCGGGCCCAGCTGGTACTGGCGGTGGTGGTGGGAGCGCTGGCGGGGGTCGGCACCGCGCTTCTCGGGGTGCCCTTCCCCCTGGTTATCGCCCTCACCGCCGGGCTCTTCGAGATGATCCCGCTGGTGGGCCCGTTCGCCGGAGGTGCGGTGGCGCTGCTTTTGGCCCTCACCAAGAGCCCTACCTTGGCCCTCTTCACCCTCCTCCTCTTCCTCTTCATCCACGCCGTCGAGGGGTACGTCCTGGTGCCCCGGATCCAGGCCCGCTTCGTGCAGCTCCACCCCCTGCTCACCCTGGTGGCCCTCTTCGCCGGGGTGGAGGTGGCGGGCTTTCTGGGAGCGCTGGTGGCGGTGCCGGTGGCCAGCTACCTGGCGGTCCTGCTGCGCTCGGCGGTGGGGGACTGGCGGGCCCAGCGCCCGGACCTGTTCATGGCCGCCCGCGAGAGCCGCCTGGAGACCGCCCGTAACCGCCGGCTGCTGGGCACCTTCAGGATCTTCGGCCGCCGGCCACCTGCGGGGGGCCCACCCTCAGCCGACGTTCCCTGAGGGTGGACCAGGCCGGGGCCCCAGGAGGAGCGTCCCGATCCGGACCTCGGTGCTTCCCTCCCGGATGGCCGCCTCAAAGTCCGAGGACATCCCCATGCTCAGGACCGGCAGCTCCGTCCCCAGCTCTCCCTGGAGCCGGTCACGCAGCTCCCGGCAGCGGGAGAACTCCCGTTCGGGCCGCTCCTGGCTGGCCACCGTCATGAGCCCGAAGAGCCGCAGCCCGGGCAGCCGAGCCACCGCCTCCGCCACCGGGAGGAGCTCTCGCTCCCTGATCCCGGACCGGGTGGGAAGGCCGGTCAGCTCCACCTCGAGAAGCACCGGAAGCGGCGGCCCGGGGGTGGGGACCGTGGCCGCCAGCTGAGCTGCCAGCTCGGCCGAGTCCACGCTCTCCACCATCTGGAAGAGCTGGGCTGCCCGCCGGGCCTTGTTGCGCTGGAGGTGCCCGATCAGGTGCCAGCGGACCCCCGTTGCCGGGCCGAGCTGGGCGGCCTTCTCCCCGCACTCCTGGACGTAGTTCTCCCCCAGTTCGTTGAGGCCGGCAGCTACCGCTGCCCGCACCACCTCCAGCGGCTGCCCCTTGGTGACCGCCAGGAGCTGGACCTCGGAAGGGGTCCGGCCCACCACGGCCGCCGCGGCGGCGATCCGCTCCCTTAGGGCGAGCAGCCTCCCCCCGAGGTCAGCGGGCGGGGGCACGGCGCCGGCCCCCGACGCGGTCGGCGGAGAGGAGGTGGTCGATCTCCTGCTTGACCTCGGAGAGGTCCCGGAACGAGCGGTAGACCGAGGCGAAGCGCACGTAGGCGACCTCGTCCAGCTCCCGGAGCCGGGCCATGACCAGCTCCCCCACCTCCCGGCTGGGGAGCTCCGACTGCCCCCTCCCGCGCAGCTCGGTCTCGATCTCCTCCACGATCTGCTGCACCCGCTCTGGGGAGATGTCGCGCTTCTTGCAGGCATTCATCAGCCCCAGGAAGAGCTTCTGCCGGTCGAAGTCCTCGCGCCGTCCGTCCTTCTTGACGATGTAGAAGGGGATCGACTCGATCCGCTCATAGCTGGTGAAGCGGCGACCGCAGTTGTTGCAGGCGCGGCGCCGCCGGATCGCCTCCCCGGTCTCAGAGTCGCGCGAGTCCACCACCCGGAGGTCGTGGTGGTTGCAGTAAGGGCAGCGCACGGGGTCTCCTCTCCACTACAGCATCTAGTTGAGCTGGCTGGATTGTACCCCGCATCTTGTGCCCCGGCCCCGCCGGGCGGTCAGCGGTTGACGGTGCTCATGTCCGAGTAGCGGTCTCCCTGGACGGCCTCGGGCGAGGCCACCTCGGAAAGGAGGGCGAGCGTCTCCTGATCCAGTTGCAGCTCAGCCGCGTCAAGGTTCTCTGCGAGGTAGCGCCGCCGCTTGGTGCCGGGAATGGGCACGATGTCCTCTCCCTGGTGGAGGACCCAGGCGATGGCCACCTGGCCGGGGGTGGCCCCCTTCTCCCTGGCGATCTCCTCGATCCGGTCGACCAACCTCAGGTTGTGCTCCAGGTTGGCGCCCGAGAAGCGGGGGTAGCGGGTGTTGCGGAAGTCCCCGGGCTGCAGCTGGGCGGGATCCCGGTAGCGGCCGGTGAGCATTCCCCGACCGAGGGGGCTGTAGGCCACGAACCCGATACCCAGCGCGCGCACCGTGGGCAGGATCTCGGCCTCCGGCTCCCGGCTGAAGAGGGAGTACTCGGTCTGGAGGGCGGAGATGGGGTGGACCGCGTGGGCCCGGCGGATGGTCGCCGGGGCCGCCTCGGAGAGGCCGAGGTGGAGAACCTTGCCCGCCTCCACCAGCTGGGACATCGCCCCCACCGTCTCCTCGATCGGCACCCGGGGGTCGACCCGGTGCTGGTAGTAGAGGTCGATATGGTCGACCCGAAGGCGCTGCAGGGAGGCGTCGCAGGCCCAGCGGACGTACTCCGGTCGGCCGTTTATCCCCAGGAAGGAGCCGTCCTCCTGGCGCTGGTTGCCGAACTTGGTGGCCAGGACCACCTGCTCCCGGCGGCCCTGGATCGCCCGCCCCACCAGCTGTTCGTTGTGGAAGGGACCGTACATGTCGGCGGTGTCCAGGAAGGTCACCCCCCGGTCGAGTGCCATCTGGATGGTGGCGATCGACTCCTCGTCGTCCCGCGGTCCGTAGAACTCGGACATGCCCATGCAGCCCAGCCCCAGCTCCGAGACCTCCAGCCCGCCGGTTCCCAGCTTCCTGGTGCGCATCTCCACCTCCTCGATGACCAACTTCCGGCCCCAGTCTAGGTCGGCGCCGGGCGGCGTCCAGCCAACATCTCCGATTCAGCCCGTTGGGGGATGGCGCACCCCCGGAAGTGGTCGCTAGGCTGAGCCGGTGAGCGTCCGCATCGTGGAACTGGCCCCCTCGTGAGCCAGCTCCGGCTCCTCTTCCGGGCAGTGCGGTGGCGGCTGGGAGGGGCGCTGGCCCTCTTCGTGGTGGGGGTGGTGGCGGTGCTGGCCGCCGCCGCCGGACCACTGTACCTGGCCACCGCCAACGACTCGGTGCTGCACTCCATCCTCATCTCCAACCCCCCCGTCTTCGACGGCATCACCCTGACCCCTCGGCAGGGATCGGGCCAGGTGGCGGCGGCTGAGGCCGGGCTCCAGGCGGCCCGCCAGTACCGCCTCTCCCGGTGGTACTCGCCGCAGAAGCTGGTGCTGGACGCCGGCCTGACCGTGGTCGGCCCCAGTGGGTCCAGGTTCGGCTCCGACCTGATCTCCGACCCCGGAGCCTGCGGACAGCTCCACTTCCTCAAGGGGAGCTGTCCAACGTCGGCCGGCGGGGTGGTGCTGACCGACCGCAGCGCCCAGGGGCTGGGGGCCAAGGTGGGGTCCCGGCTCACCACCACCATCCCCGGGCCGGTCCACTTCGTGAATGGCATTCCCAACCGGACCAACATCGAGAAGGTCGTCGTGGTCGCCGGCATCGTGGCCGTGGGCAAGCCCTCCGCTCCCTTCTGGTTCGGGGATGACTACTTCGGCTTCGGCCAGTCCTGCCCTCCCAATGCGCCCATCTGCCTACCCCAACTGGACTCCATGTTCACCCCCCAGGCCACCATCTCCTCGGTGCCGGGGACCCTGGCCACCGACGAGCTCTTCCTCAAGGTCTCCACCATCCACCTTGCGGGAGCGGCCATCTTCAACCAGGCCCTGGGCAACTTCGACACGGATGCCAACCAGAACCTGCAGCTCGACGTCTCCACCCAGCTGAACTCGCTGGCCGCGCAGGCCAACCGGGAGAACCAGCTCATGGAGGCGATCGTCCTGGTGGTGGACCTGCAACTGGTCCTCCTCGCCCTCTTCGTCCTCTTCGGGCTGGTGGCCCGCACCGCCGAGGCCCGCCAGAAGGAGGTGGCGCTGGCCAAGCTCCGCGGCTTCCGCCTGCCGTCGGTGCTGTCGGCGGGCCTGCTGGAGCCGATGGCCATGCTGGCCCTGGCGGTCCCGGTGGGCCTCCTGCTCGCCTACCTGGTGGTGGCCCTGGCCCGCCCGGACCTGCTCCCCGGGGGGCAGCTGAGCTTCCAGCCCCTGGCCCTGGTGGCGGCCCTGGCCGCCTTCGCCGGCGGATTGGTCGCCGTGGTGTTCGGGGCCTGGCGGATCCTCACCCGAAAGCTGGTGGACGATCTCAGGGGGGTGGAGCCGAAGAGCTCCAGCACCGCCCGCGCGGCGCTGGATGCCGGAGGGCTGGCGCTGGCGCTGGCGGGCATCCTGGAGCTCATCGCCTCCGGGGTCCTCAACGGCCGGCAGCCCAACCCCATAGCCGCCTTCGCCCCGGGGTTGGTGGCGGTGGCGCTGGCCATCGTGGGGATGAGGCTGCTTCCGCGTCTCGCCCAGCTGGTGGTGCGGCGCACCCGCAGCGGGGGACATCTGGGACTGGGGCTGGCGGTGCGCCAGGTGGTCCGCCGTCCGGCCAGCCTGCGCCAGGTCGCAGTTCTGGCGGTGGCCTCGGCGCTGGCCTGCTTCGCGGTCGCCGGTTGGGCGGCGGCCGGGGTGAACCGGCAGGTGCGAGCTGACTTCACCCTCGGTGCCCCGAAGGTGCTCCAGGTCCAACTGCCCCCGGGGCTGGGGCTGGAGGCGGCGGTGGACAAGGCGGACCCCACCGGCCGCTACGCCCTGGCGGCGATGGTCTCCAAGATTCCCAGCCAGAACCTGATCGCCGTGCAGGCCAGCCGGCTGGCCAGGGTGGGGTACTGGCCCGAGGGCATCTCCTCGGTGCCGCTGTCGCGGCTGGTCCACTGGCTCACCCCCCACCTGCTCCCGGAGATGGTGGTCCAGGGGAAGTCGCTCCAGATCGTCGTCACCATGACCGGCAATCCCAGTCCGCCTCCCGACCTCCAGCTGGCGCTGGTGGACCAGGACGGCAACCCCGGGGTTGCCGACTTCGGGTTCCTCACGGAGGGCACCCACACCTACACCGCCCCCCTGCCGGGCCCCTGCGCCTTCGGCTGCCACGTGAGCCAGCTGCTGCCGGTCTGGACCCAGGCCCAGACCACCGTGCCGCTGCAGGGTCCGGTCCCGATCGGACCCTCCTCGGCCCGCTATCAGCTGACCATCTCCTCGCTCCAGGAGGACCCCGGCTCCCAGCTGCGGCCGGTGACCTCGGAGCTGGCCAACCCCGCCTACTGGTCCAGCTCCGGCCCGGGGATGTCCGTCTCCAGCGTGACCGTGGGGGGCAGGCCCGCGCTCCGCCTCTCGGTCCTGGACCAGGCCAGTGATACCACCACCCCGTCGGTGTATCCGGGCGGGCTGCCCGCGATCCTCCCCGGGGTGGTGACCGCGGCCAACTCCGTGCAGGATCCGGCCGCGGCCTCGGTGGAGAACTTCGACGGCGGGCTGCTCACGGTCAACGTCCGCTACCAGGTCGCGGCGCTGCCCCAGTTGGGCGGGCAGGGGTTCCTCCTCGACCTGAACCAGGCGGTGCGGTCGGAGACCCAGCCCCCGAGCCTCACCGAGGACGAGGTGTGGCTGGCCAAGGACGCCCCGGCCAGCGTGGTCAGCCGGCTTCGGGCCCAGGGGATCCGGATCCTCAGCACCAAGACGCCCGAGGCGGCCATCTCCGCCATGAACCGGGGAGGGATCGCCCTGGCCTACCTCTTCTTCCTGTTCGCCGCCGGGGCCGCGGCCGTCCTCTCCCTGGGGGCGGCCGTGTTCTCCGTGTTCATGTCGGCCCGGCGCCGCGCCTTCGAGCTGGCGGTGCTGCGGGCGATCGGCCTCCCCGAGCGGGCGCTGCGCAACTCCCTCCTGGGGGAGCAGCTGATGGTCCTGGTCCCCGGGGTGGTCCTGGGGGTGGGGGCGGGACTCCTCGGGGTCTTCATGGCCCTGCCCTCGGTTCCGGAGTTCAGCTCGACCCAGGGCAGCCCTCCGGTGGAGCTGGTGCTGGTCCCCCTTCCCATCCTGCTCATGGTGGGGCTGCTGGTGGTGCTCCTCCTGGTCGCGGCCGTGGCCTCGGCGCTGGCCACCCTGCGGCTGGCATCCTGGAGCCGGCTGCGCACGGAGATCATGTGAACACCAAAATCCGCGGTCTGGACATCCACATGGAGGGCATCGTCCACCTCTACCCCAGCCAGGAGGGCGACGTGGTGGCGCTGCGGGGGGTGGACCTGGACGTGGAGGCGGGGGAGGAGTTCGCCCTCTTGGGCCCCTCCGGTTCCGGCAAGTCCACCATCCTGGCGCTGCTTTCCGGGCTCCACCGGCCCTCCGCGGGCCGGATCCTCATGGGCGAGTACGACCTCGGCCGGCTCAGCCCGAGCCAGCTCCTCCGCCTCCGGGCCACCGAGGTGAGCCTGGTGCTCCAGGACCCGGCTCGCAACCTCCTCCCCTACGCCACCGCGGCCCAGAACGTGGAGTTCGCCCAGCGCGGCGCCCGGGCCCGGGGCCACCGCCCGCCCTTTGGCGCCCAGGAACTCCTGGAGCAGCTGGGGATGGGCCAGCTGGCCCACCGCACCGTGGCCACCCTCTCCGGCGGGGAGCAGCAGCGGGTGGCGATTGCCGCCGGCACCGCTCCGGCTCCCCGCCTCCTCCTGGTGGACGAGCCCACCTCCCAGCTGGACACCAAGACCCGCGACCAGGTGGTGGCCCTCCTCGCCCAGATCAACCAGACCCTGGGCGCCACCGTGGTCAGCGTGACCCACGACCCCGAGGTGGGGGCGGCCATGCCCCGCACCGTGACCATCCGGGACGGCCGGATCGGGGCCGAGGGGCGCCGGGGCCAGGAGTTCGCCGTGGTGGGCAAGGACGGCAGCGTGCAGCTGCCTCCGGACGTGCTGGAGAGGCTGCCTCCGGGAACCCTGCTGAGGGTCCGGCGGCACGCCTCGGGGGTCGACCTGCTCAGCCCGGAGCTGGAGTCCCAGGAGACGCCCCCCACGTGATAGCTGAGATCTCGGTGGAGCAGGCGTCGGTGGAGGCCGGCGGCCGCCTCATCCTGGAGGGAGTGGACCTCCAGATCCGGGCCGGGGAGTCGCTGGCCATAACCGGGCCCTCGGGCTCGGGCAAGACCACCCTGCTGCTGCTGGTGGCGGGCCTCCAGGACCCCACCCGGGGAAGGGTGATGGTGGACGGCAGCCCCCTGCTCCGGGACGCGGCCACCCGCCGGCGCTTCGGGGTGGTGCTGCAGAACCACGGGCTGGTCTCTGTGCTCACCGCTCAGGAGAACGTGGCCCTCCCGCTGCGGGCCCGGGGAATCCCGCCCTCCGAGGTGGAGCGGCTGAGCCGCGAGGCGCTGGCCCGGGTGGGGCTCCACCCCCAGGCGGACAGCATGGTCCAGGACCTCTCCGGCGGCCAGCAGCAGCGGGTGGCCGTGGCCCGGGCCATCGCCGGGCCGCCGGAGGTGCTGCTCGCCGACGAGCCCACCTCGGAGCTGGTCTCCGAGCAGCGCCGGGCCATCCTGGAGATCCTTCTCACCCAGTCGCGAGAGGGACGGGTGCTGGCGATCGCCACCCACGACCCCGAGGTGGTGGAGGCCTGCGACCGGGCGGTCCGCCTGCGGGACGGCCGGCTGGTGCCGCAGGCCTGACCGCCCGGCCGATCCCGGCCCCGGGCCCCGCGGGCGTGTCTCAGCTCAGAAACGGCGGCATTCAGCGTGGGCTGACCAAATATCCTGGGTGGGAGCTGAGAAACCGCCTTGGGAAGAGGGTGCAGGTTGAGCAGACATTTCGGACGCTGGCGGCTGGGCGGGTTGCTCTTCGGCCTGGCCCTGGCCGGCTGTGGCACCACCGCGGGGTCGAGCGGATCCGCCCCGGCGCACGGCTCAGGCTCCCCGTCCTCCACTGCCCAGACCGGGGTGGCGTCGCTCACCCTCTCCCGGCTCAGCAGCCTGCGCAACTACACCTTCACCTCCACCTCCGGCAACGCCGGCTACACCTTCACCATCACCGGCGAGGTCCACAGCCCCACCGACTGGGAGACCCAGTCCACCGCCCCGGTGGCGGAGACCCACTACGACGTGGGGGGGCGCGGATACGCCGTGACCCTGGGCCAGGTGATCGCGGTCTCCCTCGCCACCCCCGAGGGGCTCACCCACCTGGACGGCGAGTACAGCGCCGCCGAGTCACTGGTGGGCTACACCCACGTCAGCGGGGAGACCATCACCACCAGAGGCGCCTGCCGGGTGGCCGGTGAGAGCGGCACCGTCTACCACCTGCAGTCCCCCAGCAACGCCGCCTCCCTCCTGGTGGAGACCGCCACCGGCTGCGTGGCCCAGGGCTCCGGCGCCCTTCTCTCGTACACCGCCGGGGTGCCATCGGGGTCGGCCGCTCAGGCCAACAACCTGGCTGGGGCTTCCCTCACCTTCACCGTGAACTCGATCGGCGGGGTGGGGGCGATCAGCGCCCCCAAGGCGCCGGCGGCGACCGCCACCGCCACGCCACCGCCGGCCACCTCAGGCAGCCCGCAACTGCCCCCGGGCTTCCCCTCCCAGCTACCCGCGCCCCCCGGCAAGGTCCTCTCCTCGGCCCAGCTCAGCTCCACCAAGTGGTACGTGCAGCTGACCGAGACCAGCCAGGATGCCGTCTCCCAGTACGAGGCCGAGCTCAAGGGCCAGGGATTCGCCGTCTCCAGCTCCACCAGCAGCTCCGGCCTGGAGCTGGTGACCCTCACCAAGGGCCAGTTCCAGGTGCTGCTGGAGCAGACCTCCTTCCCCGGTGAGGGGGTGGTGCTGGCGGTGACCGTCCAGAGCTGACCTTAGGCTCAGCCGCCCCAAAGGGGCCAGCTGCCCTAGTTGCGCGGTCGGGCTCGCCTCCTCCAGGGGGCCAGCGTCAGGGCCAGGCCGAGAAGGAGGCAGGCGATGCCCAAGCCCAGCCAGAGGAGCTGCCCGGTCATGAAGGAGCCGGGGATCAGCCCGGCACCCTGGCCGATCCAGAGGAGCCCCACCAGCCCCAGAATCGCTCCCAGGCCGGCCCTGATCACTGCCCGGCCCCGGGGAAGGTGGCCGGGCTCTCCCACGGTCGCCACCGGGCAGGGGGCCGTTGTCCGGCGGGACCCTCGCTCCCCAGCCCCAGGCGCAATTCGGTGCTGGCGGCGAGGACCGGCGGGTCAGGCATTCAGCCGGTGACTGGCCCGACCTGCAGGAGCTGAGCTGAGGAATCCCGGCAGGCCTGGAGGCCGCTCTGGGCCACGAAGAGGCTCGCCGTCTGCCCCGGGGGGTACACCCGGAGCCCGGCCGCCGGCGCCTCATCACAGGAGCTCTGGGGGAAATTTCCCGCCTCTGCGATCTGCAGGGTGGCCGAGGCGGTGGCCCCGGGCTGCAGGGTCACGGTCACCGCCTCAGAGTGGTTGACGAAGGTGGCCGCGGCCCCCAGCTGGGGCCCGGTCGCGCTGGCCACCAGGGAGACCCCGGGGTTGCCGAAGAGGGTGCAGCTGGACTGACCGACGTTCTGGAACTGGAGCGAGTAGAAGATGCTGCCCGCCGCCCCCTGGGCGTTGGTGAGCGTGGCTCGCAGCTGGGAGGTGGCGCAGCTGGTCTCGCCGGCGGTGGTCGGCGAGTTCTGCGGCGTGGGGCTCTGGGAAGGGGTGGGGGAGGGGAGCGGGGAGCTGGACACCCTGGGGGTGGGGCTCGGGCGGGGGGTCGTAGCGCAGGCGGCGAGCAGCATGGCAAGGGTCAGGGCGATGGATCCCAGGCCCCAGCGGTGCATCTCACTCCTCCTTCGGCCTCTGTGCCAGCGGCGGCCATCCTCCGGGCGGTCCTGTCCCAGCTTCCAACGCGCAGCCGGCCCCGGCGGTTACTCTCGGGCGATCAGGCAAGGCTGAGCAACCCGCCTGGCTGATGAGACGAGCTGGGCCCGGGTGCCAGGTCGGAGGGGTGAGCGCGCACCCAGGCGTTGATCACTGGCGCGGCGGGAGGGAAGCCGCGGCGGGACCCGCGGGCCCGGCTCCGCGGTCGGCGGGACGGCGCCCGCCCGGGGACGCCCGCTGCCGTCAGTCGAAGCAGTAACCAAGGTAGGGGAAGGATGCCCGCAGCGCCTTGGCCCGGGGCGCCACCGACTCCGGAGCCTCATGCTGCACCAGGACGGAGGCGATCAGCTCGGCGATCTCCGTCATCTCGGCCGGACCCATACCGTAGCGGGTGACCTCGGTGGTCCCGAGGCGCAGCCCGGAGGGCCGGTCCCAGTCCTCGCGCCGGTCCCAGGGCAACAGGTTCTTGTTGGTGATGATGTTGGCCCGGGCGAGCCGCTGCGCCGCCTCCAGCCCGCCCCCCAGCGAGGAGACGTCGGCGATCACCTGGTGGGTCTCGGTGTAGCCCCGGTGGGAACCCAGCACCGGCACCCCGCGCTCGTCCAGCGCGACGGCGAGGGTCCGGGCGTTGGCTACGATCTGTGCCATAAGGGGCTGGGCGAAAGCCAGCAGCTCGCAGGTGGCGGCGGCCAGCGCCGCCACCCGGTTCACCTGGTGGGTTGCGGCCAGGGTGGGGAACACCGCCTCGCCCAGCGGCGCGGTGAGGCTTTCGTCGTCCCACACCATGACCCCGCTCTGCGGCCCGCAGAAGGTCTTCCCACCCGAACCGGTGAGCACCGCCGCCCCCTCCCGGAGAGGGTCCTGGAACTGGCCGCCGGCGATCAGCCCCAGCTGGTGGGCGCCATCGAAGAACACCTTGCCGCCCCAGTCGGCCACCACCTGGGCCATCTCGGAGACGGGATAGGGGAAGAGCGTCATCGAGGCTCCCAGGGCCACCAGCGAAGGGCGCTCCGCCCTGGCGACCTCTGAGAACGCGTCCAGATCCACCGAGAGCTCCTCGGGGTCCACGGGGATGTCCACGATGCGCAGGCCGCGCACCCCCGCCGGGCCGTCCACCCGGTTGCTGGAGTGGCCCCCGACCGGCTGGGCAAGGCTCATGATCGTGTCCCCCGGTCGGGTCAGGGCGGTGTAGACCGCCAGGTTGCCGATCATGGAGGCGCAGAGGCGGTGCTCGGCGTAGTTGCAGCGGAACAGCCGCTTGAGCAGCTCCACGCAGAGCGACTCCACCTCGTCGATGTGCCTGGTGCCGGCGAACCACCGGCTCGCCGGACCGATGTGCCCCTCCGCGGCCCGGGTGCCGATCTCCGCGGCCAGCAGCGATCTCACTGTGGCGCTGGTGGGTGCCTCGGGAGCCAGCAGGTTCAGGCACTGCTCCCCCTCCAGCGTTGATTGCGCTGCACCGCCGCCACGACCTCGGCCTGCATGGAGCTTGGGGAGGGGCAGCTCTCCAGCAGGTTGTGCGCCGTGCGCAGCACCTCGCGGTCATGCACCTCGAAGCGGGGGGTGTCGCCACCCTTTTCGGCGATTTCAGCCATGGCACATCTCCACTGACCTGGCCATCCTCCCGGTGTCCCGCCGGATCCCTCGGGGCGCGGGAGCACCTCCCAACGTAGCATCCGCCCGGAGCACCGCGCTGCCCGGGGCCGCCCGCTTCTCGGGCGAGGGGCGGCCGACGTGCGCTCCGCTGCCAGGGCGGCGACCACCCATGCAGGGGAGGGTCCTGGGTTCGGCGCGCCGTCAGCCACTCCTGGCCGCGCCGGCCCGATCCGGCGTCACGCGGAGGCGGCCCGCATCTGAGGCGGCTTCCCGCCGCCGGCGCGAATCGCGTTCACTTCGCCGGGGAGCCTCGCCAAGGCGCTCGTCCGGGGAAACGCCACCCGCGCCGGAAGTGATGGAGGCCAGGGGTCCAGCAGGCCCGGCCCGGTCCCCCAGGTGATGTGGACGCGGGGCACCCGGTTGCCGTGCCCGCCCGGGAGGGCACCACCCCGCTCCGCCCAGGCGGGAAGGGGGAAGAAGCGGACCCCCAGCCAGCGCAGCCAGCCCCGCATCTCGGAGGCCGCGAACTGCAGGTAGGCTTCGGCCCAGAGCTGTCCGAAGTGGTCCTCCCCCAGTGGGAGCTCCGGCTCCCGGTCGAAGGCCGAAGAGGCCATCCAGTCCTCTTGGGCCAGCTCCCAGGAGTCCCGGAGCAGGAGCCAGCGCTGCTCTTTCGAGTTGACCAGAAAGAGCCCGCCGAAGGACCAGTAGGCCTGGCCCCCCAGCTGCGGCTCCTGCTCCAGAAGGAGGACCCGGCGGCCCGCCACCAGTAGCTCGCAGCAGGCGACCAGCCGGCCAGGCCCCCTCCCACCACGATGGCGTCCTGGCGCTCCCCCGCCGTGGAGCTCACCCCAAGTGGGCCGGATCCGCCACCAGCACGCGCCGCTCTTAGCCAGATGCCAGATCCGCCGGGATGAACGGTGACCCTGCCTCCGACCGTTCCTACTGAGTGCCAATAAGTGACACCCGGCCAAGGCGGACGGTCTTACTTGGCCTAGGGGCCACCGGTGCCACGTTTGCCGCTTCGGGTCTTACCTGGACTTGGCGGGCCTGTGTTGCCCAGCCCCGCTCAGCGCCCTCACGCCTTGGTGACCTTGTGGTCCCTTCGCTCTCGTGCCCCTTGTTAGCGGCGGCGCTAAATGGAGCTGTAGCGGCGGAAGTGTGTGGTGATGCGGCCGTGGTGGAGTCTGGCGGGGGTGCGGGGGTTAGTCGCGGGTGAGTTCAGCGACCGCTTTCTTGGCGCAGGCG
>JAKATL010000049.1 GCA_021827985.1 bacterium
GCGCAACGTCACCGGGTGCACTCCCAGCACCTCCGCCGCCGCCTTGAGTCGCAGTAATGCCATGCCACCAAGTCTTACACATCACTCATGTTCGCTTAGCAAGACACACCACTGCTACAGACCCTCTCCCAGCCCAGCCTCGACGACGTCTTCCTGCGCCAGACCGGGCGCTCCCTGCGGGAAACCGGCCCGGCCGCCTGAGCAGTTGAGGAAAGGAGTTCAGATGAAGCTTGCCGCCGACACCTGGCTGGTCTTCCAGCGCTACTTCTCGATCTTCATCCGCAACCCCGCCTGGGTGGTGGTGGGGATCGTCCAG
Source organism: bacterium (assembly GCA_021827985.1). GTDB lineage: Bacteria > Chloroflexota > Dormibacteria > Aeolococcales > Bog-877 > JAJYXT01. Next base: position 317 of record JAKATL010000049.1, read on the forward strand.
CCCGCCCTCTACCTCCTGCTCTTCGCCCCCCTCCTCGAGTCGGTGGCCGGCCTCTCGGGCTTCCCTCCGGGCGGCGCGTACAACGTCTTCGTCCCCGGCCTTCTGGTCCAACTGGGGCTGTTCGGCGCTTCAGGCGTCGGCTTCAACCTGATCGCCGAACTGCGGGAGGGGGTGGTGGAGCGGCTGCGGGTCACCCCGGTGAGCCGGCTGGCCCTGCTGCTGGGGAGGGCTCTGCGCGACACCCTCACCATCCTCATCCAGGCGGCGATCCTGATCGCCCTCGCCTTCCCCTTCGGGCTCAAGCTCCAGCCGCTGGGGCTGGCGGTGGTCCTGGGCCTGGTGGGGTTGATCGGGCTCCTCTTCGCCTCGATCTCCTACTGGGTGGCACTCGTGCTGCGGGACGAGAACTCCTTCGCCCCGGTGATCTTCACCGCAGCCCTGCCTCTGCTGCTCCTCTCCGGGGTGCTGCTGCCCATGAGCCTGGCCCCCTCCTGGCTGCAGACGCTCTCCACCCTCAACCCGCTCTCCCACGCGGTGACCGCCGCTCGCGCCCTCTTCCTGGGCCACGTGGCCACCGCGGATGTGGCTCAGGGGGTGGCGATCGTGGCCGTTCTCGCGGTGCTGGCGGTGGCGGGGGCGGCCCGAGCCTTCGGCAGGGCCATCGCCTGAGTCTCAGTCGACTCGCTGGAAGCCCTGAGGCACCGGCCCCCGCCAGGCGTCCGGATGGAGGATCTTGGCCAGGATCTCGATTCCGTCGATCACCCGCGGCCCGGGGCGGTTGAAGTACCAGGACCCATCCACGGCGTACACCTGGCCGGCGGCCACGGCCGGGAGATCCTTCCAGAAGGGCTGGGACCGCAGTATGGCCAGCTGCCCGGCGGCCCCCTCCAGACGGTAGCCGCAGGGCATGCAGAGCAGAACCTCGGGAGCTGCGGCGCGAAGCTCGTCCAGGCTCAGGCGGCGGCTGCGCTCCCCGGCCACCCCGAGGACGTCCATCCCCCCGGCCACCGCCACCTGGTCCGGCACCCAATGGCCCGCCAGCATGAGCGGGTCGACCCACTCCAGGCAGGCGACCCGGGGCCGCTCCCTCCCCGCCACGGCACCGCGGACGGCGTCAACCCGGGCCCACAGCCCCCGCACCAGCTCGGCGGCCCGCTCCCTGGTCCCGGTCGCAGCGCCCACCTCCAGGATCGAGCGAAGCACCCCAGCGAGGGTGGTGGGTTCAAGCGAGAGGACGGTGGGGTGGCCGGGGAGCAGTCGGGCCGCCTCCAGCACCTGGGGGTAGGCCACGGCGCAGACCTCGCAGAGCTCCTGGGTGAGGATGAGGTCGGGCCGAGCCCTTGCCAGCTCCTCCTGCCGGACCCGGTAGAGGCTGCTGCCCTGGTGCACCGCCTCGCGGACGTGGCGGTCGATGTCCCCGGGGGCTCCGCCCTCCTCCGGAAGGGTGGCCTCGGTCAAGATCGGCTTGAACTCGGCCTGGGGCGGGAAGTCGCACTCGTGGGTCACTCCCACCAGGCTCTGTCCCAGCCCGAGGGCAAAGCAGATCTCGGTGGCGCTGGGGAGAAGCGAGACGATGCGCACCCGGTTCAGCTCTCGGGGGACGCTGCCTGAGGCTCGTCCGCCGAGGCGGGCACCGCCTCCAGCTGGAGAACGGCCACACCCTTCCGCTGCGCCCACTCCACCACCCGCCGCTCGTGGGAGAAGATCACCACCTGGGAGGTCTCGCACAGCTCGAGCAGGGTGTCGAGCAGGGCGAAGCAGCGGTGGTCGTCGGAATTGACGGTGGGATCGTCGAAGAAGAGGGGGAGCGCCTCCCCCCGGGGCGAGAGGGCCTGGGCCAGGACCATCCGCAGGCAGACGTAGATCTGCTCCTGGGTGCCCTGGGAGAGGTTCTCCACCGGGATCTGGCGATCCGAGTTGGCTGCGGCGACATGCATGGAGAGGTCGGCGGGATCCACCCAGGCCCGCTGGTAGCGCCGGTGGGTCAGCTTGTGCAGGCGGGATTCGAGACCCTGGGCCAGCACCGGGGCCAGGCTGTTGTGGATCTCCCCCTCGGCCAGCTCCAGCTGCTCGACGGCCAGCTTGACCGCGTCTTCGGCGAAGGTCATGCGGGCCACCTTGGCCTCCAGCTCCTTGACCTTCTCCTCCAGCTCGACCAGGTCGCCGGCGGTCCGCAGCTCCTGCTCCAGTCGCCCCTCCAGCGGGAGCCTCTCGGCGCGCAGCGCCTCCAGCTCCTTTCGACGCTGGTCGTACTCCAGGCGGAGCTCGGAGCTGGGGCGCCCGGTCTTGGGGATCAGCCCCTGGCGCATCATGCCCCCGACCTCAGCCCGTAGCTCCTCCGCCCGGGTCACCAGGACCCGCAGGTCCCGGCCGTTGAGCCGTTCGTCCCGGCGGACCTGGAGCTCAGAGCGCCGACGGGCCGCCTCCACAGCCGCCGCCACCTCGCGGGCCATCTCCACCAGCCTCTCGGCGGCCTTGACGGGGTCGGGCTCGTCCACCCCGGCCGCGGCGGCCCGCTGCTGGAGCTGCTCTTTGGTCCGATCCCTGGTCGAAGTCCAGGAGGCCAATTGGCGCAGCGCGTCCTGGAGCGGCGGCAGCTCCCGGGCGACCTGGCGCATCTGCTCGGCTGACAGGTGGCCGATGCCCAGCTCGGCGACGCGGGTGCGGGCCTTGGCTCGCTGGGCCAGCACCTCCTCCTGGGCGGCCACCGCCTTCAACACCTCGGGGTCCTGGCTGCGTTTGGCTCTGCGCATCTCCGCCACCGAGGCGAAGCCCCCCACCGCCAGAAGCCGGCGAAGCCGGCGCTGCAGGAAAAGGAAAGCGCTGAAGGCCACCACCATCACCAGCAGCCCGCCCACGAAGAGCTCCACCGAGAAGGAGTTCACCTTGGCGCTGACGGCGTTCCAGATCAGCAGCACGCCGGCAACCCCACCCAGGGTGGCGATGAGGTCGGAGGACCAGCGGTGCAGAGCCACCGCCCTCCGATCCAGCAGTTCCAGCCGGGCCGCCCCCCCGGCCTGAGCCGGGAGCGGCGGCACCGGGCGCTCCAGCGCATCGGCCAGGAAGTTCAGCTCGGAGACGGAGAGCCGGTCGGCCAGGACCGCCTGGGATGGGTCCTTGGGGGTGTGTTCCACCACCTGGGCCTCCGCCTCCCGAAACTGAGTCGCCAGCTGGGACGCGCCCTCCGCCGCCTCCCGGATGGCGGCGGCGTTGGCCGGAACCTCGGCCTCGGGGAGCTGGGAGAGCGAGCTGTCGATCTCCTCAATGGCGATGAGGTCCTGGTCCAGCTCGGCGAGCTCGGCGGCCTTCCAGGTCCCCTCCGCCGCGGCCGCGGCCTGCGCTGCGGCGGCCTCTCTGGCCCGCAGATCGTCGCGGGAGGTCAGCTCCTCGGCCAGGCGGGAGCGGGCGTCCCGGGCCTGGCCGAGAAGGCCCTTGGTTTCGTCCAGCTCGCGGACGGCCTGATCCAGGGGCCGGTTGGTGCTGCGGTCGGTGCGCAGATGCTCCTGGCGCCACGCGCGCAGAGCCTCGATCGCGGCCGAAACTGTTGAGCCCGCACCGGAGGTGGCGGTGGCCCGCTGCAGGTCGGACTGCAGCGAGCTGGCACTGATCTCCAGGATCTGATCCTGGGCCACCGTGGAGACCGCCAGGAAGGCGTCCCTGCCCATCCCCAAGGGCACTGCCACATCAACGTTCCTGCCCCGCCGAAAGTGGTCGGTGACGTCCCCTCCCCGGATGAGGTCCTCCACCACACAGCTGTCGGGCTGGTCCAGATCCCGCACGAAGCGGTACCGCCCCCCGCTCATCTCCACCTCGGCCTGGACGGAGAAGCTCTTGCCCTTCCAGGGCCGGAACCGGCGCAGCACCTGCTCGGTTCCCTTGGGCATCCGGCCCCGGCTGGGGAGCTCCACCCCGGCCAGCGCCACCCGCAGGGCGGTGTGCAGAGTGCTCTTCCCCGACTCGTTGGGGCCGACGATCACCGTGAGCTTGGGGTCGAGGTTGTAGCGCCCGCGCAGCGCCCCGAAGCGCTCCAGAGTCACCGAGATGACTCTCACCCCCCGTTTCTCCCCTGGCCCCGCGGTACTCTCACAGCAGCCTCGGCTCCTCACCTCGAAGCGCGTCCAGGCCGGCGGCCAGGGCGGCCTGGACCAGCGGGCTCTCGAAGTCAGCGCGGGCCATCAGGGCGCGAACGAACTGTCCCCGGGCATCGGGTGCCTGGCTGAGGGACTCCAGGTCGAGCGCCGGGCGGGCATCCATCACCAGCTCCACGCAGCGGTCGCCGCGCCGGAGCCGTTCCAGTAGCTCGGTGGTACCCATGCGGATTCCGGGGACGAGGTCTCCGACCACCCGGAGCCGGACCCCCCGGTCCTGGCCATCTGGAACGGCCTCCTCAAGTTTCTCCACGAGGGCGTCCGAGTGCTGGCAGCCGCTGACGTCCACCTCCCTCTCCTCCAGGGCGAAGGTGGCGACGCGGCGCCACTCCACGGTGGGGTGGGAAGGGGCCAGGTCGACCAGCACCGGCCCGCGCTCACCCACCTCCCCGAAGGTGAGAGGCTCGGGGTTGCCGGGATAGACCAGCCGCTGGGTCTGGCGGGGGGTGTGGAAGTGGCCGAGCAGGCCAAGGGTGAACCCGGCGCGCCCCAGCTCCTCCTCCGAGAAGGGGGCGTGATCCTCCTTTCCCGACTCCTGAAGCGGCATCTGTCCGCGCTCCGACCCGTGGAAGAGGGCGATTGCCCGCGCGCCCCGCCCAGCCCGGACCCCCGAGAGGAGGTCCGGTGTCCCCTTGGGCTGGTGGTGAGCGACACCGAAGATGCGCACCCCGGACACGTCCTCCTCTGTGAAGGTGGCGCTGGAGAATATGCTGACGTTCTCCGGCCAGGCCATGGTGGCGTAGAGCGACCCCTTGTGCCAGTAGTCGTGGTTCCCGGGCGCAATCAGGACCGGGCACTGAAGCCGGGCCAGCTGCTGCCGGAGAAACTCCGCGGTGTCCTGCCGGACGCGCTCGTCCTCGTACAGGTCGCCGGCGATGGTGACGGCGTCCACCTTTTCCTGCAGGGCCAAGTCGATCGACCGCTGGAAAGCGGCCCGGATCCCCTCCCGGCGGCGGCGAGAAACCGCCGCTCCCAGCCCGGCAAAGGCGGCGTCAAGGTGGACATCCGCCAGGTGGAGAACTCTCATCCTCCGCAATATGCAGCACTGGGGCCTCCTCGTGGGGGCCGACGGGCCTTTCTCTGGACAACTAAACTCAGGACATGGCTCCGATACTGCCACCGGGCCCGGTGGCGGAGGCCCAGCGGGTGGTGCTGCGCAAGATTAACCGGCGAGCCCCCCAGTTCATCAGCAACCTGGTCAGGTCGCGGCTGGTCGGCCACCAGGTCGAGGTGGGCCAGAAGATCCTGGTTTTTCAGGTGGCTTTCACCGAGCCCAAGGGGTTGGTGGAGGTCACCGCCCAGACCGCCATCGAGTTCATCAGCTGACGGCGGTGGCCGCCCTGGCCCTGGAGGCGGAGGGGGTCCTCCGCCGCTACCGCAACGGACGGGGGGTGGGGCCGGTCAGCCTGCGGCTGGGGAACGGCGAGGTCCTCGCCCTCCTGGGCCCCAACGGCAGTGGCAAGACCACCCTGCTGCGGTGCCTGGCAACCCGCAGCCGGATCCGGGGCGGCGAGGTCCGGTGGTTCGGCAACCCCGACCCGGCCCGTGCCCGCCCCCGGCTGGCGGTGGTCTTCGACGCCACCGCTCATGTGGACGAGGTGAGCGGCGAGGAGAATCTGCGCTTCTTCGCCGGTGCGCGGAGGGCTCCGGTCACCCCGGGGCTCCTGGTGGAGGCCGGACTGGCCGAGGTCGGCGGCGAGCAGGTCTCCAACTACTCGTACGGCATGCGCCGGCGGCTGGTGATTGCTGAGGCGCTGGTCGGGGACCCCGCCCTTCTGGTGCTGGACGAGCCCACCCTGGGGCTGGACGTGGAGGGGCGGCGCTGGTTGGAAACGGTGCTCCACGAGAGGCAGCGGAGGGGTTTGTCCACCCTCCTCGGCACCAACGACACCTCCTTCGTGGAGGAGGTCGCCACCCGGGTGGGGTTCCTGGTGGACGGCCGCCTGGTGGCCGACTCCCCTCTGGCGGAGCTGCTGGCCTCGGTGGGGGGGCTGCGCGAGGTGAGCCTGCGCTTCCGGGGCGATGTGGACCTGGAGCGGCTCAGGGCCGTGGCCGGAGTGCACCAGGTGGTCGCCTCCTCCGACGGTGCCCTGGTGCTGGCGGCCCAGCGGGACGGCCTGGTGGCGGACCTCCTGGGAGCGGTCGGGGAGCTGGACCGCCTGCTGATCGACCTCTCGATCCGTGAGCCACGCCTCGCGGAGTGCTTCCTGCAACTGACCGGAAGGCCGCTCGATGGCTGAGAGAGCGGCGGTGCGCCCCCTGGGGCCTGTTGGCCACGCTGGCCCTGGGGGGCTGTGGTGGCTGGAGCTCCGGGCTTCGGTCAGACGCCGGAGAGCCCTGGCCATCAAGCTGCTGTTCCCCCTGGTCCTGGCGGTGCCCCTGGCCCTGACCGGAGCGCCCCAGTTCTTCGCCGCCATGCTGCTCACGGTGCTCGTCGCCATGGTGGGGACGGTAGGCACCGGGGTCAGCCTGACCAGGGCCAGAGGGGCGGGCTGGCTGGACCGGCTGGCCGTCCTGCCGCTGGGCGGGTGGCGGGTCGGACTGGAACTCTTCCTGGCCGGGTGGGTGGTGGACTGCCTGCAGGCCACCCTCCTGGTCCTGGTGCTGGAGGCTGCGCAGCGACCGGACCCCCTCACCCTTCTAAGCACCTGGCTGCTCAGCCTGGCCACCCTGGCCTTCTCCGGAGCCCTGGGCCTGGCGGTGGCCACCCTCACCGACAACCCCGGGGAGGCGATGCTGGTCCTGGCTGTGGTGCTGGCGCCGATGCTGTTCCTCTCCGGGCTCTTCACGGGGGTTCCGGCGTCCGGGCCGCGCTACTGGGTGGCCCAGCTGCTCCCCTTCAGCTACCTGCAGAACGCCTTCCAGCTGGTGCTCCACGGCAATCCCCCCTACGGCAGTGACCCTCAGTTCCTGCTGGCCGCGGCGGTCTTCCTCCTGGTAGGCGCCGGCGCGGCGGCGGCGCTGGGATGGCCGCTGCTGGCCCGAGGCTCCTGAGTGCACCGGGAGCCGCGGCGGGGAGGGACTGGGAGTCATCAGGGAAGGAGGGCCGGGTGGCCGGGGACCCGTCGACCCCATCGAGGTTGCGGGAGCCGACCACTGCTCTTCGGCTCCTCCTATCTCAGGGCGACGTCCCAGGATCCCGTCCGTCCGAAGCCTGACCGCTGCTCCTGGTCTTGCGAGTGATCAGACGAGTGTCGCCCGCTCCGGGCTCGGCGGTCGCCGTGCTGCCAAAAGGGGACCTCCAAGACCAAGCGCTCGACCGCCTGCTTGGCCCCAGCTATCCGGGCAAGGCTTGGCTCGCCAGTGGACAGCGTTCTTGTCGTCAAACTGTCCACCGGGCGCGGCACTGAGCGCCCGTCCCGCAGCAGCGCCGCGGTGCGCTTGGCGACCCGCGAGGTGGTCCCGGGCGCAGCGCGAGCTATGCGTCCACAGGCCCAGGGTGGCCGCCGCGGCTCCCGCCCCCTTTGCTCAAGGAGCACCAGATGAGGCGGGCTCTCGATTGCTCCCATCCGCGCCGAGGTTGAAGGTATCTGACTGCGCCCGCCGGCTGGCAGGCCCGAAAGTCTTCTCCGGCCCATGCTCAAGCATGCCGCGCCAGGCCGGTGGGGCTGGCCCGAATGAGATGCTCGCTCGCCTCCCGTTGGCTGCTGCCTGACCCCCACCCCCTCTCAGGCGCGTCTCAGGTACGGTACCGAGCCTCGGGCTAACCTCCCGGAGCGGAAGCCTCATTACAGTGGGGCAAGGGAGTCACCAGCAGTGCTGGGGGAGGTGCCCAACTTGCTAAAGTCACACACCGTGGCTCTGGCGGTCGCAGCGGGAGCCGCTGCGGCCGGCATAGGGGGTGCGGTCGCGGTTTCAGCCGCCACCTCCGCAGCTGGCACCCCGCCAGCGAAGAGGTCCACCACCGCTGCCACGCACAAGACGCACAGGCGCGTTTGCCCGCCTTCGAAGGCAATCGGCTCTTTGGTGTCCGAAACCAGCGTTGGCGGCGTGGGTCACGGGTCGATCGTGATCAGGCAGCCCGATGGAAGGAGCCTGACCCTGGACCTGACCGCTCACACCAAGGTCGTGAAGTTCGAGGGCCATGGCGTCGCCCCCACGGCGGAGAGTGTCACCGCGATTCCGCCCAATGACGTTCTGGTCGTGACCGGCCGCCATCTCTACGGGAAGAAGCCGCTGGTCGGACGCATTCTCGACCTGGGCAGTTAGCGCGCTGAGCGGAGCACCTCCCGCCACCTCCCCATAGCGCCCCGGGTCGAGCGCTTCAACCTCGGCCCGGGGCAATCCGGTGCTCCAACGAACCCTCTGGCCGCGCCGCTTCGGGTCGAGGACATTTGGGGAGTGTGTCTTGAGCGGCAGGGCACCTCGAGTGGCGGTTCACGACGAGGGTCACGTGACAATCCGCGGCGGCGGATACCCAATCCCGCCGAAGCGGCGCAGGGTAGGGGCCGGCGTGGGCCGGCGTCCCCAGCGTCGGCCGTGGCAGCCGTCGCCGACTCAGCGGGGAGGAGTCCGGCCCAGTGTGGGGGCTCTGCCCGCTGAGCTCGGCCACCAATTCCAATGTCCGAGGATGGCCACCGTCGAGGGCACCAGCAAGGTGCGGACCAAGAAGGTGTCCATCAGAATCCCGATTGCCAACCCGAAGCCGATGTCCCGGATCTCGCTCCCGTTGGGCCCGCTACCCCCGGAATAGGCGAGCACGGTGAAGGTCCCGGCGAGCACCAGCCCTGCTGAGGTGACGGTCGGACCGGTCAGCCCGATCGCGCGAATCACGGCCTCTCGCAGCGGGAGCTCAGCAGCCTCCTCCCGGATCCGAGTCATGACCAGGATGTTGTAATCCTCCCCCAGGGCGAGCAGGAATATGAACATCAGGAAGGGGAGGAGGAAGGTCAGTCCGCTCGTGCCACCGATGTCCATGAATAGCAGCACCGCAGCCCCCAGGGCGGCCAGATACGAGAGCACCACGCTGGCGATTAGGTAGAGGGGCGCGACCAAGCTCCGCACGACGAGCCCCAGTAGCAGCGCTATCGCCAGCGCTGCCAGGGGAACAACGTGAAGGAGGTCCCGGTTGGACAGAGCGCTTACGTCGGCCAGGGCCGCGGCCTCGCCGGCGACCCCGTAGGCCCTCGCGCCGGACGCGCGCGCGGCCCGCCCGAGGGTGGCGCGGATGGCGGGAATGGCCGCCATCGCCGCAGTGGAGCTGGCCGGCCCGGCTGCCAGGTTCGCCTCGAACTGGACCGTCAGCCCGTTCGAGCTCAACAGCGGCGCGGTCGCGCGATAGGCGCTGTAGAGGGCCGGGGACAGGGTGGAAATGGCCGGTCGGACTGGGGGCAGTGACCCCGCGGGGCCCAGGCCAGCGTGCAGACTTGAGAGTTCAGCAGGCGTGAGAGCCGTACCATTCGGATCCAGGGGTCCCAGCAGCTGCCGGAACTCGCCGCTCGCCGTCAGCACCCTCTCGGCTCGAACCAGGATCCCGGGATCGGTCCATACCGGGGCGGCGAATTCCAGCACCAAATTGGTGGGATTGATGGTCGTGCGCGGAAAGTAGCGGGTCAAGATGGCGTTGCCTTGGGCGGCATCAGATCCTGCAGGAGCGGTGGTCGCCCCTCCGAAGCCGGCCGCGCGAAAGCCCGTGGCTGCCAGGGCAAGCGCTCCGAAGACCAGCACGCCAGCGGTCAGCGTGAGCCTCGGTCGGGCCACGACCCGGGCGGCGGCACGGCCCCACAGGCCATGGCGGACCGGTCCCGGACGGACGCGGGACGGCCAGAACACTGCTGGTCCCAGGATCGTCAACAAGGCGGGCAGCAGCGTCAGGCCCGCCAGCAGCATCACGGCGACTCCTACGGCCAGAGGTACTCCCAGGTCGTGGTACAGACCGAATGTCGCCGCCAGCAAAGTGAGCAGGGCCAGGATCACGGTGCCCGCCGAGGCGGTGATCGACTCCCCGACCCGACTGAGCGCGTTGGCGACCGCCTGGTCCGGCTCGTTGCCTGCGCGGAGCTCCTCTCGGACCCTGAACACCAGGAACAGCCCGTAGTCGGTCCCGGCACCCAGGACCAGGACGATGAGCAGCACCTGAGTGACCTGGGAGATCTGCACCCCGGCGGCACCTAGGGCTCCGATCAGGCCGCTGGCCAGCGCAAGGGCGAAGACCGCCGGCAGAAGCGTGACCAGGGGGGCAAGTGCGGAGCGGTAGACGAACAGCAGCAGGATCACGATGAAGAGGATCGAGAGCAGCTGGACCTCGCGGCTGGTGCTCTTGGCCGCCGCTTGGTCGGCTGCTGCCGTGGCCACCTGGCCCGCGACGTTGAAGCTCAGGCCTGAGGGAGGGCGCGCCGATCCGAATGTCGCCTCAATGCCATTCACCAACTCCTTGGCCACCACCTGGTTCGACTGGGACATGCTGGCGGAGATCAGCACTTGGACGGCCTGGCCGTTCCCTGAGGTCTCCAGTTGTCGGACGGACACGACACGGGGCAGCCGCCGGGTCAGGGCTACCTCCCGCACGATCGCCGCCTGATCGCCGGCCGTGAGCGGGCCGGCCGCCCGTGACGCCACCACCACCACTTGACGGATGTCCTTCTTGATCCCCAGCGGACTAGCGAGGTTGGCCGCTTCGACGCTCGGAGCTGTGGCAGGAAGGAAGGCGCTGTTGCTGGTATTCACCTGGCTGCCCAGGGATGGCAGGAGCCGTGCGGCGGCCAGGGTTCCTACCAGCCAGATGACCACGATTGGCCAGGGATGGCGGACCACGAGCCGTCCCAGACCCAAGAAGAGGGCGCTCATGGCGGCTCCCCGCGCCCGATCGTGCTCGTAGGGTCGACGCTCCAGGTGCACTCCCACCCGCCTGCGCGACCCGGCTCGGGAGACAATCGAGGCGGATCCTCCAGCGCCCCCCAGACCCTAGGATTCGAGCGGCCGCCCACTCAGGGGCTCGCGGCCGGCGATGGCGACGCGGAGACAGCGCGCCTGCGCCGGAGCGTTCGGCAGGCGGCACGCGCGGCCCTGGCGGCCGTCGAGCTCTGGGTACTCCCAGGAGAGGGCGAACCCGTTCCCGCCGACTTGGCTGTGAAACCGTGGGCAGCCAGGCAGGAGCGGTACTTCCGCCGCGTGCTATGGGGTCGGAGCGAGCGGCAGGCGGCGCGGGCGGCAGTGGCCGCCGCTGAGCCTGGGGTGCCCCTGGGGGACGGCGAACTCGTGCCCGCCGACTTGGGGACGAGGCCGTGCGCGGCCAAGCAGGAGCGGTAGCTCTGGCCGGCCCCCGATGCGCCGGGGGCAGAGGGGGTCCCCAAGGGGAATGAGGCGGACGCCCCACAAGCGGTCAACGCCATCGCGACGAACATCGTTGCCCCCAGCAAGGCGGACTCCCCCCTCCATCCATGCCGGGTGCCGGGCCTCGCTCCCAGCGCCTGCGCGTCGCGGCCCCAGGGGCGCCGACTGGGGGAGGGGGTCATGCGCTGCGTAGTGCCTCAATTGGTGATAACCGGGCGGCTCTCGCCGCCGGATAGACGCCGAAGCACAGGCCGATCCCGACCGCCACCACCACCGCCCCGACCACGGCGGGTAGCGAGATGACGATGGGCGCATGCAGCAGCGAGGGCACCAGCAGCGACCCACCCACGCCCAGTCCGACGCCGAGAACACCCCCGCCGAGGCCCAGGAGCGAAGCCTCGATCAGGAACTGCCGCAGGATGACTCCGGGCGTCGCCCCCAGCGCCTTGCGTAGACCGATCTCCTGCACCCTTTCCGAGACCGAGACCAGCATGATGTTCATCACCCCGATCCCACCCACCAAGAGAGCTATCGCGGCGATGCCCCCCAGCAGGACCGTCATGGTCTTGGAGACCGAGCTGGCGGTAGCGAGCAGGCTGGTCTGGGGGGTGATGGTGAAGTCGGCGGCGGCTGGCGTGGGGAGCTGATGAAGTTCCAGCAGCAAGCTGTCTGCCTCTTGGTAGGCGGCACTCATCGTGGTTGGGCCGGTGGCCGACAAAAGGATCTGGGAGAGGCTCTGCGCGTAGGGGCCCCGGGACCCGAAGAGGCTCTCCGCCACAGAGATTGGGATGATGACGAGGTTGTCCTCGTTGGCGTTGGCCGACGAGCCTGCCGGGTTGAGCTCCCCCGTCACTGAGAAGGGCACGCCATTGATCGTGATAGTGCGCCCGATGGTTCTCGAGGAGGGAAATAGGTTCTGGACCACCTCTGTGCCGATCAGGGCCACGTGGGCCTGGGCCTGCACCTCTCCGGCCGTGAAGGGCTGTCCCAACACCACCTGACGGTCGCGGATCGCCAGGTAGGAAGGGGTGGTGCCGACGACCGGAGCGGTCCAGGTGTTGGTTCCCGCCGCGAGGGAGGCGGTGTGCTGTGAGACCGGCGCAACCTGGCTGATCTGGGGACAGTCAGTGGCGTTGCTGAGGGCACTTGCGTCCGCCAGGGTCAGCGTGCTGGCCGACCCCAGACCGCCGCTCACGCCCGCTGTGGACACCGAGCCGGGGGTCACGATGAGCATGTTGGTGCCCAGGGCTGAGATCGCGCTGCCCACCTGAGCCTGGGCTCCCTCTCCCAGACCCACGGTCAGGATCACAGCAGCGATACCGATCAGCAGCCCCAGGACCGTGAGGATGGACCGGCTGCGCCGCTCGAGGAGGCTGTCCAGGGCACCCCGGAAGAGTTCCAGCCAGCTCATGCTGGTTTGTTGACGTCGGACACTATCTGGCCATCGCGGATGCGCACTTGACGCCGCGCCCGGCGCGCCACGTCGGGGTCGTGGGTGATAAGCACCACCGTCCGTCCCGCGTCGTGGACTGTGTCGAAGATCGAGAGCAGCTCAGTGGCCTGATCGGAGGCCAGGTTCCCGGTCGGTTCGTCCGCCAGCAGGATGTCGGGATCCGTGACCAGTGCCCGCGCGATCGCCACCCGCTGCTGCTGCCCCCCGGACAGCTCGGTTGGCCGGTGACTCAGGCGGTCCTCCAAGCCGACAATGGCCAGGGCCTCCTCGGCACGCTCCCGTCGCGCCGCTCGGGGGTGCATCCCACCGTAGATGAGCGGCAGCTCCACGTTGCGCACCGCGGAAATCCGGGGGAGGAGGTGGAACTGTTGGAAGACGAATCCAACCCTCCGGTTGCGGACCTCGGCCAGTGCCGCCTCGGTCAGCTGGGACACATCCGCGCCGCCGATCCGATACGAGCCCGAAGTCGGAACGTCGAGACACCCGAGGATGTGCATGAGAGTGGACTTGCCCGACCCCGACTGCCCCATGATGGCCAGGTAGTCGCCGCGCTCCACCGTGAGGTCCACCGACCGCAGGGCGTCGACTTGGGCTGCCCCTGAGCCGTAGGACTTCGACACGGACGCGAGCTCCAGGAGCGGGGCCTCGGCACGGGCGACCCCGGTGGTGAGCGGGCTCGGGCGTTGAGAACCATCAGAAGGCCCGGCCCCCGTGCCGATCAGGGGATTCCTCCGCCACCCTTGCGCCGGGCCTTGGCGCCTCCGCCAGCGCCCCGGCGTCCCAGCAGGCCGACGGCGCCGCTGGGCAAGGGCCTGTTGATCTGAGCTAGAACCACCTGATCGCCGAGCACCAGTCCGGATGTCACCTGCGCCAGGATGGCGTCGGTCGCGCCGATCTTGACCGCCTGCTTGACCGCACGGCCGGTCTTGACCACGAGCACGTAGGTCCCCCGGGAGCCGCTTCCGTGGACACTACTAGCAGGGATCGTCAGGACGTGGGCGACGCGCTGGATGACTATCGCGACCTCGGCTGCCGCTCCCGCGAACAGGCCGGGAGGACTCCCGGTTACGGTGATGACGACCGGGAAGGCGGCCACCCCCTGGACGATGGTCGCGAGCGGGGTGATCGAGCTGACCTTTCCGGGCAGTGGCCGCGGCTGGCCGGCCGGAATCACCAACGCCGCCTGACCCACGTGCACCTGTGCGACCTGGGCGTCGCTGACGCTGGCGGCGACCTCAAACGCGCCCAGGCCATCAATCACGATATCAGTGGCGTTGGCCGCGGCACGAACGCTGCTGGCGCCGTCTGGCTGCCCGGCTGTGATGTTGATCTGGGCCACCACGCCGGCCGCCGGGGCGGTGAGATGGGTGGAGTTGACGGCGGCTTGAGCTGATGTCACCGCCGTTTGCGCAATGGTCACCTCAGCCTCATCGATTGCGACCTGGGCCGCGGCAGAGGCGGACGAGGCGGCCTCATCGAGTGACAGCTTGGCCTCTGCGATGGCGAGGTTCGCCTCGGCGTCGGTCAACTGGGCCTGCAGGCTGGCGGGGTCGAGGGTGGCCAGCAGCTGCCCCGCGGTCACCGTCTGACCAGGCACCACGTTGACCGTGGCCACCACCCCCGGAGCCGGGAAGCTCAGATCCCAGCTCTGGACCGGCTGGAGTGTGCCTGACACCACGACAGTTTGGGTGACCGTGCTATAGCGGGCGGTGGCAGTCACGAATGGCGATGGAACGGGCCGGGTGCGAGCATAGACAACTCCACCGACGGCCAGCAGCCCCACCAGCCCCACCAGGGCCAGGGTACGTTTGTGCCGCCACCGCTTCGCGCTGCGAGCCAACAGACCGGGCCGGCTCGAGCCACTGGGGTTCGAGGCGGACACGGCTACCAGGCCACCCCGTGGTTGGGATGCAATGTACGCCGCGTGCAGGGCGCGGTCATGTCATGAGGGCGTTCGGTCACTCCCTGGAGGATGGCCGGCCCGACACCGCCGTCCCTGAGGCAGACCTGAGAGAGTTCGGGCCGCTGAGGTGAAAATCCAGCGCCCCCCGGCCTGCGACCTCCAGGTTGAAGCGACTGCCCCGCCGGGCGGGACAATCCAGTCTGCACCGCCTCCCAGCCCGAGCGGATCATCATGTCAGGTGTGCGCCGTTGGCCCGGCTGGCCCGCCTAGGAGTGATGAAGCGTGGGCCGACCATCGCCACCAGCACATCTGCTCCAGGCTCCCGTCCGCCCTGCGGATTGGCGAACGGCTTGAGCAGGCTCGGCGCTTGTAGCAGATCAGCCAACAGGGCGACTTGTGTCCGGGAGCCAAGGGCTGGCGGACGCAATTGGCGCTGGTCTGTCCGACGCCACCCGCTCCGTCCCCGAAGTAAACCCGCAACAAGAAAGCGTCTAGGACCCGCGTCAAGCTCGGGTCGGAGGTGATTTTGACCGCGAGCACGACGGCCACCGGGCTTCTCTAGGTAAAGCAATCCGATCAGCCGAAGTGCGGGTCCCCGGCCAGTTGCTCGGTGATGGTGGAACCACCCTGGCGCTCGCAGCGATGGACCAAGTCAGGGTCTACTGCCATATGTGTGGGTGAGCTGAGGGGGTAGACGAGAGACGCACCGCCCGCGATCCCTACGATCTCTGCATAGGAACAACGGAGATCGGCAGGAGGTCATCAGGCAGTGCGTCAAACGCGAGTATGGACCAAGGGGCTGGGGCTGTGCGGGGCGGTGGTCGAGGGGGTGGAACTGGAGGCTTGGAGCAACACCGTGGTGGTGGCGGTCCGGGTGGGATGGCAGGATCGGGATCGGTGTGGGCTCTGCCGGCAACGCTACCCCGGCTTTGATCGGGGGCGGGGCAGACGGCGATGGAGGACTCTGGATCTGGGATCGAGTGTAGCCGTGGTGGAGGCGGACAGCCCCAGGGTCAACTGCCCGGAGCACGGCGTGGTGGTGGCCTGGGTGCCCTGGGCGCGTCATGGCAGCCGCTTCACCCGAACCTTCGAAGAGCAGGCAGCCTGCCTCACCGCCCACTCGGCCCAGAGCACGGTGGCCACCCCGCTGCCTGACTTTCCGCAGGTGGGGGAGGTGATGCGGCAGGTGGTCGAGGGCCTGGCCCGGTGGAGCGGCGGGCAGACCTGGTGGACCGTCCCCACCAAGGCGGCGCTCTTTCAGGCTCGGCGTCGGCTCGGCCCAGAACCACTCGCCGCTCTGTTCGCTGCGGTGGCTCAGCAGGTGGGCCTGCAGATTACGCCCGGCGTGTTCAACCGGGACTGGCGCCTGCTCAGCCCGGATGGTACTTGCCTGGACGTCGCCGACACGCCAGCCAACGTGACCTCGTTCGGCCGGCCAGGGGCATCACGAGGCAATGCGGTCGGCGCCTTTCCCCAGGTGCGGCTGGTGGGCCTGCCGAGTGCGGGACCCATGCGCTTCTCCGGGTGGCGCTGGGGCCTTACACACTGTCGGAGCGCCGCTTGGTGGATCGCCTGATCCCGAACCTGCCATCGGGGGCTCTGGTCTCGCCAACCGGGGCCTGTACAGCTTTGAGCGCTGGCAACGGGTAGCGGTGACTGGGGCTGCGCTCTGCTGGCAGGTATCCATGCGGATGCCACTCCCCCGGGACGTAGTCTTGGAGGACGGCTCGTACCACTCGCGTTTGTACGCCGTTGCCGATCGCCACCGACACCAAGCCCCCATGGTGGTGCGGGTCGTCGAGTACCAGCTGGATGATCTCGGGCGGCCAGGGCAGACCGAGGGCTATCGCCTGCTCACCAATGTGCTTGATCCTGCCGCAGCACCGGCACCGGAGTTGGCAGCCGTGTACGGCGAGCGATGGGAGATCGAGACCGTGCTTGATGAGCTGAAGACCCATCAGCGCGGACCTAGCGTCGTCCTCCGCTCCAAACAGCCATCAGGAGTCGAGCAGGAGGTGCATGGCTATCTCTGCGTGCATCATGCCCTCCGCCGACTCATGCACGTGCCGCTCTGCAAGCGGCGCTGGCACCTCAGCGCCTCTCCTTCCTCCGAAGTCTGCAGACAGCCCGTCGGAGCACACGCGCCGCCCCAGGTTTTTCCCCCTGAAGCGCTCACTGCCGTGTACGCTGCTGCAGGTGAGGAGATCCTCGCCGAACCCCTGCCAAAGGGTCGGCTGCGCGCTGCACCTCGAGTGGTCAAGCACAAGATGTCCAACTTCAAGCTCAGGCCATCGGAACTGGCTTCAGCCTACGCATCCAGTAACTGAAGTCGTATCGATCCTTTAAGTAAACGGTATTGCGTCTGGCGGAGCGTGATTGACGACACCAAGAGGAGGAGCCACCTGATGAAATGGATCACACGCGCGCGACCGAAGACCGACCGGATCGCCTGTCCTTGGTTGATTCAACGCTTCATCGATCCTGCGGCGGACATCGTCTTCGTGCCCGCGGACGAGGTTCTGTCCAGGGCCGAGGCCGAGCAGGGCCACGCCTTCGACGCTCCGGGAGCCGAGTTCACCCACCGTGGGAACCAGTGCTCGTTCGAGGTCCTGATCGACCACTTCGAGCTTGGAGACGACCCTGCTCTGGCTCGGCTGGCGAAGATCGTGCATGCGGCGGACGTAACCGGTGAGGGGGAGACGGATCCCTTGGGGGCAGGCCTGCGTGCGATCGGCGAGGGTGGCTTGGACGTGGAGGGGGACGACCAGCGGCTCCTGCAGCTGGGGCGCTTTGTGTATGACGCTCTCTACTGCTGGTGCCAGCGCCAGGTGACCGAGTGATACGCTCATCTCCGGTGGTCGGACGAGTCCGTATCGCTGGCGGCACTTGACCATGCTGCCGTGCGTCGCGACTCGGGACGGTGTGTCACTTCGCGGAGGATCTCGAAGGGCACCGCCGGGGTGACCCAGAGCATGTAATATCGACCACCCACGACCTGTCCCGGGGCTTCCTCTCCGGAGTGAACTAGCATCGGCCCCCAGCGGAGATCACCTACGACCGCTGCCGCCCCGTCGCTGAGCTCAGTCAGGCGGTGTACACGGTGCAACGTCAGAGTGACAGTTCTCGAGTTCCGGGACACTCCGTCGCCCACAAAGCCTGGATCCGCCGACGGATAGGGCCCCGGGCGTGGGGCAGCCCAAGAAGTGGCGCTCAATGCTGGGGCAATTGGGAGTGTGTGAACGAAAATTGGCCCCCGCGAGGGAGCATCCTTTCGATGCCGACATCATCTCAACCTTGTCGCTTCCCACGGCGAAATGGCCACCCCAGCCAATAACTAGGGACCATCGCGTTGCCGCGAACTTGGGACCACCTTGGCCCTCGGAGCGAATGACATGGATAGAGTGGCGCGGCCGGGGGACCTCCACGGGAGCATCACGGTTGAGGGTCTGTAGCAGTGGTGTGTCTTGCTAAGCGAACATGAGTGATGTGTAAGACTTGGTGGCATGGCATTACTGCGACTCAAGGCGGCGGCGGAGGTGCTGGGAGTGCACCCGGTGACGTTGCGCC
>JAKATL010000050.1 GCA_021827985.1 bacterium
TCGCCGCTGACGCTCGTCCAAGAACCCTTCGAGAGCTTGATGTCGGGCCGCAACCAAAGCATCTGTCTCCATCCGCCCAGTTTAGGTCTACGCGTTCAGAAGTGCAATTAATTCCTTAACACTGCCTAACCTTAGCCTTCTCGCGCAAGGTCTCGAACCGGCGCGGTGAGCGACCATCTGCGAGCGGGCATAGTCGAAACGGCCATGTCGCAGGCCCCTGCGCTGGTAGATGGGTAGCCATCGCCGAGCCCAGGGGTCCATCTGAGGCGCGGATGACCGGCCCAGGAACCGCCGGGCGACCGGGTCATCCGTTCCCCTGCCAAAATACGGTGCGACCGGACTTGGGAGGCGACCATGGACACCAACACCTTCGACCCTGACCAGGTGGCAGCGTGGCTGCGAGAGTCGGATGCGGAAGCCGCGCTGGAGGCGCGCTTCGAAGTCTTCATGGACGAGCTGGAGGTACATGCCAGCCCAGCCTTCGGGGAGGGCAAGTTTCCCGAGGTGAATCGCGCAGCCAAGGCGCTGCAGGCGGCGCTCGAGGCAGCCTTCGCCTCCGAGGAAGCGGACTGATGTCCCGCAGCCTCACCAGCGAGCTCTACCGGGCCGCCCGGCTTTCGGCCTCGGCCAGGGCCGTGCGCCGGAGTTTGGAGACCGGCGATCCCAAGTACGTGGCGCGACGGGCTCGCAACATCGCCGTCGGGCGCACCATGGCACGCGCTGGCGTGTGGAGGATGCTCTGGGGCAAGTGGTAGCCGGGCGCTCGGGAGGTAGCCGTCCAGGGGCCCAGCCGACTGGCCCCGACACAGGCCGATTCGGCGGTCGCCGCGGACGGAGCAGACCGACCGCGGCGACCATCCTGTGGACGCCAGCTCTCACGACTCAGGCTGAGTCGGCCCAGGTGGAACTCTGGCCCACCTGGCTCCGTGGCGCCTGGGGGATCAGAGTTCCTGGAGTCCTGAGATCAGCCGGTCCACGTCGGGGTGGTCGTTGTAGTGCGCCAGTCCGGCGCGGACCGCCCCCTGAGGCTCGAGGCCCAGCGCCTCGGTGATCTCATAGGCGTAGTTGTCCCCGCTCCAGACATTGACACCCTGTGCCGCCAGGCGGGACGCGACCTCGTCGGGGCTGTGCCCCGCGACGGTGAAGTAGGCCGTTGGAGCGCGCCGCACGGCACGGCCGAAGACCGTGATCCCGGGGATCTCCGACAGCGCATCCAGCAGGACCTTGAACAGGCGCTCCTCACTCGCCTCGACGGCGGCCATGGCCCGGATGATCCGCTGGCGGCGAGAACCCGAGCTGGGGCCGCTAAGGCCCGCCAGATGGTCGACCGCGGCCGTCACGCCGGCGTAGTCGGCGAGCGGTGGCGTCCCCAGTTGGAACCGGTCGGGAACCTCGTCGCTGGCGGGGAGCAGCTTCTCCGGGCGAAAGCGGTCGAGAAGGGCGGGGGAGGCCACCAGGGC
Organism: bacterium; assembly: GCA_021827985.1. Lineage (GTDB taxonomy): Bacteria > Chloroflexota > Dormibacteria > Aeolococcales > Bog-877 > JAJYXT01. Next base: position 1,461 of record JAKATL010000050.1, read on the forward strand.
AGCCACATGCGGACCGCACCACTTGTAGGCCGAGGTTACGTAGAAGTCCGCTCCCAGGTTCTGGACGTCCACCAGCATGTGGGGGGTGGCGTGTACCCCGTCCACGTAGGTGAGGGCACCCTCAGCGTGGGCGATGGCGGTGATCCCGCTGACGTCAGGGCGGGTGCCCAGGACGTTGCTGGCGGCGGTCACCGCCACCAGCCGTGTGCGAGGACCGACCAGGTGCTCGTACTGGTCAACCGGGAGCTCTCCGGTGGCGAGGTCAACCTCGGCCACCCGCACCGTGGCTCCGGCCCGAGCGGCGGCCTGCACCCAAGGGCGGAAGTTGCCGTCGTGCTCCAGCCGCGAGATGACGATCTCGTCCCCGGGCGACCACTCGCTGGCCAGCAATTGGGAAAACTTGTAGGTGAGCGAGGTCATGCTGGGACCCATCACGACCCCTTGGGGATCGCCCCCGACCAGGTCGGCCACGGCCTGCCGGCACTCGGCGATCAGGCTGTTGGCGTGCTGGCTGGCGGGGAAAAAGCCGTCGGTGTTGCTGAGACCCTGCCGATAGGCGCCGGCGATGGCCGAGATCACCGATTCCGGGGTCTGGGTCCCCGCAGCAGCGTCAAGGTAGGCGCGGCCGTCCGCCAGGGCTGGGAACTCCGCCCGTATGGCGCGCGTGTCTAGGTCGGCGATCTCGTGGCTCATCGGCCTCCCCGGCAATCCTGTGCCCCCTCGCCTCAATTCTAGGAGGCCGCGATCTTGCTCTTTGTCTCCCGGGTGGCCCGCTCCAGGCAGGGATTGGGAGCGGGCCAATTGGCGGACGGGGGAGGTGGCCACAGCTGACACCTAGAATCGCAGTTGGAGGCGGACCTCTGGCCGGTGCTTGCCGGCCGTGCCAGATCGCTCGCGGAGTTGGGAGTCTCACGTGGAATTGGAACTTGACGATGACTTGGGCGAAGTACCGTCGACCGGAGGCGCGCGCGCGCTGAGCCCGGCGCGGTGGGCAGAGCTCGAGGCCCACTCCGCTGCCATCCTCTCGGGCCTGGGGCTCGACCTCGACACGTCCGCGACCCGGGACACCCCCCGCCGCTTTCTGCGCGCCTTGTACGACGCCACCTCCGGTTACGACGGCGACCCCAAGCTGCTCACGGTGTTCGCCACCGAGTGCCGCGGCGGCCCGGACTGCCGCATCAGCCAGATCATCGAGGGGCCGGTCCCCTTCTTCGCCGTCTGCGAGCACCATGCGCTGCCCTTCCACGGGACGGCCCATGTGGCCTACATCGCCCACGAGCACATCGTCGGCCTGTCCAAGCTGACCCGTCTGGTGCAGGTCTACAGCCGCCGCTTCACGGTGCAGGAGAGGATTGGTCAGGAGATCGCCGACTGGATGGTCGACCATCTCCAGCCTCACGGGGTCGCGGTCCACCTGGAGGCGGCCCACCTATGCACCCAGATGCGGGGAGTGCGGGATGACCGCACCCGCACGGCGACGACTTTCTGGCGCGGGGCCTACGAGACAGATCCGGAGCTGCGCAATGACTTCATGGGGACGGTGTGGCAGCACCATCAGACCCTCCCCTAACGGTGGTGGGCGGCGCCTCGGGGGCCCTGGGCCGCGCCGTGGTGCTTGAGCTTCATCGGAGGGGGCACCGGGTGGTGGCCGTGGGGCGCACCGCAGCTGAGGTCCCAGGTGCCCACCGGACGCTGGCGGCCGACCTGGCGGAGCTGGAGGGTGTCGAGGCCGCGTTCCGGGACGTCAGTTCCATGGGAGAGGTGGGGGCGCTGGTCAACGTGGCCGGCGGATTCGTCCCGGGCACGGTGGTCCAGGGGCGCGTGAGCGCACTCCGAGAAATGCTGGCCAATAACCTGGAGACGACCTGGTGGAGCTGCCGGGCGGCGGCCCCTCTCCTGGCCCGGAACGGAGGTGGGGCCATAGTCAACGTGGCGTCCAGGTCCGCGGTGGGACCAGCGGGCGGTGCTGCCGCCTACGCCATCTCCAAAGCGGCTGTTCTGCGGCTCACCGAGGTACTGGCCGCGGAGCTGGCGCCATCCAGAGTGCGGGTGAATGCCATCCTGCCGGGAGTGATCGACACCGCCGCCAACCGCGAGGCGATGTCCCCCGCGCGGCTGGCAGCCGCGGTGCCAGCAGAGGACATTGCAGCGGTGATCGCCTTCCTGATCTCGGATGCCGCCTGGCCGATCAGCGGGGCCTTCATCCCGACCTACGGCTGGAGCTGATCACTTGGGGCCGCTCGAGGTCCTGCAGGAGGCCGATGACGAGGGGCCGCTGGAGACGCCGGCCGTCCTGAGGGAGCTGTACGGGGGCCAGCTCGCGCTGCGGCCGCCGCTCGTCTTCGCCAACTTCGTGTCGTCCCTGGACGGGGTGGTAGACATACCGGGCACTGGCAGGGTGGGGCGCGTCCTCAGCGGGGACAGTGAGGGGGACAGGTTCGTGATGGCGTTGCTCCGGGCCTCCGCCGACGCGGTCCTGATCGGAGCCGGTACGCTTCGTGCCAGCCCCGGCTCCACATGGACGCCCGAGCAAGCATTCCCCGAGCAGGCGCAGGCCTTCCGGGAGCTGCGGCTCCGCAGGGGTCTTGCCGCCCGCCCACGAGTGGTGGTGGCCTCGGCCAGCGGGGATCTGAACCCGTCCCACCCTGGTCTCCAGGGCGCCTTGGTGGTGACCGGGGAGAAGGGTGCTGCGCACCTGCCGGAGAAGCTTGACGCCGAGGTGCTGATCGTGCCAGACGGCCCCTCCGGACTGGATCTCCGCGCCATGCTGCGCCAGGTTGTGCAGATGGGCCATCGGACCATCCTCAGTGAGGCCGGACCCAGCGTCACGGGGAAGCTGTTGGCGCAGGGGCTGCTTGGTGAGCTGTTTTTGACTCTCTCGCCGCTCCTGGGCGGTTGGCCCCCGGGCGGGGGCCGTCGGGGACTGGTCGGCGAGACGGAACTACTCCCCCGCGTGAGCGTGGGTGGCGAGCTGGTGTCGGTTCGCCGCCAGGGATCCCACCTCTTCCTTCGCTACCGTCTCCCGGGTGCGGGACCCGGGCTGCCTGGGGAGGTCACCGAGGAGCCCCCGCCGGGGTGAATCCGACAGCCCCGGGGGTCGGAGACGGGAGGGCCGGTGCGGCTCGGTGCCGCCAGCGCATAGCCTGGGCCGCCAGTCCCAGGACCATCAAGAGGAGAAGCAGGTTGCGCGCCTCGAGCACCAGCAATCCGGAGCGCGCCAGCGCGAGGATCGAGGTCCAGAGGTAGGGGAACTCCAGCTGGGTGAGCAGGCTCAACAGAACGCAGCCCCAGAGCAAAGTTGGCCGCGCCCTGCCGCTCAGCTCGTAGGCGGCGAGGCAGGTGCAGGGGGTGAAGGCGGCCAGGTACTGGGGGGAGAGCACGGGGGTGGCCACCAGCGCCGCTCCGATGGAGGCCGCGAACAGAAGCCCCGGCGGCGCCCCAGGGCGGAACCCGGCCCAGAACACCGCTAGCAGGAGCGCCAACCCCAGGGACACGAACGCGGCGGTTCCGATCGCCAGGTGCAGGCGGGCCCCGCTGACCTCCATCGAGCCGAGCGCTCCCCTGGACACGGTGACCTGGTGCAGGTGGGCCAGCACCAGCCCCACGCCCGCCGGCAGGCTCTCGATCTCGACCCCGCGGTCAAGGTTGTGGAGCTGGGAGGTGAGCAGGCCGCCGTGGGACCAGAGCTGGAATGCCGCCACTACCAGCGCCACCGGGAGAAGGGCCAGCAGGGCCGGGCGGCAGGCGGCGGCCAACCGGGACCAGAAACCGGGCTGGTTTCGGGCCGCGCCGGCGCAGCTGAGGGCGAGGAGGGGCACCACCGCCACCAGGGCGTACTCCTTGATCAGGGCGGCGGCGAACACCAGGAGGAACGCTAGGAAATAGCGGGAGCGGGACGCGGCGATGGCTCCCGCCACTAGGAGCAGCCCGATGACCGGGTCGGGCCGGTAGACCGCCAGCGGTCCGAGCGCGCCCAGGACGGCGACCAGCGCCCAGACGAGGCCGGGCCGGTGGGCGTGGCGGGCGACGATGGCCACTCCAGCGAGGACCACCACCAGCATCTCCGCAGCGAAGGCGAGGACGAAGTGAGAGGTCCCGGCCAGCGACGGAAGTGGCAGGAAGAGGAGGATCCCCGGCGGGTAGATGAAGGGAAGGACGCCGTGAAAGGTGGGGGAGTAGGGAGCGGTTCCCGAGAGAAGCAGGCGGGCGACGGTGGCCAGGTCACCGAGCCCGCCTGCGGCCAGGCCGGCCCGGGCTGTGTGGGGGATGCCCCCGATCCCGAACGCGAGAGCCGGAGCGACCCCGATGACCAGGAGTCCGAGAGCGACGGCGGGTGGGATGGTCTCCAACCGAGAGCCAGCCGGCTGCTCCGCGTCTCGGACCATCGCCGGGAGTTTACCGGGAGGGTGGGAGACGTACAAAGGCACCTGCTATGGTCCGAGAGTGGCTCCAGAACGCCTCATCGCTTTCGCCGCGGTGGCGGTGGTGCTGATCGCGGTGCCCGGACCCAGCGTGCTCTTCATCGTCAGCCGGGCGCTGAGCTTCGGCCGCAGTGTGGCCCTGCTTACCGTTGTGGGCAACAGCGCGGGAGAGGCGGTGCAGGTGGCACTGGTGGCGTTCGGGGTCGGTGAGCTCCTGGAGCGCTCGGCGCTGGCCCTCACGGCCATGCGGATGGTGGGCGCCACCTATTTGCTGTACTTGGGCTTTCGCACCTTCACCTCCCGCTCGGAGATCCTTCCGGCCAAGCCCACCGGCCCGCCTCCGGCGAGCCGGTGGCGAGCCATCCTCGATGGGTCGGTCGTGGGGGTCACCAACCCCAAGACGGCCCTCTTCTTCGTCACGGTCCTTCCCGCCTTCGTCACTCCTGGATGGCTCGCGCTGCCACTTCAGATCTTGGCCCTGGGCTCCATCTGGGTGGCCATCGCCCTGGCTTCCGACTCGCTCTGGGGCGTGGCGGCGGCCCGTGCCGGAGTCTGGCTGCGCTCCTCGCCGCGCCGTCGCGTTCTGGTGCAGAGGTCGAGTGGGATAGTCACGGCGGGACTGGGGGTCGGACTGGCCGCGACCGGTTGGCGCAGTTTGCGGTGAGCCGGGACGAGAGGGCGGACGTCCCTTCCTCGGGTAGCGCGCCGGTACCTGAGGGAAAACTGCTGTGGGAGCCCCCAGCTGCCCTCCTGCGGGAGGCGCGGCTGAGCCACTATCAGGGCTGGCTGAAGGAACGCGGGCTGGTCTCGGCCCGCTCGTACTCCGAGCTGTGGAACTGGTCGGTGGAGGACCCTGGGAGGTTCTGGGACAGCCTCTGGAAATACTTCGAGGTGAGGACCCACAGCCCCCATGAGCTCGCCCTGGCTGACAGGTCAATGCCCGGGGCCAGGTGGTTTCCCGGGGCGACCCTGAATTACGCGGAGCACGCCCTGAGCGGGCTCGATCCGGAGCGAGTCTACGTGATCGCGGTGGATGAGTCCGGGGCTCGCCGCGACCTGTCAGGCGATGACCTCACCTCCCAGGTGGGGGCGCTGGCCCATCATCTGCGGCTGGCGGGAGTGGGCCGGGGTGACCGGGTGGCAGCGTACCTCCCCAATGTTCCCGAGGCCTTGGTGGGGCTGCTGGCCACGGCCAGCATCGGGGCCATCTGGTCAAGCTGCTCTCCAGACTTCGGCGAGCGCGCCGTGCTCGATCGCTTCCAGCAGATCGAGCCCAAGGTCCTGATCGCCGCGCGCAGCTATCGTTTCGGTGGCAGGGAGTTCGACCGCACCGCCACCGTCCTGGGCCTGGCGGGCGGGCTGTCCACGCTCCAGGAGGTTGTCTGGCTGGGGCAGCCGCCCCGCACCGAGGCTGCCGCCACCCCTAATCACGTCTCCTGGGAGCTCGCGACCTCACTCGACAGTCCGCCCGAGTTCACGCCGGTACCTTTCGACCACCCGCTCTGGGTGCTCTACTCCTCGGGGACCACCGGCTTGCCCAAGCCCATAGTCCATGGGCACGGGGGCATCCTCCTCGAGCACCTGAAGGCCCTGGGGCTGCACTCCGACATCGGGCCGGAGGACCGCTTCTTCTGGTTCACCACCACGGGCTGGATGATGTGGAACTACCTCGTCTCCGGGCTTCTCCTGGGGGCAACCGTGGTCCTCTACGACGGGAGCCCGAGCTATCCCGGGCCCTCCCGGCTCTGGGAGCTGGTCAGCGCGCTCCGTGTCACCCATTTCGGGACCTCCGCCGGCCACATCGGTGCAGGCATGAAGGCGGGCCTCCGGCCCGGTGAGGAGCTCGACCTCTCCAGCCTGCGCGTTCTGGGCTCCACCGGCTCGCCGCTCTCTCCGGACGCCTTCGCCTGGGTGTACCGCCGGGTGAAACAGGATCTGTGGCTCACCTCGATCAGCGGGGGCACCGACGTGTGCACGGCGTTCGTATTGGGCTGCCCCTGGCTCCCGGTACGGGCGGGCGTGATCCAGTGCCGGGGGCTGGGAGCCGCGGTCTTCGCCTTCGATCAGAACGGGCGTCCCCTCACGGACGAGGTCGGAGAGCTGGTGATCACGGCCCCGCTGCCGTCCATGCCGGTCTCCCTCTGGGGCGACCGGGGCGGCAGCCGCTACCGAGAGAGTTACTTCTCCGTGTATCCGGGCATCTGGCGGCACGGGGACTGGGTCAAGGTCCGGCAGGACGGCGGCGTCGTGATGTATGGGCGCTCGGACTCCACCATCAACCGGCATGGCATCCGGATGGGCACCGCGGAGATCTACCGGGCGGTGGAGGACCTACCCGAGGTGGTGGACAGCCTGGTCGTGGACGTGCCGGCCCCGGGGGGCGACACCTTCATGCCGCTGTTCCTGGTGCTGGGCCCGGGAGCCGAGCTGGACGAGGATCTGGTGGCGCGGGTGAAGGCCAGGGTGCGGGACCAGGTCTCGCCCAGACATGTTCCCGACCTCGTGTTGCAGGTGCAGGAGGTGCCCAAGACCTTGAGCGGTAAGAAGCTGGAGGTGCCGGTGAAACGGATCCTGAGCGGAGAGGACCCAGATCGGGCCTTGAGCCGGGAGTCACTGCAGAACCCGGCCGCCCTGGAGCCGTTCCTGGAGCTCGCCCGCCGGGCCCGGGAGTGGTTGCCGGGCGCCTAGCCGCTGTCGGCCCCGGGAAGCCTGACCGCCTTCGCATATCATCTGAGGAGATGCGTTTCCATCATCCGCCCGCGCCTCTGGCGGGCTCCGCCGCTGTTCGGCTCCCCCATGGCCGGAGGTAGGCGGCGTAGCGCCGCTCTGGCCGCCCTGGCGGTCGGGGGAGGCGGGGTGGCGGCCCGGTCCGCTCGTCTTCTTTGGCGGCGCCGGGAGGTGAATTGGTCGGCCCCGGAGCGCTTCACCCGGGATGCCTATCTCAGGTGCCAGACCATGGGCGCGGGACCCAGCCCGGTTCTCCTGCTCCACCCCCTGGGGGATACCTCCACCTACTTCGGATCCGCCTTCGATGAGCTGGCGGCCCCGGGCCCGTTGCTGGTACCCGATCTTCTGGGTTTCGGTGGCTCGCCACCATCTGAGGCCGGATACGGCCCGGACGACCACGCCGATGCGCTGGCGCGCATGCTGGACCTCCTGGAGGTGAGGGAGCCGGCGCTGGTGGTGGGCCACGGTCTCGGCGGCGTCATCGGTCTCCGTCTGGCCGTCAGGTTTCCTGGGCGGGTCCGGGCGCTGGTGGCGATCTCGCCCCAGATCTACTCCGAACCTGGCTCAGCGCGCGAGCATCTGCGCCGTGCCGGTCTCAGAGTGGCCACCGTGAGGGGCTGGCTTCCCGCTCGGACCGGAAGGCGCGCAGCCCGGCGGGCGCTCGCTCCGGCGATCTCCGCCGACGTGCCCTCCCCGGTGGCCAGGGACAGGCACGACTCCAAGGGGAGTACGGCCTACCTGGGGACCCTGGTCTCCTGCCTGATCGAGGCCCGCGCCGCCACCTGGTTCCCCGACGTGGCCTGCCCGGTGGACCTGGTCGTACCGGCCAGCGATCACAGCCTGGACGTTGGGCTGCTCGAGCAGGTCGCGGCCGAGAATGCCGCGGTCCGGCTCACGCGGCTCATGTTCGGCGACTACCGGCTGCCCCTGACCCATCCCGATGGCTGCCTAGCGGCCGTAGACCGGTTTCGGGAGCAACTGGCGGCGCGCTAGCAGGTACGCCCCGGCTGGCCGCCAGCCGGTCCGGCTCCCGGGCGCTAATCTGAGCTGGAATTGGGGCGTCGCCAAGTGGTAAGGCAGGGGACTTTGGATCCCCCATTCGAAGGTTCGAATCCTTCCGCCCCAGCACCTTGGATCTCGGCCACGGGCTCGCATCCACTGCATGCCGGTCGGTTGAGGTGTTGGGGCATCCAGTCCTGGGGTGCGGCATGGGTGGTGGCCGGGCCGGCGCCGACTCAGCTCGGCGGCAAATCGACCCATGTTGTCCGGCGACCTCCGGCTGTATCTTCCGGTCTCATGACCACTGACCGTCCGGAGCTGACGGTGTCCGATCTCGCCGCCTGGCGTGGGTGGCTCGAGAAGCATGACTCGGACTCGGACGGTGTCTGGCTGGTTCTGGCCAAGAAGGGAACCACCCGGCCGACCTCGCTCACGTACGACCAGGCACTGGAAGAGGCTCTCTGCCACGGCTGGGTCGACGGGCAGCTCGCCCGCTCCGAAGCGGGTACCTTTCTGCGAAAGTTCACGCCCCGGGGCCGAGGCAGCGCTTGGTCAAAACGAAACACCACCCTGGCCGAGCGGCTGATCGCCGAGGGCCGGATGCGTCCAGCGGGGCTCGCCGCCGTGGCCCGCTCCAAATCGGAAGGTACCTGGGATGCCGCCTATGCCGGCGCCGCGACCATAGAGGTGCCGGGTGACCTCGCTGCGGCGCTGGTCGCCGAACCGGCCGCCCGGGAGGCATTCGATCGGCTCGACGGGGCCAACCGCTACTCCGTGCTCTATCGGGTTGCCACCGCGAAACGTCCCGAGACTCGCCAGCGGCGCATCGAGCAGCTCGTCACCATGCTCGCCCACGGCGAGACCATCTATCCGCCCCGAACGCCGCGCTGATCTGAGCGACCTAGGTGACAGCCACGTCCACTGGTTGCTGCTCCCAGCTCACTCGATGAGCCGGGCGGTGCCCACCACCGGGGCGGTGGAGTTCCCGTTGTAGGCAACCCCGCTGGAGCTGCCGCTCCCGCCCTGGAGGCGGATGGAGTCGGCGATCACCTGGCCCGAGGAGGAGCCGGCATTGGCGTTGGAGCTGAAGATGCCATGGGGCACGTAGATGGTGCCGTTGAAGGCGAAGCTGCCGGGGTTGGAGATGGACACGACCGCCGAGAGGTTGAGGCTCGAGGTGGCCCCGGTGGTGGAGGTGCCGTTGCTGTACACGACTGGGAAGTTGGACAGGGGGCATGACCCCGAGGCGCAGACGGGCTCAAAGGGGACCGGACTGAGGGTCCCGTTGGCGGAGTTGGACAGCGAGAAGACGCTCTGGGTGGGCGTGGTGCTGTCCGCCAGGTAGAAGCTGCAGCCCGCGTCTCCGGGGATGGAGTAGCTGCAGTTGAGGGACGACTTGCTGCCCTGGACCTGGAGCGACGCCCCATTCTCCATGATGAAAATGCAGCCGTTCGGGTACACGTCGCCGCCGCCGTCACTTTGGCAGGTGAAGGAGCCCTTGATGACGGGCAGGGCCGCCGCCCCGTCCACCACGTAGACCCCTGCGGGGAAGGTCCAGTTCTGCCCGGTGGTCTGGTAGGGCGCGGTCCCGGTCACCTGGGTGATCTGGCCGGGTACCGCGGCCGGTACGGCCGGATCACCCGACAACTCCTGCACCAGCTCCTCCGGGGTGGCGTACTCGGGGAAGTTGGGGAAGCGTGCAGCGGGGAACGAGCCCTCCATGGTGCCGTAGGGCTCCGGAGGGTCCGCCGCGCTGGGCTGCGGGCACGCAACGGTTAGCGTCGGCGAAGGGTAGGAGATGGTCACTCCCGGCCCTTTGGTGCTGGGGTAGGCGTAGCTGCTGGTCCAGGAGACCGGGGCTGTCGCGGTTCCCGACTGCCAGCAGGAGGGATCCTGCCAACTGTAGGGTGAGCCCCCCTCCGGGTCCGACTGGCATCCCGAGCCGGCCGCGGTGGCGCAACCGCCGGGGCCGGAGTTGAAGCCGTAGAAGTAGTTGTAGTTGGCGGCGCTGGAGCTGAAGTGGACCTGGTCTGTGAGGCCGGTCAGGCTGGCCGTGGCGCTCTGGTTGGCCCCACCCGCGCAGCTGGTTCCCGCGGGGTCCGCCACCAGGGCCGCCTCGGCGTTGGAGTACACGCCGCTCCCGTCAGCCGTATAGGCCGCCCCCAACTGGAGCCCCGTCCCTCCATTGAAGTACAACCCCCCGTTGTACCCGTGGTCGGTGAAGTCACCCTGGCCGCTGTCCGAGCACTGGTCCACCAGCACCGACCCGTAGGCGGAGATGCTCCCGCCACCGGTGAGGTCCAAAAAGCGGGTGGCGAGGGCGAAGGGGAACTGGTGGGTCCCTTGCAGTCCCGCGGCGGCGGCGTGAACCCGGACGGTCGTCGGCCCGAATCCCAGGAATCCCTCGAAGCCATGGATGGGATTGAGGTGGATGAGGTTCACCGCCACGGTCAGCTCCGGGGGGTAGTCGTTCACTGTCGGGTTGAAGGGGGCGTAGGGGTAGATGACGGTCGCCGTGTAGCCGCCGGCGGAGATGGTGCAGGGGGACCCAGTGCAGCTTGCGCTCGCCGGGGACACCCCCAAGTTCTGCCAGATCAGCGCCTGGGTGTCGGGGAGGATGGTGGTGGTGTCGACCCCGGTCTGGTCCGCCCCGGCCAGGGCGGCGAGGTCGGCGACGCTCTGCAGCTGCTGACGGTTGTCGAAGTTGGAGCCCACGTCGATAGCCAGGGCCGCCACGCCCAGGACCACGAAGAACACCAGAAGGGCCACCAGGGCCATGGCCTGGCCCCGCTCCCGGCGTCCCGGCCGATGTTCAGTACTCGTCACGGGCGCAGATGGAACTGCTCAGGTAGAAGGTGCTGGGGAAGAGTGCCCCGACTATTGGGGTGATGGGCTGGAAGTAGTAGCGGATGGTGACGGTGATGAGGAGTGTGCCGCTCTGCCGGGGCGTCGAGACCGCGCCCGTGGCGCCGGGGCAGGCGGCCCCGGCACTCGATGCCTGGTCCACCTCGACGTAGGCCCAACCGGGCTTTGGGTTGGCCGGGAGGACCCCGTCCTCACCGCAGCTCCAGTTGCTGATGAGGGTGGCGCTGCCCTCGATGGCCGAGCACACCGTGGGGCCGGAGGGAGTTGCTGAGGTGCTGCAGTTGTCCGCGGGGTCGCCGTATACCGTGTTGCAGGGATTGCTCGCCAGGATGGCGATCCGCGCCCCTTCCCGGGTGGCGTTGGTGATCTCGTTCTGATAGAACATCGCCCGCCCGAAGTCGACGATCCCGAAGATGAGGAGGAACAGGAGGGGCGCGACCAGGGCGAACTCGACGGCCGACTGACCCCGGGAGCCACGGCGGGTACCGAGGAGCTTCGGGCGTAACCGGATGGGGGGCCGAACCATCGCGCCATGACAACGCGCCATCCTCGCGAGGTAACCAATCGCGGTGGGCGCGGCCCGTGCGTCAGTGCCGCGAGAAGCCCCGAACCACCTCCATCACCTCATCCAGGTACTGGTCGCCCTCACCGCGCCGCATCCCGTCGGCAACGCAGTGGGCGAGATGCTCGCGGAGGAGGAGGTAGCCGATCTGGTCCAGCGCGGCGGTGGCCGAGCGGATCTGGATCAGCACCTCCGGGCAGTAGCGCTCCTCCTCGACCATGCGGGCGATCCCCGCCACCTGGCCCTCCACCTTGCGAAAGCGCCGAAGCAGCTCCGGCTTGGTCGCCTGGTAGGAGCCCCGGCGGACGGTGCCGGCGGGCGCGCTGGTCATGCCCCCGCCGCGCCGCTGGAACCCGGAAGGCCGGCCGCCGCGGCCAACCGGCGCTGGAACTCCGTGCTGCACCCCACAGAGCAGAAGTAGTGAGTCGTGCCGGCGAGCTGGAAGCTGGCCGCCGCGGTGGCGGCGTCGATCTCCATCCCGCAGACCGGATCCAGAACTCGCTCCGAAGGTGGCCGGGAGCGCAGGTAGCGGCCGGGCTCGGCGGCGAAGCGGTCCCGGCAGGACAGCGCGCAGAAGTAGTAGGTGGTGTCCTCGTGGACGAGGGTCGCGGCCGCATGTTGCGGGTCGACCTCCATGCCGCAGACCGGGTCGATTGCGAGGAGGGCATCTCCTCCCCTGGTGGCAGCGTCAGTCATTAGGGTTCCTCCCTGTGCAGGTGAGCCAGCTCCCGCGGCCATCCGGTCACGGCAGCGATCGGAGCAGAAGTAGATGGTCTTTCCCTGGAGCAGCAGGGTGGCCGGAGCGTTGGCGATCTCCACCTGCATCCCGCAGATGGGGTCTATGGCGTACCGGGCGCTGCCGCCCGCCGCCCGGCGGCGCTGGTACTGCCAGAAGATGACCGCCAGGGCCACCAGGGCCAGCAGGTCGAGGTAGCTGGTGTAGGTGAGGGTGAAGGCGTGGGTGACCAGCTGGGCGGGCCGCCCCGGCGGGTTGATCCCCACCGCCTGGAAGAGGTACTGAACCATGAGGCCGGCGGCGGACATCACCACCCAGAAGGCCAGCAGCATGCGCAGGGCCAGCCGCCAACCGTAGAAGCGGCGGTAGATGAGCAGCAGCGGCATGCTGATCAGGTCGGCGAATACGAAGCTGACCACCCCTCCGAAGCTGATCCCGCCCTTCCACAGCGCCGCCGCCAGGGGGACGTTGCCGACCGAACAGACGAAGCTGATGATGGCGATGAAGGGCCCGATCACCGCGTTCTCCAGTGAGGACCAGAAGCCGTGGCCGGTCAGGAAGAGCGCCTGCCAGGCTGAGCTCGGTACCAAAGCCGCCAGAAAGCCCGCCACCAGAAAGCCGATGGCCAGCTCCCGGCGGAGCATGGTCAGGTCGGCGGCGGCGTAGCCGGCGGCGTCGCTCCACCCCTGACGGGTGCGCATCCGGGCGCGCCAGCCGGCCTCCAGGGGGTCCTGCGCGGGGCGCGGCGCCGCGCAGCTGGCACCCTCGTCGAGGTCGGCGGGGCCGCCGTTCAGCCGGTTTCGGGCCCGCTCCACCAGCTGCCGGGGGAAGAGAACCCGGGCCACCAGGGCCAGGAGGGCAATCATGAGCAGCCCGCCGACGAACTCGCTGGCTGTGAACTGCCAGCCGATGAGCACCGCGAGCACCACCCCGAGCTCGATCACCAGGTTGGTGGAGGCGAACATGAAGACCATGGCGGCCACGAAGTCGGCCCCCTTGGCGAAGAGCGACTTGGCCATCGCTGAAGCGGCATAGGAGCAGGAGGAGGAAACGGCCCCAAAGCCCGCCGCTCGGGTCAAGGAGAGCAGACCCGGGCGGCCCAGGGCGGAGCTCATCTCGCGGCGGGAAACAAATGCCTGCACGCCTCCGGAGAGGAGGAATCCGAGGGTGAGGGCCCAGAGGGTCTCCCACACCATGGCCAGAGCCTCGCGCAGCCCTGCTCCAATCATCCCCAAAACGTGGACCGCGAGCATCGGTGTGACCTCCCTGAACATGATACCCCCGGGGGGCATGGGGGCGTCGGATTAGGAGGGGGGAGGGGGTACCAGGAGCACCCCCAGGACCGGCTGGCCGCGCCGGCGGGCCAGCTGCTGGATGGTCCGGAGGACGCTGGCTGCAGCCGGAGAGATGGACTCGGCCCAGAGTTGGAACCCCTGGTTCAGGACCTCCAGCTCACGGATTCGGGGGACGGTCTCGCGGAGCGCCTGCTGCACCTCCTCCGGCAGCGGGTCGGACGTGAGGGCCGCAACCCAGTCGGTGGCCACCTGCCGGGGGGTCTTGCGGGTGGTCGGGTCGGAGAGTGCCAGGATGGAGGCGGCCAGCTCGCGCACCCGGCCGAAGAGAACCTCATTGCCCGGGGCCCGCGCCAGCCGCTCCAAGACCTCGGTGACCCGGTCGGGAAGGAGCATGCGTCCCAGGATCGGGGAGACCGGCAGTGCCCAGCCCCCGCCCAGGATGTCCGCCCACTCCCCGGCGGCCTCCTCGGAGAGCGGCTTTCTTAGCCGTCCGAAAATGCCCAGGCTCTCGCGCGGGGTGGAGTGGGCCACGGCCAAGTAGGCAGCCACGGCCTCCGCACCGGCCTCCTCGGACTCCAGGGCACGCTCCACCGCGTGGAGCATGCGGTCCAGACGGGACCGCTCCTGCTCCAGGGTGTGGCGGTGGCGCTCCAGGGCCGGGCGCAGAGACCCCTCCGCACCGAGGCGGGGAAGGCTTCCCGAGATCTCGGCAAGGCTCATCCCCAGGCTGCGCAGCAGGTCTATCTGGAGGAGGAGGAGGAGCTCACCGGCACCGAAATAGCGGTAGCCGCTGGGGCTCCGGGCTGGGTTGAGGAGCCCCAGTCGTTGATAGTGCCGGATGCGGCCGGGAGTCACCCCCGTGAGCTTGGCCGCGTCTCCGATCTTCAGGCGGGGGGCCGCTTCCAGATCGGATGAACCCATGGCTTGACTCTACGACAGTTTCAAGGTTTAGAGTCCTAAACGATCAAGCCAGGCAGGGCCGTGACCTCAGCGGCCGGAGGAAGCAGATGTCGATCCCGGTGCGACAGAAGATCAAGGTTGGCACCTACCTCATGTCCCAGCGCCTGCGGGGGGTGAAGAAGTTCCCGCTCGTGCTGCAGCTGGAGCCGCTCTACCAGTGCAACCTGGAGTGTGTCGGTTGCGGCAAGATCCAGCACCCGGACGACATCCTGCGCCGCCGACTGAGCGTGCAGCAGTGCATCGACGCGGTCGAGGAGTGCGGCGCCCCGGTGGTCTCCATCGCCGGCGGCGAGCCCTTGGTGCACAAGGAGATCGACCAGATCACCCAGGCCCTCCTGGAGCGCAAGAAGTACGTCTACCTCTGCACCAACGCCATCCTCATGGAGCGCAAGCTGGACCTCTTCAAGCCCGACCCCTACTTCGCCTGGTCGGTGCACCTGGACGGGCTGCGCGACCGGCACGACGAGTCGGTGAGCCGCAAGGGCGTCTTCGACCAGGCGGTCGAGGCCATCCGGGAGGCCAAGCGGCGTGGCTTCCGGGTCACCACCAACACCACCTTCTTCACCCAGGACACCGCCAAGTCGGTCCGCGAGGTGCTGGACTTCCTCAACGACGACCTGGAGGTCGACAACATGCAGATCTCCCCGGCCTACGCCTACGAGAAGGCCCCCGACCAGGAACACTTCATGGGCGTCGACCGCACCCGGGCCATCTTCCGGGAGGCCTTCTCCGAAGGTCGGCGCGGCAAGTGGCGCCTCAACCACTCGCCCCTGTTTCTGGACTTCCTGGAGGGCAAGGTGGACTTCGAGTGCACCCCCTGGGGCATCCCCTGCTACTCGGTGTTCGGCTGGCAGCGGCCGTGCTACCTGCTGGCGGATGGCTACGCCAGCTCCTACAAGGAGCTCCTCGAGACCACCGACTGGGACCAGTACGGCCGCGGGCGCAACCCCAAGTGCGAGAACTGCATGGCCCACGCGGGCTACGAGCCCACTGCTGTGCTGAGGACCTTGGGTTCCCTCAAGGAGTCGGCGCGGGCGGCGATCGCCCACTGATCCTTCCCCTGCTCGGGGAGGGCGTACGATGACCGGGCCAGTGCAGGTCCTAGATCAGCTTTCCCGGCCGCTGCGCGACCTCCGGGTTTCGGTCACCGACCGTTGCAACTTCCGCTGCCAGTACTGCATGCCCCGGGAGGTGTTCGGTCCCGGATTCCGCTTCCTGCCGCGCTCGGAGGTCCTGACCTTCGAGGAGGTGGAGCGGGTGGTGCGGGTTCTGGTCCCCCTGGGGGTGTCCAAGGTGCGTCTCACTGGAGGCGAGCCATTGCTGCGGCGAGACCTGCCCCTGCTGGTGCGCCAGCTGTCTTCGGTCCCCGGTATCCGGGATCTTGCTCTCACCACCAATGGTCTGCTGCTCGGTCGCATGGCTGATCATCTGGCCGAGGCCGGGCTGAGACGGGTCACGGTCAGCCTGGACTCTCTGGACCCTGCGGTCTTCGCCGAGATGAACGGCGTGGGAGCGCGGCTGGACGTGGTCGTCGCGGGCATCGAGGCGGCGGTCCGGGCTGGCCTCAGGCCGGTAAAGCTCAACTGTGTCGTCCGGCGGGGCCTGAACGACGCCGGCCTGTTGGAGCTCGCCGCCTTCGCCAGGGACCAGGGCCACGTCCTTAGGTTCATCGAGTACATGGACGTCGGAGAGAGCCACGGCTGGAGGCTCGACGAGGTGGTGCCCAGCTCCGAGGTCCTGGAACGGATAGGGGAGCGGTGGGAGCTGGCGCCGGAGAGCCCCACGTACCCCGGGGAGGTCGCCAGCCGCTACCGCTACCGCGACGGCGCCGGCGAGGTGGGGGTGATCTCCTCGGTCAGCCAGCCGTTCTGCGGCGCCTGCACCCGCCTTCGCCTGAGCGCCGACGGTCATCTCCACACCTGCCTGTTCTCCCGGGGCGGGACTGACCTTCGACCAACCCTGCGTAGTACGTCCGGGGACCTCCAGTTGAGTCAACTGGTGCAGGGGCTCTGGCGGAGGCGGAGCGATCGGTACTCCGAGGAGCGAGCCCAGGGCGTGGTGGGCGGGCCGCCCAAGGTGGAGATGTCCTACCTCGGCGGCTGAGCCTGCTGGGGCGTCTCCTGCCAGATGTATCCCACCCCGGGCAGCGTGGTCAGCCAGCGCGGGTGGGCCGGATCGTCCTCCAGCTTGGCCCGCAGACGCTGGACGATGGTCCGGACGTAGGTGTGCTCGGCGGTGAAGGCGGGGCCCCACACCGCGGCCAGGATCTCCCGGTGGGTGCGCACCCGGCCCCGGTGACGCCAGAGCTCGTGGAGTACGCCCATCTCCATCGGGGTGAGCCGGACCGGTACGCCTCGGCGGAGGACCTGCCCTGAGGCGACGTCGAGGCGGAGGTCTCCTGAGACCAGGACACCCTCGGACCGCGGGGGCGCCGCCCGCCGCAGGCGGGCCTCCACCCGCGCCAGGAGCTCCTGGAGGCTGAAGGGCTTGGCCAGGTAGTCATCGGCCCCCGCGCGCAGCGCCGCCACCTTGTCGGCGTCCTGGCCCCGGGCGCTCACCACCAGGATGAGGGGGTTGGACTCCCATTCACGCACGGTGCGCAGGAGGTCCATGCC
>JAKATL010000051.1 GCA_021827985.1 bacterium
CCCCGCCAGCGCGCCCGGCAGGTCACCTGGGACTCGACCGGCCGACCGGCCAGCAACCCCTCGCCGGCCACCCGCGCCACCAGCCGCACCGCCGCCGAGTCCTCATCCACGTCCCCCGGCTCCAGGAACACCAGGTGGATCTCGCCCGGCGTGGCTGCCTCTAGGAGCAGGTCGTCGGCGCGCTCCAGCCGATGGCCCTTGGCCAGCAGCCGGGTTCCGTCTCCGGCTCTCAGGTCCTGGCAGAGCACCCCTCCCAGCCAGCGCTCAGGAGAGCCCCGCCAGACGTCCGCCGGAATGAGTTCAGCCCGCATTGCCCGATGGGGTCCGGAGGCCGGCGAGATCGGCGGCGACCAGCGCCTGGTAGTCCTCCTCGGTGTCGCAGTCCACCGGCCGCCAGCTGGAGGGCAGGTCGACCCACCTCAGCTCCTCGCCCAGCTCGGCCAGGATCGGCCCAGCGCCCCGGTCTCCTCGAAGCCGGTCCACCAAGGGCCAGGTGGCGGGCCCGAGTGCCACCGGGTGGCCGGGGGCGCTGCGATCTCCCCCGTACGCCACGGTCCAGGCTGGGGAGCCGCCCTGGGCCACCGCCTCCAGCACCGCGGCCACCGCCTCCGGCCGGAGGCCCACCTGGTCGGCCAGCCCCACCAGGACCGCCTCGGGCCGGTGGCGCAGCGCCGCGGCCAACCCCACCAGCAGCGAGTGCGACTGGCCCTGTGCGGACTCCGGGCTCGCCACCCACTCCGTCGCGGGTAGCCGGCCCGCTCTGGACCTAAGCTCCTCGGGGTCCCTGGCGACGACGAGGAGCGGCTCCGCCCCCCCCTCGTGGGCGGCCCAGAGGGCATGGGCCAGCAGGGTCCTCCCCCCCAGCTCCAGCAGCGGCTTGGGCCGGCCCATGCGAGAGCTGGCGCCGGCCGCCAGCACCACGAAGGGCTGGCTCACACGCTTCATCCGGCCTGGAGGGGCAGCCCGCTCCGCCCGTAGCGGACGGCCACCGCCTCCGCCAGAATGGCCAGCGCCTGCTCGGCCGGGGTGGCGCCGCCCAAATCCAGCCCGACCGGACCGTGGACGCGAGGGAGGGACTGCGGGTCCGCCCCCAACTCGATAAGCCGCTGCCGCCTCGCCTCCTGGGTCTGGCGGCTGCCGATGGCCCCGATGTACCCGACCCCGCTCCGCAGCAGGGCCAGCAGGGTGGGGTCATCGAATTTGGGATCGTGGGTCAGGCAGACCGCCGCGTCCCGGGGCCCGAGCCGCAGATGGGCCAGGGCGGCCTGGGGCCACTCCTGGATCAGCTCGTCCGCGCTGGGAAACCGTTCGCGGGTCAGAAACCTCTCTCGGGGGTCCACCACCAGCACCCGGTACCCCACCTCCTGGGCCAGCCGGCAGAGGGAGGATCCGGTGTCCACGGCGCCCATGATCACCATCTCCGGGGCGGTGCCTAGAGGTTCCAGCAGGACCTCGGTCCCCAGGACCACCTCGACCCTCGCGCGACCGCTGCGCAGGTGCGGCGAGGCCGCCGCAGCGAGAGCCGCCTGCTCGGCTGGTCCGCCAACCCCCACCAGCCGCCCGCCGACAAGGAGCACCCTGCGACCAACCTCAGGGCCGGCGATCCAGGTGCATAGGACGGCGTCCGCCCCGCTCCGCGCCGCCTCCTTGACCTCCGCCACCAGGGGGTCCTCGGGGTCCCAGCGGAGACGCTCCACGAAGATGTCCACCTCCCCCCCGCAGGCCAGCCCCACCGTCCAGCCCAGCTCGTCCGCGATCCCGTAGTGGAGGACCCGGGGCGCCTCCCCGGAGAGGGTCCGGAGCCCCTGTTCCACCACCTCCGCCTCCAGGCATCCCCCGCTGACCGACCCCGCCATCCTCCCATCAGGGGCGATCGCCAGCCGGGCGCCGGGAGGGCGGGGGGTCGAGCCCCAGGTGCGCACTACGGTCGCCACCGCCACCTCGGGGTACTGGGAGGCCCAGTCGTCCAGGGTCGGTATGAGCTCAAGCAAGGCTCGGCCCAACCCGACGGGCGCGGCGCCGCCGCCCGCTCTCGTCGAGCCGAAGGACCCGGCTCAGCTGCAGCAAGCTGGCGTAGTTGTGGACCGGCTGGAGGCGGTCCACGTGGGGGAGCGCCGCGCGCATCCCCGCCGCCTCGGGACGGAAGTCGGGATCGCCCATCCGCGGGTTGCACCAGATGAAGAGGCGGCTGCCCCGCCGCAGCCGGGCGGCCGCCTCCGCCAGCCGGGCGACATCCCCGGTCTCCCAGCCGTCGCTGAGCAGGATGGTCACCGGCCCGCGGCTGAGCGCCCGCCCACCCCAGCTGGTGAGCAGTTCGTGGAGGCAGTCGCCGATGCGCGTCCCTCCAGACCAGTCCGGGACGGTGGCGCCCACCGCTCTCAGCGCCGCGGCGGGATCCGCCTGCCGGAGCTCCCGGGTGACCCGGGTGAGGCGGGTGCCGAAGAGAAAGGCCTCAGCGCCCGGGGAGCTCCTCTCCAGAGCATGCAGGAAGCGCACCATCAGGCGAGCGTAGCGCTCCATCGACCCGCTGACGTCGCAGATCAGCAGCAGCTGCACCGGCCGGTCCCCCCGGCGGCGGCGGCGCAAGCGCAACGGCTCGCCCCCGGAACGCAGCGCTGCCGCGCTGGTGCGGCGCCAATCGAGCTGCCGGCCCCGGCGGGCGGGCTGGTAGCGCCGGGAACGGCGCAGCGCCGGCCGTGCGGCCAGCTCGGCCACCGCCCGTTCCAGGTCGGCCAGCTCCTCGCTGGTGCAGGCGGCGAAGTCCAGCCGGCGCAGCCGTTCCTCCAGGCTGGCGATCCCCCGCGGCTGCCCCTCGGACCATGGCCCGGTGGCGTCGGAGGCCGCGCCCGGGGCTTCGGCGCGCACGCTCACCTGGGCCACCGGGCGGGCCAGCCGCGCGGGCTCCGGGCGCGGACCCCCCAGCTCCTCCCGGAAGGCGCGGTCGAAGACGGCGAGGTCCCCGCGCCGGTGGCACCAGCAGCAGCGCACTGCCAGTCGGAGCCGGGCCCGGTCCTCCACGCCCACCAGGGCAGCCGCCCTGAGCCCCAGCAGCAGCTCGGAGGTGCCCACCGGCAGCCCCTCGCGGCGAAGCCGCCGGGCCAGCCCGACCAGGGTGGGTACGAGCCCTGCCATCTCCGCCTTAACCTCAGCCCCCGACACCGGCCTCGGCCAGCAGTTCGGGAAGCCTGGTTCCGGACACCGCCGCCAGGTCCTCCTGGTACTTGAGCAGGCTGCCCAGGGTGGCGGCCACCAGCTCGGGGTCCAGCCGGTTGCGCTCCAGCGCCATCAGGGCGGCGGCCCAGTCGAGGGTCTCGGCCACCCCGGGCAGCTTGTAGAGCTGCAGGGAGCGCAGCTGCTGCACGAAGGCCACCACCTGGCGGGCCAGCTGGGCCGGGACCTCGGGAAGGCGCAGGCGCACGATCGCCAGCTCCTCGGCGAACCCTGGGTAGTCGATCCAGTGGTAGAGGCAGCGCCGTTTCAGGGCGTCGTGGAGCTCGCGGGTCCGGTTGGAGGTGAGGAGCACCAGTGGGGGACTCGCGCAGCTGAGGGTGCCGCGCTCAGGAATGGTCACCTGCCAGTCGGAGAGCATCTCCAGGAGGAAGGCCTCGAACTCGTCGTCGCTGCGGTCGACCTCATCGATGAGCAGCACCCGGCGCCGCCCGTCCGCCGGCGCCAGGGCCTCCAGGAGGGGTCGGCGGATGAGAAAGCGGTCGGAGTAGAGGTCGAGGTCCGGCCCTTCCCCCTCATGCTGCCGGATCGCCAGCAGCTGACGGGCGTGGTTCCACTCGTACAGCGCCTGGCTCACGTCGATGCCCTCGTAGCACTGCAGCCGCACCAGCTGGGCGCCCAGCACCCTGGAGAGGGCCTTGGCCAGCTCAGTCTTCCCCACCCCCGCCTCTCCCTCGAGGAGCACCGGCCGCTCCAGCTTGAGCCCCAGGTAGGCGACGGTGGCCAGGGCGGGGTCGGCCAGGTAGCTGGCGGCGGCCAGCCGGGAGCGCATCTCCTCGACCGAGTCGAGGCCCTCAGCCGCCGGCCAGCCGAACTCCTCCGGCGCCCCTTCCGCGCCCCGACCCACCAGCCGAGACCGTCCTCAGGCCGCCTGTTCCAGGGCCCTGCGGGTGAGGACCTGGGCGAGATGCCGCCGGTAGTCCGCCGAGGCGCGCACGTCACTGGGGGGCTCCAGGCCGTCCGCGGCGGCTCCGGCGGCCTCCGGGAAGGTGGCCCCGGCCTGCAGGCGGCTCTCCACCGCGGCCGCCCTAACCGCTGTGGGGCCGACGTGCGTCAGCCCCACGCGCCACCCGGAATCCATCTTCTGCACGGCCGCCCCGACGATGGCCCAGTCGTAAAGCCGGCGCCGGAACTTGATGTAGCGGTGCGGTCCCGGAGCCATGGGGAACACCACCTCGCAGACCAGCTCGTCCTCGGCGAGGGCGGTGGTGAAGAGGTGCTGAAAGAAGTCCCGGGCGGCAACTCGGCGCCGGTCCGTGACGATGGTGGCGTCGAGCATGACCGCCAGCGTGGGGTAGTCTCCCGCGGCATCGGCGTGGGCGAAGACTCCACCCAGGGTTCCCCGGGCCCGGATCTGCGGGTCGCCCACCTGGGCGGCCATCTCCGCCAGCAGGGGGAGGTGGCGCTGCACCAGCTCGGAGCGGACCAGGGTGGAGTGCCTGGTCATGGCACCCACGCGCAGGAGGTCGCCCTCGGGATGGACGTAGTCGAGCTCGCGAACCCCGTTGACGTCGACCAGATGGGAGGGCTGGGAGAGCCGGAGCCGCAGGAGCGGGATCAGGCTCTGCCCCCCGGCGATGACCTTGGCCTCCGGGCCGGCCTCGCGGAGCTGGGCCACCGCCTCCCGCACCGAGCCGGCCTTCGAGTACTGGAATGCTGCTGGAATCACCGCCCTGCCTCCTGCATCAGCCGCCAGAGCCGGTCCGGGCTGGCGGGCATGTCCACATGGTGGATCCCCAGCGGCCTCAGGGCCTCGCAGACGGCATTGATCACCGCTGCCGAGGCCGCGATCGTCCCCGCCTCCCCGATCCCCTTCACACCCAGGGCGTTGGTGGGGCTGGGAGTCACGGTTCGATCGAGCTTGGGGGTGGGGAGCTCGTTCATGGTGGGTACCAGGTAGTCCAGCATGGTCCCGGTCACCAGCTGTCCGGACGCCCCGTCGTAGACCACCTCCTCAAAGAGCGCCTGGGCGATGCTCTGGGCGATGCCGCCCTGGACCTGACCCTCGACGATCATCGGGTTGATGACGTTGCCGCAGTCATCGACTCCGGTGTAGCTGAGGATCTCCACCGCCCCGGTCTCGCGATCCACCTCCACGACGCAGACGTGGGCCCCGAACGGCCAGACGAAGTTGGGGGGGTCGAAGTGGCTCACCGCCTCCAGCCCCTGCTCCATCCCCGCCGGGAGATTGCCGCCGTAGCTGGCCAGGGCCACCTCCTGGATCGTTTTCTTGGCCTGGGGGTTGCCCCGGACGGTGAAGGCGCCGGCGGTGAACTCCAGGTCGTCCGGCGAGGCCTCCAGAAGGTGCGCCGCCAGCTTCCTCGCCTTGGCGAGGATCTCCTGGGAGGCGGTGTAGAGGGCCATCCCCCCCACCGACAGGCTGCGGCTGCCGTAGGTGCCGTAGCCGAACGCCGGACCCTCGGCGGTGTCCCCGTGACGTAGGTCGACCGCCTCCAGCGGGACCCCCAGGGTCTCGGCCACCAGCTGCGAGAAGGTGGTGTCATGCCCCTGCCCGTGGGCGTGGGTCCCGACGTACGCGGCCACCGAGCCGGAAGGCAGAAAGCGGATCTGGGCGGACTCCACCAGGGCGATCCCCCCGGTGGCTCCGGCGGTGGCGGCGCTGGGGCCGAAGCCGCAGATCTCCACCCAGGTCGAGAGCCCGATGCCGACCAGCTTGCCCTCCTCTCGCGCCGCCGCCTGGCGCTGCCGCCAGCCCTGGTAGTCGGAGAGTTCCAGGGCCCGATCGAGGGTGCCGTCGTAGTTGCCGGAGTCGTAGGTGAGGCCGAAGTTATTCACGAAGGGGAACTCGCGGGCGAAGTTCTTGCGCCGGAGCTCGGCGGGGTCCATTCCCAGCTCGTCGGCCATCCGGTCCACCATCCGCTCGCAGAGGTGGGTGCCCTCGGGCCGGCCGGCCCCGCGGTAGGGGTCGGTGGGCACCTTGTTGGTGAGGACCCCCACGGTGCGGGCGGAGATCGCCTCCCAGCGGTACACCCCTCCGGACATGAGGCAGGCGCAGGCCTGGAAGGCCCCGAAGGTCCCGTGGTAGGCGCCGAGGTCCAGCACCTGGGTCAGGCGGAGCCCCAAAAGGGTCCCATCGCGGAGGGCCGCCGCCTCCGCGGTGAACACCTGCCCCCGGCCGTGGATGGTGGTCATGACGCTCTCGGTCCGGGTCTCGATCCAGCGCACCGGCCGACCCAGGAGCTTGGAGGCGGCCGGCACCAGGTAGTCCTCGGGGTAGGGGCTGATCTTGCTGCCGAAGCCCCCGCCCACGTCCGGGGAGACCACCCTGACACGGCTCTCCGGGATCCCCATAGCCCCGGACACGAAGAGGCGGATGAAGTGGGGGTTCTGGCTGCTGAGCCAGAGGCTGAGGTCCTCGGAGTAGGGGGAGTAGCTGGCCATCACCCCCCGGGTCTCCATCGCCGTGGGGGCCAGCCGCTGCTGGATGATGCGCTCCTTCACCACCACCTCGGCCCGGCTGAAGGCGGCGTCGATGTCGCCCCCCGCGTAGGTCATGTCCCAGCCGATGTTGTCCGGCCCGTCGGTGTGGACCAGCGGGCTGCCCGGACTCATCGCCCCCTCCGGGTCCACCACCGCCGGCAGGGGCTCATAGGTGACATGGACCAGGTCCGCGGCGTCCGCGGCCAGGTAACGGTCGTTGGCCACCACCACCGCCACCGGCTCCCCCTGGAAGCAGACCTCGCGCTCGGCGATCGGGAAGCGTTCCGGCACGTACTTCTTCTCCGGGGCGAAAGCCGGGGTGACCGGCATGCTCCCGCTGAGGACCTTGTGGAAGTCGGCGGCGGTTAGCACCGCCAGCACCCCCGGGAGTGCCCGGGCCGCCGTGGTGTCGATGCCGAGGATGAGGGCGTGAGGGTGGGGGCTGCGCACCACCGCCAGGTGGGTCAGCCCGGGCAGGGTGTGGTCCTCGATGAAGCGTCCATGGCCGGTGATCAGCCGCGGGTCCTCGCGGCGCTGGACCCGGGCTCCGATCAGCTGAGTGACCGCCATCTCCCTACCCTCCGATCGGGGCCGCAGCCCCCTCGCGCATCGCCTGGGCCGCCGCCTTCACCGCCTTGCGGATGTTGACGTAACCGGTGCACCGGCAGAGGTTCCCCTCCAGCCCCCTCCCGATCTCCTCGTCCGAGGGGTCGTGGTTCTCTGCCAAGAGCGCGGCGGCCGCCATGATGAACCCGGGGGTGCAGTAGCCGCACTGCAGCCCGTGGTTCTCCCAGAAGGCGGTCTGGAGCGGGTGGAGCCCTCCCTCCGGGGCCAGCCCCTCGATGGTGGTGATCTCGGCACCGTCCGCCTGCAGCGCCAGCATGTTGCACGACTTGACCGCGGCCCCGTCCAGGAGCACGGTGCAGGCGCCGCACTGGCTGGTGTCGCAGCCCACGTGGGTGCCGGTCAGCCCGCACGTCTCCCGCAGATAGTGCACCAGGAGGAGGCGGGGTTCGACCTCGTCGCTGCGCCCCTCCCCGTTCACCGTGACCCGCAGAGTCTGTCCCATGAGAACCCTCCGTGCGACGGGTGCCGAACTGGCCAGCCCTGTGGGCGCAACTGGTGAAACGCCAGACCCCACCGGCCTCCGGCAGCTTGCAGGTCGAAGTATGGTCCACCGCGATCGGCTTGGCAACTGGGCGCAGTACCTAAGCGAGAAACACACCCCGGTTCCCGCGACCACGGGCTGGCCACCACCTTCGTGGCCAGCAGAGCCCGCCGTGCGAGGGGTCAGTTGAACGTGTACTTCCCGCCGCTGGTCATGCGGCTCTCGCCCCTCGAATCCGGTCGGGTGCACATCACCAGGGGTGGCAAGCGGCTGCTGCGCCACCGCCTGCACTTGGACGAGGCCGGAATGACCAGGGAGCAGTGGCGAGAGCTATGGGATGCCTCGAGGTGGTGGATCACCGCCAACGGCGAGTCCGGGAAGAGCTTTGGCAACGAGACCATCCGGGTCGGCCCCGAAGGTGTTCTGGAGGTGGACCTGCCCGAGCCGCTGGCCCGGCTGGCCAACTCGACCAGAGGGGGACTCACCCGGTACCGCTTCCAGGCTGAAGTTCGCTTCTCGTACCGCCAGGCAGAGTGGCTGGCCCAGGTCGAGGCTGACCGGGCGGTCGCCCACGCCATCTCCTTCGACCAGGCCCAGAGCCGGTTCTACATCGATGCCAGCTTCACCCCGACCTCCCCTCCCAGGGTCCCGGCCTACCAGGATCTGCTCTCTGACCCGGCCGCACGCACCCTGGCGGTGGACCACAACCATGGCTTCCTCGCTCCCGCCCTGCTCGACCGCTTCGGCAACCGGTGGGCCGGCTGCCTCACGTCGCACTGGTGACCGAGGAGCTGTCCGCCTCGACCAGGGACGGGCACCTGCGCCAGGCGATCACCGACCTTCTGGAGCTGGCCGAGGCGGGAGGCGCCAGGTCCATCACCATTGAGGACCTCGGCTTCTCGGAGATGCGCTCGACCGGCCGGGAGCAATACGGCTCCCGCCGCTGGTTCCGCAAGGTGGTCTCGGGGATGCCGACCGCCAAGTTCCGGGATCGATTGGTGGCGATGGCCTCCAGGCGGGGCATCGCGGTGGTTGGAGTCCCCGTCGCTTACTCCTCGATCTGGGGCAGGCAGCACTGGCTGGCTCCCCTCTGGGCCCAGCATCAGCAGGTATCCGGGCACACGGCCGCGGCCGTGGTGCTCGGTAGAAGGGCACTCCGCCCGGCGCCGAACCAAAGGCCAGTCCAGGTGTGACCACGTCCGACCAACCGGAGGATCGAAGCGGCGGCTCTGCCCGCTGACGTGGAGAGCTACCACGGGGCAGGCGTCGCCATGACGGGTACCGGGTGCGAGGGCCAGCCCAAGCTCCGAAGGCGTCCGGGCAACCACCCACGTGGCGCAAGACCCGAAACGGCGATGGCCTGCTTGGCACAACCCAGGTCGGGAAGGACCGCTGGTCCCGACCGGGTGTCGCTCACGGGCACTCAGCAGGAACGGTGTGGCGACCCGTTGGGGATGCAGGCGCAGCGTGCGTGTGCGAGAATCGCGTCACATGCGGCGTGTGGGAGTTGGCACCGCGGCCAGTGCTCTGCCGAGGGTCGGGTTGGCTCTGAGCGCGCTGTGTGTCGGGCTGGTCCTGGCTGGCTGCTCGAGCGGGGGGGCCACGGGCCCAGGGCAGCATCTAGCCACCACCACGGCTTCGCCCCCGCTCCCGACCCAAGCTGCCTCGACGGCTCCGGCCGGCCAGGGAAGCGGTGGGTCCTGCTCGGCTCCGGCCCAGCCCGAGCCCGCCGGGACGCTGTTGGGCCAATGGCAGGGGACGGGCAGCGGGACGGTGAGCTTCAGCAGCTGCCAGGAGACGTGGGGCTTGGCGGACATCTGGAACTGCCCCAGCTCGGCCAGCGCCTCGAACCACACCATCGCCGTCTACCAGCCCGGGGACACGACCGCGCTGGACTCCTTCGGTGGTGAGCTCGGCCCGGGCCAGGGGATCGAGAGCTGGGGTACGCCGGAGTTCTCCCAGGTGGCGCCGCCCGCCACCGGGCCTGTGTCGATCAGGCTGAGCTTTCCTGCCACCTGTCAATGGCAGCTGAGAGCGGTGGCTGGAGGGGCTCCACCCCCCGCCTGGACTCCGTCCGGTCCGTGACCCCGCCTGTCCATCCAGTTCGTGACCTCGCCCGGGGGAGTGCCCAGCCTCCCGACGATCCCGACTACCCGATGCGTCGCCGACAGCGGCATAGCTCCCCCACGGTGAGGCTGCCCATAGCCTGAAGGGTGGCCGTGACACGGAGGGCTGGCGAGGACCACACGCCGCTTCCCGTTGACGGGCGGTCAGCGGCCGTGGGTGCCAAGCCCGTCAGCCCGGGCAACCCGCCACGACCGGCTTTGACCGGGCGCCGCACCGATCTCACACCTCGATCGACGGTTCACGCGCACGGTGAGGGCAAGATGACGATCTGACCTGGCTGAGAGCCGCTCACCTGGGTGTACTGGAGATGGCCGTACACGTGAGCCTGCTCGGACTGGCGGACGCCGGTGGAGGGACTCACAAAGGTCACGATGCACGTCTCGGGAAGTGTCGCACTGAACTCGACGGTGCCTTCGGCAGTTGGAGGGCAAGCCGCCGCCGGCCCCGTGCAGGACAAGTCCGTGTACAGAGTTCCGCTGCCCGTGGCGCTCTGCGGACCAGCCGACCACGTGATTCCTGCCATCCAGTCGTTGTCGTCCCGCGCGATGGTGGTGGGGAAATCGGGCCAGACGAAGAGTTCACCGGGAGGCGGGATCGCGGCGGTGGAAACGAACAAGTCCGGGATCACCGGGGAGGCGGAGGCCGACGGTACGGGCGCGGTGAGAGAAGACGAGGTGCTCGACGACGCGGGTGCAGAGGATGTCGCCCTGGTGAACGTGGCGCGGACACCACTACCAGAGAGCTTCAACGTGGTGGCATCGCAGCTGTAGTTCTCGGGCAGGGGAGGAGGCGGCTGGGGCGGGAAGGTGGACGCCCCCCCGAACGAGGCGGTGGCGCTATACGCGGTGTAGTTGACGTCGGCGAACGAAAGGACTCCGCCGCGCGTGCTGACACGCTCGGTGATCGCTCCGATCTCGGTGATCACATAGCTTGATCCGTCGACCTGCCCCCGCAACGACTTGGCGTGCGCGAAGCTGATCGTGTCGCCACCATCGGCGGATATGACCATCGTCTTGCCGACGAGGCCGTTCATCACGACCGGCGTTCCTCGGTAGCTCTGCGTGTCGGACTCGCCCCGGTCGATCCAGGAGCCGACCAGGCACGGATCCACCGCCCCAGAAGCGCTCGTCGGCGATGGGGTCGGTACCGAGGCCGCGCTCGGGCCGGGACTCGATGTCGACGTCGAGCCACCGCATGCCGAGAGGAGCAGGCCGATCGTCAGTCCGAGCACCAGGGGCAGGCCTGTGCACCAAATGCCCGCTACGTGGCCGACTGACGCTCCGAGATCCCGCGGACACCACGCCGCCCGCTCGGGGAGGCCGACGAGATGCCCGGGGGCGAGGGGACGCGACCTCGCACCGCCCCCACCGACTTTCCCGTCTCTGGCGTCAGTCACGGCCCTGTGCGTTCACCTCCCACACCGCCCACGTCCTCGTGCGGTCTTGCAGGCACGACTGCCTCCAGCACCGGCCCGCCCTTCCGCCCTCACCGCTGTGTTGGCGAGAACGGCGGATCGTAACACATGATCAGAACTGAAGGAGTGGATAGCGGTGGGGAGGACAGGTCCCCGTCAAAGTCAAGAAGGAGGGCAGTCTCCGGGTACCGCCTGAGTTCACCGACGCGGTCGGCGGTCCTCACCTGAGCATTCCGTCAGGCGGGGAGGAGATCGGAAGCGCGACTTTGACGGACCCCTGGCGGGTAGGAGGGTTGGGGCTGGAGGCAGAGGTGCCCCGCTGATTTGGAAAGTGAGGGTTGTCACACGCCCATCGGCTCCAGGCAGGAGGCACTCAGCGAGTGAAGCGTGGCGCATCCGCCCCCACCGTACACCGCGGCGCTGACGACCCCAGCCTCACCTCTCACACCGGGCTGCTGCTGGTGCGCGAGCTGGACTCCAAGCTGCACCTAGTCGAGCGGCTAGGCGCCGTGGTGGAGAGGGTGCGGCAGTGCAAGCAGCGGCGCCGGGGGCTGAGCGGCGGAGGGCTGCGGTCAGGATCCGCTTCCGTGAGGCCGCTTGCTCCTCGTCTGGTGCTGGGGGCGCTGCGCACCCTGCCGAAGGGGCACGGGGAGGTGCGGCGGGTCAGGGTGGAGGCGAAGGAGATCGCCCAGAGCCCCAGGAGCCGGCGGTGCTGGACCATTCCCAAGGGGCAGCTGCAGCCGGCCCTCCAGGGGCTGGTGGGCCACACCTACGCCTACTCCTGATGGCCACTGACCTGCCCCAGGATGCGGTGGAGCTGGAGTTCTGGCAGCGGCGCCGGGCCAACTGCGCCTGGCAGACCGCGGCCGTGATCGCCACCAACCTGACCTCCACGCTCTCAGCGCTCAACGTCTGCCGGGAGCGCCAGGAGGCCAAGGCCGCTCTTGGGGGCAGCCTCGGCGAAGAGCAGCTGGCAGCCGTGGGCCACCCCCACAACACCCAGCTGCGGCGCCGCTGGCTGCTCTCGGTGCCGGCCCGGCTGGCGCGGGGTGGGCGGCGGCCCGGCCTGCGGCTGGCCTCCGGCATGTTCCCCAAGGAGGAGTTCTGGGCCGTGCACCACCAGATCCTCCACCTGGCCCCGCCGGGTAGGCCACCCGACCCCTTCCGGCGACCGGCCACCTGGGCTACCTGGGTTCCAACGCGCCCTCGGCGGCCCCTCTCGACCCTGTTCCGGGGCCACAGGCCCCAGAACCCCATCTGCGGACACCGCCCGAGCCCGCGACCGTGCCCGATTGCCGCCGCCGCCGCGTTCCTCGGCCCTCACGCCGGCTCCCTCCCAGCCCATCCACCGGTTCAGGCCAGACCGCTCCCTGAAGCTGGGTGTCGGCGGGGTGGAGGAGGTCCATCCGGTGACTGCGTGGCCGGGCGCCGCCGCAGTTCTCGCTTCCCGGTCCTGGGGCCGGTGGGCGGCAGCCAGGCCCTCTGATCCCTTGACCCAGATCGCCGAGCTGGCGCTCGGCCAGCTTGCCCGCACAAAGCCTCGGAAGTGCTCCGGCGGGTCCCCGAAACCCGGGCGTGCATCGATACCCGGGGGATCACGGGAGCGTGCCCATGGTGCCGAGGCTCAAGACAGCGACCGGCTCCGGGTACGACTCTCGCTGAGGGAGTGCGGGGGCTGGACAACCACCGATCCACGGGCCATCATCTAGCCTGCCGGCCACGCGGAGGAGCTTTCGTGCGATCTCACCGCCTCGTCCAACCCCCCCCGCCACCGTGGGGGAATGGTCTGCGGGCCGGGCCCGGCGGGAAGCGGGGAGCAGCACTGGTGCAGTCCGCCACCTGATGGTGAGCCCGGCTCCAATGACGCTGGCCGAGGGGGACTCTGGGATCCTTCCGCAGCCTGAGCCGGACCGGCGCAGCGGATGCCGGCGGGGGTGCCGGCGGGGGTGCCGGCGGGGCTGCTGCGGCTGCCTTGCCGGCGCGGGCACCGCCGTGCTGATGGTGGCGCTGCTCCTGGCCGCCTACGCCGTGATCCCCAACTCCTATCCGGCCTACCCGAGCGGCGCCCGGGCCGCGCTGGCGCGGGCGGGCCGCTCCTCCACCCCGGAGCTCCCCTGGCTGCACAGCAATGGCAAGGAGATCCTGGACAGCGCGGGGGACCAGGTGCTGCTGCGGGGGATGAACGTCACCGGGCTGCTCCAGGCCAAGGACATGCGCCCAGGACCGGTTCCCACCCCAAGGGACTTCGCGGAGATGGCCGCGGACGGATTCGACGTCATCCGGATTCCCATCAGCTGGTCCCTCCTCGAGCCCCGGCCGGGAAGGTTCTCATCCTCATATCTCGACCTCCTGAAGAGGGTGGTGGGGGAGGCCGCCAACCAAGGCATCTACTCGGTGATCGACTTCCACAACATCGACTGGAGCATCTACTACGGCGGCGACGGGGCCCCCAGCTGGCTCACGGCCGGATTCCTTCCCCGCAGCTTCCCGGCGGGCAGCCCCTGGAACCGCCACCTGGCCCCTGGGGTCCTGGCGAGCTACGGCATCTTCTGGGCGGATCTGGGCGGCTGGCAGGAGGACGCGATCCAGGCCTGGACCGTGGTGGCCAGGGCCTTCAGCCACGACTCAGCGGTGGCCGCCTTCGACGTCTGGAACGAGCCCCACCCTTTCCCCATCCCCCCGGGGCTGTTCGAGGCCAAGTTCCTGCTCCCCTTCGAGGCCAGCCTGATCTCAGCGATGGCCAGGGTGGCTCCCCGCCAGATGTACATGGAGGAGCAGACCCTGGACTTCGGCCTCCCCACCTACGTGGGCCGGCTGCCCTATCCCAACCAGATCTTCTCCAGCCACGTCTTCGCCACCCTGCTCGAGCCTCCCTGGCAGACTCCGGTCCCCCAGTACGGAGCCCCGCTGAAGCTGCTCGAGAGCCAGGCCAGGACCGCCGGAGCCGCCCCCTGGGTGGGTGAGGTGGGCGGCCCTCCCGGGGCCTCCGGCAACGCCTGGATCGCCCGGGAGATGAACGAGCTGGACTCCTACCGGTTGGGCTGGGCCTACTGGGACTGGGACGAGGGCGGAAGCTGGGCCTTCGTGAAACACCCCAGCCGCCTCCGGCTGGTGGCACGTGCCTACCCCAGGGCGACCCCCGGTAGGCTGACCTCCCTGGCGTACGACCCCTCCAGCGGGGAGCTGGCGGTGGGGATGACGGGGCCGACCGGCGGCCGGCCGCTGGTGGTCGAGGTGCCGCACTTCCTCACCCATTTCTCCGTCAGCAGCTCATTGGCAGGCCCCCCGCCGGCCTATCACTTTGACCTGGCGACCCACCTCCTGACCGTCGACCTGCCGGCGGTCACCGGGTCCTTCACCGTCCGGGTCCACTTCAGCTGACTCCCACCGGGAGCGGCCGGCTGCTCAGGCCCGGGTTACCGGCATGGGCCCGGGCGGCGCGCTGGGACCCGTCGCCGAGGGGCGCATCAGCCTCCTCGTCCGGGCGAGGCCCCAGCCGTCCAAGTCGTCGGGGAGGTCCCCGGACGACGCCAAGCCCGCCAGCTCTGAGAGCTGCCTTGCCCGCAGACCCCGCCTCTCCACCCCAGGCCTGACCAGGAGGCAGTCCGGGTCGTTGGACCACCACCTGCCATGGGTGAAGGCCCGTGCCCGACTCACGACCTGCGCCGACCTGCCGGACGGCTGGCTCAGGTCCCCGCCCGGGGGCTCCCAGCCGGGGGCGGTGTCCGGCCCGACCCGGACCGCGTCCGCCAGCCCCACGGTCGGCAGGAGGGGGGCGCCGCAGGCCATGAGCCGCGCCCTGCTGCCGATGGCGCGTTGGATCGAGGCCATCGCCATCCGGTAGGGGCCGATTCCCGAGCCGGGACCCTCAAGTGCTCCGGCGTAGAGGAAGTCCAGCTTGAAGTAGGAGACGCCGAGCTCCGCGAGCCCCTGGAGCCGGCCGGTCAGGTGCGCCAGGGCCGCCTCCCGGCGGAGGTCCAGAACCAGGATCCGTCCCTTCCAATTGCGTCCCGCGTCGAGCTCGGTCCGATACCAGTCGGGATGTCGGCGGACGGTCTCGCTGTCCTCCGCGGCCACGAAGGGCGCCACCCAGAGCCCCAGCTCGAGGCCGTCGGCCGAAAGCGCTCGCGCCAGTTCCCGGAGATCGCCAAACCGTTCCCGATCCGGCCACCAGTCCCCGGTTGCCGCCTGCCATCCATCGTCCACCTGGAAGACCGAGATGGGCAGCTGCCGCTGCCTGGCGGACCGAGCCGCCCGGATGACCGAGGCCGCCGTGACCCGGTCCCCGAGGCAATACCAGGAGCACCAGACGGACGGAAGCGACTTCCGAGCGGCCCGCCCGGCTCTGGGGAAGGACTCGGCCCAACTCCCCAGTGACTCATCCATCCCCGCGCCCCTCTCGCCTGGCCAAATCCGCACCTGCCCGTTGGCGCTAACCTCCAGACGGTCCTTGAGGAGCCGGGCGCGAATCGAGGGGACCGGGTCCGGCCCCTCGGCGGCGAAGATCAGAATCGGCTCCTCGCCGCCTCGCGCCACCGCCAGCAGCCCCTCCCCCTGGAAGCCCTCCCCGGGCGCGGGGCAGCCCGGGCGGTAGTTCATCACCTGGGCGAGCGGGCTACTCGGTCGGGCCGAGCGCGATTCGGCCCGGTAGAGCGCGGCGGGGCTCCAGGACTGCCAGCCGAACTCGTACACCTGGGCGCTGCCGGGATCGCAGTCCAAGACCGCGACCGGCTGGAACTCCTGGCCGGCCACCTCTGCCCCTGTCAGCCCTCGACGAGGGCAAGGACCTCGATGAGGCTGGTGATCGACTCCCCCTCCCAGAGCCGGTCCGGGTCGTACCGCATGTGCTCCAGCGCCAGGTGGTTCCCGTACAGGATCCGCCGGGCGGACAGCCCCACCGCCTCCGCCCCGGTCAGCTCCTGGCTGCCACCGTCGCCCACGTAAAGGCAGTCCTCCGCCTCCAGCCCCAGAAGGGAGAGCGCCTTGCGATAGAGCTCGGGGTCCGGCTTCCGGCGCCCCTCCACCCAGGAGAAGAGCGGCGACTGAACCGGCCGGCCCCAGCCCAGCTCGGGCCAGAGCCGTGGGGTCTCGGCGGAGCAGTCGGTGATCATCCCCACCGAGACCCCGCGATCCCGCAGGATGGCCAGCAGCGACGGCACCTCTGGGCGCGGGCGGCTCAAGACCTCGCGGAACTGGGAGATCCGCAGCTCCGCAGCCCGGGCCAGGGCGCGCTCCGAGGGATCGTGGCCCGCCTGCAGGCAGAGGGCTCTGAGCATCGGGGCCACGTCGCCGAGCCGCCCGGTGGCGCGCTCGGTGTAGGTGGCCTCCATCAGCTCCAGGAAGGGCCCAAGAGGGGCCTCCAGCGCCTCCCCGAGCTCCTGCGCCCGGAGGTCGGCCTCCTGCGACGTCCAGCCGTCTATGAGTGTGCCGTAGAGATCGAAGATGACTCCCCGGTACGGCACGGCTCCAGTCTACCGGGGAGCGCCGGCGCTCCCCGGTAGACTGGAGCCCCCCGGAAGCCGTCCCGCCGTCAGTGGCGCCGACTCGCTCTCGCTTCGTGATCCACAAGGGCTCCAGCCACGCCGTCGCGAGCCAGGCGTTGCCGACTTGTGATCCGCGGACCGAGTACTCGGCCCTATGCTCATGCTTATGGTCGGCGGCGGTGCCGGGCGGCAATGACCGGGCTGAGTTGCGGGCTGGGGCTGTATCCCGCGGGCCATGGTGCTGGCTCTGCACGGGCCAGGCCCGCGACCTCTCGGATGACAGTGTCGAGCCGCGCCGAGGCCGATCGCCAGGCGAGGGATGGAGTTCCGGCCCCTCCATTCCAATGCGGAGCCGCTGTCGTGCCCTCTCATGGGTTCTGGGCATCCAGACGACCGAGCGCGTCTCGAGGCGGCCCCCAATTGCCTCCGCCTGGAGCATCTTCGTGCCGTCCCGGCTGGGGGGATTCCCGCGTGGGCGGTCGTGCCGGCGCGGCGAGCTTCGCCGACCCGAGGAGCCGTTTCACCACCCCGCGGGAGCTCCGGCAGTCGTCCTATTGCAGGGGGCGCGAGCTGCCGCGGGCAGCTCGAGGCGGACCGCCGAATCTATGCGGTTCATCCGGCAAGCGAGGAGGGACGGGAGGGCTGGCCCGGCCAGGCCTTCGCCCGCTTGGTGAGCTCTTGGGAGCGGGAAGCCTGGAGCGGTTGGCCGGTTGGTGCTACCCGAACCGCCCGGGCTGCTGCCAAGCCGCCGCACCCAAGCCCACCGAGCCCGACGCCGTGCGGACCTGGGCGCTGCCCCAGGATGCCGTCGGTGGCGACCCGGAGGTTTCAGACCACAGGAGCGTCCCCTACTTCCATCGCCTGGTGGGTTATCTCGGTGCGGCGGGGCAATTGGGCCCTGAGTGGTGAACCGAGCCGTGCTCTGGTCTGGGTTGGACACCTCGGTGGGCTCGAGGCCGCCCGGGATGAATGCCGCCGACATGGTGCCCCACCGCCGACGGCCCCTCTGCGTCCCCCGCCACGAGACCATGCGAGATTGAGAGTCTGGGGACTACATCCGGCGGCCGTCACCCGTCGGCCCCACCCGGGTGGGGCCGCCCCGGCACCAGTGGGGTCGCACTGCCATCGGCCCTGGGAACCTACCCACCATGGGTGACATGATCCAGCGCCATCTGGCGGGGATGATCCCAGGCCGCTGCTACCACGGCGCCGACGATCGCGGCCCAGACGCTTGCCTCCTGCCTATCCGCCTCCCCCGCCCCGGCCGCCGCCGGACCACCCTCCCCGTCCGCAGTGACCTGCGCCACCACCCGGCCATGGGCACGGCCGCCACCGGCGCCCGGCCCGGACCTGCCGCCACGGGTCGAGGTGGCCACAATTGATGCTGGTCCTGGCTCGCGTGGGAGCCGATCATTCCGAAGACCAGCGTCTCTGCAACTCTAAGCGACTCTGAGCGGGGCGTAGCCGAGCGCCCTGGGGCCGAAGTCGCCACGAGGGACGACCGCGGTGGCATGGGCGTTGCGGTGGAAGCCGCGCCCGAGGGACACCC
>JAKATL010000077.1 GCA_021827985.1 bacterium
GCGCAACGTCACCGGGTGCACTCCCAGCACCTCCGCCGCCGCCTTGAGTCGCAGTAATGCCATGCCACCAAGTCTTACACATCACTCATGTTCGCTTAGCAAGACACACCACTGCTACAGACCCTTCCCAGCCCGGGAGCGTGGCCGTCGTCACGTGCACCAGGACCGGGCTGCCATGTCCGGCGCTGGCCAGACGTCCCAGACCGGACAGGTCAGACTCCAGCTGCGCCTGGAAGACCGGCAGCTGACGACGAAGGAGCCGCTGGGGTGCCGCTCGGCGTGGCCGCCCCCTCGGCGCGCTGGGTCGCGGAAGGCGCCGGGGAGGAATGGCCACTGGCCCCGACCCTCGCAGCGATGGAGCCGCAGGAGGCGAGCAGCACCGACGCCACGGGCAAGCAGAGGGGTGCGGCCATCCGGGCGCGCCAGGCCGAACGCAAACACCGCTCCGTGGAGCGCCGCGACATTCTCCCCCCGCCGACCAGCCGGGCGATGGTCATCTCCCAAGTCTGACCCGCCTGGGGCGGATGGACCAACCTGTCGCCCGAGTCCCGGCCATCACCCTGGGAATCTCATCGGTTTGCGGCGGTTCGGGTCTCCGCACCGCAGGTCGCGGAGATGCCAGCCCCGATCGCCCGTTCCGCCGGCTGGGGGCTGTGGGCTGCGCGCGTGACCCGAGGCACCCGCCCCGGCCGCGGCCCGGCTCACTCGTACCGGCCGCGCAGCCACTCCCCGAGAAGCCCATTGGCGATGGTCCAGGTGTTGCCGGTCCGCTCGACGAGCTGCAGCCGCTCCAGGGCCAGGGCAGCGTCCAGGGTGCCGCGGTGGCTGACCCCCAGCACCGACTGCACCGCCCGGCCCGTGACCGCCCGCACCGGGCCCTGCGCCAGAAGCTTGAGGAGCCGCTGCTGGACCAGGCTGAGCCGGTCAAAGACCAGGGTGAACTCCTCGCGCTGGTCGTCGATGGCGTAGGCCACCGCCGCGTCGACCAACTCCTCGGTTATCTCTCCGGCGCTGATGGCGAATGCCCAGAAGGCAAGGAGCTGCACGTCGTTGGGAATCCCCGCCGCCGCCTGGTAGATGCGGCTGGCCGCCGCCGCCGGAAGGTGTTTTCCAGCCGACGCTGCCCTCGTGGTGAGGTAGGGGACGAAGTCGGGCTCGGAGATCTTGCCCAGGTAGAGCTTGGCCCCGACGTTGTAGAGAGCGCCGTGCTCCGGAGAGCTCACCATCACCTCCATGATGTGGCGCTTGCTGCCGGCGAAGACCAGGCTCACCCCGGGGAGGTCGTCCACCAGGTCCTTGAAGATGTCGGCGATCAGAGGATCGATCTCGTACGCCTTCTGGAACTCGTCGATGACCAGGGAGACAGGGTGACTCTGGTCCTCGGACGCGAGGTCTGCCAGGATCCGCACCACTTCTGACAGGACGGTCCGCCAGTCAGACGCCGCCAGGCTGGGCCCGAGGGAGACCCCCTCCACCAGTCCCGACGCCGGGTCGATCCGGATCTCCGGTGCCACCCGGATGCGCCGCAGCCAGCGACTGAACTCGGTGGCCCGACCGCGAACCCATCCCAGGGGCCCCGAGACCACCCCGTGCATCAGGGTCTGGACCACGTCCTCGGCGCTGCTGCACTTTATGAGGCTCACCCGGCCGCTGCGGCCTCCACTGGCCTCCACCAGCTCCACGGCTCGGCGCAGCAGCGAGGTCTTGCCGTAGCGCCGGGGTGCGATGAGGATGAGGTTCTGGCCGTTCTGCATGACCGCCGCCAGCCTCTCCAGCTGCTCGGTCCGATCGGTGAAGTGGAGCTCGTCGACTGGAGAGCCGAAGTGGTACGGGTTGGCCGCGCTCATGGGGCGAGATTAGCACGCTTAAGGCTTACACGCTAGTCCTTTACACGCTTTGGCTTTCTCCTTCGGACAAGCGGGCGGTATGGGGGTGATGTGCCGGGCGAGCTGGGGGTGCGCAGGCGTTGGCCACCACCTTCCTTCCCCTCCAGGGGCTGAGCCGTCGACACGGCCGAATCGGTGATCAGATGGACGACAGCCACTCCGCCGCTCCGGGCCCGGGACGCAGCCGCGCGTTTGGGGGATGTTTCCAACCAACGAGTTGCCGGGCTACCTCCGTCAGGATGGCGGGCCCAGGTCACCAGCGGAGCAGAGCAGCTACGCCAGACCTCCGCCGTCACCCGCGAGGGCTGTGCTCGGGAGGGTTGCCATCGGCTGCTGGAGGTGAGGCTGGATGGACGTCAACGGTCGAGCCCTCATCATCGTCCTCCACCCCCAGCTCCCGGAGGCGCGCCCGCAGTTCCGACATCTGGCGCTCGGTCTCGGCCAGCTCTCGGCTCTGGCGGATCAGGGTCCTGCGGCGCTCCCAGGTCGCATAGAGGTCGGTCATTCCGCGCACCCGCCTCCCACCCGGGCCGAACCGCTCCTCCTCCCGCTCCTGGACCTCCTCGCGCAGGTCGTCGATCACCCGCTCCCGGTGGGCGAGCTCAGACTGGAGCCGAACCGCCAGCTCTTGGCGGAACTGGGTCTCCATCGCCAACTGCCAGCGCTGGAAGAGCTCATCGGCCAAACCGGATGCCAGGGCTCTCACCTCCTGGGGGACCGTGAGGGAGTACCGTTCGGCGCTCGCCGCTGGCGGCTCCGGGTCGGGGACCCCTTGCTCTTGGCCGCCGACCTCTCCGGCGGAGCTCCGCGTCGGCGCCCCCGAGGGGAGACCCGCCAGCGAAGAGCGCTCCACCCGCACCTCCAGCGTCCCCCCCTCCCCCGGGACCAGTCGGTATGGGAGGCTTCCCGCCAAGATCAGCGCCTGGACCTTGTCGGGGGCGACCCCAAGGGTCTGCGCGGCGTTCTCCACAGTCAGTAGTTCGCTCTCATCCACCACACCCGCCTCCAACTCTGCCTCGATTATCGGCAAAGCCGGAGCGGCGAGATGAGGGTGAGTTGGGCCACGGTCCCTCGGGTGCGTCCCAGTGCTCAGATTCGAGCCCAGCGGAGGCGGGTTCTGACGAGCGCACCGCGGCCGGCGGGGCCCATCCTCGCCCTGGGGGGCCACCCACCGCTCCAGCGCCTGATGGACCGGAGCTACGCCTGGGCACTCCAACCACCGCTCGGAGCATGTCCCTATTCCGCGTCCCATGGGGGCTTTCTGCTTCGGCCCGCCACCGCTGCTGGGGAACTTAGGTCAGACCGGCGCCCCGGATGAGGACCGAGGGAACGTGAGGCCGGATCAGGCGGCGCCTCCCAGCAGCAGGTACGCCCCCCAGACCGCCAGGCCGATGACAAACACCAGCAGGATGCTCCACTTCAGCACTCGGACCGCCACGAACGCGGCCGCCGCCAATCCGATCGCCGCGGGCACCGGGATCACGGGCCGGCCCAGGACCAGAACCACGCTGGCCAGCAGCCCCGTGAACGATGCCATCACCCCGCTGATGGCCCCAGGCACCCAGCTCAGCCGGCGCACGACCGGGGTTGGGAAGTGGTCCCCGGGAACATCCCGCAAGAGCCCGTACATACGTGTCAGTCTACAGTTGTGAACCTGACTGAGTGGGCCCGCCGCCAAGGGATCCACCCCCACACCGCGTACCGATGGTTTGAGAGCGGCACCCTGCCGGTGCCGGCGGAGCGGGTGGGGCCGCGCACCATCCT
>JAKATL010000078.1 GCA_021827985.1 bacterium
GGGTGTCCCTCGGGCGCGGCTTCCACCGCAACGCCCATGCCACCGCGGTCGTCCCTCGTGGCGACTTCGGCCCCAGGGCGCTCGGCTACGCCCCGCTCAGAGTCGCTTAGAGTTGCAGAGACGCTGGGGTCGAGCGCCTGCTCCACCGTGACCACCGGGGCCAGCTCTTCGTACTCGACCTGGATGAGCTCGCAGGCGTCCTCGGCCAGGGCTCGGCTCTGGGCCACCGCCAGCGCCACCGGGTCCCCGACCAGCCGGGCCTTGTCCACCGCCAGGATGCCGAACGACACCTGGCTACCCGATTGCGGTGAATCGCCCGGGTCGGCCACAGGCGAGGCCATCTGCGCCATCTGAGCGCCGTCGAAGACCGCCACCACTCCCGGGGCCAGACGGGCGGCCTCGGTGTTCACTGCCACGATCCGGGCGTGGGGGAGCGGACTGCGGCAGAAGGCGGCGTGCAGCATCCCCGGCAGTTGGGCATCGGCCACAAAGCTGCCCCTCCCGGTCAGGAGACGCTCGTCCTCCACCCTGCGCACCGAGGTGCCGGTGTAGCGCTCGGCGGGAACCCTGGCCTTCACCTGGGCCCGGCTCCCGCCGGCTCAGGGCCCTCAACGGCGGCCATCACGCCGCGGACGATGCTCTCGTACCCCGTACAGCGGCAGAGGTTGCCCGAGAGGGCGCAGCGCACCTCGACCTCGGTGGGGCTCGGGTTCTCGGCCAGCAGGGCGGCGGCCTGGATCAGAAAACCGGGGGTGCAGAAGCCGCACTGGAAGCTGTGGCTGTCCCACATGGCCCGCTGGAGCCGGGATAGCTCGCCCTTCCTGGCCAGACCCTCCACCGTCTCGACCAGGCTGCCCTCGGCGGAGGCGGCCAGCACCAGGCAGGAGCGGGCGGGCCGTGAATCCAGCAACACGGTGCAGGCGCCGCACACCCCGTGCTCACACCCCAGGTGGGTCCCCGTCAGGCCCAGCTGGTCGCGCAGGAAGTCGGCCAGGGTGGTGCGCCCCTCCACCTCCCCTTTCCTCTCCTCGCCGTTCACCTGGAGCCGGATCGTCAGCGGGCCCTGGGGGCGACCGTCGCTCTCAAGCACCGGCCGCTCCTCCCGGGATCGGCGCCCTGGCGTAGGCCTTCCTCAGCGCTCGCTCGGTCAACACGGTTGCCAGGTGCTTCCGGTAGGCAGCCGAGGCATGCAGATCCTCATGGGGGCGGAGCCGCGACCCGACACTTCTTCCGGCCACTTTGAAGAGGCTCTCCGGTGCGGCCTGGGCATCCAGCTCAAGCTCGTCCAGGGCGAAGAGGCGTGGTCGGTCTCCGACTCCGCTGAGCGCCAGACGGAGGTCGAGCACCCGGTCCCCGTTTCGCACAACGGAGGCGGCGACGCCCACCATGGCGAAGTCGCCCGGCCGGCGGCTCACCTCCAGAAAGCAGCTTCCCCGGGGTTGCGGCGGGGCCGGGAGCCCCACCCCGGTCACCACCTCGTCGAACTCCAGGGCGGTGGTGAACGGGCCGAGGAAGAAGTCCTGCGCGGCTATGGTCCGCTCGCCCCGCCTAAGGCTCCTTGCCGTCAACTCCGCCTCCAGGACCAAAGCCACAGCCGGGAGCTCGGCAGCTGGGTCGGCGTGGCATAGACTGCCCCCCACGGTCCCCCGGGAGCAGATCGCGGGGTGCCCGATGAACTCCAGCGCCTCCAGGAGCAGTGGACTGCTGGCCCGCACCGCAGGATGGCGCTCAGCGACGAGTTGGGTGGTGAGCGCCCCTATCTGCATCCCCGCAGCGTCCACCCGGATTCCCGCCAAACCTCCCACCCTGCGCAGGTCGATTAGGAGTGAGGGCCGGGCGAGCCGGAGGGCCATCATGGGGATGAGGCTCTGGCCGCCGGCCAGGACTCTCGCGTCACCGTCGCCGGCGGCGAGCAGCCCAAGCCCCTCCTCCAGGGATTCCGGTGCTCGGTAGTCAAAGGGGGGCAACTTCAAGAGCCAGGAGAGCATAGGGGGCGGTGCCAGGTGCCGGCAAGGACGAAGCCAGGTGGGGCCAGCGATCGGCTCCTGGCTTGCGGGGTGGGGACGCCCCGGCGCATGGGGCACCAGATGTGGGACCGGGACCCACGGCTCCCTGTCCCGAGAAACGCCGTGGTCCTGGGCGCACGGGGAACGCTCAGGCGGACAGCTGGTCCAGAAGGTCCGGTATGGGCATGTCATCAAGGCTTTCGGGGTCGTCGAACAGGCGCTCCAGAACGCCTATCCGCTCGCTCGCGACCTGCGCCCGGCCCAGGTTGCGTGTCAGCTTCCGGCGCAGCGGCGGGAGCGCCTCCTGCCGGCGCCTCGGATGACCGAGCGGGTACCAGACCACCTCCGGGCCGAGCCGCTGCCCACCCATCAGCTCGACCGCTACCGAGTTGGGCACGGCCCGGCGCTCCGGATCGTGGTAGGCCAGAGTGAACTCGGGATCCTCGGACACGCGGGTCAGCCCGCGGATCCTCTCCAGCTCCGGGTTCGCAGCCGCCTCGTCCTCGTAGGTCGAGTAGTCGAGGTCCCCGTACACCAGTGCCGCGGCCACCATGTACTGGAGGCAGTGGTCGCGATCGGCGGCCGTGGGCAGGGGCCCCCGCTTGTCCAGAATCGTCACCCCGGACCGCTGGGTCCGAACGTGGACCTCCCGCACTCCGCAAGCCGCCCTTGCAGCTCCGACCGCAGCCGGATGGCCGCCTCCACCGCGGACTGCCCGTGGTACTCGGCCGGCCAGGGCACCTTGTACAGCACCTGCGGGGCCACGGCACAGCCGAGCTCACCTCCCAACCGCACCGCCTCCTCCCCCAGTACCGCTTTCAGACCCCAGGTTGGGGCCGAGACCACCCGCGGGCATCCCCGGTCGCCGCGGAGAGCCAGGAGCGCGAAGCGGAGCGCCCGCTGGACGGCCTCGGCCGCCGCCCACGACTTCCTCCAGCTCACCACGGGCTGGTGCCGGTACACCCTCAGAGTGGAGGCGTCCGCCAGGGAGTTGGAGACGGCCACCCCAACCTGGTCTTCTCCGGCTCCCAGCAGATAGGCCCCCACGGCCGCGCTGGCGCCCTGCACCAGGAGGACGTGGTCCAGCCCCTGGTCGTGCAGGCAGCTCGCCGTGGCCAGCACCCCCTGAATCTCGTAGGCCTTGCAGATGGGCTCCAGGAGATCGGCAACCCGAAGCGGCATACCACCAGCCGCCCGGCGGCGCCGGCTCAGCTGGTCCGAAACGGCGAGGATGGCCCCCAGATTATCGGAGGGGTGGGGAACTGGTCCCCGGGAACATCCCGCAAGAGCCCGTACATATGTGTTAGTCTGCAGTTGTGAACCTGACTGAGTGGGCCCGCCGCCAAGGGATCCACCCCCACACCGCGTACCGATGGTTTGAGAGCGGCACCCTGCCGGTCCCGGCTGAGCGGGTGGGGCCGCGCACCATCCTGGTGAACGTCGGCGCGGCCAGCGCGCTCCCGGCAGCAGGCCTGGGCCTCTATGCGCGAGTCTCCTCGCACGACCAGAGGTCCGACCTCGAGCGACAGCTGGCAAGGCTCACAGAGTGGGCGGCCAAGGCCGGTCAGCCGGTGGTGCGGGTGGAGTCCGAGGTTG
>JAKATL010000006.1 GCA_021827985.1 bacterium
TGGGTGTCCCTCGGGCGCGGCTTCCACCGCAACGCCCATGCCACCGCGGTCGTCCCTCGTGGCGACTTCGGCCCCAGGGCGCTCGGCTACGCCCCGCTCAGAGTCGCTTAGAGTTGCAGAGACGCTGCCAGGCCAGCGGGCACGTTGATCCAGAAAATCCAGCGCCAGGAGAGGTAGGTGATGATCAGCCCCCCGAGTAGGATCCCGGTCACCGCTCCCACGTTCCAGCCGACGGAGTTGTAGCCGTAGGCCCGGCCGCGCGCCTCGGGGGGAAAGGTGTCGGCGATGACCGCCCCGCTGTTGGCGGTGATCAGGGCTCCCCCCACCCCCTGGAGCACCCTGAAGGTGATGATGGTGACCTCGTTGCCGGCCAGGGCGCAGAGGGCCGAGCCCAGGATGAAGACCAGGAATCCCGCCTCGTACATGCGCACCCGGCCGAACATGTCCCCGAGCCGCCCAACCTGGGTCGCCAGCAGGGTGATCACCAGCAGGTAGCCGATCACCACCCAGATCACGTGGGCGAGGGGAACGTGGAGGGCGCGCTCCATCTCCGGGAGGGCGAGGACCACGATGGTGGCGTCGATCGCCGCCATCAGCACCCCGATGACGATCACCGTGAGGGCGAGGCCGGTGCGGGGGCGAGCGGGCCTGGCGGTGGTCAGTGCCACCTGTGCCCCCGACCTGTCACCGGGCCCGCGCTGGTCGGCTCCGCCCGGTAAGGGAGGGGTGTGCGTCGCAGAGCCGGGACGAACTCCGCTTTCCCAGTTTCCCGTTTCAATGGACCCAGTCAATCATGCTGGACGCGGGCCGACCCGCCGGGCTTCCCAGGTCAGCTCGAGCCGGCCGCCGAGTCCAACTCGTCCTCCGGCCCTGCGGCCAGCCTGGCCCCGCGCGCCGCCCCTCTGTCAGGCACGCTCGCCGGCAGGCACCACGCTGGCTCCGGCGCGGCCGGGCAGGGCCCCCAGGTGGGCCAGCCCCGTGCCCAGCACCACCGCCCCCAGCGCCACCGCCCCGGCGCCCATCAAGAAGGGGGCCCTCGGTCCCACATGGACCGCCAGCTGGCCGGCCAGGTAGGGCGCCAGCGAACCGCCGATCCAGCGCACGAAGTTGTACCCGGCGGAGGCCACCGGCCGCTCCGCCGCGCTCACCGTCATGGC
This sequence comes from bacterium, assembly GCA_021827985.1. Classification (GTDB taxonomy): domain Bacteria; phylum Chloroflexota; class Dormibacteria; order Aeolococcales; family Bog-877; genus JAJYXT01. The sequence goes on from JAKATL010000006.1 coordinate 1,158, forward strand.
CGCCTGGGTGACCAGCGTGTTGTTCACTCCCAGGACCGCGCCCGAGGCGACCACGGCGACGATCACCCCCAACCTGGGGGCCACGGCCATCGCCGCCAGCAGCAGGGTGAGGCAGGCGAGAACGCCGAAAAGCGGGATGACGGTGCCGAATCGCCGCTCCAGGCGGGGGGCCAGGAGCACCGAGCTGAGTGCCAGGAGCAGGCCCCACCCGCAGTAGATGAGACCGAGGACGTGGACGCTCTGGTCGATGACGAAAGGCGTGTAGGCGAGGATGGTGAAGAAGCCGAAGTTGTAGAAGAGCGCCATCACCGCGATGGTCCGCAGCCCCGGATTCCGCACGGCCCGCAACGGGTCCAGCAGCGAGGTGCGGCGGGCAGCCCGGGGCACGGGGCCGAGCATGGTCAGCACCAGAAGGAACCCGATGGCCATCAAGGTCGCGGTGCCGAAGAACGGCCCCCGCCAGCTGATGCCGCCCAGGATCCCGCCCACGAGCGGCCCCATGGAGATGCCCAGCCCGAGCGCGGACTCGTAGAGGATGATCGCGCCCGGGACTCCCCCGCTGGCGGACCCGACGATCACGGCGAGCGCCGTGGCGATGAAGAGGGCGTTGCCGAATCCCCAGCCCGCCCGCATCCCCACCAGCTCCGCGACACTTCCCGAGGAGCCGGACAGCGACGCGAAGACGACGATCACGGCCAGCCCCGCCAGCAGGGTGGGCCGGGGGCCGATCCGGGTGGAGACGAAGCCGGTGACCAGCATCATCACGGCGGTCACCGCGAAGTAGCTGGTGAAGAGCAGTTCCACCTGGCTGGGGCTGGCCCTGAGACCCCGGGCGATGGAGGGCAGGATGGGATCCACCAGCCCGATGCCCATGAAGCCGACGACGCAGGCGAAGGCCACCGCCCAGACCGCCCGGGGCTGATGCCAGACGCTCACCGAGCCCCCCGAGTGCCCGCCTTCCGGGCTCAACGGGGGCCGGCCCCGCGATGCCCGGCCCAGTCCCGCTCAAGCCCGCGCAGGGCGGGCAGAGCAGCCGCGATCCGAGCCCGGTGTTCGGGGCTCAGCGCTCCCAGCCGCGCGGTGAGCAGCCTGGTGCTGACCGCGGCCGCCTCGTCCAGCACCTGCCGGCCCAGATCGGTCATCTCCACGACCACCCCCCTGCCGTCGGCAGGGTCAGGACAGCGACGCACCCAGCCCGCCCCCTCCATGCGCGAGATCAGCCCAGTGGCGGATGCCCCGCTCACTCCCTGGGAGGCGGCGATCTGGGACACCCGCTGGGCACCGCAGGTGGCCAGGGCGAGGAGGAGCTGGGCCTGGCTGACCCCCACCCCAGTGGCAGAGCCCATCTCCCGCCTCCAGCTGACGGTGATCGAGGTCAGCACCGGGCGCAGCTCGGCCGCCAGCTGCTCCGGGCTGACCGCGGCACTGGCTCTCTCCACCGCCCGGAGTATATCAGTAGCCTAGCTAATGATCCCGCCTCACCCCGCCCGGGCCCGGGCAGCGGTCACGATCAACTCGACCAGGGTAGACCGGGGGAGCGCGGTGGCATCCAGGTACAGGTGGTAGAGCTGCGGGGAGGCGACGTCCACGTTGTAGAAGTGGCGCAGGTAGTGCCGTCGAGCCAGGTCGGTCTCCCGCTGCGACCGTCTCGCCTCCCGCTCCCCGAGCCCGGTCTCGGCCAGGACCAGGGCCAGCCGGAACTCCGCCGGCCCGTCCAGGCGGACGTGCAGGGCCCGGGGCACATCCCTCAAGACCACCGAGGCGCCGCGACCCAGGATCACCACCCCGTGGTGCGCCGCCCGGCGCATCACCGACTCGGTGTGATCGAGGTACTCCCGCTCGCTGGTGAAGGGCTCCAAGGGGTCGGGAATCCCCAGCCAGGCCGAGCCGAGGGGGGCGAACAGGTCCAGCCAGTGGCGAAGCCCACGGGTCAGGTGGCGCTCGGCGTACTCCACCTCGGCCAGTGGGGCCATGAGCTCCTTGGCCACCGCCGCCGGGATGGCCCGGTCCAGGAAAGGCAGCCCCAGGCTGCCGGCGACAGCCCGGCCCACCCGCTCCCCGCCCGTTCCGTAGGCGGCCGAGATGGTGACAACCGCCTTCGCTTCTGGCATGGACGGCTCCCGTTCTTGGTCCCGGCTGAGTATGAGACAAAGCATCCGTGGCGGCCCTGAGCGTGGCGGGGACGACCCCCGTATACTCTTGCCAGCGACCTTGAAGCCGGTCCTGTGAGGCTGGCAAGGTACTCGGCGCCGGGCGCCGCCTTGCCTCCTCGCGCTCAGTCAGAGGAGGTGGGAGATGGAGATCCGCGAAGGTGGAACGCGCCACGTGGTCTCCGCTCAACAGTTCCCCCCGGCTCTTCTGGAAGCGCTGTTCGCCTCGGCCGACGAGATGGCGCGGCGGCTTCGGGCAGGCGGGCCGCCGCTGCTCCCCGGCCGGGTGATGGCCACCCTCTTCTATGAGCCAAGCACCAGGACGCGGCTCAGCTTCGAGTCCGCCATGTTGCGCCTCGGGGGCCAGGTGGTCAGCACCGAGAACGCGCGTGACTTCTCCTCGGCCATAAAGGGCGAGACCCTGGAGGACTCCGTCCGGATCGTGGGCGGATACTCCGACTGCATCGTCCTCCGCCATCCGGAGGAAGGGGCGGCGGCCCGGGCCGCGGCGGTCTCGACAGTCCCGGTGATCAACGCGGGAGACGGCCGCGGCGAGCACCCCACCCAGGCCCTCCTTGACCTCTACACCATCCGCTCCGAGCTGGGGAGGCTGGAGGGGCTCCGGGTGGTCATGGCCGGCGATCTCGCCAACGGGAGGACAGTGCACTCGCTGATCCGCCTGCTATCCCAGTACCGGGGCCTCAGGGTCACCCTCGCCGGACCGGAGGAGCTGCGGCTGCCCACTCCCGCGGTGCAGGCGCTGCGCCAGTCCGGAGCCGAGGTCCGCGAAGCCCAGAGCCTGCTGGAGGCGGTGGTGGACGCGGACGTCGTCTACCAGACCCGGATCCAGGCCGAGCGGCTCTCACAGCCGCTCGCGGCGGCGGGGCAGGACGTCGCCCGGTTCAGGGTCACCAGGGAGGTAATGGCGGCCCTGCCCCCTGGAGCGGTGGTGATGCATCCCCTGCCCCGGGTCGGGGAGATCGACCCGGAGGTGGACGCCGATCCGCGCGCCGCCTACTTCCGGCAGGCACGCAACGGGGTACCGGTGAGAATGGCGCTGCTGGCCAGGGTGCTCGCAGAGTGAGCGCTCTCGCCCCCCGGCGGGGCGGCGTCATCGGCGGGCCGGAGGAGCTGGACCGGATCCTCTGGCGGCTGGCTCGGGAGCTCCAGGAGCGCCATCCCGGCGGGGACCGCGTCACCCTCTGCGGGATCGCCACGAGAGGGGTGCACCTGGCCGCCCGGCTGGCCGGACTGGTCGAGGCCCAGGGTGGAGGCCATTGGCTGGCGGTCTCGCTGGACACCGGCCCCTTTCGGGACGACAACCCACGGGTCCCCGGGGCGGGCGTCCCGGGGACCGCTCCCCTCCCTCCTGCGGGTCGGGCCGCCATCGACCAGCGGGTGGTGGTGCTGGTCGATGACGTCCTCTTCCACGGGAGGACCGCCCGCGCGGCCCTGGTGGCGCTGGCCGGTCTGGGCCGCCCGCTGGCGGTCGAGCTCCTGGTCCTGGTCGACCGTGGCCATCGGGAGCTGCCCCTCCGGGCCACCTACGTGGGACGCAACCTGCCCACCAGGGTGGACGAGCGGGTGCGGGTCCGGCTCCGCGAGTGCGACGGGGAGGACTCCATCACCCTGGCCCGGGAGGAGCCGGAGTGAGGGGACTCCTGCTGCGCTCGGTTCGGCTCATGCGCCCCTTGGAGGGCTCGCCCCTGGAAGCGGTGGACATACTCATCCGGGACGGCCGCGTCGAGGAGATGGGCAACGGCATGGCTGCCCGCGCCGGAACTGTGGTCGTGGAGCGGGAGGGCTGGGTAGTGGCGCCCGCCTTCCTGGACCTGCACACCCATCTCCGGGAGCCGGGTCAGCCGTGGAAGGAGCGCATCGCCACCGCCACCGCCGGCGCTGCGGCCGGCGGATTCGGGGCGGTCTGTGCCATGGCCAACCTCCGTCCGCCGGTGGACAGCGTGGCGCGTCTGCGCGAGTGCCTGGCCAAGAACCGCTCCTGGGGACGGGTCCCGGTGCTGCAGTTCGCCGCCGTCTCCGAGCAGCTGGCCGGTCAGCGGCTGGCACCTCTCAGGGAGCTGGCGGGGGCCGGGGCCGCGGGGTTCTCGGACGATGGCCGAAACGCCCTGAGCCCGGAGTTCCTGCGCCAGGCGCTGGAGCAGGCCGGTGCGACCGGCCGGCTGGTGGCGATCCACCCGGAGGACGAGGAGGTGCTGGCGGCCGCCAATCCCTGGGGCGGGGAGGACCCCACCGCCTGGCTCCTGCGCCCGAGGGAGGCTGAGGTCAGCGCGGTGCGCTCGGCCCTGGATGCGCTTCGCCGTGCGGGCCAGGGCCACCTCCACCTGCAACACCTCTCCACTTCGGGTGCGGTGGAGCTGGTCCGGGAAGCCAAGCGGGATGGGTTGGCGGTTACCGCGGAGGTGACCGCCCACCACCTGGTGCTGGAGGGGCCTCTCCGTGACCCCGAGGCCCGCGACCGGGAGCTCACCTGCAACCCACCCCTCCGAGGCGATGAGGACCGCTCGGCGCTGTGGGCGGGGTTGGCGGATGGGACGATCGACGCCCTGGCCAGCGACCACGCCCCTCACGAGTCCCCCTCGGACCCGCTCCAGCGACGTTCGCCGGGCTTCAGCGGGGTCCAGGCCCAGCTCTCCGCGGTCCTCTCGGACCCGCGCGGCGGGCCGCTCTTGGAGCGGGTGGTCGAGGCGCTCACCGCTCGGCCGCTGGAGGTGCTCGGGCGCGTGTCGGAAAGGCTGCCCGAGCCCGCGGTGCGGGAGGGCCAACCCGCCCACCTCACCGTCTTCGATCCAGAGGGGGTCTGGCGGCCCGAGGCGGGCTCATGGCTCTCGCTGGGAACCAACACCCCCTTCTGGGAGAGGCCCCTCAGAGGCTTGGTCCTGGCCACCTTCACCAGGGGCAGGGTCGCCTTCCTCCGCCGGGAGCTGGGCTGGGAGGCCGAACTTGCCTGAGCCCAGGCGCGGCGTACTGGTGCTGGAGTCGGGCGCCCACTTCGAGGGCGACTGGCTGTGGCGCCCACAGGAGGCGGGACTGGTCCTGGGCGAGGTGGTCTTCAACACCTGCATGACCGGCTACCAGGAGGTCCTGACCGACCCCTCATACGCCGGCCAGGTGGTGGTCTTCACCCAGCCGCTGATCGGCAACGTGGGCACCGCCCGTGTGGACATGGAGTCCAGCCGGGCCTGGGCCCGCGCGGTGGTGGTGGCCGAGGCAAGCCCGACCGCCCCCCACTGGCAGGCGGAGGAGACGCTGGCCGAGTGGCTCCAGCGCCAGGGCGTGCCCGGCCTCCAGAGGGTGGACACGCGGGCGCTGACCAGGCACCTCCGAGATCACGGGACCCTGCGCGGAGTCCTCGCCGACCTCGGCTCCCTCTCGCTGGAGGAGCTGGTGAGGACCGCCAGGCAGTCGCCTTCAGTGAGCGAGCAGGAGCTGGTTGCCGAGGTCTCCACCTCGGTGCCGTACACGGCCACCGAGCCGCTGCACCCGGCGCTGCGCCGGGGCGCCGGACGCCTCGCCGAGCCCACGGGCGTCCGGGTGGCGGTGATCGACCTAGGGGTCAAGCTGAACACCCTGCGCTCGCTGGTGAGCCGGGGGGCGGAGGTCCTGGTGCTCCCTCACTCCATCAGCTGCGAGGAGCTGGAGCGGCTCGCCCCCCAGGGCGTCGTGATCACCAACGGTCCGGGGGACCCGGCCAACCTCGGCCGGGAGACGGAGCTCACCCGCTTTGCCATCGAGCGCTACCCGGTGCTGGCCATCTGCCTGGGGCACCAGCTGGTCGGCCGGGCCATCGGAGCCACCACCAGCCGCCTGCCCTTCGGCCATCATGGGGGCAACCACCCGGTGCAGGATCTGGTCAGCAGTAGGGTGTTCGTCACCCCGCAGAACCACGAGTTCCAGGTGGATGAGGCTTCCATCCCTGAAGGGGCCGGGTGGTTTGTCTCGGAGCGCAACCTCAATGACGGGTCGGTGGAGGGGCTGCGTCACCGGGAGCTCCCGGTGATCTCGGTCCAGTACCACCCCGAGGGGAGCCCGGGACCCCAGGATCGCCAGCACCTCTTCGACGAATTCCTCAGCCTCTGCCGGGGCAGGGGCAGGGCCGAGGCGGGACCCGCGCCTCGGCCCGTCCCAGAGATGCGCCGGGTCCTGGTGCTCGGCAGCGGGCCGATCGTCATCGGGCAGGCGGCAGAGTTCGACTACGCCGGAACCCAGGCCTGCCGGTCGCTGCGCGAGGAGGGGGTGGAGGTGGTGCTGGTCAACAGCAACCCGGCCACCATCATGACCGACGAGGACACCGCCGACCGGGTGTACCTGGAGCCCCTCACGGTGGAGTCGGTCGCCGCCATCATCGAGCGGGAGCGGCCCCAGGGTCTTCTGGCCGGCCTCGGCGGCCAGACGGCCCTCAACCTGGCCGTCCAGCTCGCTGACCAGGGAGTCCTGGAGCGCTACGGAGTCGAGGTGCTGGGCACCCCCCTGGAGGCGATCCGGGACGCCGAGGACCGGGAGCGCTTCAAGCAGCGGATGGTGGGCCTGGGCGAGCCGGTGCCTCCCTCGCGCACCGTGAACAGCTGGGAGCAGGCCAGGGAGTTCGCCTCTGAGGTCGGCCTGCCCCTGGTGGTGCGCCCGGCCTTCACCCTGGGGGGAACCGGAGGCGGGATCGCCACCACCTGGGAGGAGCTGGAGGAGGTGGTGGGCCGGGGGCTGAGGGCCAGCCCGATAACCCAGGTCCTGATCGAGCAGGCACTCCTCGGCTGGCGCGAGCTGGAGTACGAGGTGATGCGGGACCGAGCCGGGACCTGCATCTGCATCTGCAACATGGAGAACCTCGACCCCATGGGGGTCCACACCGGGGACTCGGTGGTGGTGGCCCCGAGCCAGACCCTCACCGACAAGGAGCACCAGCAGCTGCGCTCGGCCGCCCTCCGGATCATCTCGGCGCTGGGGATCGAGGGGGGATGCAACGTCCAGTTCGCCCTCGCCCCCGACTCGCCCGCCTACTTCGTCATCGAGGTCAACCCCCGGGTGAGCCGCTCCTCGGCGCTGGCCTCCAAGGCGACTGGCTACCCCATCGCCCGGGTGGCGGCCAAGGTGGCGCTGGGGCACCAGCTCAAGGACATCCGCAACCAGGTCACCGGCAAGACCTCCGCCGCCTTTGAGCCCAGCCTCGACTACTGCGTCGTCAAGATCCCCCGCTGGCCCTTCGACAAATTCCCCCACGGCGACCGGCGGCTGGGGACCCAGATGAAGTCCACCGGCGAGGCGATGGCCATCGGGCGCAACTTCCTGAGCGCGGTCTCCAAGGCGCTGCGCTCCCTGGAGCAGGGCCCGGTCGACTCCCAGGACGTGTTGCGGGCGGTGGAGCGGCTGGAGACCCCGACCGATCTCCGGCTCCAGGCGGTGGTGGCGGCGCTGGCACAGGGACAGCCCGAGGACAGCGTCGCCCGCCGCACCGGGTACCCCCGCTGGTTCACCCACCAGCTGGCCCGGCTGGCCAAGTTGGAGGCGGAGCTGGCCCGGGCGCCGGGCGACGTGGATTCAGGGTTGCTTTACTCCGCCAAGCGGGCCGGAATCTCCGACCGGCGGATCGGCGAGCTTACCGCGCGATCGGGCGCTGAGGTGCGGGAGATGCGGCAGCGCCTGGGGGTCCTGAGCACCTTCAAGTGCGTGGACACCTGCGCTGCCGAGTTCGCCGCCACCACCCCCTACTTCTATTCCAGCTACGAGCTGGAGGACGAGAACCGGGCCCGTCCCGGGGCCGCGGTGGTTCTGGGGTCCGGTCCCATCCGCATCGGGCAGGGGATCGAGTTCGACTACTGCTCGGTGCATGCCGCCTCGGCCTTCCGCCGCCGTGGGCTGGAGGCGGTGATGGTGAACAGCAACCCCGAGACCGTCTCCACCGACTACGACTGCAGCACCCGCCTCTACTTCGAGCCCCTCGACCTGGAGTCGGTTTTGGAGGTCTGCCGGGTGGAGCGGCCCCTGGGGGTGGTGGTCCAGTTCGGCGGCCAGACCGCGGTCAATCTGGCGCCCCGCCTGGAAAGGGAGGGGGTCCCGCTCCTCGGCTCACCGGGGCGCTCAATCCAGGTGGCGGAGGACCGAGGCCTGTTCGATGCCCTCCTGGAGAAGTTGGGGATAGCCCGGCCTGCCGGTGGTTCCACCAAGGACCCGGACGAGGCCGCCCGGATCGCCGCCCGGGTGGGCTACCCCGTCCTGGTCCGCCCCTCCTACGTCCTGGGAGGCCGGGCGATGGACGTGACCCACAGCGAGGAGGACCTGCGCCGCTATCTCAGGGAGGCGCTGCGGGCGTCGGGCGGGGAGGAGGTCCTGATCGACAAGTACCTCCTCGGGCTGGAGGTCGAGGTGGACGCCATCTGCGATGGCGAGGCCGTCCTGGTACCCGGGGTGATGGAGCATGTGGAACGTGCCGGGGTCCACTCCGGGGACTCGATGGCCGTGTACCCGCCCCAGAGGCTGGACCCGGAGCTGGTCTCAGAGCTGGTGCAGACCACCTCCCGGCTGGCGCTGGCCACCGGCACCCTGGGGCTCATCAACGTCCAGTACGTGATCCACCGGGGCCGGATCCTGGTGATCGAGGTGAACCCCCGCTCCAGCCGCACCGTCCCCTTCCTCAGCAAGGTCACCGGGGTCCCCATGGTGGAGGCTGCGGTGCGAGCGATGTTGGGGGAGTCGCTGGCGAAGCAGGGCCGGACCCCGGGGCTCTCCCCGGTGCCCCCGCTGGTGGCCGTGAAGGCCCCGGTCTTCTCCTCGCGCAAGCTGGATCTGGTGGACACGGTGCTGGGCCCGGAGATGAGCTCCACCGGGGAGGTCATCGGGGTCGACCGCGACCTGCCGGCGGCGCTGGGAAAGGCCTTCCTGGCCGCCCTCGGCTCGGTGCCGCGCTCCGGGGGGGCGCTGGTCAGCATCGCCGACCAGGACAAGCCCGAGGGGCTGGCGGTGGCGGCCCGTCTGGCCGAGCTGGGCTTCCGCCTCTACGCCACCCCGGGCACGGCCGCGGCGCTGCGGGCCGCCGGGGTGTCGGTCCACGAGGTGGCCAAGCTCCACCGGGGGCGGCCCGACGTCGTCGACATCACCGTCGGGGGCCAGGTTCAACTGGTCATCAACACCATCTCCCGGGTCGCCACCGACGAGATGGAGGGTGAGGAGGCCGGGGGACGGCCGGTCCGGGACGGTTTCCGGATCCGCCAGGCGGCGGTCCAGCGGGGCATACCATGCCTGACGTCCCTGGACACGGCGGCGGCGCTGGTCCAGGCTCTGGAGGTCTGGCAAGCCGGGCTACCCGGCCGCTCCGCCACCATCACCGAGCACCGCGACCCGCAGGTCGCCTCCAGCGCCAGTTGAGCGCCACCCTGCTCCCCGAAAGCGACTTAAGCCGGGCCCGCGATGAGGTCGCCACCTGCATTAGGGCCGACGGTCTAGGACCGGGCCTCCACCTTCTGACCCTGGAGGCTCCGGAAGCGGCCCGGGAGGCACTCCCGGGAGAGTTCGCCCAGCTTCAGGTGGTGCCGGGACCGCTCCTCCGCCGGCCGTTCTCCTTCTCCGGCGTAGATCCGGGCCGAGGCACCGTCTCCTTCTACCTGCGCGTCTACGGCGAGGGGACCCGCAGGTTGGCCCAGCTCTCGCCGGGATCCCCGGTGCGGCTCCTGGGGCCGCTCGGAAGGGGCTTCTCCCTGCCCCAGGTGAAGGGCTCTTCCCTCCTGGTCGCCGGAGGGGTGGGGGCCGCGCCCTTCCCCCACCTGGCCGGCCAGCTGCTGGCCCGCGGGGAGCGCGTACGCTGGCTCAACGGGGCTGCCAGCGCTGACCAGCTGTTCCCCCTCGGCCTCCTGCCCGCGGGGCTGGCCGGCTCCCTGCAAGTGACCGATGACGGCAGCTCGGGGCGGCAGGGGCTGCTCACGGACGCCCTGGCCGAGCTTCTGGATGGGGTTGACCGGGTCTACGCCTGCGGCCCCAATCCCATGCTCCAGGCTGTGGCCGAGATGGCTTCCCGCCTGAGGCCGGAGGCGCTGGTCGAGGTCTCCCTCGAGGCGCCCATGGGTTGCGGCTTCGGGACCTGCCTCGGCTGCTCCATCCCCCTCCTGTCCCAGGGGACCGCGGTACCCGGGCTCTGCTGCCGCCAGGGCCCGGTCCTGGCGGCCGACCAGGTGGACTGGGAGGGGTTGCGCCGTCAGCCCTCCCACCTGGAGTAGCGGGGTGGGTGGCGAGGTGCTGGTCGGCCGGGGACTCACGCTGGAGAGCCCGGTGGGGGTGGCTTCGGGCACCTTCGGGTACGGCTTCGAGGCGGAGCGCATGGGCAACCTCGCGGGGCTGGGGGCGGTCTTCACCAAGGGCACCACCGTGGCTTCCCGTCCGGGCAACGCGCCTCCCCGGATCGCCGAGGTCCCGGGCGGGATGCTCAACTCGATCGGGCTGCAGAACCCCGGCGTCGAGGTGGTGGCCACCGAGTACGCACCGCGCTGGCGCGGGTGGGCCCCCAAGGTGATCGTCAACGTGGCCGGCTCCACCATCGACGATTACGTGCGGGTCTGCCAGCGGCTGGACCCGGTGCCCGAGGTGGCCGGGGTGGAGCTCAACATCTCCTGCCCCAACATCGCCCACGGGCTCGACCTGGGGGTGGACCCCCACGCCGCAGCCGCCTGCACCAGGGCCGTCCGGGAGGTCACGGGGAAGGCGGTGATCGTGAAGCTGACTCCCAACGTAACCGACATCACTGAGATCGGGCGCGCGGTCCAGGACGGTGGGGCGGACGCGGTGTCGGCGGTGAACACCTACCTCGGCCTAAAGTGGTCCCGCGTTCGTGGGACCCCGGTCCTCCCCGGGTCAGGGCTGGCGGGCCTGAGCGGGCCTGCGATCAAGCCGCTGGCTCTGGCCGCGGTGGCCCGGCTGGTGGCCGCCCTCAAGATACCGGTGATCGGGATCGGCGGCATCGCCAGCGCCGATGACGCCCGCGAGTTCCTCGAACTGGGGGCGCGGGCGATCCAGATCGGGACCGCCAACTTCTACCTCCCGGGGATCGCCGCCTCATGTGCGGCCGAGCTTCAGCAGGGTAGCGGAACCGCTCACAGAGCAGAACGCCGGTGAGCTCGTCCAACAGGTCGGGAGTACGCAAGCACCTAGTAGCCACCCTGGTCGGAAGCTTGTACGGGCCGAACGGAGCCGAACCGGATAGCTTCCCTCAGCGGCCCTCGGTGGCCGGCCTGGCGGAGCTGGTCCAAGCCGCCAGCCGGCGGGCGCCGGGGCTAGCGGGACCTTCAGAAGTTGCGAGTGCGAGGCGTCGGTCCGGAGGGGGCTGATGGCTGCGGGGAAAGTCGGGACGAGTGGTGGGGGATGACAGGCAGGCGTCGTTCCTAATAGTGGAACTGGCTGTTCGAGAGCACGGGAAGTCGTTGTCCGGGTCAGCTCTTGCCACGGATTGGTGGTTCATGGAATGGTCGTGCCTTGGGCCTCAACATCTCTCCCTCGGTGGGGGTAATGACGAAGGGGGCAACTCAGCACCAGCTGTGCCGGCACCGGCGAGGTGGCGATAGATCGAGGCCCAGCTGACGCCCAGCACCCGGGCGATGGCCTCGACGGGGAACTCCTTGGACTCGTACATGTGATGGGCAGCGGCCACCTGGTCGGGAGACATGACTCTCGGGCGCCCGCCGTGGCGGCCTCGCGCTCTCGCCGCCGCCGTGCCGGCCTGGGTGCGCTCCCCGATCAACTCCTGCTCGAACTCGGCCACGGCCCCGAAGACGTGGAAGACCAGCTTGCCGCCCGAAGCGGTGGTGTCAATGCTCTCGGTCAGACTGCGAAACGCGACCTACGTCGCCGCCAGCTCGTTCACGGTGTCGATGAATTGGCCCGGCGAACGGCCGAGGCGGTGTTGCAATATCAGGGGCTGGGCTGGCTTCAATCACCCCAAGGCGAGATGAGCGCTCCTAGGAGGTCGTTGACCAGAGGTGGACAGTTCCGTCCTGACTCGACGCCGCAAGCAGGGTGCCTCCAGGAGACCAAGCAAGCGCCAGGATGCTGTTGGTCGCGCCAGATAGACTTGCTGTGGGCTGGCCGGAGGCGGGGTTCCACACTGTCACCGCGAACCGCCCCGGCGCCACTGGCTGAGATGGTGGTGCCAGCAGCATCAGCCCTCCGCCGGATGCCAGTCTCAGGCCATCTGGTGACCAGGCGAGGGCGAAAACGGGACCCCCACCCTCAGCCAGAGTGCGTACCGTCACTCCAGTCACCGCGTTCCATATCCGGATTGAGTACCCGGAGGGATTGCTCGGAGCCGCCCCTCCTCCTGAGGCAATCTCCCGACCGGACGGAGACCAAGCCACGGACCATACAGGGGAACCCTGCCCTCGATAGCTGCTCACCAGCTTTCCCGAACTGGTGTTGATTATCCGCACGGTACTGTCCGCGTCGGCGGCTGCGAGGCAAGCGCCGTTGGGTGACCACGACAGCTGGTTGAAGGCGCTCAGCGATGGGTCTTGGTAGCTCGCCAACAGGGTGCCGGTCGATGCTCTCCAGATCCGAATAGAGCCGTCCCAACCCGCAGTGGCCAGCTTCTCACCGTCCGGAGACCAACCAAGTCCGTAGATGCGGCTTGAGTTGCCAGTCATCGTCCTTAGGTGACGTCCCGTGGAGGAGTCCCACGTCTGCACGGTGCCGTCGTTGCCCGCGGAAGCGACCACGCTTCCACCGGGGGCCCACGCGACTGCGGTCTCGTAGCTGGAGTGCCCCCTGTAGGTGATCCGCGCGGCACCGGTTGAGGGGTCCAGAATCTGGTCAGTGGAGTTATCGTTGGCGACCGCGAGCGACGTCCCGTCGGGGGACCATGACACGTCATTAACCGCGTTTCCGACGTAGTTCGCCCCGATTTGGATCATGGACACCACCGAGGTGGGGTCAGCCACAGTCGAGCTGGAAGACCTCGGCTGAGGAGTTGCACAGCGGGAGATGTCGATCTTCGGGAGGGCGGATTCATGAGCCCGGCTTTGGCAGCCAGCCAGCAGCCAACCAGCGGTGACGACCAAGAGCACACCGATACGCGCGGTCCTGTGCCCCATCCGCCACAACCTAGCGTTCACTACTACGGGTAGTCAATCACCCATCAGGATGAATCAAAGTCAAGGCGCCCGCGCTCCCAGGCCCACCTGTCGGTTGGTGCCACGTTCGTTATATGGCGCTCCAGCCCCGGTGATCGCCGGCCCCCAGCGGCTGGCGATGGACCTCACGGCAGGGTCCTCCAAGTCGGACGTGCCCGTGGCACAGACGGGGGATGCTCAGCGTGCTCCGGCGCTGCGGCCTAGACCAAGGCGCCGAACCCCGGGATGGAGATGGGGCCGTCCCAGGGAGCGCCGGGCAGTGGGTGCCGGCCCCTCACCGGGGTTCCGCAGCGAACCGGCCGGTGGAGAATGCTCCGAAGATGGTCATCTCTGATCTGATCTGAAAGGGGCGACAGCCCTGCCTCCGGCTTGCCGTTCCGCATCCCCTCGACCTCATCGGGCGTGAGGCGGTTGAGCCGGATCCAGCCGAGGTCGAGCGTGAGGTGGTGCCGCACCACCCCGAAATTGCCCGCTTGGGTGGAGGCCCGACCCGAGGGATGGGCGGTGGTCTCCAGCCAGCCTTCGCGGACGTCGGCAACGGTCTGCCGCTCAGGCAAAGGGGCGCTATGCTCGGCGAACACCGCCAAAGCGACGATCAGCTTGGCCGACGCCTCCCCCGGCCTTGGCCTAGCGGTACAGCCTTCCCCCCGACCGGGAGGCGCTTGGGCGACCCACCTGGCGTCGGTGCGCTGGTAGACGCTCCCCTCTCGGTTTCCGCGTCACGCCACCGTGCGGCGGAGATCGCCGGCCTTCGTCGAGCGCCGCCCTAAATTGCTGTCAAGACTGCTGCCAACTGGCCCCAGAGCCCGCTCTGTCGTGTTGATAGGGGCCCGCTCTGAGATCGAAAAGATGGTGCCGCCAGCAGGATTCGAACCTGCGACCCTGGGCTTAAAAGGCCCCTGCGCTACCACTGCGCCATGGCGGCTCAGGGGGAGCGTAGCGCAGCCGGCGGCCCACCACGGGCCCACTTTGGGTCCCGCGCGCAGGGGGAAGACTAGAATTCAAGGACAACGGGAGCCGGTTTGAGGAGCGGGCCGGAGTTTCGGCTCGGGGATGGTGACATGAGCCAGAACGGACACGTCGAGACGGGCACGGCGCGGGTCAAGCGGGGGCTGGCAGAGATGCTCAAGGGCGGGGTGATCATGGACGTCGTCACCCCGGACCAGGCGGAGATCGCCCAGGAGGCCGGCGCGGTCGCGGTCATGGCGCTGGAGCGGGTCCCGGCGGACATCCGGGCCCAGGGCGGGGTGGCGCGGATGAGTGACCCCTCCCTGATCAAGGCGATCATGGGTGCGGTTTCCATCCCGGTGATGGCCAAGTGCCGCATCGGCCACTTCGTGGAAGCCCAGGTCCTGGAGGCGCTGGGGATCGACTACATCGACGAGTCCGAGGTCCTGACCCCGGCGGATGAGGAGAATCACGTCGACAAGTGGCAGTTCAAGATCCCCTTCGTCTGCGGCGCCCGCAACCTGGGTGAGGCGCTGCGCCGCATCTCCGAGGGGGCGGCCATGATCCGCACCAAAGGGGAGGCCGGCACCGGCGACGTGGTGGAGGCGGTGCGCCACATGCGCTCGGTGAGCCAGGGGATCCGCCGGTTGCAGGGGCTGCGCGGAGATGAGCTGGCCTCCGCCGCCAAGGAGCTGGGGGCCTCCCTGGAGCTGGTGCGCGAGGTGGCCACCACCGGCAAGCTGCCGGTCGTCAACTTCTCGGCCGGCGGAATAGCCACCCCGGCCGACGCCGCCCTCATGATGCAGCTGGGTTGCGATGGCAACTTCGTCGGCAGCGGCATCTTCAAGAGCGGGAACCCCCTGCTCCGGGCCAAGGCGATCGTCCAGGCCACCACCTACTTCGACAAGCCGGAGATCCTGGCAGAGGTCAGCGAGGGGCTGGGCGAGCCCATGGTGGGGATCAGCTCCTCCAGCCTGCGCCCCGAGGAGCTGCTGGCGGGAAGGGGCATCTGACAGCCTCCGCGCCGAACAGTTGAGTGCCGTCAAGGTAGGGATCCTCGCCCTCCAGGGGGACGTCCGTGAGCACCGTCAGGTGCTGGAGTCCCTGGGGGTCGAGGTCCGCCAGGTGCGCCTGGCCGCCGAGCTGGAGGGGCTGGCCGGACTCGTCGTCCCCGGGGGCGAGAGCACGACCATGAGCCGGCTGATCCAGCGTTTCGACCTCCTGGGGCCGCTTCAGGAGGCGTTCGCCGGCGGCTTGGCCGCTCTGACCACCTGCGCCGGCACCATCCTGGCGGCCCGGGAGATCCGGGACGGCTTGCCCGATCAGGTCCGGCTCGAGCTCCTGGACATCGTCGTGCGGCGCAACGCCTTCGGGCGCCAGCGGGAGTCCGCGGAGGTGCTGCTGGAGATCCCCGCGGTCGGGCCGGAGCCGGTTCCGGTGGCCTTCATCCGGGCCCCAGCCATCGAGGAGGTGGGTCCCGGAGTGGAGATCCTGGCCTCCTACCGGGACGAGCCCGCGGCAGTTCGCCAGGGACACCACCTGGCGCTCACGTTTCACCCGGAGATCACGGGGGACCCGAGGCTCCACCGGCTTTTCCTCTCCGGTCTGTGAGCTCTTGCGGGCAGACGGTTCTGGTCTCTCAGGCCATCTTGGACGGCGGGGTCCGCGAAGAGTGCGGCGGGACTCCCTCGTGGGCCAGCAGCCACCGCTTCCGGTCCAGCCCCCACCCATACCCCACGAGCTGACCGCCAGCTCCGATCACCCGGTGGCAGGGCACGACGATGGAAACTGGGTTGCTACCCACCGCGCCCCCCACGGCCCGGTAGGCACCCGGCCTCCCCAGCTCCAGCGCCACGTCCCGGTATGAGCGGGTCTCACCCCGGGGGATCCGGAGGAGAGCCTCCCAGACCAGCAGCTGGAAGGAGGTGCCCCTGAGTTCGAGGCGGAGGTCGAAGGAGGACCGCTGTCCAGCGAAGTACTCGGCCAGCTGCCTCACTGCCGGGGCCAGCGGCCGCCGATCCTCGATCCAGCCGTCCCCGATCCGGGGAGCGTGGTCGTGGCCGGCGAAGTGCAGCCCGGTCAGGCTCACCCCGTCGCTCATGAATAGGAGGGAGCCAAGGGGGCTCTCGGCCAGGGTGTAATAGGTGGTCTGTGGCCCCACCTCCGGCTGCGTCAGGGAATCCATGACCCGAGCATGACACCGGCCCGGGGCCTGGTCTAGACAGATCCGGACAGAGCCCGGGAATGTCCGGATCTGTCCAGCGAGAGCCCCACCCCGGCCCTACCATGCGGGCATGGGCCCCTATCGCGCGGTGGTGACGACCGGCATCTACTGCCGTCCCGGGTGCTCGGCCCGGCCGCGGGAGTCCAACGTGCGCCACTTCCCGCTCGCCGCCGCGGCCGAGGCCGCCGGCTTCCGGGCCTGCCTCAGGTGCCGGCCGTACCGCTGGGAGCCCCCACCTTGCAGCGCCCCGCCCCTGCTGGTGCGGCGCGCGCTGCAGCGGGTCCTGGAGGGAGCGCTGGACACGGGAACGGAGGACCGCCTGGGGGCCGAGATCGGGATCTCCGCCCGCCATCTGCGCCGGCTGTTCCTCCTCCACCTCGGGGTCACCCCGGCGCAGCTGGCCGGCTCCCGGCGGGCCCACTTCGCCCGCCGGCTCCTGGACGACACCGACCTCAGCGTCACCGACGTCGCCTTCGCCGCCGGCTTCGGAAGTGTGCGCCAGCTCAACCGCGCCTTCCTGACCACGTTCCGCTCCACGCCCACCCACCTGCGGGAGCGACGGCGGGCCAGCGACCGCCTGGCGGCCGACGGGGGGCTTGCGATCAGGCTGCCGCTGTCCGGGCCGCTCGCCTTCCCCGAGATGCTCTCGTTCCTCGCCGTCCGCGCCATCCCCGGCGTGGAGGCGGTCAGCGATGGGGTCTACCGCCGCACCGTGACCATCGACGGTGACCCGGGCGTCATCGAGATCAGCGAGCTGGAGCCGGGGACTCTTCTGCTCCGGGCCCACCTCCCCCACTGGGAGGGCCTCATCGATGTGGTCCAGCGGGCAAGGCGCATCTTCAACCTCGACGGCGATGTCGCCGCGGCCAGCGAGCTCCTCTCCGCGGATCCGCGGCTGGGAGAGTTGCTGGCAAAGCGGCCGGGGATGCGCCCGCCGGGGACCTGGGATGGCTTTGAGGTCGGCGTGCGGGCGATCGTCGGCCAGCAGGTGAGCGTCCGGGGAGCCACCACGATCATCGGCCGGATCGTCGCCCGATACGGCACCGAGGTGGAGGGCCTTGGACCGCTCGGGCTCTCGCGCCTCTTCCCCGAGCCAGAGACCCTGGCGCACGCGGAGATGGAGGCAATTGGCATGCCGGCAGCGAGGGTGGCGGCCATCCGCAGGTTCTCAGCCGCGGTCGCCGAGCACCGCCTCCACCTGGAACGCCGGGCCCCGCTGGAGGAGCTGGTGGACGGGATCACAAAGGTGCCCGGGCTCGGCCCCTGGACCGCGCACTACCTGGCGCTGCGCCTTGGCGAGCCGGACGCCTTCCCGGCGTCCGACCTCGGGCTGCGCCGGGCCATCGGCTCACCCGGAGGCGGGCCGGCCAGCGCCGCGGAGGTGGAGGAACGCGCCGCCGCATGGCGGCCGTTTCGAGCCTGGGCGGCGATCCATCTGTGGTCCGGGCTGGGATCCGGAGGCGCCTGAGGTCGACTCGGACGTAGCACACTTAGCCCATGCAGGTGCGCTCCGCCAGCTATCACGACCTGAGCCAGGTGGATCACCTCTACCGGACCACCATGGTGGTGGAGGAAGAGCTCACCCGCCAGCTGGCCGCGGCCGGGCCGCAGAGCCCGGTGCCGGGAGCCGCCCTGGCCCGGGCATGGTCGATCCTCACCAAGAGCCTCTCCGCGCTCATGCCCCTGGCGGACGTGGGGGACCAGCTGTACGTGGCTGAGGAGCACGGGCGGATCACCGGCTTCGTGCAGGCGGAGCCAGCGGCCGGCGGCCGGGCCTGGCGGGTGCTGAACCTCTGCCTCGACCCCAGCGCCGACGGGCACTTCACCGGTATACCGCTACTCCAGCACCTCTTCGACGAGGGGCTGGAGCGGGGGGTGACCCGCTTTCTGGTCCGGATCCCCGAGGGCCATCCGCTGACGGGGCTGCTCCGGGAGCAGGGCTTCCAGCCATATGCCTCAGAGCAGATCCGCTTTAGAGAGCTTCCCCGGCCGCCGGGGCGGCCCTCCAGCCCCTGGATCCCAGCCCACCGCGAGCACCTGGCGGGAGTGCATCTCCTGTACCTCAGGACCGCCCCCCATTCGGTGGCCGCCATCGAGGCTCCCAGCTTCAAGCAGTGGCGCACGACCTTCCAGCTGGGGTGGTTGAGCCGGATGGACTCCCGCGGCGGCGACTCGCGCCACTTCGTCATCGAGCGCAACTCGGAGGTGGTGGCCTGGGCGGGGGTGCGCGGCCCCTCCCGCGCTCGGCCGACCCAGATGAGCCTGATGCTCGACCCTCAGCAGGGCCAGCTGGCGGTAGAGGCGGTCCACGGCATCCTGGGCCACATCCCGGCCGGCCCCACCATCTGCCTCCTCCGCCACTACGACGGCGAGCTGGCCCGGGCCGTCGCGGCCCGTGGCTTCGAGCCGGTGGCGACCCAGCTCCTTATGGTCAAAGACCTGCCCCTCAAGGTTCGAGCCCGGCGGCCGCTGGAGGCCAAGCGGGCGCTGGCCGGGGCGCTGCCGGTGGCCCAGGCGCGGGGAGCCGCCCAGCCCTGAGAGGTGGGAGCCGGGTGCGCTATATTCCAGCCGTGACAGGGCGCTCGGCCGGGCCGGATGCGGTGTTGGTCGGTGGCGCCTGCCCAGGTTCGGGGCCATCGCGCTGAGGGGGCACGCCTGAACGCCGGCGAGGGCCTGGTGACCCCCAGCTTTCCCGAGGAGCTGGCACTGCTGATCGGGACCCTGCCCGAGCCCATCCGGGATGCTCTCGCGGCGCTGCCCCAGGGGTTGGAGGACCTCCTGGAGATCGTCCTGGACCTGGGCCGGGAGCCGGAGGCCCGCTTCGATGGCCGCGAGGTGCTGCTCTCCCCAGATCCGGTGTCCCGCGCCGACATCGAGTACGTCACCCTGCGGGTCGGTGCCTTCGGAGGGGACAACCGGGCGGGGATCGCCCGCACCCTGCACCGGATCTCCGCCATCCGCAACCGCAAGGGGGAGGTGGTCGGCCTCACCTGCCGCGTGGGGCGGGCCGTGACCGGCCGGGTGGAGATCATCCGCGACATAGTCGTGGGGGGCCAGAGCCTGCTGCTGCTGGGCAAGCCCGGGGTGGGCAAGACCACCATGCTGCGGGAGGTGGCTCGAATCCTGGCTGACGAGAGTCGCAAGCGGGTGGTGGTGGTGGACACCTCCAACGAGATCGCCGGGGACGGGGACATCCCCCACCCGGGGATCGGGCGGGCCCGGAGGATGCAGGTCGCGCGGCCCGAGCTGCAGCACGCCGTGATGATCGAGGCGGTGGAGAACCACATGCCCGAGGTGATCGTGATCGACGAGATCGGGACCGAGCTGGAGGCCGCCGCCGCCCGGACCATCGCCGAACGAGGGGTCCAGCTGGTGGGGACGGCCCACGGCAACACCCTGGACAACCTCCTGATCAACCCCACCCTCAACGACCTCCTGGGAGGGATCCAGACGGTGACCCTCTCGGACGAGGAGGCCCGCCGCCGGGGGACCCAGAAGTCGGTGCTGGAGCGCAAGTCACCTCCCACCTTCGACGCGCTGGTGGAGATCGTGGACCGGCACCGGGTCACCGTCCACATGCCTCTGGCGGACGTGGTGGACGACGCGCTGCGGGGACGTCCCCACCCTGCGCAGCTGCGAGAGATGCGAGCCGGGCAGGGGCTGACCACCCGCCTGGTGGAGCCCGCACCCTTCGACGACCGCGGCTCCCGCGAACTCTTCGAGGGGCAGCTGGCCGAACCCCGCCCGGGGCTGCGCCAGCTCCGGGTCCAGAGCGGCCGCGATTCCACCGCTGGCACCTCGGTCTTCCCCTACGGGGTGTCCCGGGTCTACCTGGAGCAGGCGGTGCGGGAGCTCCGGGTCCCGGTCAGGATTCAGCACCACGTGGATGACGCCGACGTGGTCCTCACCCTCAAGAACTACTACCGGCGCCGGGACTCCCCGCTGCGCGCGGCCGAGGCCGAGGGGATCCCCATCTCCATACTCCGCAGCAACACGGTGGCCCAGGTGCGCACCTTCCTGGCCCAGCTGTACAACCTGGAGCCGACCGATCCCACCGATGCCGCCCTGGCCGAGGCCCGTGACGGGATCGAGAGGGCTCGCCAGGGTACCGCGGTGGAGCTCTCCCCTCAGAACGCCTACATCCGCAGGCTGCAGCACCAGCTGGTGGAGGAGAGCGAGCTGGTGGCCCGGAGCACGGGCAAGGAGCCCCGCCGGAGGCTGCGCATCTATCCCTCCAGCCAGGCCTCCTGAGGCCAGGAGCCGAGGGGGTGGCACCGGAGGGACGCCCTGGTTTCTTCATCACCGTGGAGGGGATGGACGGCTCGGGCAAGACGACCCATGTGGGGCGGCTCGCCGAGTCGCTGAGCCACGATGGCCACCAGGTCCAGGTGGTCCGCGACCCCGGCACCACCGCCCTCGGGGAGCGGCTGCGCAGCCTCCTGCTCGAGCCCTCGGCGGACTGGAAGCTGGAGCCGCTGGCGGAGGTCGCCCTCTTCCTCGCCGGTCGGGTGCAGCTGGCGGCGGAGGTGGTCGTCCCGGCGCTGGCGGGGGGGAAGGTGGTGATCGCCGACCGCTTCCTGGACTCCAGCCTCGTGTACCAGGGAGCGCGCGGGGTACCCTGGGAGTCCATCCTGGAGCTCCACCGGATCTGCGGCGTCCGGGTGAGCCCCGACCTCACCCTGGTCCTGGACCTCGAGGCTGAGGCGGCGCGGGCCAGACGAGCGGACCGCCTCACCCTGGACCGGCTGGAGGCCTCCCCGACCGCGTACCATGAGAAGGTCCGGAGGGGCTACCTGGAGATCGCCCGGCACTTCCCTGACCGGGTCGTGGTGGTGCCGGCGACACGTGGGGCGGATGAGGTGGCACAGGAGTGCCTGGAGCTGGCGCGCACTCGCCTGGGAACGAGGAGGAACGCTTGAAGCTGGTGGTGGCGGTGGTTCACGAGCAGGATGCCGCCCGGGCCATCGAGGCGCTCGGGCAGCAGGGCTTCTCGGTCACCCGCCTCAACAGTGAGGGGGGCTTCCTGGAGCGCCGGAACTCGATCCTGCTGATGGGCACCGACGACAGCCTGGTGGACGAGGCGGTGCGCACCCTGAGGACGGTCTGCCGGCCCCGGCACGAGCAGCTGGGAGCCGGTGGCGGCACCGAGGGCGCGGACGTCGAGGTCGAGATCGGGCGCGCCACGGTGTTCGTCCTGGACCTCGGGCGGGTGGAGCGCCTCTGAGCCGGAGCGCGGCACCCGCACCTCGGACGTATACTGCCGCCTGATCCCGGCCCAACGGCCGCCAGCCCGTCATGGGAGCACCGGATGGAAGCCAGCGCCACCTCCGCCGTTCGCCGCCTGGCCGACGCCGTCAGCACCGTGATCGTCGGCAACCGGCTGCAGATCGAGCTCTGCACGGTGGCCTGGCTGGTCGGGGGACACGTCCTGATCGAGGACGTGCCCGGGGTGGGGAAGACCATGCTGGCCAAGGCCCTGGCCCGGGCCACCGGCTGCGACTTCGACCGGGTGCAGTTCACCCCGGACCTCCTGCCGGGAGACATCACCGGGGCCAACATCTACCTCCCTTCTCAGGGCACCTTCGAGTTCCGCAGGGGGCCGGTCTTCACCCAGATCCTCCTGGCCGACGAGATCAACCGAGCCACCCCCAAGACCCAGGCGGCGCTGCTGGAGGCAATGGAGGAGCGCCAGGTCACCATCGACGGGACGACCCACCCGCTCCCCGACCCCTTCGTGGTGCTGGCGACCCAGAACCCCATTGAGTACCAGGGCACCTTCCCCCTCCCCGAGGCCCAGATCGACCGCTTCCTGGTGCGCGTCTCCCTGGGGTACGCGGACCTGGACGGTGAGCTGGAGATCCTCGACCGCTTCGGGCTCTCCTCACCGCTGGAGGGTCTCGAGCCCGCCACCTCCCCGGAGGAGCTCCCGGCGCTGCGAGCGGCGGTTGCCGAGGTCCATGTGGACCCTGAGCTCAAGTCCTACCTGGTGCGGCTGGTGCAGCGGACCCGCCGGCACCCCGATCTGGCGCTGGGAGCCAGTGCCCGGGCCAGCCTGGGGCTTCTCCGAGCCGGCCAGGCCTTCGCCCTCCTGCGGGGACGGGACTACATGAGCCCCGACGACGTCAAGGTCCTGGCCCCCTCGGTGCTCACCCACCGGCTGGTGGTCCGGGCCAGCGCCGAGCTCCGCGGGGTGACCGCCGAGGCCATCCTCGAGGAGATCCTCCAGAGCGAGCCGGTCCCGGTGACGGGGCGGCGCGCCGCCAGCTGACGTCTTGCTCCCCCGCTGGCGCCCAAACTGAGGTTGGGCGGGTGGCCCGAGCAGCGCTCCTGGCGGTGGTGGTGGTTTGTGGCTTCTTCGCCTTCATCAACGGGGTGGCGCTGGCCTTCGTCCCGGTGTACGGAGCGGCCCTGGTGGTGCCCCTGTCGCTGGCCTGGAGCAGGTGGGCGGAGCGCCACCTGACGCTCTCCCGGACGGCCCCCGACCGCCACCACATGGTCGGGGAGCTGTTCCCGCAGCAGTTCACCCTCTGCAACACCTCCTGGCTGCCGATCGCCATGGCCGAGGTGCTGGACCGCTCCGGGCTTCCCGGGGGCGAGGAGGCGGTGGCGGCCTCCCTGGGCCCCCATCAGCAGGCCAGCTGGGGCCAGGAGCTCCGGCTCACGACCAGGGGCCAGTACCGCCTGGGGCCGACCGAGGTGAGGGTCTCCGATCCCTTCGGGCTCTTCCCCCGCACGGTGAGCTTCCCGGCCACCGGCTCGGTGCTGGTGTTCCCCCTCCTGTACCCTCTCTCCGACCTCGCCCTGGTGGGGGCGCGCGCGGGACTGGAGAGTGAGCGGGGCGGGCGTCCGCGGGACCTGCCCCCGAGCGCCTCCGGGGTCCGGGAGCACGACCCGGCCGACGGGATCAACCGCATCCATTGGATCTCCACCGCCCGGCAGGGGCGGCTGATGAGCCGGACCTTCGACGCCGAGGAGGGGGCCGACCTGCTGGTGGTCCTGGACCTCCGCCGCGGGATCCAGGCGGGCACCGGGCCGGAGAGCTCACTGGAATACGCCGTGACCATGGCGGCCTCGCTGGCCCACGCGGCCCTGCGGCGGGGGCGGGCGGTGGCCTTCCTGGGGACGGGCCGGTCCCTCACCTGGCTGCCCGCCGCCAGGGGGGATGCCCAGGACCAGCTGCTGCTCGAGAAGCTGGCCCTCTGCCAGGCGGACGGGCAGGTGCCCCTGGGCCAGATCCTTCCCCGCCATCTGCCGGAGTGGCGATCCCGTGGCAGCGTGGTGGTGGTGACCTCGGATCCCTCCGGGGAGTGGGTGGAGGCGGTGGCTGCCAGCTCGCAGCCGGGGCGGAGAGCCATGGCCATCTTCGTGGACCCCATGAGCTTCGCCCCTCAGCCCACCCTCACCAGGATCCCCGCCCAGTGGCGGCTGGTGCTCGACTTCTGGGTCATCCGCCAGGGGGACGACCTCGCCCGGGTAGACCCCTCATCCCGGCGCGCCGTTGGCTGAGCTGCTGGTCCCCCTGCTGGCCGCGCTGGCCCTCGTCGGGGGAGGGGCGCTGGCGCCGGACCTGGTCTTCGACCTTCGGGCGGGCGGCGGCGTCCAGCGCAACCTGGGCCGCTGGCTCGGGGTGGGTCTGGCCGTGGCGCTGGCGTTGGAGTGCGCCGGCGTCCTAGCGCAGACGGCGCTCCCCCACCTGGGCGGCGCTGCCCTGCTCGCCGCCACCTCGGGAACCCTGCTGGCGGCGGGCACGGGCCGCTGGCTCCGCTGGCGGGCCCCGGCCATTGCGGTGCTGGCGGGAGCCACCCTGGCCGTGGCCCTCGTGGCCGGGGCGGCAGTGGCCCACGCCTTCGGCGGCAGCCCCCAGCCCTGGACTGTGCTGCAGGCCCAGCTGCACCAGCTCAGCCCCGCCGGCTTCGAGCCGCTGGCGCTGCTGATGGTCTCCTGGGGCACCGGGGCCTGGGTGGGATGGCTGGCGCTGCGAGAGCGTTCGGGAGTTCTGGCCTGCGCCATCCCCCTGGTGGTCCTGACCGCCGACCTGGTCAACGTTCCCAAGGGCCTCGTGGGGCTGACGTTCTGGCCCGTGGTGGGGGCTGTGGTGTGTGGCCTGGCCCTGGTGGGCTGGACCCACCAGGAGCGTCAGGTCCGGCGCTGGCAGCGACTGGCCCGCACCTCGGCCCTCCCCCGTTCCGGACTGGGCCTGGCGCTGATCTCCGCTCTGGCCATCTCCGGGGTGAGCCTTCTGGTCCCGCCGCTCAACAGCCACAACTTCAGCTCCCGGTTCTTCCACTCCGGACCGGTGGTCCCGGCAGGGTCCCACAGCCAGCTCATCGCCCCCATCTCCGGGTACGCCACCGAGGTGGTCCCGGGAGGCCCGATCCGGCAGGAGCGGACCCCGGTCCTCAGCTACTCGACCTCGGCCCCCGGGGGCACCACCTACCTCAGCGGCATCGCGCTCACCCAGTTCGTCAACGGCAACTGGTATCCCGGGCCCCAGCAGTCCCTGGTGGTGGGAGAGGGGACGCAGCTCCCGTACAGTGAACGTCCGGCCAACGACACCAGCGCCACCCAGGTGGACCGCAAGGTGGTCTCCCTCCAGGTGACCTACCTCGGCACCGGCGCCCAGGAGGTTCAGGACCTGCTCTACCCCGGCAGCCCGATCGAGACGCCATACCTCAGCGGCCGCTACCGCCTATCCGGGCTGGCCACCTCAGGGCAGCTTCTCACGGTGGACTCGATCGCCGCAGTGGGCGGATCCACGCAGATTCTGCCCTCCAGCCAGGAGGTCACCACGGTGGGGACGGTGTCGACTGCGACCCCCTCCCAGCTGGAGGCGGCCGGCCAGGACTACCCCAGCTGGGTCCTGCCGTATGCCACCCTCCCGGAGCTGGCGAACTTCCTCGATGAGAGCCAGCTGGCCTCGGACGCACTGGCGATGTCGGGGGGAGCCACCAATCCCTACCTCGCCGCCCTCAACATCCAGAACTCCCTGCGGCAGGACGAGATCTACACCCTGGACCCGCCCACCCCTCCCAGCGGGGTGTGGCCCATCCTCTACTTCCTGGACCAGTCCCACCGGGGCTACTGCCAGTACTTCGCCTCCGCCATGGGGGCGATGCTGCGGGCGCTGGGCATTCCCGCCCGGCTGGTGAACGGCTTCGGTCCCGGCCAGGAGGGCCAGCTCAAGAACGGGCAGTGGCTGATCACCGAGGCGGACGCCCACACCTGGGTCCAGGTCTACTTCCCCCACTACGGGTGGGTGAACTTCGAGCCGACTCCGGACGGCTTCTACCAGCCCACCGGGGCGGCGGCCCGCGTGGCCCCGCTGCCGTCCCCCCTGCCGGCGATCCGGGCGCCCCACCCGGGGGTGCGGACAGTCCCCGCCGCCACCGGCCGCGGGGCCCGGGTGACCCGCCGGCCGCGCCAGCTCGCCCCCACCATCGCCGCCGGAACCGGCGGGGCCGTCCTGCTGCTGCTCCTGGTCATGGCCTGGGCCTGGTGGCGCCGGGTCACCTCGGCCCCGGCCATCAGGCGGCGGCTGGAGCTACCGCTGCTGCTGGCCGGAGAGCCGCGCCCTGAGGGCCGCACCCTGATGGAGCTGGCCGGCCTCTGCGCCTCCCTTAGGCGTGATCCACCGCTGCGGGAGGGGCTGAGGAAGGTGGCCGCCGCCGGGGACGAGCTGGCCTTCGGCCGCTCCCGCGAGCGAGCCCAGTCGGAGCTGGTGGCCGGCTGGAGCGAGGTGCGCCCAGCCTACCCCCGCCTGCTCTGGTCCGCCCTGCGGGCCCGGGGTAGCGGCCCCCGGCCGGCGCCGGCGGTCAAGGTGGCGGTCGCCAGGGCGAGGGCTCACGGATGACGGCGGAGATGAGGCTCAGCATCCTGGGGAGCGGGGCCGCCTTCTCGGAGGTGGGGCACAACTCGGCGCACGTTCTGGATGGGAAACTGCTGCTGGACTGCGGGGCTCCGGTTACCAGCCTCCTCCCCGGGATGGGGGGCTCGGTGGGCGATCTGGAAGCGATCCTGATCAGCCACTTCCATGGCGACCACGTCATTCACCTGCCCACCCTGCTGGTGGCGCGCCGCCTGCAGCATCCGGGGGCACCGCCGCTTCGCCTCATCGGGCCGCCGGGGTTCCTCCACCACCTGAAGCTCCTCGGGGAGACCGCCTTCGGGACCGGGCTCTGGTCCCGGATTGAGGCGGAGGACGGACCCCTCTGGGCCAGGGTAGAGGAGTGGGAGGAGGGCCGCTCCGGCGAGGTGGCCGGCTATGAGGTCGAGGCGTACTCGGTGATCCACGCCCCGGAGCTGGAGTGCCTGGGATACCGGATCGCCATCCCCGGGCTGAGCCTCGGTTACACCGGCGACACCACCTACTGCCCCGGTCTTCTGCGCCTGGCCAGATCGGTGGACCACCTGCTCTGCGAATGCACCTCCTTCAGCAGGCCGCAGCCGACCCACCTCTGGGGGGAGGAGGTCGCGACGCTGATGCGCGAGGTGCCGTCGCTCCGGCTGATCCTCACCCACCTCAACGAGCGCCGGCCGCTCCCCGGGGCGCTCCTGGCCTCGGACGGCCTGACCGTCACCCTCCGAGGATGTGCCGGGGGCTGAATGCGGTGAGCCCCGCCGGCTCTTGTCCATCGGCCAGTGCCTCACCCAGCAGCTGGGCCGTCACGGGGGCCAGCAGGATCCCGTTGCGGAAGTGGCCCAGCGCCAGCATCACCCTGGGGTCCTGGGGCAGTGGGCCGATCACCGGTCCGGATGGCAGGAAGGGCCGCAGGCCCGCCCAGGCCCCGGAGAACTCGGCCGGGCCCAGGTCGGGAAGCAAGGACCGGGCCATGGCGGCCAGCTTGGCCACACCCTCCAGGGTCGTCTCGGCCAGGTACCCGACCCGCTCTTCGGTGGCTCCAGCCAGAACCAGGCCGGACCGCTTCTGGAGGACGTAGCCATGGTCCCCGAAGACGATCTCAGGGAGGGGAAGGCCACGAGGGCGCAGGGCCAGCATCTGACCCCGCACGGGCTCGGGGCGAAGGCTCACGCCGAGGCCACGCAGAAGCGGCTCCCCCCAGCACCCGGTGGCCAACACCACCCGTTGCGCGAAGTGTCGCTCGGCGCCCACGCTCACCTCCAGGAGGTCGCCGCTGGGACGCACCCCAGTGACCTCGGCCGAGAGGTGGAGCCGCACCCCGGCCCGTCTGGCGGCCAGCGCCAGGGCCTCGGCCACCCGGTGGCTGTGAACGTGGGCGACCCCCGGGTAGTGCAGGCCGGCGACCACGTCCGGGCCCAGCTGGGGCACCTCCCGGCGCAGCTCCTCGAGGCCGAGCAGCCCGGACACCTCCAGCCCCTGGGCCAGCTGCCAGGCCCGGCGGATCTCCAGGTCTCCGACCACCTCCGAGCTGGTGGTGACCCGCAGCAGACCGCAACCCTGGTACTCCACATCGACGCCGGACTCCTCGAAGAGCTGCTCCGCCCACCCCGGCCAGAGGTCGGCGCTCCGGCGCGCCAGATCGAAGAAGGGGCCGGGAGAGTGGGCCTCAGCGGCGGCGGCCAGCATTCCCGCGGCGGCCGCGGTAGCCTCGGCTCCCGGCTCTGACCGCCGCTCCAAGAGGGCCACGGACCGGCCCTTCCTGGCCACCTCCCGGGCCACCGCCAGCCCGATCACGCCACCGCCGATCACCAGACAGTCGAAGGGGGCCTGTCCCATGCCCCCAGGATATCGGCGGGAGAACCGGGGATCAGCCGCCCGGGGAACGGGAGGAGCGGCGCCGCTCCGGCAGGCAGGCCAGGGCCGCGGTGCGCCACCAGCCCCCCTGATCCAATCGGGAGAGCTCGATCTCGGCGGACTCCTGGGCCGCCTCCGTCTCCAGCTCCGCCCTAACGACGATGCGCCGGAGGGCGGGACGCAGGTCCGCCGGGCCCTGCTTGGCGGCCCGGTCCACCCAGTCCACCAGCTCCCTCCACTCTCGGAGGGGCCCCAGCTGGGCCAGGAGGCTGGCGAGCTCGGAGAGCACCACCTGGTGCTGGCGTGCCAGCGCCGGCGAGAACAGCTCCAGCCCGTGCAGCAGGCGCTGGATCCGCCGCCGGCGCGAGGGCTCCAGCGGGCGGCCGGACCTGGAAGCCGCCTCGAACAGCAGCGGGAGGCGGGCCCGGGCCAGCTGGACCGCCTCGGTGGCGTCGCCGTCCCGCTGGACGACCGCGCCGAGGGCGGCGGCCGCCTCTAGCTCGGATACGAGGCGGCGGCTCAGGATCTGCTCGCGGAGGGTGGTCTCTTCCAGGCGGGCGGACTCGAGAAGTGAGCGCAGCGCCTCCGGCTCCCTCCCGCGCCACCCGGGAGCTCCCAACCCCCCCGGCGCCCCCGCCGGACCGAGGAGTTCCAGAAGCAGCCGGATGCGAGCCTCGGCGCGCTCCAGGGGCCGGAGCTCGGCGGAGAGCTGGCGAAGCCGCCGCTGGGGCGCTGTGGAATGCGGCTCCAGCTGGTCCTCGAGCGCCATCCAGACCTCCCGCAAACGGCGCAGGGCCAGCCGGCAGTCGGGGACCGCCTCGAGGTCCGCCGCCAGGGGGAGACGGGCGGCCGACCAACGCAGCTGATCCGCGCGGTCGGCGAGGGTGAGGCGAGCCAGCTCCGTGGCCGAGAGCGGCTCAGCCACCAGCTCCCACCGCCACCTCGACCAGATGCTCCTCGGCCCGCCACCAGCCCTCCTCGCGGCGCAACAGTGCCAGGATCATGCCGTCCCGGAGCCCCCGCTCGGAGGCCCGCACCGAGCGCAGCTGCAGCAGGTCCATGAGCTGGGCGAGGATGACCGCTCCCCCGCGGCAGAGCCGCACCCGCTCGAGGTCGACCCCGCTGCGACGGGCGAGATCGGTGGCCGGTCCGACCCGGAACAGCTCCAGCAGCAGCTCCACCTCCCGCAGGCGGAGCGAGGCGCCCTTGGCCTTGCCCAGCAGGCGGGGCAGGTTGGTGATGGTTCCACCGGTGCCCAGGACGAGGTGCCCGGTGGCCGGGTCGAGATCCCGAGGCACCCGGCTCGCCACCAGCCGCTCCATGCCCCGCCACTCCGCGCCGGTTGGAGGGTCGCCGTCCACGGCCGCCAGCAACGTCCCCGACCCGACCTTGATGGAGCGGTCCCGACACAGCCCACCGGCCGGCCCGCGCGCCACCTGGGTCGAGGCTCCCCCGATGTCCAGCACCATGCACTCCGCCCTCGGGGTCACCCCCAGGGTGGCACCGTCGAAGGCCAGCTGGGCCTCCAGCTCGGGGGAGAGGATGTGCAGCCGGTCCACCCCGGCGCGCTGCGCGAGCTGTGCCGCGACCTCCTCCCCGTTGGAGGCGGAGCGGAGCGCCTGGGTGGCCCCGACCGCGATGAGGCGAGCCCCGTGGCGCCGGGCCTCCTGCACCTGAGCCGCCAGCGCCCTCCCGGCCAGCTCCAGCCGCTCCGGCCCGACACTGCCGGTAGCGGCCACATCCAGCCCCAGCTGGACGAAGGCCCGGCGGCGGAAGAGGGGCCGGGGATGCGCTCCCTCGGGGGCAGCGGCCACCAGCAGGTGAACGGTGTTGCTGCCCACGTCGATGGCCGCCAGCCGATCCGCCCGGGCCACCCGCAAACCTCAGCCAGGCCAGCTGGCGCTTTCGATCACGCCCCAAGTTTGCGCCGCTGGGGCGGCGGCCCGCCCGGCCCGGCCGTGTACCCTGGAAGCGCAGTGCGGAGCCAACGACGCCCCCAGACGGCCCCCCTCCCTTCCCTCCGGGGACGTCGCATGGGCCCCGGTCGCCGCGGGCGATGAGCGGCCAGCGAGCCATCTACCTGGTCCGTCACGCCGTCGCCGGCGAGCGGGGCGCCTTCGCCGGGCCGGATCCACTGCGGCCCCTCACCTCCACCGGCTGGCGGCAGGCCCTCGCCTTGGCGGATGTCTTGGTCCCGGCCGGGGTGCGGAGGTACCTCTCCAGCCCCACGGTTCGCTGCCGTGACACCTTGGTCCCGGCCGCCCACAGCGCCGGCCTGGAGATCGAGGACGAGCCCCTCCTCTTCGAGGATCGAGAGCCCTCCGGCCCCAAGGAGGCCCGTGAGCTGCTCGTCCAGTTCCTGGGGAAGGGGCCGGGGCCGATTGCCATCTGCACCCACGGCAACCTGATGCTCGCCTTCGTGGAGGCCGCCGGGGGCCGCTCCCCGCGCTGTCCCAAGGGCGGTGTGTGGCGGCTCGAGGTCGACCCGGGAGCCGAGGGTTGGGCCGACCCGCTCTACCTCGGGCGGCTGGACCCACAACAGCTGAGCTGGCGGGCGGAGTGACCGGGCCAGCGACGCCGGGGCCCACCCTCCAGGGCCAGGTGCTCCGGCTGCTGACCCGGCTGGGATCGGACGCCACCCTGGTGGTGGGGCCCGATCGCCAGGTGGTCTGGGCCAGCCCCAACGCCGGTAAGATCCTGGACCCGGAGGGCCCCTCCCCCGAGTCGCTCTCGGGAACGGCGCTCAGTCAGGTGCTCCAGGACCCCCGTGCCGGGGAGCTGGTGGGCAAGGCACTCGCCGAGCAGGTCGTCCAGCGGGGGGAGATCGGCCACCAGGGCTGGCGGCGGGTGCTGCGCGCGGTGGTGGCTCCCCTTCCGGCGGCGGAGAACAGGAGCCTGGCGGTGGTGATCCTCTCCGACATCACCCACGAGCGGCGGCTGGGCCGGGCTCACCAGGACCTGATCGCCAACCTCTCCCACGACCTCCGAACCCCACTGGCCAGCCTGACCCTCCTGGCCGAGACCCTCAACGGGGCCGCCCGGGACGATCCCGAGGCCACCCGGCTCTTCGCCGGACGGATCGCGGCCGAGGCCGACCGGCTGCACGCGCTGGTGGCCGGGATCCTCGACCTGGCCCGCATCGAGGCCGGGGTGGAGGAGCCCATCCTGACCGAGGTCGACCTCCTGGAGCTGGCCCGCGAGGTGGCGGCCGCCCTCTCCCCCCAGGCCGAGCGCCGCCAGGTGCGGGTGGAGATCCTGGGCTCGGCGGTCGCCGCCAGCGCCGACCAGCCCCGTCTGGCGCGCGCCCTCTCCGGCGTCCTGGACAACGCCATCAAGTTCAGCCACCACGGCGGTGTGGTGCAGGTGGAGGTGGGGCCCGGTGAGGGCGGGCCCCGGGTAGCGGTCCGCGACCAGGGGCGGGGGATCTCGGCGGCCACCATGGCCCGCATCTTCGACCGCTTCTACAGCGGCGACCGTTCCCGTTCGGTGCCGGGCAGCGGGCTGGGGCTGACCATCGCCAAGGAGGCGGTGGAGCTCCAGGGGGGGGCGATCGAGGTCTCCAGCACGCCGGGTGAGGGGACCGAGGTGGTGATCTCGCTGCGGTCCCCGACTCCCCCGGACGGCTGAGAGGTCATCTACCATCGCAACGGTGTCTGAGCTAGAACCGGGAAGCCACGAGATCTCCGCCCTGCGCGACGGCGCCCGCGTGCAGGGCCAGATGGTGGCCGAGGCGGTGGCAGCGGCCATGGAGGGGCTGGCCGACCGCGACGGGGACCGGCTCCGCCGGGTGGTGGCCCGCGATCTGGAGATCAACGAGCGCCACCGTCAGGAGCGGGAGCTGGGGATATCCATACTGGCCACCCAGCACCCGGTCGGCGACCTGCTGCACGAGGTCTTCGGCCTGCTCCTCATCGCCTCAGAGCTGGAGCGGATGGGGGACCATGCCAAGAGCTGCGCGCGATACGCCCTGCCGCTCATCGAGCTCAGCTCCCGACCTCGGCTGGACTCCATCCTGAGCCTGGGGCACTATGTGGAGGAGCAGGTGTCCGACATCCTCTCCTCAGTCGCCGCCAGCGACGCCCGCCGGGCCAAGGACATCGCCGAGCGGGACGACCGCATCGACCGGATCTACCACCGGGTCTTCGACGACATGGTGGAGACCATGCGGGAGCGGCCCGACTGGGCCTACGCCTGCACCAACCTGCTCCTCATCGCCCACAACCTGGAGCGGATCGCCGACCGGGTGACCAACATCGCCGAGGACCTGGTCTTCATGGCCACCGGCCAGCTGGTGGAGCTCGGCTAGGTGGTCACAGAGCCCGAGGCACCCCCCAGGTCCCGGCTGGTCCTGGTGGTGGAGGACGAGGAGTCCGTGCGCATGACCCTGCGCTACAACCTCGCGGCCCGCGGCTACGTGGTCCTGGAGGCGGAGTCGGGCACCGAGGGGCTGGAGATGGCCCGGGCCCGCAATCCGGACCTGGTGGTGCTGGACCTGATGCTCCCCGGCCTCTCCGGGGAGGAGGTGTGCCGGCGGCTGCGGGCGGAGTCCGAGGTGCCCATCCTGATGCTCACCGCCCGCACCACCGAGAGTGAGAAGGTGCGGGGACTGGACCTGGGTGCCGACGACTACATGACCAAGCCCTTCGGGGTGCAGGAGTTCCTGGCCCGGGTCGAGGCGGTGATGCGCCGGGCGCAGCGCCCCGCCCGTGAGGCCCCGCGGGCGACCCTCCTCCGGGTCGGGGACGTGGTGGTGGACTCCGAGTCCCGGCGGGTGACCGTCGGCGAGCAGGAGGTCCGCATGAGCCCCAAGGAGTTCAACCTGCTCTTCCAGCTGCTGAGCTCCCCGGGGCGGGTCCAGACCCGGGAGGTGCTGCTCCGCTCGGTCTGGGGCCCTGGCTTTAGGGGTGACAGCAAGACGGTGGCCGTCCACATCCGCTGGCTCCGGGAGAAGTTCGAGGCCTTCCCCACCCTGCCCTTCCGGATCACCACCGTGTTCGGGGTCGGGTACCGGGTCGACCTGGCGCCAGGGGTGCAGCTCCGGCGGTGAGCCCCAATCCGGTGGTGTCGCTGCAAGGGGTCACCAAGTCCTACGGACCCAAGCGCGGGGTGATGGACCTCGACCTGGAGGTCGGAGAGGGCGAGCTGCTGGCCGTCCTCGGCCCCAACGGGGCGGGCAAGACCACCAGTGTGGAGATCATGGAGGGCTACCGCCGCCCCGACCGGGGCACGGTGCGCGTCCTGGGCCTCGACCCGGTCCGCGACCGCCGCCGCTGCATCCCCCAGCTGGGGATCATGCTCCAGGAGGGCGGTGTCTACCCCAGCCTCTCGGTGGGCGAGGCGGTGCGGCTGTTCGCCGCCTACTTCAGAAACCCGGTGCCCCCCGGGGAGCTCCTGGAGCTGGTTGGGCTCAGCGACCGGGAGCGCTCCCGCTACCGCACCCTCTCCGGCGGTGAGCGGCAGCGGCTGTCGCTGGCACTGGCCCTGGTGGGGCGCCCCCGGCTGCTCTTCCTGGACGAGCCCACCGCGGGAATGGACCCTCGGGCGCGCCTGCTCACCTGGGAGGCGGTGCGGGAGCAGCGCCGCCGAGGGGTGACGGTTCTGCTGACCACCCACTCCATGGAGGAGGCGGAGCGGCTGGCCGATCGGGTGGCCATCATCAACCAGGGCCGGCTGGTGGCCCTGGACACCCCCTCGGCGCTGATCGGGGCCGGCGGGGGCGGGGTGGTCGAGCTGGAGACGATCGAGGCACTCTCTGCCGAGGGGCGGGCACGGCTCTCCGCCCTGGCGTCGGTGGAGCGGTCCCGTGAGGTGGCCCCGGGGCGCTATCTGCTGCGGACCGCCACCCCACCACAGGCACTCGTGGAGATCGCCTCGTTGCTGCGCGACGAGGGTCCCCCGGTACTGCGCCTCCAGGTGGGAGGCGGCTCATTGGAGGAGGTGTTCCTGGAGCTCACCGGAGGCACCGATTGAACGGGACCCGTCTGGTCGCGCCCTGGCCCCGGTCGCTCCGGGCCCAGCTCCGGGTGGAGCTGCTCCTCCTGCTGCGCCAGCCGGAGAACCTGCTCGTGATCCTGGTGCTGCCGATCCTCCTGCTGGCCCTCTTCGCCGGGGCCAGGATCTTCCCCGCCGGCGCCGGTCGGCCGGCGGACTTCCTCATCCCCGGAGTGATCACGGTGGCCCTCATGTCCACCGGCATGGTGACCCTGGGCATCTCCACCGCCTACCAGCGCTACTACCGGGTCCTGAAGCGGCTGGGGGGATCACCGCTCCCCACCTTCGTCCTGGTGCTGGCCAAGGCGGGAGCTGTCCTGCTGGTGGAGATCGGGCAGGTTGCGCTGCTGCTGGTGATCGGCCGACTCTTCTTCGGCTGGAGCGGCGCGGTGCTGGGGGCGATCCCCCTGATGCTCCTGGGCTCCGTCTGCTTCGCCGGGCTGGGGCTCACGCTGGCCGGCGCGCTCCGCGCCGAGCTGACCCTGGGCGGTGCCAACGGCCTCTACCTGCTCTTCCTGGTGGTGGGCGGGGTGGTCCTGCCCATTGACCACCTGCCGAGCTGGCTCCAGCCGGTGGCCGGGGCGCTGCCCCCAGCGCTCCTCAGCTCGTCCCTCCGGGCGGCGCTGGGCTCCAGCGCCATCGCCGGATCCACGGTGCTCCTGCTGGCGGTGTGGACCGTGGCACTGGCCGCGGCTGCATCCCTCCTCTTCCGCTGGGAGTGACCTCCCAGGACGTGGTACGGTGAGCTGGCCACCTCAGGAGACCCCCAATTGAACCCCTTCGCGCGCCGCCACCAGCTGCCCACCGCGTCCGAGGCGCTCCCCGGGCGCACTGAGCCCATCGTCACGGCTGATACCCACCTCGTGCTGGGGACCCGGATCCACCCCCCCTTCCCGGAGGGGCTGGAGCGCGCTGTCTTCGGGATGGGTTGCTTCTGGGGGGCGGAGCGCCTCTTCTGGAGGGTTCCCGGGGTCCACACCACGGCGGTCGGGTATGCCGGGGGGACGACCCCCAATCCCTCCTACAAGGAGGTCTGCACCGGCCTGACCGGTCACGCCGAGGTGGTGCTGGTGGTCTTCGACCCGGCCCAGCTGAGCTACGACAGGCTCCTGCAGCTCTTCTGGGAGGGGCACGACCCCACCCAGGGCATGCGTCAGGGCAACGACGTCGGGACCCAGTACCGCTCCATCGTGCTCTGCAGTGACCAGGGCCAGGCTCAGGTCGCCAAGTCCTCTTGGGCCGCCTATCAGGTGGAGCTGGACCGGGCCGGGCTGGGCCGGATCACCACCACCATCGAGGAGCTGGGGCCCCTCTACTACGCGGAGGAGTACCACCAGCAGTACCTGGCCAAGAACCCCTCTGGCTACTGCGGGCTGGGCGGGACCGGGGTCGCCTGCCCCACGGGAGTGCTGCAGGCCAGGAGCTGAACTCCTCGACCACAGTGGCGCGGAGCTCAGCGGGGAACCTGTACTGGCCCGCCAGCGGCCTCACCGCGGCCGCTGGTGCTGGCCGGGGTCGGTACCGGGGCGCTGATACCTGTCGACAGCCGGAGAGGAAAGCAGGCTCCCGGCCCGCTGACCGAGGACCCTCACGCCAGGGGCAGGTACTCGGGCTCCCACATCTCCCGGTCCACGGCGCTCTCCAGCGCCTCGTCCGAGCCGAGCTGTCCGACTCCCTCGGAGCGCGCCTGGCGAGCCACCGCCAGGGCGATCTCGCGGGAGATGGCACGGAGCTCCTGGAGGTTGGGGTACATCGCTCCCGCCTCGAGCCTCTCCTGGCTCACCAGCCGCGACAGCGTCTCCGCCGCCGCCAACAGCATCCCGTCCGTGACCTCCCGCGCCCGGGAGACGATCGCGCCCAGTCCGATCCCCGGAAAGACGAACACGTTGTTGGCCTGCCCGACGGCCCGGTCCCGGCCCTCAACCCGGACCGGGGGGAAGGGGCTTCCGGTCGCCACCACCGCCCGGCCGTCCGTCCAGAACATGATCTGCTCGGGGGTGGCCTCGGAGTTGAGTGTGGGGTTGGAGAGCGGCATGACGATCGGGCGTGGGCAGCCCCGGGCCATGGCCCGGACGGCCCGCTCGGTGAAGCTTCCGGCCACCCCGCTGACCCCCACCAGGATCGTGGGAGACACCTTCTCCACCACCTCCTCCAGGTCGTGGCGCGGGCCGGAGTCCATCTTGAGCTCGGCGAGCAGCGCGGCCGGCACCGCGAACGGCAGGGTGTCCTCCTTGAGCGCCTCCCTCCCCTGGAACACCAGCCCCCTGGAGTCCAGCACCAAGACCCGGCGGCGAAGCTCCGCAGGATCCGTCCCCTCCCGCTCCATGAACTCCTCGGCCATCCGGGCGATCCCGGTACCGGCGGCCCCGGCCCCGAGGAAGACCAGGCGCTGGTCGGAGAGCCGCTCTCCCCGATGGCGGAGCTCGGCCAGGATCCCTCCGAGGACCACGGCTGCGGTGCCCTGAACGTCGTCGTTGAAGCTGGCGATGCGGCGGCGGTAGCGGTCCAGGAGGCGGATGGCGTTGTGCTGCTTGAAGTCCTCCCACTGGAACAGGGCCCGGGGGAAGACCTCCAGAACGCCCTCCACGAAGGCCTCGATGAAGGCCTCGTACTCCGGCCCGCGGAGCCGCGGCCGGGGATAGCCGAGGTAATGGGAATCGGCGAGCAGCTCCTGGTTGTCCGTGCCGCAGTCCAGCGACACCGGCAGGGTGTGGCTGGGGTGGATCCCCGCCCCGGCGGTGTAGAGCGCCAGCTTGCCCACGGGGATCCCCATCCCCCCCGCGCCCTGGTCGCCCAGGCCCAGGATCCGCTCGTTGTCGGTGACCACCATCAGCTTCACCTCGCCCTCGGCGGCGTTGCGCAGCAGCTCTGGGATGTGGCCCACGTCATCCGGGGTGACCCAGAGCCCATGGGGGCGGCGCACCACGTGGCTGAACTCCCGGCAGGCCTGGCCCACGGTGGGGGTATAGACAATTGGTGCCAGCTCCTCCAGGTGGTCGATGAGCACCCGGTAGAAGAGCGTCTGGTTGCGCTCCTGGAGCGCGGCCAGCCCGATGTAGCGCTCCAGGTCGTCGCCCTTCCGGCGCAGATGCTCCAGTTCCAGCTCCACCTGCTCCTGGATGGGCACCACCCGCCACGGGAGCAGGCCCGTGAGGCGCAGCTGCTCCCGCTCGGACGCCGTGAAGGCGGCGTCACGGTTGAGCCCTGGAGTTCCCAGCAGCTCCCGGCCGGTGCGGGCGATGTTCCCCCCGGTCCCCTGATCCTCTATTGCCATAGCCATTCCCCCCTGCGGCACCACCCTGGAGGTTATCGGTGAGGGCAGCCCACGACCTGCGGGATTCCGCCTATAGGGGACACGAAAAGTGGGCAACCAAGGCCACCAAGCGGCCCCCCGGGTATGATTTGGGGCGACTCATTGGGAGCACCGGAGGGACCTGGCCCAGCGAAGGTGCAGCAACCGGCCCACCGGCACGGTGCTAATGCCAGGATCGATGAGGAGGACCTGGCATGGCGGAGCCCATCGAGTTTCGCGCCGATCCCGGCCGCCGGAGGCTGATCAGGAGCGTCTTCGAGCCCTCCCCCCTGGAGGAGGTGGCGGTGGCCGTGGCCATCGCCTCGCTAGAGGACGCGGGCGCCATCTACGTGGAGCGGACCAAGGGCCGCTACCGCTGGAGCCTGGCCCACCGTGGGGGGCCATACCCGCTGCTGCGGGTCGTGGCCCGATTTCTCCACGTCGACCACCGGCTGGCGATGGTCGGCTACTGGACGACGCCGGACGGCTGGTGCATCTGGGTCAAGGACCCGGGGGCGCGGGTGGAACCGGACGCCTTCGCGGTCCTGAGGCCTCCGGTGTACACGGCGGAGAGCGGCGTCCGGTCCGCCATCGAGTCCGCCCTGACGGCCCATGGCAACTCCTGGCCGGTGCCCCGAAAGCCAAACCCCCGGCCCGACGTCCGGCTCAGCCTCCCGGCGGAGGAGGAGCTGGTGCGTCCGGCCCTCAGCTCGATCCTCGGCTTTCTCCTGCTGGAGTCCGCGGGGAGGCCCTTTGTGGTGATCAGTGCCGGTCGCGACCCCTCTCAGTACGTCCAGCTGCTGTGCCACGGCGGCACCGTGTACGCCGAGGTCAGCTCCCGGATGTGGGAGGAGCCCGGGCACCCCCTGGGAGTGAGGGAGGTGCGCCGGCTGCGGCGGCTGGGCTTCGCCGGGGGCGGGCCGAGGCACAACTTTGCTCGGGACGGGTTGCCCCGCGACCCCCTGTGGCTGGCGCGGCTGGTCCAGTGCCTCTTCCGGGCGGCGTACGGCGTGCGCGACCTGAGAGGGGCGACGGTGCATCCCTCCGGCGAGCTGGTGCGGGCGGCGCTCCTGGGGCCCGCTCCGCCAAGGGAGTCATCCGCCAAGGACCGATGAGTTGAGCGCCCATCAGCCGTCTTACGGTTCGTGGGACATTTCCCGCTCGGGTCGATCTCGCCCTGGGATCCGACGGCGCGGCCGGCAGGGACCGGCGGCCGGGGCATCGATGCCTGGGCTTGATGTAGCCTTGCTCAGCTCGGTTTCGGGGCCGGTCCGGCCCGTGGAGGAGTGCCATGCCTCAGACCACCTTGTTGATCGGCACCCGCAAGGGGGCGCTGGTGGCCCGCCGTCCGCGCGCCGGGGCGGCGTGGGAGCTGGGGCCGCTGGAGCTGCCCATGTCCGAGGTCTATGGGACCGGGATCGACGCCAGGGGCGCCACCCCCCGGCTCTTCGCGGCCGCCGACAGCCCCCACTGGGGTCCCACCCTGTTCCATTCGGACGACATGGGCCGGACCTGGAACGAGCCCGGGGAGGCACCCGTGGCCTTCCCCAAGGAGACTGGCGCCTCCCTGGTCCGCATCTGGCAGATCCAGGCGGCCGGTGCGTCGGCCCCGGGAGTGGTGTACGCCGGGGTCGAGCCCCACGCCCTTTTCCGGTCGGAGGATGGGGGAATCACCTTCTCCCTGGTGGAGGGGCTGTACAACCACCCCCACCGGGGTGAGTGGGGCCCGGGCAACGGCGGCGCCTGCCTGCACACCGTGGTCCCCCACCCCACCGACCCCGACCGGGTGCTGGTGGCCCTCTCCGCGGGCGGCGTCTACCGGACGGGCGACGGCGGCGCCACCTGGGAGGCCGCCAACCGGGGGATCCAGTCCTACTGGATGCCGGAGGACCAGCGCTTCCCGGAGTTCGGCCAGTGCGTCCACAAGGTGGCCTCCCACCCCAGCTTCCCCGAGCGCCTCTTCGCCCAGAACCACTTCGGGGTCTACCGCTCGGACAACTACGGGAGCAGCTGGGAGACGATCGAGAGCGGCCTGCCCTCGACCTTCGGCTTCCCCATGGTCGTCCATCCCCAGGAGCCGGAGACCATCTACATCTTCCCGCTCAAGGCGGACTCGCACCGCTTCCCGGCCACCGGCCGGTGCGAGGTCTATCGCAGCCAGGACGGCGGGAAGAGCTGGACCGCGCTGCGCAGCGGGCTCCCCGAGGGGGAGTACCGGGCGGCGGTCCTTCGCGATGCCATGTGCACGGACGGAGGCGATCCCGCGGGGATCTACTTCGGCACCAGGGCCGGCGAGGTGTACGGCAGCCCGGATGCTGGCGACCACTTCGAGAAGATCGCCGAGCACCTCCCGGACGTCCTCTCGGTGCGCGCCGTGCAGGTCAGCTGAGGCGGAGGTGACCGCCACCCTGGTGCTCCCCGCCGCCCTTAGATCGGCGGCTGGTGGCGCCCCGGAGCTGGAGATCGTCGAGGGCACGGTGCGTTCGGCTCTGGACAATCTGGCCGCCACCATGCCCCTGCTCGAGCGCCGGGTGCGCGACGAGCAGGGGCAGGTGCGGCTCCACATCCGCCTCTATCTGGGGAGCTCGGACATCGACGACCTGGAGGGGTTGGACACGGAGGTGGCGGCGGGCACCCGGCTGTACGTGATCCCGGCGGTGTCGGGAGGCTGACGCCCCCCGGCCCCAGATTGGGGCGTCCCCGGCCCGTCGCGGATCGCCGACGGGAGCGCCCGGAAGAGGTGGGTCTCGGCTGGCGCGGCCGGTCTCCCGGGGGCGGGCCCGCCGACCGCCGGCCCTCACGGCAGGTCCCCGGTCAGCTGTCCAGGTGGGCGGGCAGCCCGAAGGCTTCGAAGATGGACTCGCCCAGGAACACGTGCAGGACCGCCACCTTCCCCTGGGACACCTCCAGGACGTGCAGACCCCAGGGCCGGTGGCCCCCCTCGGGATCGACCCGGTACTGACCGAAGGCGAGGCAGCCGTTGGCAGAGGTGGGCAGCATCCGGGAGCCCCGGCACTCCGCCCCCGGGCCCAGCATCCACCTGGCGATGTCCCCGGAGCCGCGGAGCCAGAGGGCGAAGGGCGGCATCATCTGGATGGCGTCGTCGTGCATGAGCCGGACCAGGGCGTCGATGTCGTAGGCCTCGAAGGCCAGCAGGTAGCGCTCCGCCAGCTGGCGGTCCGCCGCAGAGACGGGCTTGCCCTCCAGGGCGGGCTGCGCGGCCAGCTTGGCTCGGGCGCGCTGCAGGGCGCTGTTCACCGCCGGGACCGAGGACTCCAGCAGCTCGGCGATCTCGCGAGAGCTCCAGCCGAGGACGTCGTGGAGGATCAGGACCACCCGCTGCAGCGGGACCAGCTGCTGCACGGCGGCGATGAAGGCCAGCCGGATCGTCTCCCGGTAGACCACCATCTCAGCGGGGTCCTCACCGCCGGTGAGCAGGAGGGAGTCGGGCACCGGCTGCACCCAGGGGAAGTCGGCCATCATCTCGCCGAGGTAGGAGAGTTCGGGGGGCGAGGAGGGCCCGAGGTCCACCGGACGCGCCCGGCGGGGCTGGCTCCGCAAGGAGTCCAGGCAGATGTTGGTGGCGATCCGGTAGAGCCAGGAGCGGAGGGAGGACCTTCCCTCGAAGCTGGCCCGCGCCCGCCAGGCCCGGGCCAGGGTCTCCTGCACGGCGTCCTCGGCGTCGAAGACCGAGCCCAGCATCCGGTAGCAGAGGGCGGTGAGGCCGGGGC
This sequence comes from bacterium, assembly GCA_021827985.1. Taxonomy (GTDB): domain Bacteria; phylum Chloroflexota; class Dormibacteria; order Aeolococcales; family Bog-877; genus JAJYXT01. The sequence continues at coordinate 42,324 of JAKATL010000006.1, forward strand.
GATGGGCCTCCAGCTGCTCCGCGGTGGGGAGGGCTGGACTCTCCGAGAGCTGGACCTGCACGGGCCGATCGTAACCTGTCCGGTCTGGTCCCGGGGAAGCCGTGCCGAAGACGAGGCTCGGGCTGGTAGGTTGCAGCGAAGATGGCGGTCCCCATTCCCGTGCTGCGCACCCGGCGGCTCACCATGCGTCCCTTTCAGGAGGAGGATCGGGAGCCGTTCGCCGCCATCAACGCCGACCCGGAGGTGATGCAGCACTTCCTCGCCTCTCTCAGCCGTGAGGAGGGCGGCCGGTTCCTGGACCGCATCAACTCCGGCTTCGCCGCCCACGGCTTCGGCCTCTGGGCGCCGGTTAGCGCCCCGGAGGGCCAGCTCCTCGGCTTCACCGGGCTCTCGGTCCCGGGGTTCAGGGCCCGCTTCACGCCCGCCTTGGAGATCGGCTGGCGCCTTCGGCGGAGCGCCTGGGGTAAGGGGCTGGCCACAAAGGCCGCCCGAGCGGCCCTCGACTTCGGGTTCGGATCCGGGGGACTGGAGGAGGTGGTCTCCTTCACCAGCTCAAGCAACGCCCGCTCACAGGCGGTGATGCGCCGGCTGGGGATGACCCACGAACCACGGGACGACTTCCAGCACCCCCTGGTGCCGCCGGGCCGCCCCCTGGCCCCCCACGTGCTGTTCCGGATCTCGAGGGCGCGGTGGCTGGAGAGGCGCGGCTGACGGAGGCGGGCCCCGCCCAGGCCCCCATTAGGGGTGCCTACCTGAGGCCGGCGGCCTGTGCCTCATAGGCCGGGACCAGGGCCGCCCAGCGCGCCTCACTGTCCGGGCGCGGCCTCCCGGCCAGGTGGCCGGCGAGGTTCTCCAGGTGGATCTGCCACCCGGCGCCGTAGGCGGCGAGGGGGCCCAGAGGCAGGCCAGACACCTCGACGGTGATGGCGGTCCCGTCCCCATCGGGCTCCAGTCGGACCTCCAACGACTCGTCGAAGGGCGCCACCCCTCTCCCCCTCCTCCAGGACTCCTCCGACTCCCTCGACGTCACCGAAAGGCGACTCGGCGGCTCGCACGCCATCACCCGGCCGCTCCCCTCCCAGTCGTCCGCCTGGACGAAGATCCGGAACTCGGCGCCGAGGCGGAGGTCACCCTCCACTAGGGCATACCACGCGGCCAGGCGGCTGGGATCGGTGATCGCCGACCAGACCTCATCGATCTCGGCTGCGAGGCGCTCCTGGAGCAGCACCATGCCCCTGCCCTCCGCCAGCGCCAGAACTCCCAGGATCACGGGCCGTTCGGGATCAGTAGATGTCATGGGTAGGCTTCCTCCTCGCGGTGACGTCCTGACCGCTAAGACGTCGACCGGGAGGGAAATCATCGCCCTGAACCTGGACCCGCGCAAGCTCGGCGCGGCGGCTCGGCCAGGACAGCCCCATCCCCACCTCGCACGTGGCAGCCGGTGCCGCCCTGATCGAGAGAACGCAGGTAGAGGTGTTGGCCCACTGCGGTCACGTCCCCTGGCTGGAGGAGCCGGGGTCGGTCAGGGCGGCGCTCGACAGGCTCGTGGAGCGGGCCGTCCCCTCCGCCTGAGGTCGAGCGCCTCCGGGCGTATCCCTCACTGGGCGACCCGGTCGCCAGCTCCTGAGCTCTCTTCGCTGATCCGGGGAAAGGTCCTACGACGGAGTGGGTGTCTGGTCTTCAAAGAGGAGTCGCCCTGAGCTCGGCCATTGTGTTGCCCACGAGTCGGCCCTTAGGCGCGCAGGACCGACACCAGAGCGGGTTGGGCTTGGCGGCCGACCCGCTCCTTGCTGGGGCGGTATAGGCTGGGTGGGCCAAGGGGACGGCCGGGTGTCCGAGCGACGAGGGGCTGCCCCACGTCCACCCGGGCATGGTGGCTCGCCGGATCCGCTTCTGCTGTTCGGGAGGGCGGGCGTGGAGTCAAGAGGTGGCCCGCGGGCCCGGCCCCGCGGCCGGGCGGATTGGCCGAGCCGATGAGGCGGTGGTACCGCATCTGTCGCCGGGCCCAAGACATGCCGACTGGCGGCTGCTCCGCAGCGTTCCGGACCCGGGGTGGGCCAAGGCGGTGAACCTGCTCTCGGTCGCGGCGCTCATCGTGGTCCTGGGGTTCGCCTTCATGCTCGGCGTCTCAGACGCCCCCAACGCCAGCGCCTCTCTGATCGCGGCACGGGCCTCCTCCTACCGCGGTGCCATGGTCTTCGCATTTGCCTTCCATGTGCTGGGCGGCTTGCTCGCCGGCCAGGCTGTGGCGCTGACCATGGTCACCCTGGTCCATGTCCCCGCCGACCGTGTGGCCCTCACGTACCTGGCCGGCGGGCTGGCAACGATCGCGTTCACCCTCGCCGCCACGCGCCGGGGCATCCCGGTCAGCGCCAGCATCGGCTTGGTCGGCGGTCTGGCGGGAGCCGCAGCCGTGATCGGGGGCTGGCGGGCCGTGGGGTGGGGAGGAATGCACGGAACAAGCCCCTATGGGGTGATCGGGACCCTGGCGGCGGTCCTGCTGTCGCCCATACTGGGAGCCGTGGTCGCTGCCGCGTTTCGGCGTGGTCTGCAGCCGATTGCCCGGCGCGCTACCCGGAGCTCCATTCACCCGGTGCGCGGCCTGATCTGGCTCACCGCCGGCCTGGTGGCCATCGCCGACGGCTCCAACGACGGCCAGAAGGCGATGGGGCTGGCCACCGGACTCCTGGTCGCGGCGGGAGCCATCAGCCGCTTCCAGGTGCCGTTCCTGGTGACGGCCGCAGTCGCGGTCACCCTGGCCACCGGTACGGCGGTTGGCGGACGCAAGATTGTCCGTACCGTGTCCTCAAGGTTCTACCGGGGCGGCCCACTCGATGGACTGGCCGCGCAGGCGGCGGCAGCTCTCACGATCCTCGGCTCCAGCGTTGTGGGGGCACCGGTGAGCACATCGACGATCGTTGCTTCCGGCATGGTCGGGGTGGGGGCCGCCAGGAGACGCCGCCACGTGCACTGGCCAACGGTCGTCCGGGTGGTCGGCGCCTGGGTGATCACGGTTCCCGCCTGTGCGATCTTGGGAGCCGGCCTGGCGGCGATGGGAGCGGCTCTATTGGGACACCCGTGAACCGTCCCAAGTGGCCCTCTTGGCGGGTGTGGTTCAGCGGGTCCCGGGCCAACCCCCTGGCGCTGCTGGTCGCTCAGGGAGATCTCACCGAGCAGGGGATGCGGCACTTTGCCAAATGGTCGGCGACCGGGGCACCGGGAGAATCCGCCGAGGTCCGTCGCTGCCACCTTGAGGGGTATGAGGCAAGACGTTCACTCTTGGCCGCGCTCCAGGAGGCGCTGTCGACGCCACTGGACCAGGAGGACATCTTCACCCTCTCCGAGCGATTGGATCGGGTGCTGGACGCGGCCAAGGATGCGGTTCGAGAAAGCGAGGTCCTCAGCTGGCACCCGGACGCGCACGCCCAGGCGATGGGTCAGCTGCTCGCGGAGGGAACCTCAGCCCTGGCGGCCGCTCTCCGCCTCCTCCCCCGCCAGCTCTCCGAGGCCGGGCGCAAGGCGGACGAGTCCACGGTGGCCGTCCGCCACGTGGAGCATCGCTATCGGGAGGCCATGACCGACCTGCTGCAAACCCCCGACCTGCGCACGGTGCTCGCGGCCCAGGACGTGTATCGGCGCTACGTCCTGGTGGCGGGTCACGTGGTCGCCGTGGCCGACCGCCTCTGGTACTCGGTCCTGCGCGCCGGGTGAACTTTTTTAGTCGCCTGGGTGGCCAACGTCCGGCGGGCTTCGTCACGCTGGAATCTGGCTAAGATTCCAGGCGGTGGGTACCCGCAGCGGGCGGTCGGATGCGGGTCTACTCCAGCTTCTCCGGCTGGGCCGGCCATCCCAGCGAGCCACACCTTGCCGGCATCCCCTTGACCAGGATGATCTGCTCAGGACACCAGGCTGAGGGAGGACATAGATGACCATCGACGTTTACCGAGCGGTCCGCCAGGTTCCGGCGGTGCCGTCGGCGGCCATGAGAACCTGGACAGTGGCGGTGTAGGCGGCCAGATAACTGGACGCTGGCAGCTCTCCCGTGGTCCTCGATCCCCTACACTCCAGGCCCCAAGCCTTGGCTCCCTCAGCAGGCGTCCCACCACGTTCCCGACGCGTCGGAGTGCCATCTTGGCGTCGGAGGCCGCCGGAGGTGGCCCTCAACTGGGTGAGGGACGTGTCCGGCGGCGGTCAGATCCTGGCGGTGCGCCTCCTTCGGACCGGTGGCTGGCACGCCAACCATGCGGTCACGGTGCTCGAACCAGCGGGGAGAGAGCGCCAGCTGGTGCTCCGCCGCTGGGCCCGCCCGGGGTGGGATCTGGAAGACCCCGACTTAACAGCTTCCCGCGAGGCGGCGGTGCTTGGGTTGCTGGAGCGGGCCGGCCTGCCCACCCCGCGGCTCATCGCTTCGGACTCCCTGGGGGCGCATTGCGACGTGCCCGCGCTGCTCACAACCCGGCTGCCGGGGCACCCCCCCGGACGTGTTAGGGACGTCGACGGCTTTCTCACCCAGCTGGCGCAGAGCCTGACCCGGATCCACCGGCTCACGGTCGGCTCGCGCGAGGTGCCTGCCTTTCGCACGTACTTCCCCATGAGACAGGCCCCGCTTCCAGGATGGCTTCAGGGAGACCGAGTGTGGGAGGCTGCCCTGGCGGTGGCGCGAGAGGCCGAGCCAACCTATGCCGCGTTCATCCACCGTGACTACCACCCGGGCAACTCTCTCTGGCGCTACGGGGCCCTGACCGGCGTTGTGGACTGGACCCAGGCCTCGATGGGGCCGGTGGAGGTCGACGTAGGCAGCATGCGCTGGAACCTGGCCGCGGACTTCGGGCTGCCGGCAGCCGATCGCTTTCTTGAGGCGTATCGCGCCAGCTCTACCTTCGAGCTGCGTGACCAGTCGATCTGGGATCTGGTCACGGTCATGGATTTTGTCCTCTCCATGAGTGATCCTTGCCCGGAAGATGAGATGAGTCCGCTCCGGGCCTACGCACGAGCCTGCCTGCGCCAGACTCGCAGCTGACCGCGGCCGGATCGCTGGCCGGTAGCTATCGCCGTCTGCCAATGGGGGACCTTGAGGCCACCGGCTCCGGGCTGATGTTGTCGTCCGGCGATCCCGGTTCTGGTGCGGCCGGCTATGTCGCCATCGAGTCGGTCGAAGGTCGGCTTGCTCATCGATCGGGAGGATTTTGCCTCCAGCAGTTGGGAATGGTGCGAGACGGCTGGCCAACGCTGCACTACGAGGTCGTGCCCGGCTCCAGTCGGGGCGAACTCCGGGGCATCTCGGGGACCTTCCAGCTCACGGCGGAAGCCGATGGCACTCACCGATGCACCCTGGAATACGAGCTTGCCAGGTGAGCTTGCATGAGGAATCCGGCCGCTGAGAACCCAACGCTCGGTCGAGGGCGGGCGCGAGGACCCGATGCCACGCCGGGAGGTTTAGACTTCGGCTGCTCAACGTAGCTGCAAGTCTCGGCTGCTTCTTCGGACCAGCTCGTATCCGCTTCAGTCAAACGCAGGCCCCGTCCACCGGGCAGGGCCACAGACCAAGCGGCATGGGCGCAGAATCCCCTGCATGGACGCCGAATCGAGGGACAGCCAGATCCGGGCGGCGGCATTCGCTCACCTCGGGCAGCTCACCATCCGGTTCGGTGACGTCCTGCCATCAACCCACCTCCGCTCAGGGTTCACCTTCGAAGGTGCCCGGGTGCCGTTGATGGGGCCCCAGGGTATCTTCAAGCCGGCACTTCTCGACCTGCCCCTGAGCATCACGACCGTGCCCGTCGTCGCGGGCCGGCCACGGCCGTATCAGGACGAGTTGGGGGAAAACGGTCTGCTCCGCTACCGCTACCGCGGACAGGATCCCGGGCACCGGGACAACCAGGGCCTCAGGGAGGTCATGCGTCGTCGGCTGCCACTGATTTACTTCCACGGGGTTGAGCCCGGCCAGTATCTGCCTGCCTGGCCGGCGTTCATCGTGGGAGATGACCCGCGCCACCTCACGTTCACGGTGGCGGTCGACGATCTCCTGGCCAGCGAGGAAATTCCCGGTTCGGGTCTGCCGGAGATGGCCAGGCGCGCGTACGCCACGCGGATGACGGTCCAGCGCCTGCACCAGGTGGCCTTTCGCCGCCGGGTCCTGCGCGCCTACCGGGAATCGTGCGCCATGTGCCGCTTGCACCACCCGGAGCTTCTGGACGCCGCCCACATCCTCCCCGACCGGCACCCGGAGGGAGAACCGATCACCGCCAACGCGCTCTCCCTCTGCAAACTGCATCACGCCGCCTTCGATCGCAACATCGTGGGAATCCGCCCCGATTCAGTGATCGAGCTGCGCCACGACCTGCTTCGGGAGATCGACGGTCCGATGCTCCGCCACGGGCTGCAGGAGCTCCATGGGCAGCCGCTGATGGTGGTGCCCCGCTCGGAGGTCGACCGGCCCCGGCCCCAGTTCCTTGAGGAGCGCTACCAGCTCTTCCGCAAGGCCAGCTGATCCGCGCCAGACGAGAGGGGTGACGTCGGGGCCGCTGGGGCGGGAAACTCGGGACGCCATCGCTCGACCGCCTGGCCGAATCTGGAGCGCCAACTCGCACGGTTGCTGGGTGGGCCAGGCGAAGCCGGGCTGCCGCGGGGCCACCTCGTCAGGGCAACGCAATCGGGACCGCCTCAAGCGAGTTGGGGCCGCGCCGACGTTGTGGCGCCCGCGCGGCTAGTCGGCATCGCTCCCATGGCTCTCCGTGCGGAGAGCCAGACGGAATGTTGGCGGCGGGAGATGACCTGCGGGGAAAGGGAGCAGGCATGCGCCCAGCCCCGCCACGAGGGGCTCGAGCCCGTTCGCGCTTGCTCAAGCAGGCGCCGCACAGGCTCCCGAGACCTCGAAGCAAGGTGCATTCCACTCCCGTGCAACTCGCTGGCTTAGCTCCTCCGGCTGGTCCTCACCAGGGGCCGGACCGGCGCCTCCGGGCCGTATCCATCCAGGGTGCTCCCGAGTTGCCGTGGAGACCGTGCACACCGTCCCCGAAGCACACGGCGGCCCCGCCACCCCAGCCCGGACCGCGCTCGGTCGCCCAAAATGATCGTGCGGCTGATGATCAGCCCTGAAGATGTGCCAGCTGGGGAAGGATCGTCGACATCCAGGGGACGAAGATGACGAGGGCCAGTCCCGCCACCAGCAGTCCCAGAAATGGCCACATCTGCCGCACGATCCCGGACAGGGGGGTGTCGGTGATCTTGCTCAGCACGAGGTTCAGTGTCCCCAGGGTGGGCAGCCCCAGGGCAATCATCGTGACCAAGGTGAAGACCACCCCGAAGTACACCATGTTGACCCCAGCGCTGGAGACGATTGGCACGATGATGGGGAGCATCACGAACTCCAGCACGATCACCTCCAGCACCAGCCCGGCCACCAAGAGGAAGCCGGAGACGATGAAGATGAGCAGGAGGGGCTGGCGAGTGATGGAGAGCACGAACGTGGAGACGGTGTTGGGCACCTCGGAGGCGGTCACGGCGTAATTCAGGAGGAACGCTCCAGCGATGAGGCCGGTCACAGCACCCGTCTGGCGTACGGCGAACCGCAGGGAGGCGAGGAACTCCCGGAGGGAGAGCGAGCGGTAGACGAAGGTCGCCACCACCAGGACGTACAAGATCGACATCGCCGAGCTCTCGGTGGGCGTGAAGGCACCGCTGTAGATCCCTCCGATCAGGATCAGCGGCGCGATGAGGGCGGGGAGCCCAGCAAAGAAGGCCACCGCGATGGGGAGCCAGCCGAACCAGGGCTCGGCGGGCAGGCGCTTGCGCCGCGAGAGGTAGCCGATCAGGCCCATGTGCGCAGCCCCCAGGACCAGGGCCGGGATAATCCCCGCCAGGAACAGCGCCCCGATACTGGTCGAAGAGAGGAACCCGTAGATGATGAGGGGGATGCTGGGGGGTAGCAGGGGACCCATGATCGCGCTGGTGATGGTGGTGGCGCAGGCGAAGTCCTTGGGGTAGCCGGCGTCCTCCATGGCCCTCACGCTCATCACGCCGATACCACTCACGTCGGCCACCGCGCTTCCGGTCATGCCGCTGAACACCACCGTGGCCAGGACGTTGACCTGCGCCAAGGAGCCCCGCGAACGGCCGAGCAGCAGTTGGGCGAACCGGAAGATCCGGTCCGTCATGCCGGAGCTATTCAGCAGGGCGCTGGTGAAGATGAAGAGCGGCACCGAGAGCACCACGAAGTTGGCAGTGACTCCGCCGATGATGGCGGCGCTGGCCTCGGTCAGGCTGACCCCCGACAACACCAGGTAGGCGCAGCCAGCGGCGATCATGCCGTAGGAGATGGGGGCGCCCACGAGATAACACAGGACTACGATCGCCGCCATCACCAGCACGGCCGCGGTCATCGGGCACTTCCGCCTGGACCCGGACGGAGAAGCTGCCCGACCTCCCGCACCAGCAGCCGCCCGCGCAGGATCACGGCGATGGCGAACAGCAGAAACACCCCCGCATACCCCCAGACCTCGGTGCCCGGCAGTCCGGTATTGGGCTGTTGGGCGATCAGTTGGAGGTAGGAAACGGTGCCCGGCAGGACGATGGCTAGGAAGCCCACGATGAGCAGGTTGGCCAGCGCCGAGCCCACCAGCCGCACCTTGCGGGGCAGGACGTCAGCCAGCAGGCGGAAGGCGATCTGGTCGTCGCGCCAGTCCGATAGCCCAGCCGCCAAGGAGAAGCTCCAGAGAAAGAGGTAGGTGGGGAGCTCCAGGGACCAGACCTGGGGCCGGTTGAGCAGGTAGCGGGCCAGCACCTCGACGATGATGGAAACGAACGTTCCCACAAAGGCCAGGGCCGCTAGGAGCAGCTGCAGCCGCTCCAGCCGCCCGTACTGCTCTGCCTCCGGCTGAGCGCCCGCAGTTCTGCCCGAGGGCCGGCTCAAGGCCCACGCCGCCCGCACACGAGCACCCCACCCGTGGTGTAAAGAGGGGCTGCCGGGGCGGCGGCTTGCGCCGCCGCCCCCTCCCCGGGCCGCCCCCCTCCACCTCATGTTTCGGTGGCTTCGGGAACCGTTAACAAGCCGGCATCGAGGCGCCGGTTACCTTCAACGCATAGTTCAGCATCCCCGGGACCAGTCCGCTGGTATAGGTCGAGTCGCACAGGAAGGACTTCAACACCGGGACCCGGAACGCGGAGATATCGGGCGAGTAGACCTGAAGACCCTGAGACTTGAGAAAGTTGATGTCGTGCTGCTGAAGCGCTGCCACTTGGGCGCTTGCCCAGTTGTCCTGCTGGGTCACGGCGGTCACCAGATCGCTTTGCTCCGCCTTCGACATCTGGTTCCAGGCAGTCTCGCTGATGGACGGCATGACCGGGGAGAAGAGGTGGTTGGTGAGGACGATCTCCTTGGTCACTTGGTAGAACTTGTCAGCCACGTCAGTGGGCAGAGGATTGTCCTGGGCCTGGACCACTCCCGTCGAAAGCGCAAGGTAGATCTCCGTAAATCCCACTGGGGTGACCTCACCACCCATGGCCTGCCCCAGTTGGGTCCAGTAAGTTCCCGGCGGCATGCGAAGTTTGATGCCGGCCATGTCGGCTGGGGTCATGATTCTCTTGGTGGAGTTGAGGTCCAGCTCCCGCGGCCCGAGGTCCTGGATCCCGAGGAGGCGCACCCCGGTGCCTTTGGCCACCTGGTTCACCACCTCCTGCCCGTACTTGCTGCTGAAAACCTTCTCCACCTGGCTCCAGTTGGAGTACAGGAAGGGGATGTCGAAGATCATCCCGGCCGGCACCGTGGCCTGGTACTGGGTGGGATCGCTGTCCGACATTTGGGCGACGTTGCTCTGCACCCCTTGGAATTCGGTTGCCTGGGGCAGGAGGCTGCTGTTGGGGAAGATCTCAATGTTGACATGTCCGCCAGTCATCTGGAAGACCTGGCTGGCGGTCCGGTACAAGGCCTCGGTCTGCGGCGACTGCGGCGGTGCCGACAGGCACGGGCAAGACCACTTCAGAGTGACGTTGGGCATGTTGGCAGAGGTCTTGCTGGGCGCGGGTTTCGATGCCCCGCACCCAGCCACCACCAGGGTGACCACCGCCAAGGCCCCCAGTCCTAACGATCGCCTATGGCCTTTCCACATTTACTAGCCTCCTTCTCACACCAGTACCTCCAGCCCCCGCCGCTTCGGCGACGGGCACGTTCCGCTCTCCGGGGTTGGCCGCGCAGGGCTTGGACCCTGGCCCCACCGACCGCTCACCCCCCTGCCCCCGGCTCCGCAACTCTGCCGCTCAGGGCGGCCAGACGGTGCACCGGCCCCGAGGTGGCCGGGTACAGTTCCCGATACAGTTGATAGAGGTCGTCGTAGGTGGCGTGAATCCGTTGGTCCGGCGACGGAACGACCGCCCCTTCGATCCGGCTCCAGAGCGCGCCCGGGCCGGCCGCACCGGCCGCCCGCGCTGCCAGCAGCGCGTCCCCATAGGCGGCGCCGATCAGGACCTCTGGGATCTCCTGGCGGCGTCCCGTGACGTCGCTGACAACCTGCCTCCAAAGTGGCCCCTGGGCCGCACCCCCCACCGCCACCAGCCGGGCGGGGTCCGCCCCCGCGGCCTGCATCGCCTCCAGGTTGTGCCGGACTCCGTAGGCGCCGGCCTCCAGGAGGGCCCGGAAGAGGTGAGCCCGGCCATGGCCCAGGGTCAGGCCGAAGAGGACCCCCCGGGCGTCGGCGTCGAAGATCGGGGTCCGCTCCCCCGCGAAGTACGGCAGGGCGACCAGGCCCCCGGCGCCCGCAGGGATCTCTGCCGCCTCCCGGCTCAGCACGTCGAGAGGAACTCCGACCAGCTCCGAGAACCACTCCGTGATGGCCCCGAAGGTGGCCATCCCCGCCGCCAGTGTGAGCTCTCCGGGCACGATCCCGTTGGTGAGCCAGAGCTTGGGGTGAGGCCGGGCCGCCAGGGCCATGTTGATCATGAACATCGACGTCCCGTACATGACCATGCAGTCGCCGGGGGCGGTCACGCCCACGCTGAGTGCCTCCGCCCAGGCGTCGATGGTCCCGGCCAGCACGGGGATCCCTCGGGGTAGTCCTGATTGGGCGGCGCTATCTGCCCCCACCCGGCCCACCACCTCGCCCGGCCAGGCCAGCCGGGGCAGGGACAGGCCTGGGGCGATGGCTTCGCTCCAGTCCGCGATCCAGGCCTTGGCGGCCAGGTCGTACATGGGAGTGCACTGGCTGGCGGAGTGGTGATCCAGTGTGTACTCCCCGGTGAGCCGGTAGACGACGAAGGAGCTGGCCATAAGCAAGGTGCGCGTGCGAGCCCACACCTCGGGCTCGTGGCGGCGCAGCCAGAGCAGCTTCGGCCCCACGGCCTGCGAGGTCAGAGGGGAGCCGCAGCGTTCCAGGATGCGGTCGGCACCCAGCTCCCGGTTCAGCTCCTCGATCTCAGCCCCAGCTCTGGTGTCGACGCCGTACAGGATGGCGTTCCGAAGCGGGGCGCCCTCGGCGTCGGCGGCCAGCAGGCAGGGGCCGATCCCGCTGACACAGATCGCCTGAACCTCCTCTCGGTCGCTCCCAGCGGCCGCCTGAAGCTGCTGCACCACGGCCAGGAAGCCCCGCCACCAGACCGCCTCGGCGTCGTGCTCGACCCAGCCTGGAACGGGCCGCGAGGTGTGGTTGGGTACCGTCGCCGAGGCGATGATCCGGCCATCACCGCCGGCGAGCACCCCCTTGGTGCTGGAGGTTCCGACGTCCACCCCAATGACGCTCATGCGCTCCCCTCTGGCCCGCCATCCAGCCGGTCCACCGGGATGCCCAGGAGGCCCGCTGCCACCTCCAGTTCGGCGGTGTGGTCCCCGGGAACCGCATGGATGTGGTTGGCCCCGAACCGCTGCAAGAATCCGGCCGCGGGCGCGTCGAGTTGAGCAAAGGCGTGGGGCCACTCCGGGCTCGACTGGGCCGCCAGCCGCTCAGCGTCGGCGTCCTCCAAAGGAGCCAGCCGGCCCCGTGTTACCTGGAGCCGGTACCGCTCACCCAGGCGGCTGAGCCGCGCAAACGTCATCTCTCCGGGGGCGGCGATGTGGCGAACAGAGGCGCCCCCGGCAGGGAAGTAGAACGACTCAGGGAGGAACTGGACGCGCGCCAGATTGACTGCCGGGTCGTCACTCCGGGCGGCGTACCAAGTAGGGTGCTGCCCCGAGTTGCACAGGTCCCACAGCCCCCGATCGGCGTGGTAGTGGCGGACATCCGCAAACAGCACCGGCTGACCGGTGAGCAGCCGGAGGATCTGCATGGTGAGCGCCCCGTCCATGTCTGACTCGGTGGCGCACACGAAGGGCGCCTTGGGTCCCTCCCAGTCGTAGGGGTCGTTGAGGAAGGCTTCAGCCACGTCAGTGGTGGCGAAGTGATTGGTAAGTTCGGGCTGCCCCTTGATACCGCAGAAGTCCAGGTGCCACTCCGCGACCAGCTCCCGGATTGCGTGGTACATCCGGATCTGGCGCTCCAAGAGCTCGGGGGTCAGGCTCCTGCCGTCGTACGCCACTCGGGCCGCGAGACGCTCTATCCACTCCCGCCCCGCACGAGCCCGCTCGGGGCTAACAGCTGCGGCACGCCTCACCACCTCCCACTGGTCGATCTCCTCTACATCGACGCCGAAGATCCTTATCCAGTCGGCGCTGGAACTGACCGCGGTATACATCCCCATGGGGCGCCCCCCGATTCGCCCGAAGGTGGAGCCCGAGAGGGCCCGAACTGCCGCCCCCGCCCGGATGTGGACGCCCAGCTTCGCCGCCACCTCGGGATCCCCCAGATCGCCACAAAGCCGTGCGTGGCGCCGTCCGACCTGGTCCAGGCCCCCGCCAGCCGCCAGCAGTCCCACCATCCCGGGGTAGCGGGGATGCATGTTGGAGAAGAGCAGCAGTGGACCGTCGGTGGCTCCTGCAGCCAGTAGGGAGAAGTGGGGGAAGGCCCACACCGGGTAGTGGAAGACGGTCAGGTCAGGCCGCTGACCGGCAAGCAGGCGCGCCCCGGCCACGGCGGTCTGGCTGTCCCCCACGATCTGGCCCGCCAGGAGCACGGTGTGCCCCTGGCGCCGCAACTCCTCGGCCAGGGTTGCCTCGTGGTCCCGACAGTAGTCGAGGACGTCCTGGTACGCGAAATCCCTGCCGTCCGACATGGTCAAGATCGCGACTTTGGCCATCCTCAATCCCCCTTCGCCGCTAGGTGGTGGCTGCTGGCGCGGGGCTCAGCTCCCAGGACACAGCCCGCCGTAGCTCCGCGCTCGGAAGGGGCCGGTCAGCCGCCTCGCTGGCCGCGATGCTGTGCACTCGAGCGGGTCCGAGGTCGAGGCCCCGAGTCCGCAGTAGTTCCTTCAGCGGCCCAGGGGCCCCGGCCCAACCGAGAGTCATGACCTCCTCGAGCAGCGGGGCGAGGCGCCGGGCCTCCGTTAGGTCACCGTCCAGCCAGGCCTGCAGAATGCGGGTGGTCAGTTCGGGCACCACGGCGGCGTTCCCCGAGACCACCGCGCGGCCGCCCAGGGCGACGAACTGCTCCCAGATGGCGTCGTTGCCACTCATGACGCAGACCTGAGGCGCAAAGCGCATGAACGGAACGAGCTCCCCGAGGGTGGCGACTGAGAGCTTGATGCCGGCGACGTTGGGCTCTTCAAGCAACTCGGCGAACGCCTCCGCCTCTAGGCGATTCGCGGCGGCAGCCGGGTAGTTGTAGACGACAAACGGCAGGTGCGGCAGCGCGCGTGCCTGCGCGCGCAGGTGCTCGACTATGGCAGCCTGAGTGTGGGCGTGGTAGTAGGGAACCACCGAGGTGATGGCATCCGATCCCGCCCGGGCGGCTGCCTCCCCCAGGTGCAGCGCCTCTCGGAGATTGACGTGCCCGACGTGGGCAATCACGGGGACCCTGGCCCTGGCGCCGCGCACAGCTGTTCGTATGAGTTCCTCCCGCTCATCCGTTGTGAGGGCGATGAACTCGCTAGTCGTGCCCCCCACCATGAGCGCGCTCACCCCCCCGGCCACCAGGAAGTCCACGTACGGCAGCACGCCCGCCACGTCCAAGCGACCGTCCGCGTCGAAGGGGGTGAGCGTTGCCACGACCACTCCTGCCAAGGTCCGCAGCCACCCCGTCTCCCGACTGTAGGCCGACGCCCCCGATGAACTCATCCCACCTCCTGAAACCCGTTTCTTACAGCCCGGGACAGTAGCACCTGATGCAACGGGTGTCAAGGACTAGATTCCGGGGTGTTGGAGCTCTCGGCCCCGATCTTCTTGACCAGCGGCCGAGAAGCGTCTAGTCTGCATCCTGTTTCATGAGTGGCCGCACCCAGCTCAAGATCCGCGACGTAGCGAAGCTCGCGGGCGTATCCCCGGCCACGGTGTCGAGGGTGTTGCGGAAGTCGGCACCGGTGACCTCGGAGACCCAGGCCCGCGTCATGGAAGTGGTCCATCGGTTCGACTACCAGCCCAGCCACCTCGCCAGGCACCTGCGCCGGGGTCGCACCGACCTGGTCGGGATGGTGGTCTCGGACATCGAGAACCCCTATTTCGCAACCCTGGTGCGGGAGGTGGAGTATCACGTCTACCAGCGGGGCTCGCGAGTGCTTCTCTGCAACACCAGTGAGGACGCGGCGAAGCAGTCGTCCTACCTCACGGTGATGGCCGGCGAGCGCGTCAGCGGGGTGATCCTCTCACCTTCGGATCCAGACGACCCCCAGATCGGTCGCCTCCTCGACATAGGCATCCCCGTGGTGGCCGTCGATCGGAGGGTCGCCGATCCACGGGCTGACTCGGTGGTGGCCGAGAACCGGCCGGCGGCTAGGCATGCTACCGAGCTACTGATCGGGAGCGGCCGCAGGAGGATTGCCTACATCGGGGGCCGGATCGAGGTCGACACCGGCTCTGACCGGCTGGCCGGATACCGGGAGGCGATGATCGCCGCGGGGCTGACGCCCAGGGCAGCCGAGGGTGGCTTCACCACCGAAGGGGCCCATCTCGCCATGGAGGTCCTCTGGGCCGGCAACCCGCTCATCGACGGACTGCTGGTCGCCAACAACCAGATGACCATCGGCGCCCTGGAAGTGCTGAGGGGTGTGGGGGCGGAGCTCCCGGAGCAGGTCGCCCTGATCAGCTTCGACGACCCTCCCTGGGCCCGCCTCATGGACCCCCCGCTGACCGCAATCGCCCACCCTCTGCCCCAGATGGCCGCAGCGGCCGTTGATCTCCTCTTCGCGCGCATGGAAGCAGACGACACCCGCCAGCCCGCGCACCTCACCTTCCCCCTGGAACTGCGTGTCCGCCGGTCCTGCGGCATCGGGTCGGGAGTTCCTCCGCAGAGGAATCCGTCCTGAGGTCAACCACCGCACCTCCAACAGCCCGGAACTGGCCTTCGACCGAGTCCGCGTACTTGCCCGCTACAGCGATCTGACGTCGCAGCGAGGTCGGCTCGCGGACGCTGACCCGCACCAGGTGGGTGGCATTGCCGAGGTCCTGGGCCGCCGGCTGCAGGCGCCCGTCCAAGGGGTGGACCCGGCAGCGTTTGGTCCGCTGGGTCCGATCGTCGCCGCCGATCAGCCAGCCTCCAGCCGCTACACCCAAGAGACCCTCGGATAGCGGCCCCAGCACCCAAGCCTCCTCGAGG
Organism: bacterium; assembly: GCA_021827985.1. Classification (GTDB taxonomy): domain Bacteria; phylum Chloroflexota; class Dormibacteria; order Aeolococcales; family Bog-877; genus JAJYXT01. Next base: position 57,932 of record JAKATL010000006.1, read on the forward strand.
ACCTGGAGAACATCGGGTCCTGATCCTCGTGCGCTCCTCCGGGAATCGGGCACGGCGACGGTCGCACGGCTCTCCCGGCCCTCCGGCGGCTTAACTCAACTTGGAAGGGCGGTTCACTCCGGAGACTTATCGCTTGGCGCCACGACCAGGTGCATGAGGGCGTCACCGCGACGGTTGCGGAGCACATCCATGACCTCGAAGCGGGTGCCTTCAGCCAGCAGAACCTCCGACTGGTCCCGGTTGCTGGGCGTGCCCCAGATGGCGTGCGCGCCGACCGGGGCGTCGATGGCCCAGAGCGTCTTTCGGACGTATGGCTGCGCGGGCGCCCAGGCCGTGGCCACCCGGGGATCAGGCGAGGTGCTGATCAGGTGATCGGCCGCGAATTGCGCTCCCTTCTGGTGCAACCAGCGGGGAGAGGAGGAGCGGTAGAGCCGGAGCGGCACCGGAAGGCAGCTGAGCACCAGAGCCTCCCTCATCTGCTCCACCCAGACCATGACCCACCGCGAGCCCCTGCCGTCAACCATCGCCTGGTTGATCTGGTGGTAGTGATCTCCGGTATACCGCAGCACCGAGCGTCTGAGGGCAGGTGGCAACTTAGGCATCGGCCCCGCGACCTCGCGGATCCACTCCCAGGCCCAAGGACCATGCAGTCCACGGTCCAGACGTCGACAGCCCCCGTCGGAGGGAAGTCCTGGATCCTGGCACGACGCTTCACGGGCAGCGACGCGAACAGGACCTCTGCCCGGTCCCGGCGCTCGGCGCTGGATGAGAGATGGATCTTCGCCACCGACTTTACTTCCTGCGGTCAGCCGCGCTGCTCACACGATCGGGCGGTCGCCCGGCAGTGGCCGTCACGTCGCTGGCGGCGGATCATGTGGGTCGCCGGCAACCCGTGGACAGTCAGCGAGACAGCGCCCATGGCGACCCTGCCCGGGTCAGCGGGTGGGCTCCCAGTCCGGTCACCCGACGAGGCTGAGGCGTAGCGCGCGCCCGCTGAGGGAGACTCGCCCAGAGGGCGACGCCCGCCTACCACCCGGGATAGCGCTCTTCGCTCCAACCCCAATCGTGGGGCTCCCTCGCGACGGTGGCCGCCAGATCGATGGCCACCTGTTCGACCAGCGATCGCGCCTGCAGCCCCTCGAGCCATTCCTCCGGCAGGGCTCCCAGTCCGAGCACCGCCCCCAGCAGGTTCCCGACCATGGAGCCGGTGCTGTCGCTGTCGCCGGAGTGGTTCACGGCGAGCAGCACGGAGCTGCGGAAGTCGGCGCCCACCAGGGCGCAGTACAAAGTGATCGCCAGCGCCTCCTCGGCCACCCACCCCCCGCCCAGCGTCTCCACCGTCTCCGGCGACGGCGGGGTGCCCGACCCCGCCAGGTTCACCGCGGCCTCGACCGCATGGAGCGTCTCCTCATGACCTGGCCTGGCGCGCAGAAGGTCGACCGCCCGGTCGATGGAGGAGGCGATCGAGCTTCCGCGGGCAACCCCGGCGAGCACCGCGGCGAAGGCCCCGGCCGCCAGGTAGCCGGAGGGATGGCTGTGGGTGAGCGCCGCCGCCTCGCAGGCGAGATTGAAGGGGTCGGCGGCGACCAGCCCGATGGGCGCCACGCGCATCACTCCCCCGCAGCCCTTGCTGTCGTTGAGCGGGAAGCTGATCGACCCGCGGCGCCCGGTCCGGAGGGCCGAGATGCAGGTGGCCCCGGGGGCCCTCTGATGCCTGAGGGCCGGCTCCTCCACCAGCCAGCCGCTGGGGCGCTGGGGAAACTCCCGATCCCAGGGAACCCGGTAACCCTGGGTGTCAAGCCAGCGCTGGTAGGCATGCCAGATCACGAGCGGCGTGTCGACCGGCTGCCCGCCCCCGCCACCTACCGCAGCCCGGATCAACCCCTCCGCGGTGAAGAGGGTCATCTGGGTGTCGTCCGTGAAAGTCCCGCTGGGCCACCCGTTGGAGACGTAGCCCGTGATCCCCCGGGGACCGTGCTCGGCTCGTATCTCCTCTAGGGTGCAGAACTCGATTGGGGCCCCCAGAGCGTCCCCTATCGCGCCCCCGAGCAGGCACCCCAGGACCCGATCCCTTTGCTCCAGGCTGATGTTCACGTCCGAGCTCCCATTCCTTCCTCACCGCCGTCTTCGGCGATCGGCGACACGCGCTCGACCACCGGGCCAGCCCCGGGAACGCGCGAGGGACCGGCGAGGGTCAGGAGCGAGTCGGCCAGGCCGCGAAGCTCCGTGACGTATTCGAGGTCCTCGATCCAGGGGGTGGGCAGGGCGCCCTCCCCGTGCAGCGCGCCGACCAGGGCGCCGGCCATGGAAGCGACGGTGTCCGCGTCGTAGCCGCCCTGAACCGCGATCAGGATGGCCCGCCGCGGATCGTCCCAGAAGCGCAGGAAACACCACAGCGCGGCCGGCAGCGTCTCCAGCACAAAGGCGCCGTTGTGGAAGTGGTCGAAGGCATCAGTTGGCGAGGCGAACCGCATCTCGAAGGCCTCGACCAGGCGGTCGCGCAGGCGGGTGAGGGCCGGGTCGTCCTCCCTGCGCTCGCGCACGTCGGCCTCCGCGACCCCCTCGAGCGCCACCAGCAGCCCAGCGAGCAGCTCGGACCTGAGGGATTCGCCCATGAGCGCGCTGGGCCGGCGATGCAGGCACCAGGCGACCATGAAAGCCTGGGCGATCGCACCCACCACGGCCATCTGGTTGGCGTGGGTGACGACCGCACTCACGGCCGCGTCGCGCCTCAAGGGCTGCAGGGCCACCGGGTGGAAGAGCGCGATGGGAGCCACCCTCATGGCCGCCCCGTTACCGGCCGAGTCCACCCCGGCCCTGTCCCCCGGCACGCCGCGGGCCAGCTCTTCCACCGCCCGCAGCGTGGCGGCTCCCGGGCCCCTGGCATCTGGCCTCCACCGCACGAATCGACGCGCCAGGTCCTCCGGGTCGAGGCGGCCCAGGGCGCAGAGGCTCTCCCCCACGCACATGGTCAGCTGGGTGTCGTCGGTGACGGTGCCCACGGGGCCACCCCGCCACCCCGGCCACCTGCGGTAGCGGGCGAGTGATTCCAGGCTCTCCCAGTTGGCGGCGTCGCCGCGAGCCTCCCACGGGCGGCCCAGCGCGTCCCCCATCGCCATCCCCAGCAGCGCGCCTCGGTACTTGGAGCGGTAGTCCACACCGTCCGCCCAATCCAGCCCGGCCCGCCGGGAGGCGTCCGCGGTAGGTGGTGGTGGGACCAGGTCTCGACCGCCCGCCCGTGGGGAACGTTGCTCCGTCACTGGGGTTCATACCTCACAATGCCGCATCCTGCCCACCGACGTAGCTACACAAGTCTCGAATTTGGGTCAGATTCTGGACCTACCCGTCCGCTTGGGTCCACCGCCCGCGCTCTGCGCGCCGGCTCGCTCAGGCCGTCCTGGGAGTGACAGGGACATGGCGTTTCTCCGGCGCCGGGGGCAGCGCCTCGTGGCCAACACCCAGACCGAGGGCTCCGCTGGGTCGGAACTGCGCCACGGCGCGATTCTTACCCAGCGCAAGGGCACTCCAGCCAACGTCCACCGCCTCCACCGGCGGCGTCCGTCATCGAGCATGCCCTGGAGAGCCAGGATGGTGCGCCGCCGAGGGCCCCGCGCCGGCGGCCCCTCCCACATCAGCGGTCTGCGTTCGGCAGACGGTTCACGCCGGCACTCGCGGAGGCCACCGCTTCGGACGCCGGCGCCTGTCCAGCGGGAATCCGAGAGCTGTCGCGGCGGTCGGTTGGTCAGATCTGGCGGATCGACCCCGTCGGCCGGAGAGCGGCGCGCCAGGGGATCCGTCGGCGACGCTCCACCGCGAGCGGCCGCCCGAGGAGCTCGAGGCTTTCAGCCCATCAGAGTGCTGAAGTCACCGTTAGCCGAGTTGGCGGCGGCTCCCAGCAGGGCGAGCCCGTAGGCCTCTTCGATGGATCTCAGCGTGCCGTAGTGGTCACCCGCCGCGGGGAGCGCCCCCCTTCCCCTGGCCTTGGAACTGATCACCACCATCGGCACCTGGCCACCGGCCGCACCACCGCAGCAGCCCGAGTCGTCCGTGCCCTCGTCCATGGTGATGATGACCGTCCCATTGTCCTGGAACCAGGCCGAGGTCAGCACCCCGGCCAGGTTGGTCTGCAGCCATTGGTCGGCCATCTGGATGGTCCCGTTGTGCATATCGTCATTCAGGTTCGGGGTGATCCAGACGAAGGCGGGAGCGGAGCTCGAGTCCAGCGCCGCGACCAAGTTGGCGGCGCCTGGGTAGGGCTGGATGTGGCAGGGGCTGGGTGGCAGGTTGTCCTGGAAGACGATGAAGGGGTTGTGCTTCCTAACGTAGTTGCCCGAAGAGTCGCCGGTGTAGCAGGGGCTGGGCATGTCCTCCATGTAGGCCGTCCAGGGGATGTGGGCGGAGCTGAGCTGCCCACCCAGATCGGTCGCTGTGTACCCTCCGACGCAGGAGTCCGTGGTGCACCCCTGGGTCCACCCAGAGTCGATGGCGACGTAGTTCGGCTGCGAGGGATGGGTCACCCCGTACCAGGCGGTCGCCGAGGCGTACTGGCTGGCCAGCGAGCAGAGGTAGGGGTCCGGAGAGCCCGACCCGCAGGAACCGAGGGTGGCGGCGTACCCCTGGTTCTCCTCCATGATCACCATGATGTGGGGGCTAGCCGTGGGCGCCGCCGTGGGGGCGAGTGATACCGAGGGGGTTGCCGTCGGACTTGGTGTTGGCTTAGTGGTGGCCGTTGGAGTCGGGCTGAGCTGCGGCGTCGGCGTGCCGCTCGGCGAGCTTTCAGGCACCGTGGGTGAGATTCGGGCCTCACGGCGGTGTGCCTTCGCCCCCGGATGGGTCAGCAGCAGGGTGACACCGGCAGCGAGCACCAGCGCAGCCACGGCGGTTCCCGCAACTCCTGCCCTGAGGCGTGCCGGTGACATCTCCCGTGGCTCCTCTTTGGACACGACGGTGGAAGCTGGCTGCACAGCATAGGCTTCCCGCGAGGGAAATTGGCGTTCTCTGGTCTCTGGCTCTCACGGGCAGGCCGCCTGGCGCAGCAGCGCGTGGTCGCCGACCTTAGGGTTCCAGCCCGTCGAGCCACGCTTTGCCCTCCTTGCGGAGGCATCCGCGAACTGGGGCCTGGAGTAGATTCTGTTCGCTCCTGGTGACTGCCACCCCCAAAGAGGTGGGTACCGTGCACGATTACCGCCGATGGAGCCCTGGCATCACCTCCGTAAGGCCCGCACCGGGAAGAATGCCGGTCGTCGCCCAGCTGGGCCCGGACGGTTCCTGCCGGATGCGAGCGCCCACCCGCCGTCGTGCAGCGCGACGGCCCACAGCAGGGTGGTTAAGGTGGATCACGAGGTTTACCTTTGAGCCACAGGGTCGTGGTTGTACTTGCCTGCCTGGCCGTGATTGCGCCCCTGGCCATGGGGATCTCCCCGGGGCATCTGGTAACCCGCCGGGGTCCCGTGTCGGCCACTTCCCCATCCCGCGGGCATCGTGTGGCCACGGAACTCCCTTCCCCGTCCGCCTCAGCCGCCACGGCGCCGGCAGGGGTCCTCCCAGGGTCGACCGCCAGCCCCAGCGGGAGGGCGGCTCCGAGCTCGCATGCCCCGAGCCCCTCGGCGCCTACGGCTCCGCCGGCCAGCCCGAGCGCCGGTGGGCCCATGCCCCCGATCCGGGCCGCGTTCTTCTACCCCTGGTACCCCGAGTCGTGGTACCCAACCAGCCACTTCACCCCCACCCTCGGAGCCCCTTACGACTCCAGCTCTCAGGCGGTGATCAACTACCAGATTGCCGCGATGGTGTACGCCAATATCGATGTGGGGATCGCCAGCTGGTGGGGTCCGGGCACTCCCACCGACTCCCGCATCCCCCTCCTCCTGGCCGCCGCCGCGGGAACCCATCTCAAGTGGGCGCTCTACTACGAGCCCGCCCCCGGAACCCAAGCCTCCGATCTGGCCTACATCTACAGCCGATACACCAACAGCCCCAGCTACGAACGAATCGACGGCAGGCCGGTGCTCTTTGTCTACAGCCGATCGGTGGCGAGTTGCGCCGATGCGGCCAACTGGGTCAGCGTGAACGCCGGCCGCTTCTATCTTGACCTTCAGGTCTTCAGCGGGTATCGCAGCTGCCCGATCCAGCCCGACCAGTGGCACCAGTACGCTCCCGCGGAGCGCCAGGACGAACAGGTCGGGCATAGCTTCAGCGTTAGCCCAGGGTTCTGGCTGTACAGCTCGTCCACCCCGCTGCTCGCCCGTGATCCCGTCGCCTTCGCCCAGGCGGTCAGCGAGATGGTGGCGAGCGGCGAGCCCTGGCAGCTGATCACGACCTGGAACGAGTGGGGTGAGGGAACCGCGGTTGAGGATGCCGTGCAGTGGCAGTCCGCCGATCCGTATGGCCAGTACGTGGACATTCTCCACGCCAACGCCTAGAGCCCCGATATCAGGAGCCGCCGACGGCCCAGCGGAGTCGGGGCTCCCTGCGGTCCAGGAGGTCTTCCAGTTGTTGACCGGGATGGGGCCGCGCTCCTGAGGCTGGCCCCGCCAAGCCCGCGTGGCCGGCGCCTTGTGCGGCAGGCTAGTCCTCAGAGAGGTGCTCGGAGACCATGGGGGATGGTGGTTTGCCTCGCGCCCCGGTGCCCGCCCAACACAGGTTCGCGGAGCACGACTACCGCGGGCGGGGCGGTGACCCTCCCCCGCTGAGTCTGGTCAGCGCGTGGGTGCCGTAGGCGCGAACCCAGAGCCACTCGAAGAGGATTCCCGCGGCCAGGATGCCGTAGAAGGCTGCCTCCTCGTAGCCGCCCACCACGCTTCGACCGATGCCGACCTCCACGAGAGAGAAACCTCCGAGGATCAGCCAGCCGGCGCCCGTCACGAGGCAGTGCGCGTGGCGACACCGCCAGAAGTTGAACGCGCACCAGGAGCCAACCATCAGCGAGGCGAGCGTGTCCACGGCGAGCTCCCAGCGGGTGGGGAGTGCGGTTGCCAGGGCCAGGAGCCCGACGACGGCGCCGAAGTAGATCACCACCGCTGCTCCATCTCGGGGAAGGAACTGGTCGACACGCCGCCTCCAGGGCGTATCCGCAGGGAGAACCGAGGGTGAGCAGAAGAGGCTGGTGGCTGGCGAGCAGCACCTGGGAGCCGGCGGTGGGGTCACCCCACAACCAAAGTGAGTCAAGTTGGGCTGGTCGTGCCACTACATCGAATTGGGAAGGACGGAGGCCGGGTCACGCGGCGGTGGAGGGGGTGGCCAGGCGGGGAGGGAGCAGCCTAGGGCCGATGCCACAGCCAGCGCCTCGGGCGTGGGTCGGGTACAGGTTCGGTTCGGTACCAGCACTCCGGGGAGGTCGTAGGTGACCACCTGAAGTGGCTCCAGCCCGAGTTCGACAGTGACCTTTTGGGAGAGCGGGGCGTGGGTGAGATCGGCTGAGTTCGCCGGGGGCGGTGGCGGCGGGAGCCGGCGTGTGCATACGCGGCTCGAGACTTGCCTGAACCCGAGGTGGCCTGGACCCGAACTGGCGATGGCACCTGGAGAGCCTCAAACAATTGGGTCTGGGCGGGGGTGGGCTTGGAGGTCTGGGAGACCTGGCCGGCGGGCTGCGCCGCTCCGAGCTGGCCGGCCTCGACCTGGAGGCCCTGGAGCTGGTCCCCGAGGGGCTGCAGGTCCGGTGCTGAGAAGGATTTGCTACGCAAGCCCCTGCTGGTTGCCGCGTGGCCGTCAAAATGGGAAGATGTGAGCCATGGCGAAGAAGAAGACCACGGTGTACCTTGACGAGAGCGTGCTGCGGGCTACGAAGGTGTTCGCCGCGCGCACGGGCCGGCGAGAGTACGAGATCGTGGACGCGGCGCTGCGCGGCTACCTGGGCCTGAGCGCGGTCGCGGCCGTGTGGGAGCGCAGCACGCTGACGGAGGATGAAGCCGCACAGGTTGCCTATGCGGAACTGCGGGCGATGCGGCGTGAGAGGGCGAGCACGCAGTAGGTGCTCCGAGTCGTGATCGATCCGGGAGTGCTGGTGGCAGCGCTGCTGGCGCCCGGGGGCAGCCCGGCGCAGCTGTACGAACGGTGGGTGGCTGGGGAGTTCGAACTGGTGGTGTGTCCGCTCCTGCTGGCGGAGCTGGACGCTGTCCTCCGCCGGCCAAAGTTCAGGCGCTATGCCACCATCGGCGAGGTTGACCTCTACGTGGCGGTGCTCCGAGGTGGAGCGAGTTCCGCACCGGACCCCGAGCCATCACCCGGTCTGACCCGCGATCCGGCCGACGACTACCTGGTGGCGCTGGCCCGTTCAGCGGGGGTCGACTACCTGGTCACAGGGGATGCCGACCTGACTGACCTCGTAGGCCTGGTGCCGCCGGTGTGCTCCCCGGCGGCGTTGCTTGCCCAGCTGGGACCCCGACAGTGAGGGGCGTCTAGCAGGCGATCAACGGATCCGGCGCCCTGCCCCTTGGACCGGCGCAGCTCGTCCCGCTCCCAGTAGGTGAGCTCGGTGACGAGCTGCTGCACCGCCTCACTGGTCGTGGCGATCTGGGGCAGGCTGGGATCGTCGATGGCGATGGCAGTCGCCGCCAGGGTGGCCAGTCGACGGTGGACCGAGCGGGCGTCGCGGAGCAGGGCCGCGGTCCGCTTGGCGCTCGCGGTGGCCGGGACGGCGCGGTCGGTGGTCACTGCCCGCGAATCGCCGCCGTCTGCGCCTCCTCAGCGGGCCGGAGCCACCTGGCGAAGGGTGGGGTGCGCTCCGGTCGATGAGGCGCATCTGCTGGGGCTCGTCGGCGCCGATGATGACCCAGCCGGAGCCCGGGTAGCCTGAGCGCCAGGCGGAGGTGGGGAGGCAGTGCTGCTCCACGAAGCTCTGGGAGGTGCTCTCGGTCTCGTCGCCGTGGCGCTGGTCGCGGCGCCTGGTGCGAGAGGAGGCGGTCGTGGTCAGGGTGACCAGGTGGCGGCCGCCGCCCTCGGCGAGCAGGCGGGGCCGGACGGGCAGGGGCAGATGGTGGCGACCTCGTGGAGGGCGAGCAGCCAGGGGATGGGGAGGGCACCGCTGGGGTCGGAGATGCGCAGGGCGGCCAGGCGCAGCTCCTCCACGAGGCCCGCGGCCAGGGGCACGCCATCGGTGGCGGCGTCGGATGCGGCGACGACGTGGACGGTGTTGGGGCGGGAGAAGAACTCGTCGGGGTCGAAGGTGGAGAGCATCCCCTGCAGGGTCGACAAGATGCTGCCGCGCTCCCTATCGGGGGTGCGCGGCAGCCCGTGCAGAAGAGCCAGGGCGGCCTGACTCTCCGCCCTCTGACAGGTGGTGCGGGGCTGGACCCGTGGCCTGGTGATAGCCCCATGGCCTTAGTCTCAGGTCGGCCCTCCTCGGGGGAGGCCTCTGTGTTGAGCAGTCCCCCCGGGGCGCTCCGGCGGTGCTCGGCGGCTCAGGAAGTGCCCCAGGATGCCGGGGGATCCGGGGCGACTCATCGGGGGGGACTGGCCTACTACGCTTCCGCTCGCCCGTTGTCACGAGATCGAGGTGCGCCCCCTTGCAACTGGGTGATGACGCTCATCGTTCGACCCTGGGCAGTGTTGGTCCGTCCGAATAGGAGGCATCAGGCTCCTGCTCCCTGGCCGGCTTCCGCTCGGGGTTGATCCCACTGCTGGTGCTGATCTCGGTCAGGTGATGGTCCGGCCACGCCCAGTCGTAAGGCGGAGCCCCGCCTAAAGGAAGGATGAGCACTCCCGTCTGGCTGACGGGCGCGTCGCAGGCTCACCAAGCTGTGGCACGATGGCTGCAGCGACTTCGCCAAGTTGCGAGCGCCCGCGGGGCCCGCACCCGGACGAAGACGCTTACAGCCCGACGCCAGGCTTTCCCATAGCCGTCAGTGCGTCAGCGGCCACCCAGCCGCGTCTTGCCGTCGAGCAGCTCCCGGGCGATGTCCAGATGCCCGGCATGCCGTGAGGTCTCCTCGATCATGTGCAGCACGACCCAGCGCACGTTCGGAGGCTCGGGGCCGCGGCCGCCGTGCCGCCTCCAGGGGGGGCGGCCGAGAGGAGGGTTGAGGCGAGTACCGCCTCGGACTGCGCGCACTGGTCGCGGTAGAAGCGGAGGACCTCCGTCGAGGACTCGTCGGTCGTGAACACCACGGTCAGACCTGAAGGAGTGGATAAGGACAGGAAGAAGGGTTGGGGGCAGGTAGCAGAAGTGCCTCGCTGACTTGGAAAATGGGGGTTGAGATTCGCCCATCGGCTCCAAGCAAGAGGCACTCAGCGAGTGAAGCGTACCGCAACCGTCCCCACCGTTCACCGCGGCCCCGATGACCCGACCCTGACCGGCCATGCCGGACTGCTGCTGGTGCGGGACCTGAACTCCAAGCTGCACTTGGTGGAGCGGCTGGACGCGGCGGTGGATAAGGTGCGGCAGTTCAAGCAGCGGCGCCGGGGGCTGAGCGGCGGCGAGCTGCTGGTCTGCCTTGGGGAGTCCATCCTGGCCGGGGGCAGCCATCTGGCTCACCTGGATCCTCTGCGTGAGGATGAGGCCGGCCGGGTGCTGCGGGCGGTGGCCAGGGTGCCCGCTCCAGAGACCGCCAGCCAGCTGCTGCCGCGGTTCACCCAGCGCCAGGTGGAGGCGGTGGTGGCCGAGCTGGCCCAGGCGGGAGTGGAGCTGGACCGGATGCTGGGGCTGGCGGAGAAAGACCCGGTGACCCTGGACCTCGACTCCACCACCACCGAGGTCCACGGCGAGCTGAAGGAGGAGGCCACCTACAACTACGAGGGGAAGCTGAGCTTCGGCTCCCTGCTCTGCACCTGGGCGGAGCGCCGCCGGGTGCTGGCGGCGGGGCTGCGGTCAGGATCCGCTTCCGACAAGCCGATCGCCCCCCGCCTGGTGCTGAGGGCGCTGCGCACCCTGCCCCGGGGACACGGGGAGGTGCGGCTTAGGGCGGACAGCGGCTTCTACAGCGCGGGGTTCCTCAACTGGTGCCGGGGGCACCGGCTGCGGTTCTGCGTGGTGGTGCCCCACTACCAGGTGATGTGGGAGCTGCGGCGGCACCTCTCGCCCAGCAGCTGGCGGCCCTGCCGGGAGATGGCGGGGGCGGAGGGGGCGGAGCTGCGGTTCACGCCCACCGGCTGGCAGCATGAGCCGCTGCGGCTTCTGGTGCGGCGGGTCAGGGTGGAGGCGAAGGAGATCTCAAAGTGCCCCAGGAGCCGGCGGAGGAGGACCATCCCCAAGGGGCAGCTGCAGCTGGCCCTCAAGGGGATGGTGAGCCACACCTACGCCTATTCCTTCATCGCCACCGACCTGGCCCAGGACGCGGTGGAGCTGGAGTTCTGGCAGCGGCGCCGGGCCCACATCGAGGAGCGGATCAAGGACCTCAAGCTGGGCTGCGGCCTGATCCACCTGCCCAAGCAAAGGCGCCGGGCCAACTACGCCTGGCAGACCGCGGCCGTGATCGCCACCAACCTGACCGCCATGCTCTCGGCGGTCAACGTCTGCCGGGAGCGGCAGGAGGCGAAGGCCGCTGCTGGGGGCAGCCTTGGAGGTGAGCAGCTGGCGGCCGTGGGCCAGCCCCACAACAGCCAGCTGCTGCGCCGCTGGCTGTTCTCGGTGCCAGCCCGGCTGGTGCGGGGTGGGCGGCGGCTCCGCCTGCGGCTGGCGCCTGGGATGCTCCACAAGGAGGAGTTCTGGGCCCTGCACCACCAGGTCCTCCGCCTGGCCCCGACCGGGTAGGCCACCCACCACCCTCCAGCGACCGGCCGCTGCGGCTCCCTTAGGTTCAACGCGCCTTCGGCGGCCCCTCCACACCCTGTTCCGGGGCTGCATGCCCCAGAACCCCATCTGCGGACACCGCCCAAGCCCGCGACCGCGCCCAACTGGTGCCGCCGCCGCGTCCTTCAGCCCTCCCGCCGGCTCACTCCCAGCCTATCCACTCTTTCAGGTCTGATGCGCAAGACTTCTCGTAAACGCAGAGCACCAGCGCCGCCTCCGGGGGATGTAGGTACAGCCCCCCGATGTCCCGCACCTTCTCCACCAGCTGAGGATCGTTGGAGAGCTTGAAGCTCTCGCTGCGGTGCGGCTGCAGACCGAAGGCATGCCAGATGCGCAGCACGGTGGTGTCGCTCAGCCCACTGGCCTCGGCCATGCTCCTGGTGGTCCAGTGGGTGGCGTTGGCCGGCTCGGTCTCCAGAGTTCGCACCACCACCTGCTCCACCTGCTCGTCGGTGATGCGCCGGGGAGCCCCGCATCGGGGCTCGTCCAGAAGACCCGCCAGCCCCCGGCTGATGTAGCGCTGCCGCCACTTCCCCACCGTGGCAGCGCTCACCCGCAGCTGGGCAGCCACCTCCCGGTTGCTGATCCCGTCGGCGCAGCGCAGAACGATGTCCGCCCGGCGCGCCAGACCGTTCGAGGTGGTCCTCCGACGCCGCCAGCGCCGGAGATGCTCCCGGTCCTCCGGGCTGACCAGCAGTTGGGGTTTGGGACGGCCACGGAGCATGATCTGGCCCTCACTGTGAGGCCCGGAGTGACCATCCCGTTCTCCCCTATACCTTCAAGAGCAGGACACCAGGACGGCTTGGTGCTGCGTTACGCCCCGTATTAGGGCATTTAGAAGTGACCCGAACGCGTGGTAGCTGCGTCTACCCCCGTATAAGGGGTATACTGAGGTAGTGCCACGTCCTTCAGTTTTGCCTCGGCTCCAGGAGCTAGCCCAGGAGCAATGGGGGCTCGTCACCCGTCGCCAGATGGGGGACCAGGGGATCGGCCCCACCACGCTAGACCGCCTGACGTCGCCGGGAGGGGTCCTCGACCGGGTGGCGACCGGCGTGTACCGAGTCGTGGGCGCCCCGGTCCCAGATCACATGGAACTCCGGGCGGCGTGGCTCCAGCTCGCTCCGCGCCTCCCGGCGTGGGAGCGGACGGCAATGGAGGGCGTGGTCTCCCACCGGTCAGCGGCCGCCATGTACGGGCTGGGACACCTTCCTGCAGACCGCCACGAATTCACTCTCCCCAAGCGCCACCAGACTCGCCGGTCCGACGTGCGTATCCACGTCCTGCCTCTCCGGGATACAGAGTGGATCGGGCTCCGGGGACTGCCGGTCACCCGGCCCTCGCGAATCGCCTCCGATCTCCTTTTCGACCATGAGGACCCAGAAGCCGTCGCCCGTCTCATCACCGACGCCATCCGTCCCGCCTACGACTACCCGGGCACCATGGCGGACAGCCTCGCCCCCCTGGCTGCCCGGTTCGGGCTGCGAAAGGGAGATGGGCTGGCGCTTCTGCGGTGGTTTCTTGACATGACGGGCGACCGTGACGCCAACCGGTGGATGGGCGAGGCCCGGGCACACGTCGAACGCACGGCGAAGGCGGCGACGTGAGCGCCGGCGACCGTTACGCCACGCCGGCCACCTTCCGGCGGGCGCTCACGGACCGGCTCAAGGCGGCCGCCAGGGAGGGACGGTGGACCCTCCCACAACTGCAACGCCAGGTCGCCTATGACCGTCTGATCGAGCGGCTGTACCTGATCGACGACGGATGGATCGTCAAGGGAGCGACTGCGCTGCTCGCCCGTGAAATCGGCGTGCGCGGAAGTCTAGATGTGGACCTCTATCGGGATGTGGCTCGGGAGATCGCCGAGAAGGAGTTGCGGCGGGCTGGTGCCACCGACATCGGGGACTGGTTCCGATTCGAGATCGGCGGTGGCATCGAGGGCCGCAACCACTCGGTGCGCCTACCGGTAAACGCAACCATCGGGGCGACGACGTGGGTGGAGTTTCACATCGACCTAGTCGGATCGGACCTGCGCATGACGGGCCCGCCAGAGGACGTGCCGCCGCTGGCCCGTGGAGTGATCCCCGAGGTGGGACAGCGGGGCTACCGGGCCTATCCGCTGGTGGACCATATCGCCGACAAGATCGCGGCGACATAAGAACGCTACGGCGAGGAGCGCCGCCCCTCGACCCGGTACCGCGATCTGGTGGACTTTGGTTGCCATGGTGAGGGCCGCGGCGGTGGACGCCCCCGCCCAGAGCGCCGCGTTGATATCCGAGTTCGATCGGCGCGGACTAATCCTGCCGGCGCACTTCGAGGTTCCTGATGGCGCGCTGTGGGAACCGGGGTATGGGGCGGAGGTTCGACGATCGCTCCTCGACACGGTGCAGACGCTGGTGGAGGCATTGGCGGTGGTGCGCCCGTTCATCGATCCGCTCCTCGCTGGCACCGCCACCAGGTCGTGGGAGCCGGGACTGCGGCGCTGGAGCTGACGCCCTGCGGGCCATCGTGTCTGCGACCGCCCCTGACCAGCCCGCAACGCATCCTCACCAGCGAGGGGTACGGAGAGGCCAGTCGACCCGTACCGATCCGAGGGGCCCCCTCCCTGCGGGGGAGTCCACCGCCGAGGGACGACCGGGCGTGGGGTCCTAGAGCCGGCCCGAATTCCCAGCGGAGAGAGGGCCCTCTCCAGGACCTGCCTCACGGGAAGGGAGCTGTCCCAGCCCTGGGCGGATGTCGGCCGGAGTGAGGCGGCGCTCAGGCGGTGGGGGGTGGACGGTGCTGAGTGTGACGGCCCGAACCGGCCCCGGCCAGCCGGGTGCGCAGCTCTTCCAGGATCTCCCTTGTCATCCCCGGCCCCCGGTCGATGTGTTGTTCGAAATCCAGAAGCAGCGCCTCAACCATCTCCCTGCCGTCCCGGCTCCGCATCGCCTGGAGCGGGGTGCGGCCGTTGAGGGCCGGGAGCGGCATCGAGGGCCACTCCCGGTAGTGGGCCCTCATGCGCTCGGCCAGGAAGCTCTGGACCTCCGGTCGGCTGTTGAGCTCCTCACTCTCAGCATCGGCGGACGGTCCCCGGGACCGACTGCTCTCCAGAGCCGATTCCAGTGATTCCAGAACCGTGGCGAGGTGACGACTGCCCTCGGGAAGTCGCTCCTCAGCGATCTTACGAATCCTCTGGGCGCGCTCCTCCGAGTTGACCTCCACCACCACCCGCTGGCCATCGAGCATGACCCGGCCGAGGGCGGTGAAGCTCCCAAGCAGAGCCGGACCGCCCTGGCGCAGCCAGGGGAACTCGACCGCCAGCAGCTCCCCCTGCGCATCGAAGGTCGCCTCCCGCAGCAGGTCGGCGGGACTGGTGTCGAGGCTGAGGGGGGCCAGCGCGTCGAACGCGCTGCGGGCGGAGGGGACCTCAAAGGTGACTCTGGCAAACACCAGGGGCTCTCCATCAGTGTTCTGCATGACCGGTGCTCGAGGATGGAGCAGCCGATCCGCGATCTCACGGTAGGTGGCGAACAGATCGAGCTCGTGTTCCCGGAGCGTCGCCGAGCTGATCGCCCGCCGACCCGGGCGGAGACGGTTACGCAGCTCGATGATGCCCGCCTTCTCCAGGGGAGGAAAGCCGATCGGAGCGCAGCCGTCGAGGATGGAGAGGCCATCCACCGTGGCCACCCGGGCGAGCAGGATCTCGCCCGGGCGCGCCGACTGCGAGGCTGTCTTCTCCACCACCTGCGCCTCGGCTCCGGTGAGGCAGTCCCTCATGGTGAGGCCGGTGCCGGGTTCCACCCGGACCACATCGTGGAAGCTGAAGACCGCCTCCGTGCTGGCGGCAAGGTAGCGAAGGGCCAGGGGGCCCTGCTCCCGGCCGCGGCGCCGAAGGTAGCGTGCCGCCAGGGTCAGGCCCTCCACCTCCCGGCTGTCCCTCAGCTCGGGACCGGGCACCCACTGGTACACGCACCAGGGGACGAAGATGGGAATCTCCGGGGAGTCGGGCTCCAGGTGGCTGCTGCTGGACCCAGAGAACCTTCCCCAGGCCAGGTCGACCACGCCCCGACCGTACGACGCGACCGCGAAGCGCAGGACGTCCGAGGGCAGGCGCAGCGATGCCTCATGCACCTGGCTCCAGAGGTCGCCTGGTTCAGGCGCATCGCTCCAGCGGCCCAGGTGGCACTGCTTGTACTTGCGCCCGCTCCCGCAGGGGCAGGGCTGGTTGCGGCCCGGTTCCACAGCCATCGATGGTAATTCGTCGAACTGGCGCCCGCCCGCGGCGGTGGTGCCCGTGGTCACCCCACCCCGCTCCGGCGAGATCCGCTCACCCTCGCCCCGCCGCGCCGACCCCCAGCTGCCTGCCAGGTTCGACAGGCAGGCGGTGAGCGCTATCCCCGATGCCCGGTGGCTTGGGGGTGCCGCGTCGCCGCCCAACGGTCCACTGACCGCCGGGAGGTGCGTCGGCACCGGCGCGCGCCGGCCCCTATCATCCGGCCCAAGGTGACCATCCCTCGGGCAACCTCGCTGCCGCTGCTGGGTGCCTACGCGGCCCGCCAGTGCCCGGTCCGGGCCCAGTGGGACCTGCTCCGGCCGTGCGAGCCGCCGCCGCCGTCGCCGGCCCAGGAGCGGCTGGCGAGACGCGGCCGGGAGTTCGAGGCCCAGATTCTCTCCCGGGTCCTAGAGCTGCACCCGGGGGCGGTGGCGGTCCCCCCGCTACCCGCCCCGGATCGCGAGCAGGCCACCGCTCAGGCCATGGCGGCCGGGGCGCCGGTGATCACCAGAGGGCGTCTCCCCCAGGACCTCATCGGTCAGCGGGTGGGCGAGCCCGACCTGCTGGTCCGGGCCCCCGGCGGGGGCTACCGGCCGGTGGACATCAAGCATCATCTGGCGCTCACCTCAGAGCCGAGCCCGTTCGCGGGCCGGAGCGCGCCCCTCAAGCTCCTGACCTGGGAGGAGGCCGGCGAGGAACAAGGGCGTTGGGCGAGGAAGAACCGGGAGGACCTTCTCCAGCTCGCCCACTACCACAGGATGCTGGAGGCAGGTGGCTTCGCCGTGGACGGCGAGCGCTGGGCGGGGATCGTGGGCCGCGAGGCAAGGGTTGTCTGGTACCACCTGGACCTGCCGGTCTGGGCCGGAGCCGATGCCCCGGGCGGAGGCCGCCGCCGCTCGACCATGGAGCTGTACGACTCGGAGTTCGCCCGGCGCCGGGAGGTGGTCGAGGCCGCGGCCCGGCACCGGCTCGATCCCACAGTGCCCCTTAGGGCAACCCCGGTGCGGATCGGGGAGTGCACCCAGTGCCCGTGGTGGTGCTGGTGTGGACCAATCCTGCACTCCGGGGCCGGAAGTGTCAGCCTTCTCCCCCGGACCGGGGAGCGGGCCTACCGGGTCCACCTCTCGCACGGGGTCACCGACCGCCGGGAGCTGGCCGGGCTGGACCACAGGACCGCTCTGCTCGTCTCTTCCGGAGTGGACGTCCGGCCACTTCTGGCCGCCTTGGGCAGGCTCCCCGATGCCACCCCTGCCGCCGAGGTGCTCGGCCGCCGGCGGAGCGGCCAGCTCCGGCGGCTCGATCGGGCGGGCATCCGCACCCTGGGAGACGCTCGCGCCCTCAGCGAGACAACCGCCGCCTACGCAGCCGCTCCCCTGCCAGCCCTGCCGGAGCAGATCGACCAGGCGCGGGCCGCGCTGGGGCCGGCTGCGGTGTACCGGCGACGCGGGGTCCTGGCGGTCAGCGCGCCGCGGGCCGACGTCGAGGTCGACATCGATATGGAGAACGTGGAGGACGGCGTGTACCTATGGGGCACCCTCACCACCCCGCGAGTGCCGGGAGCCGCGCTGGAGGATGGGTACCGGCCCTTCCACATGTGGGAGCCGCTCACCCCGGCGACGGAGCTGAGCCTCTTCCGCAGCTTCTGGGAGTGGCTCAGCGGCTTGCGTGAGGCCTGCCGGATCCGGGGCCTCTCATTTCGTGCCTACTGCTACAACTCCGGTGCCGAGACCGGCCAGATGAGGAGGATCTCCGCCGGCACCGATCTGGCCGGCCCGGTCGCCGCCTTCACCGGCAGCCCCGAGTGGGTCGACCTGCTGCCGGTCTTCAGCTTGCAGCTGATCACCGGGGCGGGAATCGGGCTCAAGGAGGTGGCGCCCCTGGCGGGCTTCTCCTGGGAGGTGGACGATCCCGGTGGGGCGGAGTCGATGGTGAAGTACGAGGAGGCGGTGGCCCAGGTGGACTCCTCCCGGGCCGGGGCCGCGCGCAGTTGGCTCCTTTCGTACAACCGCAGCGACGTCGAGGCGACGCTGGCACTTCGCGAGTGGTTGGGGCGCGGGGCCGACGACCCGCCAAGGGTGGAGGACCTCGGTCCGTAGGCGGATTCCGACGGGCACCCAGCGCAGGTCGCCGCGCAAGACCCACTGCCCCCTCCCCTCGCGGCGCCCCACCCCGGGCCCCTTCCCGGAGGTGGAGCACCGCCTTTGCGGCCCCGATTCCAACCTTTTCCCGCTCGCGACCGGCAGGTGGGGGCTTGGCTCGACTGCTGCGCGCACCTTCCCCGCCAGGGCCGCGATCTGGCGGCGGCTCCCGGCGAGGGGCGCGTCCCCCGAGGGGACCTGCAGGTGATTGGGGGCGCTCCACGAGGGGCGGAGTAGCGGACGGCACGCTCTTGGCCCGTGGCCAGAGCCGCCGCACCGCCACTGCCTGGACACCCAGGGGCCCAGAAGCCGAGGGCAGGGGACCCGCGCCTCCCTCACGGGTGCCCCCTGCCCTCGGCATCCGCCTACTCGCCCCGGCGGGGAGCGTCCAGCCTTTCCCCCGCCACCTTCACCCGGCGGGTGTGGGCCGCAGTCCTAAGTGCGCTGTCGGGTGCTGGAGGCAGGTCTGGGGAGCCGACCCGGTTCGGGGAGGCCGCCTGCCCGGAGCCGCTCACGGCGGATCCGGATTGCACAGCTGCCGTAGCATGGGGCGGAGTGGACTGTCCGCACCCCCGCCTGGTCGCTGGTGAGGCGGTGCTGCCCGCGAGAGCCAGACCCCGGATCTCCGCCGGCCGGGATCCTGAGCGGGAGCTTTTGGGAGATCTTTGGAGGTACCCATCCCGGGGAGGTGGGGAGCACCGCGGCGAGAAGCGCCCTGAGGAGGATGGCGCCCCCATCCGGCCCCACGGCCTTGGCTGGGGCCCTGAGGCACTCCACGCTCAACCTGGCGCGAGCTTGGCCGCGGGCGGACGGGCCTCACGAGGTGCCGGAAGCTGATGGCGGGGAGCCCGGACAGGATCGACCAGCTGATGGAGCAGATCCTCACCGATGCCTACACCGATGAGGAGCAGCTCGAGGCCATGGTGACTGCCGTCGCCGACCTCCTCCCGACCAGAGGAGGGGTCCGGGTCAACGGTCGCCCGGCCATCCTCGTGGACGTCGACACCGACGGCTGGCCCGCCCATCCCTTTGTCACCTACCGCCAGGCCGGGCGCACGCTCCGGGCGTCGCTTCTGTCGGTGGAGGCGGCGCCCGCTTCCCGCCTCGCCGACGTCCTGGCCGCCTACCGCCGCTGGGCCGGACTGAAGGGGATGCCCCGTCAGGTCGGGGAGAGCGCTGGGAGGGCCAGGGAGGAGTGGACCTATCCGCTGCGCACCCGGCCCCAGAGTGCCCGGGCTGCCCGCCTTGCGGAGCGGCTCAGGGCTAGGCCTCTCCGGCTCCAGTTCATGGGGATGTGGAAGCCCGAGGACGAGTACTGGGACGAGCCGGAAGATGAGCTGGAGCCGGACTTCGAGGAGATCATTGAAGCGGGACCGCGGCCCGCGTGCGAGATGGAGCAGGTGCTTCCCGGCTCCGATCCCCGGGATCCCGACGATGACATCGTTCTCAGCGCCGAGCTGGCGAGGGCGGGCAGGCGCCGCGAGGCTCGGGAGCTGCTGCGGGAGCTGCTGGCCCGCGACCAGCGCTGCATCGACGCCCACGCCCACCTGGGGAACCTGGTCTTCGCCCGCGACCCCGGCTCAGCCCTGGTCCACTACCAGACCGGTGCCGCGATCGGTGAGCAGGCCCTGCCGCCGCGATACACCGGCCTGCTTCCCTGGGGCCTCATCGACAACCGCCCCTTCCTGAGATCCCTCCATGGGATGGGGCTCTGCCTCTGGCGCCGGGGCCAAATGAATGAGGCGGAGACCTGTTTCCGCACCCTGCTGTGGCTGAGCCCGTCGGACGCGCAGGGGGCCCGGTTCAACCTGCAACAGGTGCGCTCCGGGGCCGCCTGGGCGCGCGACCCCTGAGGGCGTGGGTCGCCGGGATCGGACCGGCCTCTTGGTGCTGGTGAGAGCTCCCCGATCCGGCCCCTGCCCGCGGAAGAGATGGTCACCTCGGGAACGGTTGCCGGATTCCGGGCCCCTCGTCCCAATCGGCTTACCCTGGGTGCGCCGG
Organism: bacterium; assembly: GCA_021827985.1. GTDB lineage: Bacteria > Chloroflexota > Dormibacteria > Aeolococcales > Bog-877 > JAJYXT01. The sequence continues at coordinate 78,045 of JAKATL010000006.1, forward strand.
CCGGGACCGGCCAGGTGGCGGTGGGCGGGCGCGCTCAAATGACCGACCGAGCGGCGGGCTCTGCCAGCCGCCAGGTGACCGGTCATCCCGCGGCGCAGGGCGCGGCCGCCCTGGGCACCAAGCAGCCCAACGTGGCTTGTCTGGAGCGGGGAGGTGTGGATCCCAAGCACGTCAGCCTGGCGCGGTGCGCCGGCCTGGTGGTGTGGCGCATCACTCTGGAGCCGCTCCTGGAGCCAGCGCCCCGGGGGGCTCGTGCCGGGCCCCGCTGCCGCAGATCGTCTGGCGGCTGACTGGCCGAGTTGCGCGACACGGCCGGCACCGGCGAGTCCATGGACCAAGGCGTAAAGCCGCAAAAGGTCCCCTCGCGGCCGGTGACCCGGCGCCCGGCGGTGCGTCCCCCGCCCGGGGCGGAGCCGGGCCCGGAATACGAGGAAGCCTTCGAGGAGTGGGAGAGGTCGGGCCATGCCCTGGCCTGGGACCAGACCTCTGGCGACGGGATCCTTCCCGATGCTCCGGGTTGAGATCTGCCCATCCATTCACGCGGGGACCCCAGCTGCCACAGAGGATCCGATCGGCACCTGAACCAGCCCCGGGGAAGACCGAACCGGATGGCGGTGGACGGTGAGGTGGCGCCACCTGGCCGGCGATGACAGAGGGAGCGTCAGGAGCGCGGGGCGCTTGGGAGCCGCTCGAGATCGCCAGGGCGGCCACTCTCGCATGAGGCCACAACCCCTCAGCTCGGAAAGAGGCGGTAACCCCTACTTTCGGCTGCGGTCCGGAGGGCCTGGTCCCAACAGGCGAACCAGTCGACCACCTCGGGTGGTCCCAAGAGGACCAGGGCCGCCAGGTGGACTGCGTCGTAGCCCAAAAGCTCATCCTCCTCCGCCAGGTCGCCGGCCTGCTGGATCAAGGTGGCGTCGACAAAAAGCCGTGACGTGGCAGCCCAGACCCGCTCCACCTGGTTCTTCGCCGCGGCAAACTGGGGTGGTAGAAGGCGCCCATCCCGGTAGGCCGCCGCCAGCGCTGAGCGCAATTCCACATAGGCGATGCCGGCGCTCACCAGCACAGTGGCGCTCGCCTCCAGACCCGTCATCTCCGCTGAGCCGGGCTCCCGCAGAACCAGCTTCCAAAGGGCACTGGTGTCCGCGTAGACGATCAGCGGCGCTGCTCCCGGACGTAGTCGGCGGCCGACTTGGGCCCGGTCAACTCCGCCACGGGGACCAGCCCCGTGTGGGGGCCCAGGCGAACCTCCAGCCGGCCGGCGGCAACCAGATCCTGGATAGGGCGGGGGAGTGGGGGCTCAGGGTAGGCGACGATCCTGGCCACGGGACGACCGTGGTCGGTGATCACGACCTCCTCCCCGTGGCTCGCCTTCCTGACCGCCCGGCTGAGGCTGCCGTCCTTCAGTTCCCGGATCCCGTATCGGATAGTGGCCCCAATCCACCACTTGGTGGCCTCATTGAGCGTCCCCCCGAGGCGGCGCTTGCCGGGCCATCTCATGGCGGGGGCGGTGAGGTCGGGTCGGGGCCGGCTTGCCAGCCCCGCTCAGCGCCAGGGCCGCGCTCCAGGCGGGTGCCAGGGCCCCGGGGCCAGGATGGACCACTGCCCCCTTCTCCGATCGCTCCACGGGGTGGGCCTCTGCCTCTGGCGCCTCTCCTCCCCCTGGGGGAGGGCGGACCCTCAGCCGGGTTCCTCCTCCTCGTACCCGATGAGCCAGTGGAGGCCGTGGCGGTGGACCACCTGGCCGTCGTGGGCGCCCCAGGGCCGCCGCTGCAGCTCCGAGGCGATCCGCCCCCCCCGGGCCAGCCGCTGGAACCACCCCCTCAGGGTGGCCGGGTCGACGCCCAGCAGGGAGAACATCAGCCCCTGAGAGCGGAAGGGGGCTCATCCCCGGCGGCGCCCCTGGCCATGAGCTGGACCGGCCCCAAAGAGAGACCACCTCCGGCGATGGCGTCCGCCGGCCCATCGGTCCTTTGGAACTCCTGGAAGGTGGCCAGCTCCACGGTGCAGCCGAACACCTGCGCATGGAAGGTGAGCAGCTCCCGGGCGGTCCCGGGGCAGTGCAGGTGGGGTGCCCGCGGCGTGCCGTCCATCAGGGGGGCCCCCTCCCGGTGGGCCCGCCCAGCATCGGTCGCGGGGCGGCCATCTGCCCGGCCGGGTACCTCAGTCCCAGGGCCGGCCCGCTGCCCTCCCGCCCGGGGTCGCGGCTGGCCTCCGGCCAGCCGCGACCCCGGGTAAGTTGCGGCGGGTGGGGAAAGGAGAGCGTCTCCACTGCGGCGAGCCCCGGGATCTTCGCCGCCCCGCAGGCCCGGCTACTTCCCGCACCCCTCCCGGGTTGGGGCGCCCGCCGCTCCCGGTCCCCGAACGACCACATGTGACGAGCCAACCCTGCCGTCCCCGGCGGCCACGTGGCCATCCCTTGGTGCCGTCCAGCCACGGATGCCGCTACGAGCGTTTGTATATCTCTCGGCTATCCGCTATGCTATGTCCGTGACCTTGTTCAGGCCTGGGTGGCAAGCCTCATGGTCGAGCGCCGGGCCCGCGTGAGACTGGAGCGGTGGCCGGTGGCGGTCGGCCGGGCGCGGGCGCCCCGCTGCCCGAGTTCGAGTGGGACGAGAACAACGAGCCCAAGCTCCTGGAGCGCCACAATGTGTCGGCCCTGGAGGCGGAGCAATGCTTCGCCAACCGGAACACCCGGCGCCAGGGCCATGGTGGCGCCAACCTTCTGCTCGGTCGAACCGATGGGGGGCGCCTGTTGCTCCTGGTTTACGAGCAGCGGCGACACGGGATCGTGCGGGTCTACAGCGCCAGGGAGATGACCGAGAAGGAGCGCCGGGTATACCGGCGTGAGACCAATGGCTGACTTGGATGCGCACGAGCGGCTCCTGGACGAGGACTGGGGCGAGAAGTGGGACCAGCTGCCCGAGGCCCCAAACCTGGTGTACCGGCGTCCCAAGGCGGCCCAGATCACCCTTCGGGTGCCGGCCGGGACGCTTGGCGCCCTTCGCCGGGTGGCTCGGTCGAAGTCACTTCCGTACCACGCCCTGGCCCGATCCTGGATTGTGGACGGCCTGCGGGCGGGACAGCTGCCTACGGCCGCGGACCAGATCGAGGATGCCGAGACGGTTCGGTCCGCGGAGCAGCTGAACCTCAAAGTGGAGCCCGAGCTGCTTGACCAGCTGAAGCGCTTTTCGGATCGCGCCCGCAGGTCGTACCATCAGTTGGCTCGCCAATGGGTTAGATCGAGCCTCAGGCGCGAGCTGTCGGGACCCGCTTCCTTGCCACGTCTCAGCCTAAGGGAACTGATGCTCCTGCTTCTCGACGGCGATGGAGCCGACCACGACGCGGTCCGAGGGAGAACTCGGCTGCAGAAGCTGCTGTTCGTGATCCAACAGGAGCTGGATCAGGGGTCATCCACCTTTTACGCCTACAACTATGGCCCCTTCGACGAGAAGGTCATCGACAGCGCGGAAGCTCTCCGCGCGAACGGTTTCCTGACCGGAGACCCGGGCGACGCCGCGCTGGCGTCCCCGCCGACATTCGATCAGATGATGGCCGTGGTCTCGAGGCGCTCCGGGCCGCGCGGCGGCCGCGAGCCTGAAGTCTTTCAGCTCAGTGCGGCGGGCCGCCAGCGGGCCCGGCGCCTGCGCCAGTCCAGCCCCGAGTACGAGCGGCTCCATGCCAGGGTTCAGGCCTTGCGGCAGGAATGGGACAAGGGCGACCTGCTGGAGCGCGTCTACGAGAGGTTCCCCGAGATGACGCAGAAGTCATTGATCAAGGCCGAGGTCGCATCACGTCGCCACCATCGGGGAGCTTGAGATGACCGCAGAGCCCTCGTTGGTCCACTACGTGAGAATCCGCCGGACTGAGGATCTCTCGTTCCTAGCGGCGGGAATGTGCGACGAGCTGCTCCTCAATGCGAACCAGCTCGAGAACAGTCCGGAGAGAACCTCGGCGCACCTGCGCGCCACCGGGTATCGCTACATGGTGGACCCCATGCTCTGGCGCTTCCAGGTCCCTGCCTGGTGGCAGAACGAGAGGGGGGAGCTGAAGCGCAACTACCGCCGCCTGGCGGCACATTACGGGGACGGGACCCGAGTCCCCCTCGGAGAGGGCCCGGCGCTGGAGACCGTGACCGAGCGGTCCGACTGGGAGCGAATCGCCGCCAACGTCGTCCACTACCAGAGGCAGCGCCTTAATCTCCAGTGCCAGCTGGACCTGCTCGATGAGAGTCTGGCCCGTGAACTCAGACCGAGTCGCATCCTGGCGCCGGCACTGGTGCCCGACTCCGAGGCCGTCGACCGTGTCAACGCAATCCTGGTAGAGGCGGCGGCGGCCGCCGCCGGGGAGCGGGTCGTGGCGACCGTGATCATTCCAAGAGCGCGCTTGAACCCAGGAGGGGTTGAAGCGATTCTGAGGTCGGTCCCGCGGTTTGGCGTTTGTGGGTACTTCGTGTGGACCCCTGGGGCCACTGAGGATTGGGTGGTCGCCACACCGGATGCGCTGCCAGCGCTGGTGGCGGCGATTCGGGACCTGGCCGCTGGTGGCGTGCCGGTGATCCAGGTGCAGCTCGGGTATACCGCCGCCGCCCTCTCCACCATAGGCATGGCTGGGGTCTGCCACCATCTGGGGTGGATAGACTCGGGCGAATCGCCCCAGCAGAGTCGGGCCCGGCGACGCTCGCGGCGCACCTACGTCCCCGGCGTCCGCCGCACGATGCGCTTCGCCGATGCCGCTGGGTGTGGCCGACAGCTCGACGCCAATGCCTATTCGAGCGTGTACTGCGAGTGTTCGTTCTGCACCGGGATGCTGGCCAACGGTAACGACCCCCTGCAGCTGCTGTTGGAGGAGGAACTCGAGCCCTCCGGGGCGGCTCTGGTACCGACCGGGCGGGCAGTCGCTGCCAACACCTTCCACTACCTGTTCTCGCGCCGGCGGGAGGTCCAGACCTTTGCCGCTCAACCGGGAACCCAGGTCATCGCCCGCGATATCGAGCGAGCGTTCGAGCTCGCCGGACAGGAGCAGGCGGAGCGCCTTGAGCGGCTCGCAGACCGCTTGATTGCGGCCTAGCGGCGCACCGCCAAGACGGCGGGGGGAGATGCCTCCGCGGGCCGGTGCGGCCTGCTCCACCATCTCCGGGGCACGGGCGAAGGGCCAATACTCGACCGGGGACTTCATCAAGCACTGCTCCGAGCACCGCCCGAAGCTGCGCGGCTTCGCGCTGGTCGGCTGCCGGGGTCAGGCCAAGAATTGCGGAACCTGCCAGCCGTGAGCCCCTGGGGCGATCGTTGAAATTGACCAGGTGCGGTGCGTCCTCGGCCGTGCGCCGGCGTCCGTAGTGGTACCGGCCAGCCGACAAGTGCCGCATGGAGCCAGCCGTCAAGGGAGGTCCGGGGCCCCCTCACCTCGGGTCCACTTGGCAACTCCCGGCTGGCGACGCAATCGCCTCCGGCCAGCACCTCGGGCAGTCAGCCGCCCGGAGATCTGCGGGAGCGAGCTCCGGCGCCAACCGGCCGGGGCGTTGGCTCCCTGAGCGGCTCCAGAGTGATGCGCCACCCGAGGAGGCTAGCGTATCGCGCCAAGCTGCTGTGCTTGGGATCCACACCCCCTCGCTCGAGACGAGCCACGTTGGGCTGCTTGGTGCCCAGAGCAGCCGCGACTCGCTCTTGGCTGAGGCCCTGACGTTCCCGCTCAGTAGCCAGTTGAAGAACCAGGCGGCGGGTTTCCAGCTCCGCCTGCAGGAGCTCGGGAAAGTCGGGGTTCATGGCAGTGCGCGCCGCGATGAACGCGTCCAGTTCGTCTCGCTTGACCATCGCCCTCAGATCCTACCATATCGTCCGCGATATGAGGATCGGAGTTCCGTCGTAGCTCGGGCAACGGGTCCTTGACTGACCCTCAGCGCGTTGGCCGGGTCCCTCGCACGATCCAGTCGGCGAGCCGTTGCTCCGCCAGCTCGATGTGCTGTCCCTTCGCCTTCTGCCGCTTCTTGTTGACCACCTCCAGGGCCAGGAGAACCTGCTGGTACCGTCCCTCCTCCGCGAAGAGCAACCGGTAGATGGCGGGCCGCCCGCGGATCTCGATCTGCCATACCTCCCCTCGGAGATGGTTGACATCTGAGTGCGCCCGGCCGGCGCGGCGCCCCACGGTCATGACCGCGGGGATGGCGGCCGCGTCCTCATCGAGCAGGTGCCGCTCCCAGAGAAACTCCCGGACCGGCTCCTGTCCGCTGGCCGTGCAGCAGAACCGCCACTGCCGGCGGTAGCGCCTGGAAGGCTCCGTGGAGGAGCTACGCCATAGCTGGCCGGATCGCTGAGAGCGAGAGCCTCCAGGAACCTATCACGTTCAACGGTATCGAACGGGTATCCGGGTATCGGCTCGGGCACCCAGGCACCCCTACCCCGAGTCAAGGCAGTAGTCTCGGCCCGGGAGTCGACGAAGTCCGCAGGTACATCGGGCGTCGACGACTGCCCGCCCCGCGTGCCCTTGCCGTGATAAGCCCTCTTCCCCACCCGCCGTCCCGGATTAGTTGCGGCGCGAGGGGAAAAGTACACCGCCCGGTATGGGTCCCCAGTGGGCGGAGATACTGTGGCGCCCGCTCCAATGAGGAGGTGGCAAGCTATGCTGTCGAGCCGTGGATGACCTCGTGCAACGGGAGATCGCCGGGACCGCCCCAGGGGCCTCTCAACCTCCTGTTGAGGAGGAAGTCCCGTCTGCTGAGGAGGGCCGAGCAGCCTTTCTGCACCAGGCCGTGGAGGCCGCGAAGACCGAGCCCCTCGTCACCCCCGTGAGGAATCTCATCGGCATGTGGGGATGGCTACGGCGAGGGTCCTTTGTCAGCGCCTATGTGACCAAGGAGTTGCAAGGTGTCGGCCTCACTACATCCCCCCCATTCACCGAAGTGGGCCTAGACGATCGGGTACGCCTTGTTCGCTGGAACAAGGCGGCCGCCAACGGCACCGCGGCGGAGGAGCCTCGGCGCGCAGCGGGGGTGCAGATCGGGACTCTGCCGCCAGCCACGCACGGGTTGGCCTTCGTGCGACCCGAGGACTCGCTTCTGAAGGCGCAGACCATGATGCTGGTGAGCGGCTATTCCCAGCTGGCGATCATGCACTCACCTACCGACCTCCGCGGCGCTATCACCTGGGAGAGCGTCGCGAAGGTACTGCTTCGGGGCACGTCGGCCACGGATGTCAAGAGCGCCCGGGTAGACGCCACGGTGGTGCGGCGCGACTCCGACCTGCTCCAAGCGATTCCTCAGATCGTGGCGGCGGGGTTCGTCTTCGTCTCCGATCGAAGCGGAGAAGTCTCAGGAATCGTCACGACGGCTGACCTCAGCAAGCAATTCGCCGACTTGGCTGGCCCATTCATGCTGCTCAACGAGATCGAGGTCCGCCTGCGAATCACCATCGCCGGTGTCTTCTCGGTGAAGGAATTGGCCTCGGTGAAAGATCCGGCCGACAGCAAGCCTGTGGTGTCGGTTGATGACCTCTCGCTCGGCGAGCTCCTCCGCCTCCTCGCTCCGGACAGGAACTGGGAGCGTCTCAAGTGGCGCCTCGACCGCAAGGAATTCCTCACGGCTTTGGAGCGAGTCCGGTGGATGCGTAACGAGGTGATGCACTTCAGTCCCGACCCTCTGCGCGACGAGGATCTGCAAGCCATGCGGGCCTTCCTTGAGTGTCTCAGGACGTTCCAGCCCTGACCTCTGACAGGGACCACCAGATGCCGCCTGAGGACCCTACATGACCAAGCTCGAGATCACCAGTACCAAGCGCCTGGCTCCTTTCACGTTCCAATGGCCGGCCGCCGTGGAGGAGTTCGAGCAGGGCTGGGAGTGCGACGTCACCATCGACGGTGCCCCTCACGTCGTCAAGCACGGACTCGGCCAGCGCGTCGTCTATGGCAGGCCCAGGGTCCACACCGTGACCTGGCTTGATGCCAAAGTCCAGGTGGAGGGCGTTGAGGCGGACGATTACCCCACCAGCCAGGCCCTGCTCAGCCGCGTACGCCGTCCCGATGGCAAGCTCGTCGGGTGGTTCGACGAGGTTCAACGGGGCTACGAAGGGTTCCTGATCGTCCGTCACCGTTCCGAGATCGACGCTCCCCACAGCCCCAATTGCCTCGCCGTGAAGGTGCGGGAGGATGACCTCGCATCCTGGGCCGGGCACGCCTGGCTGCGGAGTTGCCTTAAGAAGGTGCCCTCTTCCCCGGGAGTGGCGGTACACCGCCGCCCGGTGCCGCCGAGGCCTCCGGCTCCCACACCCTCGCTAGACGGGCACGCAGTCGTCCGGGCCCTCCTTGCACACGGGGACGCTCTCGCCACCCAGCTGGCCCCCAGCGGCGCTCAGTTCACCCCGGATCCTTCCGCAAACCAGTTGCTCGTGAAGAACCCCTTCGCCTTCCTCTTGGCAGTCATCTCCGACATGGGGATCAAAGCGGAGCGGGCGTGGGCCCTCCCCTTCGAGCTGCGCCGGCGCCTCGGTTACCTGGATCCAGCGCGGGTCGCGGCCAACTCGGAGGAAGTCTACCGAGCGGTGCAGTCGACTCCCACGCTTCACCGCTTCATCAACCTCATCCCAAAGTGGATCGTGGAGGCCGCCCGGATCGTCGAGGAGGAATACGGCGGCGACGCCGGCAGCATCTGGCGCGACGGGCCAACCGCCAAAGAGCTGCGCCGCCGGCTGGAGCGCTTCCCCGGGATCGCCCAGAAGAAGGCGGCAATGGCCGTCGAGATCCTCGAGAGGGACCTGCACGTGACGGTCAGCGACCTGGATGGTGGCGACGTGGCCTTCGACGTTCACCTCCGCCGGGTGTTCCTCCGGACTGGACTCGCCCAGCACGATGATGTCCGGGAGATGGTTGCAGTGGCCCGGAAGTTCCATCCCGAACGCCCCGGCGCCCTCGACCTTCCCGCTTGGGACATCGGCCGGCGCTGGTGCCGCCCCAGGGATCCCGACTGCCAACTCTGCCCCCTCACCGTCGTGTGCCCCCGGCTGATCGAGCGAGGGTCAACGGTCCAGGGAATCTGAGGCGCCATGAGGGCTTGAGTCAGTACTGCGATCGGACACAACCTGGGAGTAGGCTGGCAGCACTGTTTCTTGGAGCTGCCCCAAGCGGCCCGCGCTGGGTATTCACCAGCCCTCTCCCTGTCCCCGAGGGCGCGGCCCAGGGGCCGGGGATGAGTCCGGGCGGACCCTTGGGATCGGCGCTGCTCTCTTTCGGTCCAAGTCGCAATCGGGTCCTCCCCGGGTGCGAAGTCGGAAGTACGCCAAGCCTCAGCGGTGCCAAGTTCCCCTCCTGCGGACTGAAATCGGGGCCAACATGAACTCGGTCAGTTTGGTGAGCAGCCGTGCGATCTACGACGATGCCATGGTCGCGTACCAGGACCCGGGCCATCCTTGCCACATTTTCAAGGACCTGCAGCCCATGTCACACCCGGACCACGACCCCACCTGGATACTGCCGGTTCCCTTCCTCGGGGCCACCGCATCCAAGGGTCTGGTCTTCCTGGGACTCAATCCAAGCTACGACAACTCCCCCCGAGATACAGACCCTCGCCTTGGCGCCTCCTTTGAAGTCTGGGACGGGTGGGCGAGGAACTATTTCGAAACCGAGCCGCAACCCTGGACCCGCCTCTACCGTCTGTACCAGGCGATCGGAGAGGCGGCTTTCGACGCCGACTTTCGGCTCGGAAGGGACGCCCTGGTCTTGGAGTGTGTTCGCTATAGGAGCGTGGCTGGGGCGGGGACCCAGGGGGCGCTCATGGGCCGGGTGTGGGAGAGCGAGCTGCCCATGACCCGGCAACTACTCAACGAGGTCGCTCCAAGAGTGGTGGTGACCATCGGTCGAGACGCGCTGTGGGCCATCAGTCAGATGTTCAGCGACGTCGAGCCCGCGGTGCCGACTCGCTATAGTCTCCGGGACCTTGAGCTGCGCCCGCTGACGGCCGCCATCGGGGGCCAACGCACCACAGTCATTCCGTCGCGACACCTCACCGGAGTATGGGGGCCAGACGAACCCCGAGTTGCCGCTGTCGCCACTGCGGTGCGCGCCGCATATGGTTCCGCCCTCGGGTGCACCGCCACCACCCACTACGGCCAGGAGTGAGTGGCCCTGCGCAGGAGCCCCGTGACCCATTGGCGAGTTCGGCGCGGCGCGTCGAGGAGCTCCCTGCACCCGCTCGTAGTTCGAGCCCTCCCAACAATGGACCGGTGACCCGCCCCACGCTGATGAATGTCAGATGAGGCCCACAGCAGCCGTACCCGCGGACGACGCCCCATGGCACGAGTTATTTGAGTTCGCCATGACATATGACGGGTACAGGTATCACGGCACCGAGGGCGCATTTGTCGTCGCGCGGGCATTGCACGATCACTGGGGCCAGACCGGCTCTCTCCCCGACGACCTGGCTGCCCTTCGCTGCGCCTTGTTCATGGCCCAGCGGTCAGCCCACTGGACGGAATTCAGCCCCGATCAGGACGGCCCTTGGGTACGCGCACTCGTGAGGAAGATCCGCGAACTTGGCGGCGGCTCGGTGACCGCGGCAGAGGACTGAGCATTAGTCATCTCTGAAAGGGGTAGCGGTTGTCAAGCCCCTCCTCCAAATTCGTTCCGGTGAACTGCAGGTACCTGGGAGGCTACTGACTGGAGGCTAGAAGGGCATGCTCAACTGACCCGCCGCGAGGCG
>JAKATL010000001.1:0-120365 GCA_021827985.1 bacterium
CCCTTCTCCCGCACCCTCATCCCCCTACTACGACTACGACCTTTCCCCAACCCCTCTCCTCCCTCGGTCACCACCCAACGCCGCCATCCCCGGCGCCTACGTGGTCATCCACTGGTGCCGCCAACAGGGGGGTGCGTGAGAACCTCCTGAGGCCCCTTAACGATCGAGTCCCTGGGGCGGGCGCCACATGCGTCCGCCCCAGGGACTCCCCGGACCCCTCGGTTCCCGAACCGGATTACCCCGATCCGGTGGACTTCCGCGTCAAGATCCGGATTGGGACCCCGGCAAACCCGAAGCGCTGCCGCAGCTGATTCTCCAGGTACCGCGAATAGCTGAAGTGCAGAAGCTCGGGATCGTTGACGAACATGACGAAGGTGGGCACCTGGCTTCTGGCCTGGGTGGCGTAGTAGAGGCGCAGGCGGCGCCCAGACTTCCCGCTCGGGGGCGGCCTCCTCTCCATCATCTCCCCGAAGGCACCGTTCAGCTCCGGGGTGGGAACCCTGGTGGCCCTGGCCCGGGCCAGGCTGAAGATCGACGGCACCACGCGCTGCAGCCCCCGGCCGGTGAGCGCGCTGACGTAGAGAAACGGAGTGCCCGGAGCGAAGTCGTAGGCCGCGCGGAGCTCCCGCAGAAGCGCCCGGTCAGATCGCTCGTCGTGGTCCAAGAGGTCCCACTTGTTCAGTACCACCAGGGTGGCGGCTCCCGCCTCTCGCGCCTGGCCGGCGATGTGCCGGTCCTGGGCCAAAAACGGCTTCTGGGCATCCACCACCACCATGGCGACATCCGCCCGCTCCACCGCCCTGAGGGCCCGCACCAGGCTGTAGAACTCCACATCCTTGGTCACCCCCGGGCGGCGGATTCCCGCCGTGTCTACCAGCAGCAGCGGGCCTTCCTCGGTCTCCAGCCAGGTGTCCACCGGATCCCGGGTGGTGCCCGACACCGCGCTGACCAGGGATCGATCCTGCCCGAGGAGGGAGTTGAGGATGGAGGACTTGCCGACGTTGGGACGGCCCACGATGGCGCAACGCACCGCCTCGCCCTGCGGCACCTCCTCCCCGCCACCGGTGGGCAGCCGGGCGAGGAGCAGGTCCAGCAGATCCCCAGTGCCCACCCCGGAGATGGCGCTCACCGGGATCGGGTCGCCCAACCCAAGGCGGTACAGATCGTTAACCTCCAGTGAGTCCGACCTTCCCTCGCTCTTGTTGGCGACCAGGAGGACCGGCTGGGGAGCTCGTCGAAGCTGGTCCACCACCTCCAGGTCGGCGGCGGTGATCCCCTCCCGCTGGTCGATGAGCAGGCAGATCACGTCCGCCTGCTCGATGGCGGCCTGAGCCTGGGCCTGGGTGTTGGCGGGCAGGTCGAGCTCCGGACCGTCCCGGACGACCCTGTCCAGGCCGGCCGTGTCGACCAGGCCGAAGGTCGTCCCCCCCCACTCAACCCGCCCATAGATACGGTCCCGGGTGAGGCCAGGTTGAGGAGAGACGATCGCCCGCCTCTGGCCGGTGAGCCGGTTGAAGAGGGTGGACTTGCCCACGTTCGGCCGCCCCACCAGCGCTACCAGGGGCAAGGACCCCGGGGCTATGGGGAGGTCCTGGTCTGCTGCGTGCTGCCCGCGGCGGCGGACCCGGGAGGTTGAGGTCACCGAACCCGGCGCAGATCTTCGCCGGTCATCTCGTCCGGCACCGGGAGGCCCATCACTGAGAGTATCGTCGGCGCCACGTCGCGCAGGCCGCCGCCTGCCCGCAGCGGCCCCGATTCCGAGGTCAGGATGACCGGCACGGGGTTGGTGGTGTGCGAGGTGACCGCGGCCCCGGTCCTGTCGTCCACCATGTACTCGGCGTTGCCATGGTCGGCGGTCACCAGAAGCCGATAACCGTTGGCCTCCGCCGACTGGGCAAGGCGGCCCAGGCAGCTGTCCAGGAACTCCACCGCCCGGATGGTGGCGGCCAGGTCCCCGGTGTGGCCCACCATATCGGCGTTGGCGTAGTTCATCACCAAGAGGCTGCTCTCCCGCCGCTCCAGCTCGGCCACAGCGGCGTCCGTGATGCCCGCCGCGCTCATCTCCGGCTTAAGGTCGTAGGTCGCCACCTTGGAAGAGGGGACCAGGAGCCGGCGCTCCCTGGGGAACGGCTCCTCGCGACCACCGTTGATGAAGTAGGTGACGTGGGCGTACTTCTCGGTCTCGGCCACGTGGAACTGCGCCAGCCCGGCGTCGGCCACCACCTCCGCGAGGGTGTGGCGCACCTCGGGCTTGGGAAAGACCACCGGCACGTCCAGGGTCTCGTCGTAGGAGGTGAAGGTGACCAAGTCGACCGGTTCGCTCCAGGGCCCCCGGTCGAACACATCGAAGTGGACATCCACCAGAGCGTGGGAGAGCTCACGGGCCCGGTCGGGCCGGAAATTGAAGTGGACCACGACGTCGCCGGGCCGAACTCCCACAGGCTCGGCCCCATCCTGGGTGATGGCGGCAGGGAGCAGGAACTCATCGTAGACCCCCTCAGCGTAGGAGGCCCGCGCGTAGGCCACGGCATCACTGGCGGTCCGCTCCGGTCGGCCAAGAATGGTTAGGAACGCCGGCTGGACCCGCTCCCAGCGGCGGTCCCGGTCCATCGCGTAGTAGCGCCCCGAAATCGACACGAAGCGGGCGGGGGACACAGCGGACAATCGCCGACCCACATCCTCCAGATAGCCGGCGCCGGCATCGGTGGGAGTGTCCCGGCCATCGGTCACCGCGTGCACCGCGATGTCCGCCACGCCCACCCGCCCGGCCATCTCAGCGAGGGCCACCAGGTGATCCTGGTGGCTGTGCACCCCCCCCGGCGAGACCAGGCCGACCAGATGCAGCCGGGACCCGCGGCTGCGCTCCAGCGCGGCTCGGAGAACCTCGTTCTGGAAGAAGGATCCGTCAGAGATGGCAGCGTCTATCCGGGTTAGGTCCTGCAGCACCACTCTGCCCGAGCCGATGGTGAGATGGCCCACCTCCGAGTTCCCCTGCTGACCTTCGGGGAGCCCCACCGCCAGCCCGCTGGCGGCCAGCTCCGCATGGGCACCCGACCGCCAGAGGGCGTCGAAGTTGGGGGTGCGGGCTCGGGCGATGGCGTTTCCGCTCACCTCGTCCCGGCAGCCGTACCCATCCAGGATGCAGAGAACCGCCGGTTGAACCATCAACCGGCCGCCGCGACGATGGCGGCGAACTCGTCGGCCCTCAGGCTGGCGCCTCCGACCAGAGCTCCGCGCACTCCAGGGGCGCTAAGAAGGGACGCCGCGTTGCTGGGGGTCACGCTGCCACCGTACAGGACACGCACCGCCACCCCCCCGCTGTTCAGCTCCGCCACCACCCGATGGACCACCGCGGCAGCGGCAGCCGCGTCGTCCGGTGTGGCGGTGGCCCCGGTCCCGATGGCCCACACCGGCTCGTAAGCCACGGTGCACCTGCCGAGCTCTTCGACTGAGAGGCCCGCGAACCCGGCCTGCGTCTGTCGCTCGACCACCGCCTCCGTCACCCCGGCCGACCGCTCCGCCTCGGTCTCGCCCACGGCCAGAATGGGGAGCAGTCCGGCCGCCAGCACGGCCTCGAGCTTTCTCCGCACCACCTCGTCGGACTCCCCCATCAGGTGGCGGCGCTCGCTGTGTCCCACCAGGACGTAGTCGCAGAGCGGCGCCAACATCGGGGCGCCGATCTCCCCGGTGAAGGCACCCGCCGCCTCGTAGTGGCAGTTCTGGGCGCCTACCCGGACACGCGGGTCTCCTGCCAGCTCGCCCACCACGGCCTCCAGGGCTGTGAAGGGAGGCAGCAGCAGCACCTCCGACGCGAGCTCCGCCGCCAGCTGACCGAGCAGCGACCGCACCAGCTCCCGGGCTTCCGCAGGCGTCTTGTGCATCTTCCAGTTCCCGGCGATTAGCGGCGCCTCCCGCCAAGGGCCGGCGGTCATGACACGGCCACCCGTTCGCGCAGCGCCGCCACGCCTGGCAGCTCCCGCCCCTCGAGGAACTCCAGGGTGGCGCCCCCACCAGTGCTGACGTGGGTGAACTTGGAGACCAGCCCCAGCGACTCCAGCGCCGCCTGGAGGTCACCGCCCCCGGTCACACTCACCGCCGTACTCTCCCCGATGGCGGTCGCCACCAGACGGGTGGCTCCGGCGAAGGCAGGGTTCTCGTAGACGCCAAGCGGGCCGTTCCACACCACCGTCCCCGAACGCCGCACGAGCTCCGACCAGCGCTGGGCTGTTGCGGGACCTACGTCCAGGATCATCTCCTCGTCACCCACGTCCCCGACCGGGCAGGACCGCGCCTCGGCGGCAGTGGATTCGGGGTTGGCCGCCACCACCACGTCCGTGGGCAGGTACACCTCGGCGCCCAGGGAGGGCGCCTGAGCCAGGATCTCCGCCGCCCTCGCGACGAAGTCCGGCTCCACCAGGGACCGGCCCACCGGGACCCCCTCGGCGACCAGGAACGTGGCCGCCATCCCGCCCCCGAGGAGCAGCTGCTGCACCCGGGGCAGAAGGTGGTCGATCACTCCTAACTTGGTGCTCAGCTTGCTGCCGCCCATGATGGCCACGAGAGGTCTGGGCGGCGACTCCAGGATTCCGGACAGCGCCGTCAGCTCCCGTTCCATGAGCCGCCCGGCGTAGGCCGGCAGGATGTGCGCCACACCCTCGGTGGAGGCATGGGCTCGATGGGCGGTGCCGAAGGCGTCGTTGACGTACAGATCAGCCAGAGCGGCCAGTTGGGCCGCGAAGCCCGGGTCGTTGGCCTCCTCCTCCGGATGGAACCGGAGGTTCTCCAGCAGCAGCACACCGCCATCGGCCAACCCTTGGACCGCCGCCTGCGCCACCGGTCCTACGCACTCCGGGCACCATTCCACCTTCACCCCCAGGAGCTCAGAGAGGCGGGTCGCCAGCGGCCTGGTGGAGAGCGATTCCACCGGCTTCCCCTTCGGGCGGCCCAGGTGGGTGGCCAGAATCACCCTGGCCGATCTTGAACGCAGCTCCTGGATCGTGGGCAGACAGGCCCGGATGCGCGCGTCGTCGCGGATCCCGCCGTCCTCCAGGAGGGGGACGTTGAAGTCCACCCGGACCAGTACCCGCCTGCTCTCCGGATCGAGGTCGTCCAGTCCCGCCTTCACGGTCAGCCCTCCAACCCCCTGGCGACCAGCTCGGCCAGGTCGGCCACCCGGCAGGAGTAGCCCCACTCGTTGTCGTACCAGGAGAGGACCTTCACCAACCGGTCTCCGCTCATCAGGGTGCAGCCCGGGTCGAAGATAGAGGACCGGGAGTCCCCCTGGAAGTCCACGGACACCAGGGGCTCGTCTGCCACCCCGAGTATTCCCTTGAGCTCCCCCTCGGCATACTCGCGCATCGCCTGGTTGACCTCTTCGGCCGTGGTCGAGGTGCTCAGCGTCGCGCTCAGGTCGACCAGGGAGACGTTCGGGGTGGGAACGCGAATGGACATGCCCTGGAACCTTCCCTGCAGCTCGGGTAACACCAGTGCCGCCGCCTTGGCCGCGCCGGTCGAGGTCGGGATCATGGACATCGCCGCCGCCCGCGCCCGGCGCAGGTCCTTGTGGGGCGCGTCCAGCAGCCGCTGGTCGGAGGTGTAGGAGTGGATCGTGGTCATCACTCCGTTCTCGATCCCAAACCGCCGGCTGAGGACCTTGGCCACCGGGGCCAGGCAGTTGGTGGTGCAGGAGGCGTTGGAGATGATGTGGTGGCGGTCCGGGTCATAGGCCTCGTGGTTCACCCCCATGACGATGGTGATGTCCTCGCCCTTGGCCGGGGCCCCGATGATCACCTTCCGCGCTCCACCGGGATCCAGATGTCCACGAGCCTTGGCCGCCTCGGTGAAACGGCCAGATACCTCGATCACCAGGCTCACCCCAAGATCCTTCCAGGGCAGAGTCTCCGGAGTCGGTTGAGACAGAACCCGGACCTCCGCCCCGTCGACGATCAGCGATCCCTCAGCGGCCTCAACGGTCCCCGGATAGAGGCCCATGACGGAGTCATGGCGCAACAGGTGGGCCAGCACCTCGGGGCTGGTGATGTCATTGACGGCCACCACCTGCAGCCCTGCCCGGCCCCTCATCGCCCGCATCACGTCGCGGCCGATCCTGCCGAATCCGTTGATGCCCACCCGGACTGTCATAAGCTCACCTCCTGCTGCCCGTGCGCCCTAACTCCGGCCGAGTATATGGACCGCTTTCCGGGCCCCAGCTTCAACTGGAAGTCTGGCACCAATGCCCCCGAGGGCGGCAGGGGGTCACCACCCGACCTCGGATGCAGGATTCCACCGTGGGCGGCTTCCGGCCCCGATCCCGCCCTCAGACCTCAAGATCGCGGTGCCAGACGACCGCACGGGCACCCCGCTGCGTCAGCCGCCGGCTGAGCTCCTCGGCGAGGGCCACCGACCGATGCCGCCCCCCAGTGCAGCCCACCGCCAGCCGGATCAGCGGCCGCGAGCGCCCGTCGGGCCGGAGCTGCGACTCGACCATCTGCTCCGCCACGTCCAGCAAGCGCCGGGCCGCCTCCTGCCGGAGGACGAAGTCGCTCACTCGGGGGTCGGTACCGGCAAACGGCCTAAGCTCCTCCACCCAGTACGGGTTGGAGATCGGCCGCGCGTCCAGGCAGCAGTCCAGGTCCAGGGGGACCCCGCGGATGAAGGAGAAGGACTCGGCCACCACCACCGGTTCGGAGCCCTGGTCCAGCCACGCCCCCGGCAGCCCCGCCAGCGCCCGGGAGACCGCGCGTCGGTCCCGGTGCGTGGTGTCCAGCACCACCCTGGTGGCGGTGATTAGGTGTCGCTGCCGCTCGCATGCCGCCATCCAGCTCTCGGCGCTGGCTCCGCCACCTTCGGGCCACCGGGCCAGACAAGCCTCCAGCGAGGCCACGGTGCGCACCAGGTGGGAGCTGCCGGCGCCCTTCAGACCTGGCCCTGGCTCCCGATAGGCCGACCGGCCGTCCCAGGCCACGGCCGGAGCGCCCAGCTCGCTGAGCTCGGCCGCCACCTGCTCCGCCCCCGACCCCGGCGGGCCGTAGACCAGCACCGCCATCAGAGAAGCTCCTTGAGGGCCGCCGCCACCGGGCGGGTGATCCCCGGCACCGCCACCAGCTCCTCCAGGGTAGCCTCGCGAATGCCACTGACCGAGCCGAAGTGAGCCAGGAGGGCTCGCTTGCGCGTCGGCCCCAGCCCGGTGACCTCGTCCAGGCGGCTGCGCATCCCCGCCCGCTGGCGCCGCCGTCGGTGGCGGGTGATGGCAAAGCGGTGGGCCTCGTCGCGCAGACGCTGGACCAGGAAGAGTGGCTCGCTGCCCTGAGGAAGGTGCAGCGGGGGGCCGCCGTCAACCCGATGCAGCTCCTCGAAGCGCTTGGCCAGACCGAAATGGGGAATCCCCCCCAGGTCGAGCTCGCGCAGGGCCCGGTCCGCTGCCGCCAGCTGGCCCTCTCCGCCGTCGACGATGACCAGGTCTGGTCGGGTGCCCAGGCTGTCCTCGGCGGGCCGGGCCAGATGCGAGAAGCGCCGCCGGATCACCTCCTCCATGCTGGCGAAGTCGTTGGGGCCCTCCACCTCCCGAATGGCGAAGATCCGGTAGTCAGACGGCTTGGGCCGGGCATCCTCGAACACCACCATCGAGCCGACACTCTGCTCCCCCATGGTGTTGCTGATGTCATAGCACTCGATCCTCCGGGGCGCCGAGTCAAGCCCCAGGAGGCGTCTCAATTCCTCCAGCACCTGGGCCGCCCGCACCGAGTCGAAGTCGTCGCGCAGCCGCGCCTGCTCCAGGGCCGCCTGGGCCGTCTGCTCCGCCAGCCTCAACGCGCGCAGCAGGTGCCCCCGCTGCGGCACCAGCAGTCGCACCGCCGCTCCCCTCCGGGCCGTCAGGTACTCCTCTAGCAGCTTCCGGTCGGCGACCTCCCAGGGGATGGCCACCCGGGCGGGGACCGAGGGGGCGGCGGCGTAGTGCTGTGATAGGAAGCTCGAGAGAATATCCTGTGGCTCGACCTCCCCGAGCCCCAGCAACGGGTGGCGCTCCGCCCCCTGCACCCGTCCCTCGCGGACCGGTAGGACGGCAGCCATCCCTGTCCCCTTGCTGATGGCCAGCCCCACCACGTCCACCGTCCCCCCCGCCCGGGGCACGCGAGCCTGCTCGGCCGTGAGGCGGTCGATCGCCCGCATTCGATCGCGCAGGGAAGCGGCGCGCTCGAAGTCCAGGTCGGCGCTGGCCTCTCGCATGGACGCCTGCAGCTCCCGTCGAACCGCCTCGGTGCGTCCTGCCAGGAAGTCCGCGGCCTGGTCAAGGATCCGGGCATGCCCCTCTGGGGAGATCCGGTTCTCGCACGGACCGGCGCAGATCCCCAGGTGAAAGTCCAGGCAGACCCGGCCTCTCCGGAAGACAGCATCCGGGCAGGCACGGAAGGGGGCCACCGTCCGCAACTCGCGCAGTGACCTTCGCAGCGCCCCCGCATCGGTGTACGGACCGAAATAGCGGGCGCCATCGGTTCGGATGCGCCGGGTCAGCTCCGGACGGGGGAAGGCGGCCTGCCTCCGGGCGGCATCCGGGCTGCCGCCCTCCGCCAGCTGCGGCAGTGGCACCCGCACGTACAGGTAGTTCTTGTCGTCGCGGAGGCGCACGTTGAAGCGCGGGTGGTGGCGCTTGATCAGGGTGTTCTCCAGGATGAGAGCCTCCTGCTCCGTGCCCGTGGCCACCACCTCGAAGTCCACCGCCGACTCCACCAGCTGGCGGATTCGCGCCGGGTGGGCCTGGGGCGCGGTGAAGTAGCTGCGCAGCCGCGCCCGCAGGCTGGAGGACTTGCCGACGTAGGCAACGGAGCCATCGGGACCTCGGAACAGATAGACGCCCGGCTGCGCCGGCACCGCCCTCAGGCGCGCACGGAGAAGCTCGGGGCGCTCCACCAGTCGGTTGGGGGGGCTGGGTGGAACTGTCATGGCCGGGTCCTCAGCGCACTCCCAGCAGCTGGAGGACGACGCCCACCAGCAGCAGCACCGTGAGCAGAGTCAGGATCATGACCCCGCCGATGCAGGCGCCCCGCTGCCAACCCCGGAAGGTCGCGGGAGCCCGCTGCGGCGGGTCCTCCACCGGCCCGGCCACCGTCAGACCGCCAGCTCGACCGCCCGGGCCGACTCGAGGGCCGCGGCCAGAAACCGGCCGGTCACGGAGGCCGGGTCGGTGGCCAGCTTCTCCGGCGGCCCCTCTGCCACTAGCCTTCCCCCCGCGTCTCCCCCCTCTGGCCCCAGGTCCAGGATCCAATCGGCGCACTTCAAGACATCCAGGTTGTGCTCGATCACCACCACGGTGTTGCCCTGGTCCACCAGCCGCTGCAGGACGCCCAGCAGCCGCCCCACATCGGCGAAGTGGAGCCCGGTGGTGGGCTCGTCGAGGATGTACATGGTGGCCCCAGTCCCGCGACGTGACAGCTCGGTTGCGAGCTTGACCCGCTGGGCCTCGCCACCGCTCAGTTGGGTGGCCGGCTGGCCCAAGCGGATGTAGCCCAGCCCGACATCGCTCAGGGTCTGCAACCGTCTGGCGATTCCCGGCTGGTTGCGGAAGAGCTCCAGCGCCTCGGTCACCGACAGGCTGAGCACATCGGCGATGGAGTGCCCCCGGAAGCGAACCTCCAGCACCTCCTGGCTGTAGCGCCGGCCCTTGCAGACCTCACAGGTCACATAGATGTCGGGCAGGAAGTGCATCTCGATCTTGAGCAGCCCATCCCCCTCGCAGGCCTCGCACCTTCCTCCGCGCACGTTGAAGGAGAAACGACCCGGCTTGTAGCCCCTTACCCTGGCCTCGGGCAGCTGCGCGAAGAGCTCCCGGATCGGGGTGAACAGTCCGGTGTAGGTGGCCGGGTTGCTCCTCGGGGTGCGCCCGATCGGCGCCTGGTCGACATCGACCACCTTGTCCAGCTGCTCCAGCCCTTCGATGCGGTCGTGGTCCCCGGGACGCTCGCGCGCGCTAAAGAAGTGCTGCGCCAGCCTGCGGTAGAGGACGTCGTTCACCAGGCTGCTCTTTCCCGAGCCGCTCACTCCCGAGACCCCCACGAAGCACCCCAGCGGGAAGGCCGCGTCGACCGACTTGAGGTTGTTGGCCCTGGCACCCCGGACCACCAGCCACCCCCGAGGAGGCCGCCGTCCCGGAACGTCGATCCGCAGCTGCCCGGTCAGGTACTGGCCGGTGGCCGAGGCGGGCACCGCCATGACCTCGGCCGGCGTGCCCGCCGCCACCACCAGCCCCCCCTGCTCGCCCGCCCCCGGACCCATGTCCACAACGAAGTCCGCCCGCCGGATGGTCTCCTCGTCGTGCTCCACCACAATCACGGTGTTGCCCAGGTCGCGAAGGCGGAAGAGCGTCCCTAGCAGCTTGGCGTTGTCGCGCTGGTGGAGGCCTATGCTGGGCTCGTCCAGTATGTAGAGCACACCGGTGAGCCGGCTGCCGATCTGCGTCGCCAGCCGGATCCGCTGGGCCTCCCCCCCGGAGAGGGTGGCCGCCGCCCGGTCCAGGGTCAGGTACTGGAGGCCTACGTCACTCAGGAAGCCGAGCCGCTCACGCACCTCCTTGAGGACCCGCCGAGCGATCTCCAGCTCCCGCGGGGGCAGCTTCCACCCGCCCAGCATCTCCAGCTCGCGGTCGACCGGAAGGGAGCAGAAGTCCATGATCCCCACCCCGGCCACGGTGACCGCCAGGAACTCGGGCCGGAGCCGCTTTCCGTGGCAATCCGGGCAGGGCCGCTGCATCATCAGCCTCTCAATGGACTCCTTCACCAACTGGGACTCTGTCTCCCGATAGCGGCGCTCCAGATTGGGGATCACTCCCTCGAAGCGGGCCGAGAAGCGGTGCACCCGGCCCCGGGCCGACCGCAGCTCCATGGCCACCCGCTGGTCCGGGGGAAGGCCGTACAGGATCAGGTCCTGCTGAGCCCGGCTGAGCCGGCGCCAGGGCCGGTCGACGGGGATCCGGTGCTCCCGGGCCACCGCCAGCACCAGCTCCTCCATCCACTGCTGGGCCGGCCCCCACCTCCCGCCGGCCACCGCCCCCTCGGAGATGGACCGTTCCGGGTCGGACACCAAGGCTTCGGGGTCGACCTCCAACTTGGCGCCCAGCCCGGTGCAGGTGAGGCAGGCTCCGTGCGGGTTGTTGAAGGAGAAGTTGCGCGGTTGGGGCTCCTCCATGGAGATCCCGTCATAGACGCAGGCGAACTGCTCGGAGAAGAGCAGCTCCTCAAAGGCTCCGGCGTCGGCGGGCGCCACCAGCACCGTTCCCCCGGAGAGGGTGGTCGCCTGCTCCAGGGACTCCCGCAGGCGGGAGATGTCCTGGCGGCGCACCGCCAGACGGTCGACGACGATCTCCAGATCGTGCTTGTAGCGCTTGTCCAGGGGTGGGATGGCATCCAGCTCGTAGATCCGTCCATCCACCCGCATGCGCACGTAGCCCAGCCGCCGAGCCTGATCCACCACCGCCTGGTGCTCCCCCTTGCGGCTCTGCACCATGGGGGCCAGGACCAGCGCCCGGGTGCCATCGGGCAGCTCCACCACCTGGTCAGCGATCTGGTCAACTGTCTGGCGGGCGATCTCCCGACCGCACTTGGGGCAGTGCGGGTGGCCCACTCTGGCGTACAGCAGACGCAGGTAGTCGTAGATCTCGGTCACGGTGCCCACGGTGGAGCGCGGATTCCGGCCGGCCCCCTTCTGGTCGATGGAGATGGCCGGTGAGAGCCCCTCGATGTGGTCCACGTCGGGCTTCTCCATCTGGCCCAGGAACTGGCGAGCGTAGGCGGAGAGGGACTCGACGTAGCGGCGCTGCCCCTCGGCATAGATGGTGTCGAAGGCCAGCGACGACTTCCCGGACCCGCTGAGGCCGGTGATCACGGTGAGCCGGTCACGGGGTATGTCGATGTCCACGTCACGCAGGTTGTGCTCGCGCGCACCCCGCACCGAAACGAACGCCTGAGCCACCAGTCAAGGTTAACGTGCCGCCCGGGCCCCTCCTCCACCAGGGCGTGGGGATGGCCCAGCCCCCTCAGGGATGAGCTCGATCTCCAGCTCGCCCCCGGCGGTGCGGGGAGCGATGGTGACCGCCACCCCCTGCACCAGATGCTCCACCCCGCTGAGTGTCGCCCCGGCGGCGACAATGCGCTCCCAGCTGTGGTCGAACTGCCCCCTGATGAGCAGCCCTCCGGTGGAACCGGGCTGCATGACCCGGACCCCGCCGGCAAAGCTCCGGGCAGCCGCCGAGTCCGCCTTCCGGCCCGGCGCCAGGGGGCAGGCCCGCACCTCGACGGAGAGCTGGGCTGACCTTCGGTCTCCTCGCTCCAGCCGGTAGGCGGCCAGAAGGCCAGACTCGGTGGCCTTCACCGACTTGCGGATCCCGATCCCGCCTCGCGAGGCGCTCAGGACCACCCCCCGGGGCAGCACCTCCACCTCATAGGGGAGATCCCAGGAGACCCCGTCCACCGAGTCCCGGAGGGCCCCGACCTCTCGGCCGTCGAAGGGCTGACTCGCAGTCAGACCTGAGGGCGCCTCCAGGGGAGCGAGCTCCGATCCCTGGTTACGGACCGAGGTGGTGCGGCCCTCGAGGTGGTAGGCCTCGAGGTGGCGCCCCATCACCGCCACCAGGTTGGCCTCGGCTACCCAGCTGACCAGCTCCACGACCTGGCCGCCCAACTGGGGGTCCACCGTGGCATACCCCCACGGGCCGAAGATGCGCAGCTCGGGAAGTCCGTCCCCGTCCAGGTCGGCGACATCCACCCCCCACTGGCGTGGCCGGCTCGCCATGCGCTCCGCCCGGATCAGGTGATGCCAGAGCCCGAGCCGGAGGAAGGTGAGATAGGCGCCGCCGAAGGTGCCGTGCCAGTACCCGCAGTTGCACTGGCCCCGGTGCAGCTCGGCCACCGCCGCCTCGGGGCTGCCCTGGGAGGCGACCAGCCCGCTCACCCTAACCATCTGCTGCTGGAGCCGGGCCACCTCCGGGTACTTGGTCAGGAAGCCGCGCCAGGGGGCTCCCCGGACGTACGGGGCCACCTGGAGGGGATCGCTGCTCGCCAGCTGGGCGGAAGCCAGCTCCAGCCGGTGGCGGGACGGGGTGGGAAGGGCCCAGGTCATCATCTCGTCGTAGGCGCTGGAGGGCAGCTGCACCGGGGCTGGAGCGCCCCCTAGGGCCGCCTCCCCCCCCTTCACCAGCCGCAGCCGCCCGGCCTCGGCCTCCTCCCCAAGACCCTCCAGGAAACGCTCCAGCCAGCGGTGCCGGTAGACCTGCCGGAAGGTGCCCGGCCACTCGCCGAACTTCTCACCGTCGTCCGCGTAGAGGGAGATCCACCCCGGCGGCGAAGCCACCAGCTCTCCCACCACCGACCGGGGCGGGGAGTAGGGGATGCGATAGCGCAGGCGTCGGCTGGCGGGCAGGATCCGGAGGGTATGCCCCTGGTGCTCGGTGACAAACACCCCGCCCAGCTGATCCTCCTCCACCCCGGCCGCCCGGAGGGTGGTGTCGTCCAGGACCACGTATTCGACGCCGCATCGACTCAGGCTGGCGGCCAGGTCCGGCTCCCAGACCCGCTCCGCCAGCCAGAGCCCGCGGGGCCGCTGGCCGAACCATGCTTCCAGCAGGGACGCCATCCGGCTGACCTGGGCCTCCCGATCCGGCTCCGGCAGGGATGCCAGGATGGGCTCCTCCAGGGCGCCGCCGAGCAGCTCCACCTGGCCGGCCTCCACCCGCTCCTGCAACCGCTCCAACACCACCGGGGCCACCTGCTCCAGCCAGGTCAGCAGACACCCGGAGTAGTGAAGGGTGAAGGGCACTCCGGGGTGGCCGGCGATGACCTCCAGAAACGGCAGGTAGCACCGCCGAGCCGCCCGCGCCACCACCCGCTCGAGGTTGTCCACCGGCTGGTGGAAGTGCACCACGAGCGCCAACCGGGGAGCCTCAGGCACGCCGGGAGAGCACCAGCAGAGCCCGCTCGGGGACCACAACATCCTCCCCGGCGTGGTAGCGCGGCACCGGCGCCGGCGGGTCGACCTCGGCGGTGCTAACCTCCAGCCCCCAGCCATCGCCCCAGGCCAGGCTGGGGAGGCGGAAGGTGACCGGCTCCACGTGGGCGTTGAAGAGCAGGCCGAGGCTCGACCCCGGGTCATGACCCGCCGTCTCCCCGTTGAGGAACACCGCCACCGACTTGACGAACCCCTGCCCCCACTCCTCGTCGCCCATCTCCTCCCCGCTGGGGCTGAACCAGCCAATGTCGGCCACTCCCGCCCCGTGCAGCGGGACCCCTTCAAACCAGCGCCGCCGCCGCAACACCTGGTGCCGCCGGCGCAGCTCAACCAGTCGGCAGGTGAAGGCGAGCAGCTCGGAGTTGGCCTGGGCCAGCTCCCAGTCCACCCAGGAGGTTTCGTTGTCCTGGCAGAAGGCGTTGTTGTTGCCGCCCTGGGTGCGGCCAAACTCGTCCCCCGCCAGGAGCATCGGCACCCCCTGGGACACCAACAGGGTGGCCAAGAAGTTGCGCTGCTGGCGAGAGCGCATCCGCTCCACCTCCGGGTCGGAGCTGGGTCCCTCCACCCCACAGTTCCAGGACCGGTTGTCGTCGGTGCCGTCACGGTTCTCCTCGCCGTTGGCCTCGTTGTGCTTCTGCTCGTAGGTCACCAGGTCGCGCAGGGTGAAGCCGTCGTGACAGGTCACGAAGTTGACGCTGGCAAAGGGCCGGCGGCCGGTGGAGGCGTACAGGTCGGAGCTGCCGGTGAGGCGGTTGGCGAACTCGGCAACGCCGCTCTCCGCCCCCCGCCAGTAGTCCCGCACGGTGTCGCGGTACTTGCCGTTCCACTCCGACCACAGGGGCGGGAAGTTGCCCACCTGATAGCCGCCCTCGCCCACGTCCCAGGGCTCGGCGATCAGCTTGACCCGGTTGATCACCGGGTCCTGCTGGATGATGTCGAAGAAGGCGGACAGCCGGTCGACGTCATGGAGCTCCCGGGCCAGAGTGGCCGCCAGATCGAAGCGGAACCCGTCCACGTGCATCTCCTGAATCCAGTAGCGCAGGCTGTCCATGATCAGCTGCAGGACGTGGGGATGCCTCATGTTCAAGGTGTTCCCGGTCCCGGTGTAGTCCAGGTACAGGCGAGGATCATCTGGGACCAGGCGGTAGTAGGCGGCGTTGTCGATGCCCCGGAATGAGAGGGTCGGCCCCAGGTGATTGCCCTCGGCGGTGTGGTTGTAGACCACGTCGAGGATCACCTCGATCCCCGCCCGGTGCAGCTGCTGGACCATCTCCTTGAACTCGCGCACCTGCCCGCCCAGCTGACCTGAGGCCGCGTAGTGCCCGTGCGGCGCCAGGTAGCAGATCGAGTTGTAGCCCCAGTAGTTGCGCAGCCCGCGCTGCACCAAGGCGTGGTCATGGATGAACTGGTGCACTGGCATCAGCTCCACCGCAGTCACCCCCAGCTGTTGCAGATGGCTCAGGATCGGCGGGCTGGCCAGACCCGCGTAGGTCCCCCGCAGAGGGGGTGGAACCTCAGGGTGCAAGCGGGTCAACCCGCGCACGTGGGCCTCGTAGACCACCGTTTCGTGCCAGGGGGTGCGCAGCGGGCGGTCCCCACCCCAGTCGAAGGATGGGTCCACCACCACCGAGACCGGCATCGAGTCTCGGGAGTCCAGGGAGCTCATGCTGCCATCCCCGGACCCCAGGTCGTACCCGTACACCTCCGGCCCCCAGCGGACGTCCCCAGCCACCGCCTTGGCGTAGGGATCGAGGAGGAGCTTGGCGGGGTTGCAGCGCAACCCTCCCTCGGGGAGGTACGGACCGTGGATCCGGTACCCGTACCTCTGGCCCGGGCCCACGCCTGGGAGCCAGGCGTGCCAACAGAAACCGTCGCGCTCCCCCAGCTCCACCCTTTGCTCGACACCATCCGCATCCAGCAGGCAGAGCTCCACCCGGTCCGCCGCCTCGGAGAACACCGAGAAGTTGGTTCCGCTGCCGTCCCAGGTAGCCCCCAGCGGATACGCCTCTCCCGGACGCGGCGCCCGCTGGCTCACGGTCCCCGGCGGCGGCGGACCGGGCGGCGCTCGCGGGAGCGTGTCCCCGCCGGCCGCGACCCTCCCGACTCGGCCAGCTGCCCCCGGAGCTCGACCACCCGGTCCCGGAGCTGGGCCGCCCGCTCGAACTCCAGGTTGCCCGCCGCCCGCTGCATGGCGCGCTCCAGATCAAGGACCAGTCGCAGGAGCTCGTCCGGCGGGAGCCCCTGCCGCTCCTGGAACTCGACCGCGGCCTGCTCCTGGCCCAGCTTGGCCATCTCCTGCTCGCGCACCGCCTTGACGATGGTGGTGGGGGTGATCCCCCGCTCCGCGTTGTACTCCGCCTGGGCCCGCCGCCGCCTCTCGGTCTCGCCGATCGTCTGAGCCATGGCGCCCGACACCCGGTCGGCATACATGACGACCCGGCCGTGGAGGTTGCGGGCGGCCCGCCCGGCCGTCTGGATCAGCGCCCGCGCGCTGCGCAGGTAACCCTCCTTGTCGGCGTCGAGAATCGCGATCAGGCTGACCTCGGGGAGGTCCAGCCCCTCGCGCAGGAGGTTGATGCCCACCAGTACGTCGTAGACCCCCAGGCGCAGATCGCGAATCACCTCCACCCGCTGCAGGGTGTCCACGTCCGAGTGCAGGTATTGCACCTTGACCCCGGCCTCCCGCAGGTAGTCGGCGAGGTCTTCGGCCATGCGCTTGGTCAAGGTCGTCACCAGGGTGCGCTCCCCGGCCGCCGCGGTGCGGCGGATCTCCACCAGCAGATCGTCGATCTGCCCTTCGGTGGGCCGGACCTCGATCTCCGGGTCCAGCAGCCCAGTGGGCCGGATCAGCTGCTCCACCACCTGGGTGGCCCGCTCCTGCTCGTACGGGCCGGGGGTGGCGGAGACGTAGATGAGCTGGCGCACGGATGCCTCCCACTCGGCGAACGTGAGCGGCCGGTTGTCCAGCGCCGAGGGGAGGCGGAACCCGTACTCCACCAGCGGAAGCTTCCGCGAGCGGTCACCGCCGTACATGGCGCCGATCTGCGGCACCGCCACGTGGGACTCGTCCACGATCACCACGGTCTCCTCAGGCAGGAAGTCCATGAGGGTGAAGGGGCGCTCCCCCTCGGCCCTGCCGGTCAGATGGCGCGAGTAGTTCTCGATCCCGGCGCAGGAGCCGGTCTCCCGGATCATCTCCAGGTCGAAGAGCGTGCGCTGCCGGAGGCGCTGGGCCTCGAGCAGCCGGCCCTGCAGCTCCAGCTCCTGGAGCCGCTGCTCCAGCTCCTCCGAGATGGCCACCAGCGCCCGCTCCCGTCGGTCCCGGGGGGTGACGTAGTGGCTGGCGGGAAAGACCTGGAGCTCCTCCCGCTCGGCCAGGATCTCGCCGGTCAGGGGGTCGAACTCCACAATCCGCTCCACCTCGTCCCCGAAGAACTCGATGCGGGTGGCCACCTCCTCGTAGGCGGGCTGCACGTCGACGACGTCTCCGCGGACCCGGAAGCGCGAACGGCCGAAGTCGATGTCGTTGCGCTGGTACTGCAGGTCAGCGAACTTGCGCAGCAGGATGTCGCGCCGCCAGCTCTCGTGGCGGCGCACCCGTACCGACTCGCCCAGGTAGTCTTCTGGGGAGCCCACCCCGTAGATGCAGGAGATCGAGGCCACCACGATCACGTCCCGCCTGGTCAGCAAAGAGCGGGTGGCGGCGTTGCGGAGGCGGTCGATCTCCTCGTTTCGGGAGGAGTCCTTCTCGATGTAGGTGTCGGTCCGCGGCAGATACGCTTCGGGCTGGTAGTAGTCATAGTAGGAGACGAAGTACTCGACCGCGTTCTCCGGGAAGAACGCCTTGAACTCGGCCCAGAGCTGGGCGGCCAGGGTCTTGTTGGGGCTCAGGACCAGCGCCGGCCTTCCCACCTGGGCCAGCACATTGGAGATAGTGAACGTCTTGCCACTTCCCGTGACTCCCAGGAGCACCTGGTCCCGATCGCCTCGCTCCAATCCCTGGACCAGCGAGGCGATGGCCGCCGGCTGGTCGCCGGTGGGCTCGAAGGGTGCCTTCAGGCTGAGCTGGGCCACGCCGCGAGTATGGCAGGGGCGGCCAGGCCGACCCCAAGTCGTCAGCGCCGAGGCGGAGCGACGATGCCCCTCATAAGCTGCCAGGGGGTGGCAGTGGAGTATGGCGACCGGGTCGTCTTCTCCGGACTGGACCTCTCCATCGAGTCCGGCAACCGGATCGGGATCGTGGGTGCCAACGGCTCCGGAAAGTCCAGCCTCCTAGGCCTGCTGGCCGCTCTCGAGCCCCCCAGTCAGGGTGCAGTGGAGCGCCAGGGCCGACTGATCGTGGCCTACCTTCCCCAGGAGGCACCCGTCCCGGCGGCCGAAACGGTTCTCGGTGAGGCCATGGCGAGCCGCACCGACCTCTCCACCCTGCGCGACGAGATGATCCACCTGGAGCAGCGGCTGGCTCACCCAGGGCCGGAGGCCGAGCGGGCCCTGGAACGGTACGGCGAATGCCAGGCAGCCTACGAGGGCCTCGGAGGGTACGACCTGGAGTCGCGAGCCCGGGCCGTCCTGCACGGTCTGGGGCTGGAGGAAGAGGAGCAGCAGCGGGCGCCGACCGAGCTGAGCGTGGGCCAGATCCGCCGGCTGGAGCTTTCGAAGTTGCTCCTCCAGGACGCCGATCTGGTGCTTCTCGACGAGCCCACCAACCACCTGGACCTCGCCGCCATCGAGTGGCTGGAGAATCACCTGCTGCAGTCGGCCCGCACCCTCTGCCTTGTCGCCCACGACCGCCGGCTGCTGGAACGGGTCTGCGACCGGGTGGTGGAGCTCGAGGCGGGACGGGTGGAGGTGTATGAGGGCAGCTATTCCAGCTACCTGCGCCAGCGGGATGAGCGGAGGCTGCGCTGGCGCCGCTCCTACGAGGCTCAGCAGGCCCACATCAGCCACCAGGAGGAGTTCATCCGCCGCTACCGGGCGGGTCAGCGGGCCCGCCAGGCCCGCGGGCGCCAGACCATCCTGGACCGGCTGGAGCGGGTCCCGGCGCCCACCGAGCTGCGCCGGATGCACCTCACGCTGCACGCCGCGCCCAGCGCTCACGTCGTCCTCCGCACCGAGGGGCTCGTGTGCGGGCGCGAGGGCCGAGCGCTGTTCTCGGTGCCCGACCTCACCATCTCCCGGGGTGACCGGATCGCCGTCCTTGGTCCCAACGGCAGCGGCAAGACCACCCTGCTGCACACCCTGGTGGGGGACCTGCCCCCGGTGTCCGGGCGGGTGATTCCGGGCTCGCGGGCCCACCTTCGGCTGTACCGGCAGGACTTCTCCGACCTCGACTCGGAGAGATCGGTGCTCCAGTCCCTGTTGGACGACAATCCCCACACCCTGCCCGAGCGGGCCCGCTCCGTGCTCGGGGCCATGCTCTTCAGTGGCGAGCGCGCCGAGGCCCGGGTCGGGGATCTCTCGGGTGGAGAGAAGGCCCGCGTGGCCCTGGCCCGCCTGGGCATGGACGAGGCCAACCTCCTGCTGCTCGACGAGCCCACCAACCACCTCGACATCCCCTCCCAGGAGGTGCTGGAGGAGGCTATCTCCCACTATCCGGGGGCCGTACTGGTGGTGTCCCATGACCGCTATTTCGTGGATGCCCTGGGGCCAAGGGTCCTGGAGGTGGGCGAGGGGCGGCTGGAGGAGCGGCGCCCGGCCCCTCCTCCCGTTCCGGACCGCACCCGACCGGCCGCCCAGCGGACCAAGCCGCCCCGCAAGTCAACTTCGGCCGGGGCCAGACGGTCTCCGGCTCGAACCGAGCAGCGTATCGAGCTACTTGAGGCGGAGCGCCTGGAGCTCACCCGGAGGCTGGCCAGCCCGACCACCTATCGCCAGGCCGGGGCCGGCGATACCCTGGTCGAGCGGCTCCGCGCTGTCGAGGCGGAGCTCGAGGCCAGCTACGCCACCTGGGTCGAGCTGGAGGGGACCACCGAGCGGTAGACCTCCGCAATCTGGGGCCGTATGGCATTCCAGGAGTACCGGTCACGCACCGCCTCGAGTCCCTGGGCCGACAGCTCCCGCCAGTGAGCGCCATCCAGCAGCAGCGATTCCACCGCCTTGCGCATCGCGCCCTGGTCACCCGGGGCGACCAGCACGGCTCCGGTGTCCTCCAGGTCGTGGAGCCCGGGGACGTCCATCGCCACCACCGGGGTCCCGCAGGCCATGGCCTCCAGGGCGGTCAGTCCCAACCCCTCATAGCGGGAGGGCATGACCAGCACGTGTGCCCTCCGGTAGGCCGCGCGCAGCTCGTCGTCGCTCACCCGGCCCAGCACTCGCAGCCGCCCGCCGAGTCCCTCCGCGGCGCTCACCGCGGCGTGGAAGAGAACCCCGTCACCACACACCTCGGCCTCCAGCTCCGGGTGGTCGGTGAGAAGTCGGCGGAACATGGCCACGAAGTACTGCACGCCCTTGGTCGGAACCAGCCGGCCCACGAACAGAATGGTTGACCTGGCCTCCTCCTGAGGGTCCGGGAACAGCCAGGTGGTATCGACCCCCGCCGGGATAACCGATATCCGTCCCTTGGGGACCCCGGAGTCCGCCATCAGCGACGCAGCGGTGGAGGGAGAGACCGCGATCACGTGTTCGGCGAAGCGGTAGCCTCGGGACTCGAGGTACCCCATGGGCATGGTGGCGATGCCCCTCCCGTGGGCGGTCCGGTAGGTGTGGTGCGAGGTGTAGACGAGGGGCGCGTCCGGAGGGCGGCGGCGAAGCAGGACCCCTCCAGGCCCGCCTTGGGCATGCCAGAGGTCGGGATGGACGGCGTCCGCCACCGAGCGCAACCTGGTGCGCAGATAGAGGGAGAAGTCCAGAGGGGGGCGGCGGGTGCGGTGGGGCACCTTGAGCCCCTCCCCCCAGGGGCCGCGCCGGGGCGACACCATCGCCACTTCCCACCCCTCCCGGGGCAGCTCGGCCTCCAGCGAGCCCACGTACCGGCCCTGGCCCCCGATCGGAGGGAGGTCATCGAACGTGAGCACCGCCACCCTAGGACTCATCGCTGGCACCGCCGGCAGTAAACCGTGGTCCGACCGGCGACCCTCTGGGCCACCAGCGGCCTCCCGCAACGGACGCAGGGAAGCCCGGACCGGCCGTACACCATGAGGGACTCGTAGGCCTCGCCGCGGGCACCGAAGCCATCCCGGTAGTCCGAGAAGGAGGTGCCGCGCCTGCGGATGGCCTCCTTCATCACCACGGTGAGAGCGGCACCGAGCCGGGCCCACTCCGGCGCGGAGAGCGAGGCCGCCCTCCGGGTCGGGCGGAGCCGGGCCAGGTAGAGGGCTTCATCGGCGTAGATGTTGCCGCATCCGGCAACCACCTCCTGGTCCAGGAGAACGGCCTTCACCGCCCGGCTGCTGCTGATCACCCGCCCTTCCCCCGGCCAGCCGGCGAAGGCGCGGTCCAGCGGGTCGGGACCGAGGGACGGCAACAGCCTGGCGAGCTCCAACTGGCGAGGTGGGCCGAGAAGCACCCGGCCGAAGCGCCGGGGGTCGCGGTAGCGGAGCTCCTGCCCCGAGTCCAGCTGCAGGCGCAGGTGGGTGTGGGGTCGTACCGGCTCGTCCCCCTCCTCCAGGGTGAAAGTACCCGTCATCCCCAGATGGACGACCAGGTGGTCCCCGCCGGAGACGGGGGCATGGATGAACTTCCCCCGGCGGGCCAGGAGCCCGAAGACGGCACCCTCGGCGGCGGCCCGGAACGACTCCGCCGAGGGAAACCTGAGGACCACCGGATTCAGGCTCAGGACCGCCTCCACCCGCCGATCGCGGAGGTGGGGACGCAGGTCGCGAACGATGGTCTCGACCTCGGGTAGCTCGGGCAACGGTGGGCCTCACTGCCTGGCGAGACGCAGCGGGGCCAGGTCGCGCCAGTTGGGACCCGACTTGAGCTCCACCACCAGCGGCACCGCCAGGTCCATCACCCCCTCCATCGCCTTCCGGGCCAGGCTGCCGACGGCAGCCACCTCATCGGGAGGCGCTTCGAGCAGGAGCTCGTCATGGACTTGGAGGAGAGCCTGGGCCCGCAGCCCCTGGCGGCGCAGAGCGCGGTCCGCCTCGATCATTCCCAGCTTCATGAGGTCCGCCGCCGACCCCTGGAGCGGCATGTTGATCGCCATGCGCTCGTTCGCCTCCCTGACCTGGCGATTTGTGGAGGTGATCTCCGGCAGATAGCGCCGCCGCCCCAGGAGGGTGGTGACGTATCCCTTGGCCCGCGCCTCCTCCCGCACCCCCTCCAGGTAGCTACCCACACTGGCGTAGGTGGCGAAGTAGCGGGTGATGAACTCCTCAGCGTCGGCCGGAGGCATCCCCAGGTCTCGCGCCAGCCCGTAGCTGGAGAGGCCGTAGAGCACCCCGAAGTTGACCACCTTGGCCATGCGTCGCTGGTCCGGGGTGACCTGCTCCCGCTCCACCCCGAACACCCGCGCCGCGGTGTCGGCGTGGATGTCGTCCCCCCGACCGAACGCCGCCAGCAGTTCCGGGTCACGACTCAGGTGGGCAAGGAGCCTCAGCTCGATCTGGGAGTAGTCGGCCGAGACCAGCTCCCACCCATCCTCCCCGGGAATGAAGGCGGCCCGGATGCGGCGCCCCAGCTCGGTGCGCACGGGGATGTTCTGGAGGTTGGGGTCGCTTGAGGAAAGGCGACCGGTGGCGGCGACAGCCTGGTTGAAGCTGGTGTGCACCCGGCCATCCTCCGGGTCCACGAGGGCGGGTAGCTGGTCTACGTAGGTGCTCTTCAGCTTGGTCACCTGGCGCCACTCCAGGACCAGGGGAACCAGCGGATGCTCGTCCCGAAGCCCCTCCAGGGCGTGGGCGTCGGTGGAGCGCCCCGTCTTGGTGCGGCGGGAGCTGCGCAGCCCCAGCTCGTCGTAGAGGATGGCAGCCAACTGCTGGGGTGACCCGGGTAGGAACTCGCGGCCCGCCAGCCGGAACATCTCCGCCTCGAGACCGGCGATCTGCGTCCGGAGCTCCAACGAGAGGGCCTCCAGCTGGCCCGAGTCCAGGCGCACCCCCGCGCGCTCCATCCCGGCGAGAACAGTCGCCACCGGCAGCTCGACAGTGCGCAGAAGGTCCTCGCCCCCCGTCTCCCTGAGCTTGGAGCGCAGCCCGGGCACGACCGAGGCCACGCAGGCGGCCTCCGCTGCCAGCGTCTCCGGGGTGGACGGAGGCTCCGGTGCTGTGAGACCGCCATGCTCCCGGGCCAGGGTGGCCAGGCTGGGGGTGCGGCCCCGGGAGTCGCTCAGGTACCCGGCCAGGACCAGGTCGAAGTCCACTCCCCGCAGGCTCCAGCCAGCCCCCTCCAGCGCCAGCAGATCCTCCTTGAAGTTGTAGCTGGCCTTGGCCGCCCCCGGGTCCGCCAGCAACAGGCGCAACGGCTCCAGGCCATCCGCGTCCGTTCCGTTGAAGGGCACGAGGTATCCGCGGGCGGGTTCGGCGGCGAGGGCCAGGGCAACCACCCGCCCGTGCCTTGGAGGGCCGTCGGCGAGGACCCGGATGGCGATCTCCGCCCCGCTTCCGGCAAGCTGGCTGGCAACCTCCTGCAGCCGGTCCCGCCCCTCCACCACCTCGGACTCGACCGCCTTCGAGACCTCCGCGGCAGTGCCCGTCGATCCGGCCGATGCCGGCAGGCGGGCCACCAGACTGGGCATGCCCAGCTCCTCCAGCAGCTGCCGCGCCGCGCCGCGGTCACACTCACTGAGGCGGCAGCGGGTCAGGTCCAAACGGACTCCGGGGACGTCCCTAACTATGGTCACCATCTCCCGCCCGAAGATGGCTTCCTCCCGGTTGTTCTCCAGGGTGGTGCGCACCCTCCCAGGGGGCATGGTGGCAACTGCCGACAGGATCTGGTCCAGGTCGCCGAACTGCTGGATGAGCTGGGTGGCGGTCTTCTCCCCGATGCCCGGAACCCCGGGAATGTTGTCACTGGCATCACCTCGGAGGGCCTTGAAGTCCACCATCCGTTCCGGGGGAAAGCCGTACCGCGCCTTGACTGCCTCGGGGTCGTAGACCACCGGGTCGCTGGCCCCACGCCGACTGGTCTGCACGCTTGTGACTTCGTCCACGAGCTGGATCAAGTCCATGTCACCGGTCAGGATGGTCGTCCGGCAACCGAGGTCACGAGCCTGGCGAGCCAGGGTGCCCAGGACGTCGTCCGCCTCGAATCCGGGTACCACCTCGGTGGGGATGTTGAGGGTGTTGGTGATCTGGCCCAGCACCGGGATCTGGTCGATCAGCTCCTGGGGAGTGGGGGCGCGGTGAGCCTTATAGGTGGCCAGCTTCTGATCGCGGAAGGTGGGACCGGGCGGGTCGAAGGCGGCCACCGCGCAGTCATAGCCCTGGCTCAGGGCGAGGAGGAGCATGGAGGTGTAGCCGTAGGCCACTCTTATCGGCACCCCTCGGCTGTTGGTCATCTCGGGGAGCGCGTGATAGGCGCGGAAGGCCAGCCCGTGGCCGTCGATGAGCAGGAGGCGCGTGGGCGGCGCTCCGGTTTCGGCCATGCCCGCCATTATGGGAAGACCTGGGGTGACCCAAGGCGCTGGGCTAGGTACAGCTGGGACTCCCAGGTCACGCGGTAGCTCCCCCGGGCGGAGTTGATCTCCTCCTCGATGGCAGCCAGCAATTGGCGTCGGCGGGAAGCAGGCAGCCGTCGGTGGTCGGATTGGGTCGCCATGAGCTCGGCGTAGGCGCGGGCGCTGTAGCGGACCTCAAACGCGAAGCACTCCAATCGGGGCTGCTGGAAGAGCCCCGAGGCGGCGATCTCCTCCCTGCGGTCCAGGTCCAATTCCCCGGGAGGGAGCCCGGCCAGCTCCGGGGCCAGACTGGAGTAGATGCCGTCCAACCCGGCGCGCACCTCAGCGTCGCCCCCGGTGGCTCGGTTCCAGATCAGGGCGAGCCAGCCACCCGCGGCCAGAACCCCGGCGGCCTTGCGATTCCGGACCTCCGGGTCCACCCAGTGCCAAGCCTGAGCCGAGACCACCGCGGCGAAGCCCAGAGGGTCCGGCACCCAGTCCTCGAAGGAGGAGGTCACAACCCGGAGCCGTCCGGTCGGGCCCAGTCCCACTTGGGCCACCGCCGCCGTCTCTGGGCTGGGCTCAAGGCCGGTCACCAGGAGACCCCGCCGGATGAGCTCCTGGGTGGCGATCCCAGTGCCGGTACCAACCTCGAGCACGGCATCGCCGTCGCCAAGCCCGGCGACCTGCACAAGCTGGTTGAAGAGCGCCATGGGGTAGCGCGGGCGCCGCCGGTGGTACAGGTCGGCCGCCTCGCCGAACAGCTGGAACGCCTCCCGCCTAGCCAACCCGAATCCTCCCGGCGACTCTCTCTGTCGCCACCGGCCCCAGCTGGCGCCGGGGCTATCATGGGCCACGAAGGCGGCCCTGGTCCGGGACCCAGCCCACGGGCAACGGTCCCGGCTACCTCAGCGGCGAGGAACCATGGATCTGATCGAGATGGCGGTGGACAGCATCCGGATCCACATGCCCAGCGGGCAGCATGTCGTGGTCCTCAAGGAGAAGGACGCCGAGCGGTTCCTCCCCATCTGGGTGGGCAGCGCCGAGGCCAACTCCATCGCCCTCAAGATGTCCGGGATCGACCCGGAGCGGCCGGTGACCCACGACCTGATGGCCAACATGCTAGAGGCCCTCGGCGTGACCATCACCCGCGTGGTGGTGTCGGAGCTCCGCAACGACACCTTTCACGCCCGGATCCTGGGCCGGGTGGGAGGTCGAGATCTGGAGCTCGACTCCCGGTCGAGCGACGCCATCGCCCTGGCCCTCAGGGTAAACTCGCCGATCTACGTTTCAAGTGAGGTGATGGACCAGGCCGCGGTCATCCCCCGAGGCGAGGACGAGGAGTCCAAGCTGGAGGTCTTCCAACAGATGGTCAACGAGATGAACCTCCCCGACCTGGACGATCGGGAAAGCTGATCACCGGCCGCCAACCCCGGGCCAGCATGGCGGAATGGCAGACGCGGCGGTCTCAAAAACCGTTGAGCGCAAGCTCGTGTGGGTTCGACTCCCACTGCTGGCACCACCAGAGCCGCCGCGGACAGACGTCGTGGCTGCCGGAGATACCTTCCGCTCGGCTGGCTCGCGGACGCCGGGTTCCAGTGAGTGGGACCAGGGGGTCGGAGCTTCGGTAAAGGAAGTGGCCTCAGGATGCCGGCGCAAGTGAGAATCCTGGAGCCGACCCGTTGTCGATCGGAATCAGCGCCCTCTCAGTGATTTCGGCTCCTCTTTGTTGACCCGCGCATCATGCCAGCCAGGTGCCCACACAAATTGGGCGACCGGGAACAAGTTGGTAGGCCTCCGGAGCGGCAGCGGCCGCACGGAGATGTGATTCCGCCCGGCGCCGCTGGTGGGGTCCTGGAGGAGTGCTGGGGAGCTGGGGTGGCAGCGAGCGCCTGGTCGTGCACCTAAGCTATCCCCGTGGACTTCGACTCTCCCGCCTTGCAGAGCATGCAGGCCTCGGGTCTGGAGTTTCGGGTCGTTCAGACTGAGATTCCCACTGGGCCAGAGGAGAGCGCCCAACTTCAGGGGATCGAGCTGACTCAGCTCCTGCGGACCATCGTGGTGCGGCTCGGGGAGAACGACTACGTGTTCGTGCTGGTGCCGGGAGGGCGCCAGATTGACTGGCCGAAGCTCCGGGCCCTGTTGGGTACCAGGCGACTCTCGCTCCCGGACAAGGATGAGGCCAAGCAGGTCACGGGGTACGACCGCGGAGCGATCACGCCATTTGGCGCGATGACGGCCTGGCCAGTTGTGGCAGACGCCGCCATCGCGGCTGCCGGCTTGGTAGCGATCGGCGCCGGGGCTAGGGGTGCCAACTTCCACGTTGACGCCGGAGCACTGCTCAAGACCCTGGACGCCAGGGTGGCGGATGTGACCAAGCCGAGCTGATCCGCCGCTTTAGGGGCAGATCAGTGGCCAGGCTCACCGTCCCCCTGCACCCGCCCGCGTGACTGACGGCCCCGAGCCCCTTCTGCGGTTCGGGCCCCCGACGCACGGTGAAAAACGGTTCCTCGCCCGGGCAGGAGAAGAAGGGATGGTGGGCCAGGGTGCCAAACACTCCCTGACCGGGAAGACACACTGACCCCTGGGTACACCTTCTGGAGCGGTAGTGGGCACGGCGGTTGTCGAGTGCCTGACCCGACAGTTGACCGGTCGCGGATCGCCGGGAGCTAACGTCAGGGGCAGACTTGGCCGCGCCTTCCAAGAACAGGCTCGGCCGAGGGTTGCCGCCCGTTCCACCGCCCAAAAAGTCGGTGACGTGTGCACCCCACGCCTCCCCCCGCGGACCTCCCCGACCAGTCAACCTCTTTCGATCCCGTCCCGGCTGCTACAGCTAATCGCTACCCAATCGGAGAAATGACCAGTTGAACCAATCGGCCGGGCCGCATGGCTGTTCCCGGGCTTGGTACCTGGCCCGTGACCGTCGTGGGGATCATGGAAGCACCGCCGGTAGCCACAGTCGACGACAGCCCAGCGCGGGTCAAGATCTGCTCGGCCTGCGCCACTGTCAGGCCGACAACATCGGGGACGGTACCTTGTTTCTCGATTCGGAGCCCTTCCAATGTAGAATGCCGCACTTGGCCCAAGGCCTCGAGCGAAGCCGGGGCCCCGCTGACCTGGCTCGCTTCTGCGGACTCGCCTGGCCGCGACGTGATCGGCAGGGCGACGAGTAGGTAGCGCCCACGACACGTCGACCCGTGGCCTGGCACGCACAGAGGATTGCGAAAGTAGCCGCTGAGCACCGCGACATAGACTGACTTGAAGAAGCTGGAGCCGCTCAGCAGATCATCTCCCGCCATCGGCGCGGCGGCCTGCAGGTCCCCGATGGTGGTAACCGTCCAACTGACGTGGTAGCTCCGATAGGCGTTGCCGTCAGTTGCCAGCACCTGGAGCACGCCGTCACGCAGGCTCACGGGGAGACTCGCCGAGGATGCTCCGCAGCCAGACACCACGAGGGCGATCCCCGCAAGCACCGCGCCGAAGATGGCTGTTGCCGCAGAACAGCTGCCCGTCAACCGCCCGAGGACTCTAGGCTTCGGCGGCGTCTCGGCCACCCCTGCGGGGACTCCTAGAACCGAGGCTGCACGAGGCGCTGCCCCAGTACCCATGTTGGACTCGACGAAACGGGCACGGCCTCGCCGCTGTTGCCGGGGCAGGTGGTCGGCATCACGCTCGGGTCTTGGATCGGTCCACAGTTGGGCGGCGTCCCCGCCTAGGGGCGGCCGCGCCGCCACCGGGAAGCCCGCAGGCCGCGTTGAGATCCAGCTCGGCGGGGCTCCATGAGCAACACCTCCCCCCGGACCGCCTCCGCTTGAGACGCAGATTGCCAGCGGCCGAGCACTCCTCCGAACTCCACCGCCCCCCCCATCAAGCAGGACCCGCAAAGCGCTGTGCCCCAGTACTTCGCCACCAGCAGGACGACGAACGCGGAGACTACCCCGAGGCCAACTGCCAGCCAAAGCCTTCTCGGCGGCTTGCCATAGGCATCCCCAGCCGACGCCGACGCCCACGCGCTCCAATCGCGGCCGGCTCGCCGCTCCCCCAGCAGCGCGCCGACCCAAACGCTGCCAGCTTCGAACAGGAGGAGCAGCACCACTGCTGGGCCGGAGGAGCTGGCAACCAAGATCGCGGTGACCTCCAGGGTGAGGAGCGCGAGCACGACCGCCAGCTGCACCGAGTTGACTCGGTAGAAGTCACGCGCCCGGTACCGGGTCGGGCCGGGGCTAGGCAGCGCCGGAAGGCTACCTGTCATCCCCTCCTGCCCCAGCCAGTGCTCTGCGGCATCCGCACGCCGCGACATGGTATCGCGTCGATGGCCAAAGCGGCCCCACAGGACAGCGAGTTAGCCACGGCTCCCGCGGACCTGGGATGCCCATCAGTGGTCAGTAACCATCCAATGGACGCCCGCACGCCAAGCCGGGAGGGTCCCCTGGCGGCCCCCGCGCGCGACCACGTTGCCTCCATTGGTTCTCTAAGCACCCCGCGGCATGAGGTCCTGGGGCACGCCAACCAGAGCGCACTCGGGGCCACACTTGGGCCGTTCGCCACGGCCACCTGACGGGCCGACCATATACTGCGATGGTGAACTTGGCGGTGGTGCTGGTTGGCGATATCGCCACCCTGCTCAACGTGTACGCGCTTTGCATCTTCGTCTGGGCGCTCCTCTCGTTCTTCCCCGGGTCCCAGGGGAGCACCCTGGGCCGCCTTCTCGACAGTCTGGTGATGCCCGTCATCGCGCCCCTGAGGCGCCTACTTCCCCGCATCGGGGGGCTGGACTTCTCACCCCTCCTGGCCATCGTCCTGGTGTACGCCCTGGCCGGGGCGCTTCAGGGGGCGGCCAACTCAGGCTTCGTCAACGTGCCGGGCACGGTGATCTCCGTGGTGCTCGAGTTCCTCAGCGCCCTCTTGGTTGTGATCGTGCTCCTGCTGCTGATCCGGGTCCTCATCGGATTGCTCCATGTGGACCCCTGGCACCCCCTGGTCCATGCGGTGCGTCAGATAACTGATGCGTTCGTGGACCCGATCGCGCGCGTGAGCCGCACCCGGGGCGAGAGCGCCGCTGTTCTCGCCTTCGTGGTCTTCCTGGTGCTGTACGTGGGCCTCGTACAGATACTGTTCCCCATACTCCAGAACGGGGCCGGGCGGCTCTAGGTCCAAGCCCGACGGCCCGGCTGCGCGCACCTCCCCGGCGGCTCACCGGGGGCACGGTTCACTCTCCACCGGGTCGCACCTTTGCCTCGAAGTGGAGGCGCCCGGTTCCGGGTCGCTCCCCGCAGCGCCCTCAGCCGGGGGGCTCTGTGGTTCCGCGCCGCCAGCGCGCCATGGCCCGTGGCACCGCGCGGCCGGCGGCCGCGGCCGCCCCGGCGAGGTGCATGCCCAGGCCCGCCTCCTGAGGGCTGGGAGACACGGCACCGGAAGTGCCCGCCGGCTCCGGCTGGAGAAGCTGCCACGACCTGGCGAGCGCGGCTCCCAAGGCTCCGAAGACCACGTAGGCGAGGTCGTACACCAGGTCGGAGTTCGCGGGGTGCAGGACCAGCAGGAAGCCCACCACCAGTTCGCAAACGTAGAGCAGCAGGGAGCCGATGAATAGGCGCGTGGACGTGTCCCGCCTGGTGAGGCCACCATAGTGGGTCTTCAGCGTCGACCAGATCGCCCCCACCGCCAGGGCGGTCGCCGGGTAGCCCAGGTCGGTGCGGGGCAGGATCGCCCAGAGGGACAGCAAGAGGGCGTTGGTCAAGGCGGTGAAGGCGGCACCCTCCAGGGCCCGGTTGGCCCGCCGGGCGGTGTTCCCCAGGATCTGCTCGTAGCGCAGGCTGATGGCCACGAACAGCAGTCCGATGAGGCTGCCGGCCACGGCGGCGCAGGCGGTGAAGAAGCCGGTCAGCGCGGTGTAGGTCACCGGCGAAGTCTCTCGCCGGCGGGAAGGCGGGCGCCTTGAGGCGCTTCGCAACGACTTCAGACGGGCATAGTCGCCCGGCCGTACAGCCCTTGCAGTTCAGCTGGCCACGGTCCGCTCCGGGCCGCGGGGTCGGGGCGCCGGAGCCTCGGAGTGCCTGCGCTCCACCCGAAAGCAGCCGGGACCGAGAAGCGCCTCGATTCGCTCCTCGAGCTGCGGGGACGCCTCCACCCGGTGGCCGTCGCCCAGCTCCAGCTCGTGGACCTCGCCCCCGTCAAGGAGGTGCAGCACCACGGGGGTGGGGCCAGGGGTGCCGGCCAGCAGCTCGGCCAGCGCCGCCATCATGTCCTCCGTTGGCTCCCGAACGGTCAGGTGGAGGAGCGCGTCAGGGCGCCAGCCGGCCAGGGCAGGTGCGTCCACCGCCAGAACCGACTCGGCGATGAGCCGAGCGGCTTCGGAATCCTCCTCCGCCTCGTCCTCCCCGGGCTCGGAACGCTGGCTCGGCGGCCTGGCCGACGATCCCACCTCGACCCGGCCACGAACCACCACCACCGCGTCCGGATGGAGGACCGCCTCGGCGGCCGCGAAGACCTTGGGAAAGACGATCAGCTCACAGGTGCCGGTGAGGTCCTCGAGCACCCCGAAGGCCATGGGCTCTCCCTTTCGGCTCTGAACTCGACGGCACTCCCGAAGGGCCCCTCCTACCTGGACCACCTTTCCCGGCAGGCGGGCGAGCTCGTCCAGATCAGCATCGGTGCAGTCGCGCAGCCTCTCTCCCAGCTGGGAGAGAGGGTGTCTACTAAGGTAGATCCCGAGCAGTTCCCTCTCCCACGCCAGCCGCTCTCGCTCCTCCTCCTGGGATAGCGGGCCCCGGGGGGGCCGCACCGCCTCGGCCGCCTCTGTGGCGCCGTCATCGAAGAGAGAGATCTGGCCCGCCTCCACATCGCGGGCTGACCGCTCCGCCTCCCGCATCGCCCCATCCAGCTCCAGCAGCAGCCAGCCTCGGTCCCCCAGGGCATCGCAGGCTCCCGCCCGGATGAGCGCCTCCAGGACCCGGCGGTTGAGGTCGCGACCTCGCACCCGGCGGCAGAGGTCCAGCAGGGAGCGGAAGGGGCCTCCCTCATCGCGCGCCGCGACCACCGCCCGGGCCGCCCCCTCCCCCACGTTCTTCACCTGCTGCAGGCCGTAGAGGATGACACCCGCATCCCGCCCCTCCCCCGCTCCCGATTGCTCCCCCCGCCAGATGCTGAAGGCTGGTTGGGAGCGGTTCACGTCCGGAGGCAGGACCTCTATCTGTCGCGCCCTCGCGTCCAGGATCACCCGCTTGACTCGATCGAGGTCCCCCGCCCGGCTGTTGAGCAAGGCGCACATGTACTCCAGGGGGTGGTTGGCCTTGAAGTAGGCGGTCTGGAAGCCGATGAGCCCGTAGGCCACCGCGTGGGCCTTGTTGAAGCCGTAGCCAGCGAAGCGGTCGATGTAGTCGAAGAGAGCCCCCGCCAGGGACTCCTCCACCCCGTTGGCCACCGCCCCAGCCACGAACCGGTCGCGCTGGGCCGCCATCTTGGCCTTGTCCTTCTTGCCCATGGCCGCCCGCAGCAAGTCGGCCTCCCCCAGGGAGAAACCCGCCACTGCCGAGGCGATCTGCATCACCTGGTCCTGGTAGAGGATCACCCCGTGGGTCTCGCGCAGGATGGGCTCCAGCGCGGGCAGCATGTAGGTGATCGGCTCGTCCCCGCGCCGCCGCCGCATGTACATGTCGATGACCCCGCCCTCGATCGGCCCGGGCCGGTTGAGGGCATTCGCGGCCGCCAGGTCCTCGATGGAGCGGGGCCGCATCTCCATCAGCACTCGCCTGCCCCCCTCGCCCTCCAGCTGGAACACCCCGATGGTGTCTCCCCTGGTCAGGAGGTCGTAGGTGGGCGGGTCGTCCAGCGGCAGGGAGTCCAGATCGGGACGGGTCCCCGTGGACCGTTCCACGTGATCCAGGGTCTCCTCCAGAACGGTGAGGTTCTCCAGTCCCAGGAAGTCCATCTTCAGCAGGCCCAGCTCCTGCACCCCGTTCATGTCGAACTGGGTCACCACCGACTCCCGGTTGGTGGTGCCCCGCTGCAGAGGCACGTAGTCCACCAGTGGCCCGGGCCCAATCACGACCCCGCCGGCGTGAGTGCCGGCGTTCCGGGCGATGCCCTCCAGCCTCCGCGCGGTGTCGATCAGTTTGGCCGCCCAGCCCTCTCCCTCATAGATCGCCCTCAGCTCCCTGGAATCCTCCAGTGCCGCCTCCAGGGTCATGCCCGAGCGGAGCGGAATCAGCTTGGCCAGCCGGTCGACATCCGGCAGAGGCACCCCCTGGACCCGGCCCACATCGCGGATGGCCGCCCGGGCCGCCATGGTCCCGAAGGTAATTATCTGAGCCACCCGATCCGATCCGTACTTCCGCGTGACGTAGTCGATGACCCGACCACGGCCGGTGACGTCGAAGTCGATGTCGATGTCGGGCATCGACACCCGCTCCAGGTTGAGGAACCGTTCAAAGGTGAGCCCGTAGCGGAGGGGGTCGAGGGAGGTGATCTCCAAGGAGTAGCTGACCAGGCTCCCCGCCGCCGACCCTCTTCCCGGGCCGATCTTCACCCCCTCCTCCCGGCCCGCCCGGGTGAAGTCCCAGACGATGAGGAAGTAGGCGGCGAAACCGGTCTTGGCGATCACCCCCAGCTCGTAGTCCAGCCGCTCCCGGTACTCAGCGGGAACTGGC
Organism: bacterium; assembly: GCA_021827985.1. Classification (GTDB taxonomy): domain Bacteria; phylum Chloroflexota; class Dormibacteria; order Aeolococcales; family Bog-877; genus JAJYXT01. Next base: position 33,175 of record JAKATL010000001.1, read on the forward strand.
TCTCCGACCCGGGCGGCCAGGCCCCGCTCGGCGACCTGGCGGAGAAAGGCGTCAGAGTCCAGCTCGGGCCCGGTGTCGTAGCGCGGGAGCAGCGGCTGGTGGAGCACCGGCTCAAAGGCGCAGCGCTCCGCCAGCCGGGCCGAGTTGGCCACCGCCTCCAGGCAGTCGGGAAACTTGGCCGCCATCTCCTCAGCGGAGGTGAGATAGAAGTGGGGACCCGCGAAGCGCAGCCGCTTGGGGTCCTCGACCCGGCTGCCGGTCTGGATGCAGAGCAAGACGTCGTGCGCCACCGCGTCATCCGGATGGACGTAGTGGCTGTCGTTGGTGGCCACCAGGGGCAGGCCGGTGGCGCGGGCGATATCCAGCAGCCCCTGGCGAACCGCCGCCTCCTCCTCCATGCCGTGGTTCTGCAGCTCCAGATAGAAGCCGTCCGGCCCCAGGATCTCGGAGTACTCCCGGCAGAGGGCCTCGGCACCCTCGGTGTCGCCCGCCAGGATGCGCTGGGGGATCTCCCCGCCCACGCACCCGGAGAGAGCCACCAGGCCCTCGTGGTGCGCCGCCAGGAGTTCGCGGTCGATGCGCGGCTTGTAGTAGAAGCCCTCCAGGTGGGCCTCGCTGACCACCTTCATGAGGTTGTGGTAGCCGGTATCGTCCCGCGCCAGGAGGATGAGATGCGAGGGGTCGCGGTCGGCCCGCCCCTCACGTTGCAGCCGGGAGCGAGCGGCCACGTACACCTCGCACCCGATGATCGGCCGAACGCCGGCCGCCACCGCCGCCCGGTGGAACTCCAGCGCCCCCGAGAGCACCCCGTGGTCGGTCAGGGCGATCGCCTTCTGCCCCAGCTCCGCCGCCCGCTGCGCCATGGCTGTCAGTCGGGCGGCCCCATCCAGGAGCGAGTACTCGGAGTGGGTGTGGAGGTGGACGAACTCCAGCTCAGCCATGCTGAGCCTCCAGGGCCCCTTCCACAGCGATCACCATCGCCTCAGGAATGCTGCCACCTCGAAGTGGTAGGTCTGGGGGAACATGTCCACCAGCCGCAGCCGTTCGAGCCGGTACGGTCCCAGACGGCACAGCGTCTCCAGGTCCCTGCCCAGGGCCGCGACGTCGCAGCTGAGGTACACCAGGACCGGAGGTCCGGCCAGACCCAGCCAGCCCCGCACCCCGGGCGAGAGGCCGCTTCGTGGGGGGTCGAGCACGATCGCGTGGCAGCTGGCGAACTCGGGCAGAACGGCCTCAACGTCCCCGCGCCGGACCGACATTCTCCCGTCGCCGTACATCTCCGCATGAAGGGCGGCCAGGCGGGCAGCGGCAGCCACGGACTCTACCGCCACCACCTCAGCGCCCAGGTCGGCCAGCCGGACGCTGAGCACCCCGGTGCCGGCGTAGGCGTCCACCACCAGCCTCCCGGCCACCTCACCGGCCAGCCAGCCGACCACCGTCTCGTAGAGCCGAGGCAGGGTGCCCTGGTTCAGCTGGATGAAGGAGGACGGGGTCACCCGGAAGCTCCGGCCCCCATAGAGCAGGGAACCGGACTCGGTCCCCAGAAGCGGGGTGCCCGGCCCAGTCGCGGCCAGCGCCACCCTCGGCCCCGCCCGGACGTCGGGCCGGGTCTGGAGCAGCAACCCCTCCTCGACCCTGGTGATGGAAACCGTCTGCACCCCCTCGGCCTCCTGGACCAGCGCCGCTCCCACACTCCCCAGGACGGCGTTGATCTGGTCGCCGTGGATTGCGCAGCTGGACACCGGCACGGTCCGGTACCCGCTTCGGCTCTTGAATCCAAGGGTGCCGCTCTGGCCCCGGTGGAACTCTCCCCGCCAGCGGTAGGCGTATGGGGCGGCGGCACCCAGCAGCGCAAAATCCTCCGGTGGCTCCAGGCCGCGAGCCCGGAGCTCATCCAGCATTACCTCGCCCTTGGCGGCCAGCTGCTGGGGGTACTCGAGGTGCTGCAGCTGGCACCCACCGCACTCGCCGAAGACCGGGCACGGGGGTGCGACCCGCCCCGGGGCCGGCTCCAGCACCTCCTCCACGTCCGCCCGCAGGTAGGACGGCCTCCGCTCGGTGACCCTGGCCCGCACCAGCTCGCCGGGGACCGCGCCGAACAGAAAGACGACCTGACCGCGGTGGTGGGCCAGTCCCCGACCCAGGTGGACCAGGCGCTCACAGCGCAGCTCCAGGCACTCACCCACCTCCACAGCCGCCCGGTCCTCTGCCAGAAGCCGGCTCATTCCCCTCCGCGACCCAGGCGCTCCCGGAGCAACCGGGAGGCGAGATCAGGGTTGGCCACGCCGCCCGAGGCCTTGCGGACCGCCCCTACGAGGGGGCCGAGTGCCCGGTCGTTTCCGGACTGGAAGTCGGAGGCCGCCTTGGGCAGCTGCTGGATGGCCAGCTCCACCCAGGCCTCCATCTGCTCGGCGTCGCTCACCTGAATCAGGCCCCGCTCCCGGATCAGCTCCACCGGGGACCGGCCCAAGGCGAAGGCCTCGGCCAGGACCTCCCGCCCGCTGGTGCCGCTGACCTCCCCGGCCTCCACCATCCGCACCAGTGCCGCCAGCTCGGCGGCGGGCACCGGCGAGTGCTCGATGGCGAGCGCGGATTCCTTGCAGAGGGCCTGCAGAGGACCGATCTGCCAGTTGGCGGCCGCCCTGGGGGGCGCCCCGGATGCCACCATGGCTTGGAAGTACTCCGCATCCTGGAGCCGCTCGGTGAGCAGCGCGGCCTGCTCCTCGCTGAGCCCGTGCTGGTCCCGAAGGCGATCTTTGAGGCGCAGGGGTGGCTCCGGAAGGCCTGCCCGGAGCTCCTCCACCAGCTCGCGGGAGACGCGCAGGGGGGGCAGGTCCGGCTCCGGGAAGTAGCGGTAATCCTGAGCCTCCTCCTTGCTGCGCTGAGAGAAGGTGCCCTGCTCGGCCTCACTCCAGCCACGGGTCTCCTGATGGACCCGGTCGCCGGATTCGATGACCGCAGTCTGCCGCCGAAACTCGAACTCCAGAGCGGCCTGAAGGCTGCGGAAGGAGTTCATGTTCTTCACCTCGACCTTGACGCCGAACTCCCGCTGGCCCCGGGGACGGAGGGAGATATTGGCATCGCAGCGCAGGCTGCCCTGCTCCATGTTGCCGTCGTTGACCCCGAGGTGCAGCAGGAGCTGGCGCAGCGCCCGAAGGTAGTGGGGGGCCTCCCTCGGGCTCCGTAGGTCGGGCTCGCCGACGATCTCCATCAGCGGCACCCCGGCCCGGTTAAGGTCCACCAGGGAGAACTTGGCGGTGTGGATCTCCCCGGCGTGGTGCAGGGTGCCAGCGTCCTCCTCCAGGTGCACGCGGGTGACGCCGCAGGACCGACGCTCGCCACCCACCTCGAACTCCAGGTGCCCGCCCAGGGACAGCGGCAGGTCGTACTGGGAGATCTGGTAGCCCTTGGGCAGATCGGGGTAGAAGTAGTTCTTGCGGTCGAACTTGCTGAACTCGGGGATCCGGCACCCCAGGGCCAGGGCGGTCCGGATGGTCATCTCCACCGCCCTCCGGTTGATCACCGGAAGGGCGCCGGGGAGGCCGAGGCAGGTTGGGCAGGTGTTGCTGTTGGGCGGCAGCCCCAGGTACTCGGCCCGGCAGCCGCAGAACATCTTGCTGCGGGTGAGCAGCTGGGCGTGGACCTCCAGCCCGATCACCGCCTCCAGCTCAGCCATCGAATCCCGCCGGCACCTGGCGCCAGACGTCGGCGGCCCGCTCCACCGCCGCTCCCACGCGAAGGCACATGGCCTCCCCGAGGTAGGGACCGAGAACCTGCACCCCCACCGGCAGCCCGGAGGTGAAACCGGCCGGCACCGAAAGCCCGGAGATCCCGGCCAGGTTCGCCGGGAGGGTGAGCGCGTCCGTGGCGTACATGGCCAGCGGGTCTTGGGTGCGCTCGCCCAGCCTGAAGGCCGGGGTGGGGGCGGTCGGGGAGATGAGGGCGTCCACCTTCTCGAAGACCCGGGAGAAGTCCTGGGCCACCAGGGTGCGGACCTTCTGGGCCCGCAGGTAGTAGGCGTCGTAATACCCGCTGCTGAGGACGAAGGTCCCGAGCGCCACCCTCCGCCGCACCTCCGGCCCGAACCCGCGGTTGCGAGCCAGCTCGTAGGCCTCCAGGAGGCTCGGGGCTTGGGGCTCCCCGGGGCCGAAACGGATCCCGTCCATGCGGGCGAGGTTGCTGCTCACCTCGGCCGGGGCGATCACGTAGTAGGCCGCCAGGGCGTACTGGGTGCTGGGTAGGGAGACCTCCACCAGCTCCGCCCCCTCCGCCTCCAGCCATCGGCAAGCGCTCTCGAACACCCCCCTCACCCCATCTTCCAGACCCGCCGCCAGGTACTCCCGGGGGATGCCCAGACGCAGTCCGCGCACCCCCTCCTGGAGTGCCCTCGCCAGGTCACCGACCGGGGCCGCCGAGGTGGTGCTGTCCCGGCGATCGGGTCCGGCGATCGAGCTCAGGACCAGCTGGGCATCCTCCACCGTCTTGGCCAGCGGGCCGACCTGGTCCAGAGAGCTGGCGAAGGCGATGACCCCGTAGCGGCTCACCCGCCCGTAGCTGGGCTTGACCCCCACGACCCCACAGAAAGAGGCCGGGAGGCGCACCGATCCCCCGGTGTCGGTGCCCAGGGTGGCGACGGCCAGCCGGGCGGCGACCGCCGCCGCCGATCCTCCGCTGCTACCGCCGGGCACCCTCTCAGCATCCCAGGGGTTCACCGTGGGCTGGAAGGCCGAGTTCTCGTTGGAGCTGCCCATGGCGAACTCGTCACAGTTCATCTTGCCCACCACGACCGCCCCATCTTGGGCCAGCCGGGCGACCACGGTGGCATCGTAGGGGGGACGGAACCCCTCCAGGATCCGGCTGCCTGAGGTCGTCTCCACCCCTTTGGTGCAGAGGACGTCCTTGTGGCCTATGGGTATGCCGCACAGTGCGGGAGGGTCGGCCTCAGCGGCCAACCGCCGGTCGGCGGCGCGCGCTTGCTCAAGGGCCAGCTCCGGGGTGGTGCGCAAAAAGGCCCCCAACTTGCCATCCAGCGAATCGACCCGTTCCAGGGCCTCCTCCGCGAGCTCCACCGAGGAGAACTCCCGGGCCCGCAGTCCTCGGCCCAGCTCGGAGACGGAGAGGTTGAGGAGGCTCACTGGATCGCGGGAACGCGCAACAGGCCGGCCTCGTGGCTGGGCGCGTTGGCCAGCGCCTCGCCGGCGGAAAGGCCCGGCTCCACCTGATCATCCCGCATCACGTCGTAAAGACCGCCCACCTGGGCGGTGGCGTCCACCCCGCTGACGTCGGCCTCCTGGAGGCGGCCCACGGCAGCAAGGATCGCCCGCAGCTGCGGAAGGATGGCCGCCATCTCGGCATCCGTGAGGCCCAGCCGAGCCAGCCGGCTGAGGTGGGCGACGAGAGCCAGGTCGAGCCCGCCCGCGCCGTCTTCTCGATCAACTCCCACCACTAGGCGATTATAGGAACCGGTGGCGAACTCACCCGAGACCCCAGATCCCGATCGCGACGCCCTGACCGCCGGCGCGCTCGATGCCGCCGTGGCAGCGTTCGCCGCCGCGCGCACGGCGCGGATCCTCCTGGACTCTCCGGGCCGACTGGGGGCGGACGCCGTCCAGCTAGCTCAACCCATCTCCGGGGCGCGGCGGGCCAGCAGGAAGGCGCAGTCCGAGGTGGCGGAGTCCGCCCAGAGACTGGAACGCGCCCGAGATCGCTGGGGAGCGCTCATGCGCGGGCTCGCCGCCGACCTCGACCTGGCCCCGGAACAGCTGGTCTCCCGGGTGGAGAACGAGGCGGCGCGGCTGGCTCTGAGGGACGCTGCCACCCTGCTGGGCACCGCCGCGGCCGCCCTGGCGTCCCTGGGGCCGGACCGGGCCGAGCTGGTCCGGGAGTGCGACAGAATCGAGTCGGAGCTGGCCCGGCTGGCGTCGCTCGCCGGCGCCGACCGCGACGGGGATCAGAGCGACTCCGGGCCTACCTCCGGATGATCCAGCCAGCGCCGGAACTGCTCCGCGTCCAGGACCGGGACACCTAGCCGTTGAGCCGCCGCCAGCTTGGAGCCAGCCCCCTCTCCGGAGATGACCGCGGTGGTCTTCCGCGACACGCTGCTGGCGGCTGAGCCGCCGAGCCCGCGGATCGCGCCCTCCGCCTCCGCCCTGGTGAACCCCGGAATGGTGCCGGTGACGACTACAGTGCGCCCGCGCCAGGGCCCACCGCCGCTCGACTCCGCCTGGGGATCAACCCCCACCTCCGTGAGCTGGGCAAGGAGAGTCCGCGTTCCGTCGCTGGAGAGGTAGGAGGAGATGGCGCCCGCCAGCACCGGACCCACTCCGGAGATGGCGGCCAGCTCCTCGGGTCCGGCGTCCACCAGGCGCGAAAGCGTGCCGAAGTGCTCCGCCAGTAGCTCCGCCGTGCGGCGGCCGACGTGCGGGATCCCCAGCGCATATAGGAAGGCCCCCAGCTGGGGGCGGCGGCGGGCGTTCAAGGCGTCGGTGAGCTGGCGCGCCGACCGGCGCGCCAGCCCGGGCAGTTCCTCGAGCTGCTCCGGGGTCAGCCGGAAGAGGTCGGCGGGGCTGGAGATCAGCCCCCGCCCCAGCAGCTCCTGGAGGATGGCTGGGCCGAGGCGGTCGACGTTGAGGGCGTCCCGGCTCACGAAGTGGAGCAGGGTCGCCAGCCGCTGGGCGGGGCAGAGGGGATTGAGGCACCGGGTCACAACCTCTCCCTCCTCGCGCACCAGTGGGGCGCCGCAGGCCGGGCAGTTGGTGGGCATCTGGAACGGTTGGCTGTGCTCGGGACGGCGCTCCAGCTCCACCCGCACCACCTCAGGAATCACATCCCCGGCCTTGCGCACCACCACCGTGTCACCCACCCGGACGTCCTTGCGCCGAACCTGATCCTCGTTGTGCAACGTGACGTGGCTCACCGTCGACCCCGCCACCTCGACCGGCTCGAGCACCGCCACCGGGGTGGCCGCTCCCGTCCGGCCAATGCTCACCTCTATGGCCAGCACCCGGGTCTCGCGCTCCTCCGGGGGGAATTTGTACGCCACCGCCCAGCGGGGGGCCCGGCTATCGGAACCCAGCTCACCCTGCCACTGGAGGCTGTCCACCTTCAGAACCACCCCGTCTATCTCATAGGGCAGCTCGGACCGCCGCGCCTGCCAGCTGGCCAGCAGCTCCATCACCCCCTCGCCTCCGGCCAGCAGCTGCCGGTTGGCGTTGACGGGGAAGCCCCGGACCTCCAGCCAGTCCAGAAGCTCGTGCTGGGTGGGCACCCCGGAGGGGGAGGGATCGCACGCGTAGAAGTAGGCGGCCAGTCCCCGCGAGCGCGTCACCTCCGGGTCGAGCTGCCTCAGGCTGCCGGCTGCCGCGTTGCGACAGTTGGAGTACAGCTCCAGCCCCAGGGCAGAGCGCCCGCGGTTCAGCTCGGCCAGGACCGCCTTGGGCATGTAGACCTCGCCGCGAATCTCCAGCTGATCCGCCCCCGCGTCAGCTGCACCCACGAATTGCGCTGGAATCCCGGGGATGGTGCGGACATTGGCCGTGATCTCCTCCCCGGTCTCGCCATCCCCCCTGGTGGCCGCCTGGACGAGGCCCCCGCGGTGGTAGGTGAGGCTAACCGCCAGCCCGTCCATCTTGAGCTCGGCAAGCAGGTCCGGTGCCCAGCCGAGCGCCACCTCCAGCCGGCGGCGGAACTGCTGGACCTCGGCCTCGGAAACCGCGTTCTGCAGCGAGCGCATCGGGGTGAGGTGGCGGACCTTGCGGAAGGGGGTCGTCCCGACCGCCCCCACCCGCTGGGTGGGAGAGTCCTTGGTCCGGAGCGTCGGGAACCGTTCCTCCAGCTCGAACAGCTCTCGCATCAGGGCGTCGTACTCCGCGTCGGTCACCGCTGGCGCGTCGAGCACGTAGTAGAGGTAGTTGTGCCGAGCCAGCTCCTCGCGCAGCTGGGCGGCACGGGTCCTGGCCTCCCGCGGTGGAGAGGGCATCAGGCCAGCTTCCGCAGCACCGCGTCGCTCACGGCGAACCGGCGCCTTCCGGCGGTCTCGAAGTCGATCACCACCTCCTCCCCTCCTGGGGTCATCTCGCTCACCGTGATCACCCCACGGCCGAAGCGCTGGTGCTCCACCCGATCTCCGGCGGCATATCGGGGTCCAGACGACACCGCCGGGGCCGCCTTGGTCACCTCGCGCAGAACGGCATCCCTCGCCCTGGTAAGGACCAGCGGCTGGCCATGGGTCGCCGACGGCGCCACGAACGAACTGGGGGCGCCCCAGCCGGAGGTCCCCTCAAGGGCACTCAGCGGTCTCAGGAAGCGGGACGGGGTGGCTCCTCGAGGGCTGCCATACAGGTGGCGCTGGAAACAGTGGCTCAGATAGAGCCGCTGCCTGGCCCTGGTCATCCCAACGTAGAGCAGCCGGCGCTCCTCCTCCAGGCTGGCGTCGGAGTCCAGTGAGCGGACGTGGGGCAGCAGCCCCTCCTCAACCCCGGTCACGAATACCACCGGGAACTCCAGCCCCTTGACCTGGTGCAGCGTGATCAGGGTGAGGGCCCCGGAGGTCGACTCATCCATCTGATCCACGTCCCCGGCCAGCGCCAGCTGCTCCAGGAAGGCAGGCAGAGTGGCGGCGGCTGGGTCGTCACCTAGCTCGGCAGCGAGCCCCCGCAGCTCGGTGAGGTTGGCCCAGCGCTCCTCTCCCTCGGGCGTGCCGTCGCGCACCAGCTGGCGGTACCCGCTCCGCTCCAGCAGACGATCCAGCAGCTGGACGAGAGGCCACTTCGAGGAGTAGTCGTTGAGGTCGGACAGCAGGTCATGGAAGCGGCGCAGCCCCTGGCCGGCAGCCCCTCGAAGTCCCGCCAGCTCGGGTATCTCCAGCACCGCCTCCAGCCGGCCGCCACCCGCCTGGAGCAGATCGCGAACCTGGGCGATGGACTGCGCCCCCACGCCACGACGGGGAGTGTTGATGACCCGCTCGAAGGCCACCCGGTCCGACGGGTTGGCCAGGAGGCGCAGGTAGGCGAGGACGTCCTTCACCTCCTTGCGCTGGTAGAAGCGAAGGCCGCCGATAAGACGGTAGGGGATCCCCTCCCGGAGGAGAACCTCCTCCAGCGCCCGCGACTGGGCGTTGGTCCGGTACAGGACCGCCGCGTCTCCCCAGGCGAGCTCCCCCAGCCCATGGAGGCGCCGCGCCTCGGCCGCCACCGCGGACGCCTCCTCCCGCTCGTCGTAGAACTGGCCGACCTGCACCGGATCCCCCTCCGGGCCGGCGGTCCAGAGCCCCTTGTCGAGCCGCCTGGTGTTCTCCCGGATGACCGCGCCTGCAGCCCTAAGGATGGCGGCGGTACTGCGGTAGTTCTGCTCCAGCGGCACCACCAGGGCGTCCGGGTAGTCCCGCTGGAACTCCAGGATGTTGCGCAGGTCAGCGCCCCGCCAGCTGTACACCGATTGGTCCGGGTCCCCCACCACCGTCACTCGTCGGTGCTCCCCGACGAGAAGGCCGAGGATGCGGTACTGAGCCCGGTTGGTGTCTTGGTACTCGTCCACCAGCACGTGGCGGAAGCGGTCGCGGTAGCGACCCAGCGCCTCGTCCGATGACTCGAGCAGCCGAACCACCTTGAGCAGCAGGTCATCGAAGTCGAGGGCCCGGTTGGTCTCCAGCAGAGCCTCGTACCGCGGATAGACGCGAGCCGCCTGGGACTCCACGAAACCTCGGGCCGCCAGGCTGAACTCCTCCGGCCCCCTGAGGTCGTTCTTGGCCCGCGAGATCTCAGCCGAGATGGAAGCCAGGCTGAAGCGCTTCTCGTCCACGCCGGCCTGGGACATGGCCTCCTTCATCACCGCGGCACGGTCACCCTCGTCGTAGATGACAAAGTCCCTGGGCACGCCGGCAAGCTCTCCGCGCTGACGCAGCATGCGTGCGCCCATGGCGTGGAAGGTGCCGAGCCACATCCCCTCGATGCCACCCTCGAGGAGCGTACCCAGGCGGGAGCGCATCTCCCTCGCCGCCTTGTTGGTGAAGGTCACCGCCAAGACTCTTGAGGGTTGGGCTCGCTGGGTGGCCACCAGGTAGGCGACCCGGTGGGTGAGGACCCGCGTCTTCCCGGAGCCGGCGCCGGCAAGCACCAGCAGCGGCACGTCCGGGGCGGTCACCGCCTCCGCCTGGGCCGGGTTCAGCCCCGCCAGCAGTTCGGCGGCCGCCACCTCTCCGGCGATCCCCCCCGGCGTCACCTCCCCTGCCCGTCGAGGAGGGGCGCGTACAGCTCCGGCCGACGGTCCTCCAGAGTGTGGTTGCGCGGGGTCCGCTGCCTCGCCCTGGCCACCCACTCAAGGTTCAACTCGGCCACCAGCAGCTGCTCGCCCGCTGCGGCGGCCGGGCCGGCCAGCATCGCTCCGTTGGGAGCCACGGCACAGCTGCAGCCGACAAAGTCCACCCCGCGCTCCGAGCCGATGCGGTCGGCGGCGACCACGAAGACCTGGTTCTGGGTGGCCACCCCCACGCTGGCGTAGTCGCCCATGGTCCAGCCTCGTCCATCCACGGCGGGGCTGCGAAAGTTGGCGACCCAGTTGGTCGGGACCGCGACCACCTCCGCCCCCCGCAGGGCGAGCACTCGAGCGGCCTCCGGGAACCAGAGGTCATAGCAGATCAGCGCCCCGAGGCGGCAGAGGCCGATGTCGAAGACCAGGAAACCAGAGTCGCCGGGCGAAAAGAAGCTCTTCTCGTCGTTGAAGAGATGGGCCTTGCGGTACACCCCCAGCAGCCCCCCCGGCCCCACCACCGCGGCGGAATTGAACCGCTGGTCGCCGTCTGCCTCGGCGAACCCGGCGACAAGATGAACGTCGAGCTCCCGGCAAAGTGCCACCCAGCCTGAGACGGTCGGTCCGTCCCGGCCCTCGGCGCACGCAGCCGCCTCCTCCTGGCTCTGGAAGGTGTAGCCGGAGGCGGCCAGCTCTGGAAGCACGACCAGCCGCGCCCCGGCTGCCGCTGCCCGCCGCATCCAGCGTTCCGCCAAGAGGCGGTTGCCGAGCAGATCGCCAACCGACGGGGCGTATTGGCAGGCGGCGGCTAGCAGCTGGCGGGGCGGGGGCATGGCGACATTCTGCGGCCTACAGGGCCTCAGAAGTCCATGTCATCCATGCCGTCCATGCCGTCCATGCCACCCATGCCACCCATGCCACCCATCCCCGGGTCGCCCCCCGTGGGCATCGGTGCCGGAGGCTCGGGCTGGTCGGCCACGAGCACCTGGGTGGTGAGCAGCATGCCAGCCACCGAGCTGGCGCTCTCCAGGCTGGTCTTGACCACCTTGGCCGGGTCCATGATCCCCATCTCCAGGAGATCACCGAACCGGAGGGTCTCCACGTCCACTCCCTCAGTCGGTCCCATGGCGGCGACCTTCTCGACGACCGTCCCACTTTCCATCCCGGCGTTGGCCGCCAGCTGGCGCAGGGGCTGCTCCAAGGCCCGCCGGATCACTGCGACGCCAGCGCGCTCGTCGTCATCACCTCCCAAGCCATCGAGGACGGCTCGGCAGGCCAACAGGCTGCGTCCTCCACCGGGCAGGATCCCCTCCTCAAACGCCGCGCGGGTGGCCTCCAAGGCGTCCTGCACCCTCTCCTTGCGCTCCTTGAGGGCGGTCTCCGTGGCGGCCCCCACACGGATCACCGCCACTCCGCCGACCAGACGGGCCTTGCGCTCTTGGAGCTTCTCTCGGTCCCAGTCGGAGTCGGTCTCCTCAATCTGGCGGTCGATCTCCCGGACCCGTTCCTGCACGGCTGCGGGCTTTCCCCCACCATCCACCACAGTCGTGTCGTCCTTGGTGATGACGACCCTTCGGGCGCTTCCCAGCTGGCTCAGGGTCACCCCCTCCAGAGTGAGCCCGAGGTCGTCCGAGATTAGCTGGGCGCCGGTGAGCACCGCCAGGTCCTGGAGCATCGCCGTCCGCCGGTCTCCAAAGCCCGGCGCCTTGACAGCGCATGCGCTCACCGTCCCCCGCATCCGGTTGACCACCAGGGTGGCGAGAGCCTCCCCCTCAAGGTCCTCGGCCACCAGAAGGAGGGGCCGGGCCGCGTTGACCGCCAGCTCCAGGGCGGGAAGCAGATCCTTGACCGCGGAGATCTTCTTGGTGGTGATGAGGACCAAGGAGTTCTCCAGCACCGCCTCCATGCTCTTCTGGTCGGTCACCAGGTAGGGAGACACCCAGCCCCGGTCGAACTGCATGCCCTCCACCACCTCGATCTCCGTCTCCAGGCTGGAGCCTTCCTCCACCGTGATCACGCCATCGGCCGTCACCTTCTCCATGGCCTCGGCGATCATGGCCCCGACCTCGTGGCTGCCACTGGAGACGGTGGCCACCCTCTCGGTGTCCGTGCGCCCCTCAAGCGGCCGGCTCAGGCGGTCGAGCTCGCCAAGTACGGCGCCCACCGCCTGGTCCATCCCCCGCTTCAGAGCCATCGCCGAAGCCCCCGACTGGAGGTTGTGCAAGCCCTCACGAAGCATGGCCTCAGCCAGCACCGCAGCGGTGGTGGTACCGTCGCCGGCTCGGTCGTTGGTGCGCTTGGAGGCCTCCGCCAGCAGCTGCGCTCCCATGTTCTCGAAGTGGTCCGCGAGCTCCAGGTCGCGCAGGATCGTCGCCCCGTCGTTGCTCACCTGCGGGCTGCCGTACTTGCGGTCCAGGACCGCCGCCCGGCCTCTCGGACCGAGGGTGGGCCGCACCACCTGCGCCGCCTGAGCCGCGCCCCGGAGCAGGGCCTCCCGGGCGGCGTCGTCGAACTTGAGCTGCTTGGCTGTCAAGGGTCACGCCTCCATGCTTAACTCGCGAGGGCCGCGGCCCCACCGGGGGCCGCGGCGCACGATCTCAGCCCTTGCCGTTGGGCGAGACCACCGCCAGGACGTCACGCTCCGACAGGATGAGGTACTCCTGGTCATCGATCTTGATCTCGGATCCCGCATACTTCGCGTAGATCACCCGATCCCCAACCTTGACGTCGAGCTCCACCCGCTGCCCGGTCTGCTCGTTGTACTTGCCGTTCCCTACGGCCTCGATCAGCCCCTCCTGGGGCTTCTCCTTGGCGGTGTCGGGAAGCACGATGCCACTCTTGGTGGTCTCCTCGCGCTCCAGGGGCTTCACCACCACACGGTCGGCCAGGGGACGAAGCTTGAGGCTCATGAGCACTCCTCCTTACCATTTAGCACTCGCTCGGGGCGAGTGCTAACAGTCTAGCTCTTGAGCGGGGGACGGTGCAAGCCGACCGTTCTGTGCCTGACGGCGCCGCACACCCCGATCTCCGATTGCTGAGGGGCGGAGGTGGGTCAGGGCGCCTGCGTGTCAGCGGCGGATGCGCCCGACGGTTGGCGACGGGCGGGTCGGGCCTCAGGCGGAGATGGGCTCCATGGCCGGCTCCACAGCGGCTCTCTCCCCCAGACTCGCCTCCTCCAGAGTCCGTCCACTCGGCTCTGGCAGCAGGAAGGTTACGAGGAAGCCGAGGCACGCGGTGGACGCGGCGATGAGCATGACCCCAGACAGGCCCAGAACACTGAGCACCAGTGGAAAGGTGAAGGTCCCTACGAAGGCACCCACCTTGCCCGTGCCGGCCGAGATCCCGTGCGCGGTGGTCCGGGCGGCCACCGGGTACAGCTCCGCCGGCAGCACGAAGGTGGTGGTGTTGGGGCCGAACTCCGTGAAGAAGTAACTCACTCCGAAGATCACCACAAAGGGCAGAACCTCGTGGGTGATCTTGGGGATCACCCCGATCGCCAAGAAGGCCACCGCCATGGCCGCGAAGCCGATGAATTGCAGTCGCCGGTGGCCGATTCGGTCGATGTTGATGAACGCCACCACGTAGCCGGGAACGGCGAACAGGGAGAAGACCAGCAGGGTGAGTGCGGTGTCCTCGATCAGCCCGGCGTGCGGCGCGAGCGCCTTCAGCACCAGGGGTGACGAGATGCTATTTCCGTAGAACGTGTAGTCGAGCAGGAACCAGGAGCCGGCGGTGCCCGCCAGGAGCATGAGATACCGCGGGGTCGTGACCAGCTGCCGCAGGCTCAGCCGTGAGCGGGACCCGCGCGGAGCCCGGGTGGCGGCGGTCAGCTCCTCCCTGGTGTAGGTGCGCAGGGCCGCGGCGGCCTCCGCATCACGCCCCTGCACCTGGCTCATGTAGCGGGGGGACTCCGGCAGCCGCCGCCGCAGGTAGATGATTGCCAATGCGGGCAGCGCCCCCAGGCCCAGCATCAGCCGCCAGGCAATGTCGTGGGGCACCCCCACGGCCAGAATGACCAGAGCCACCAGGGGACCAGCCACCAAACCGAGAGCCTGCATGGAGAACACCATGCTCACCAGTCGCCCCCTGTCCTTGCGGTTCGAGTACTCGCTCATGATCACCGCGCTGACTGGGTAGTCGCCCCCGATACCCACCCCCAGAACGAACCGCCAGGCAATCAGCCAGACCAGGTTGGGCGAAAGAGCGCTGCCCACCGCGGCGACCGCCATCAGGGTGGCCTCCAGACCGTAAATGGCACGGCGCCCGAAGATGTCCGCGATCCTGCCGAAGATGGTCGCCCCGACCAGAGCGGCTATCAGGGCGGTGCTCCCCACCAGCCCGATCACGAAGACCGAGGGGTGGTACTCCTCCTTGAGCAGAGCCATCGCCACCCCGATGATGAACAGGTCGTAGGCGTCGGTGAAGAAGCCGGTCCCCGCCGTCAGCAGGACCCTCAGGTGGAAGCGCCCCAAAGGCGCCTCGTTGAGCGCCTCAGCCACCCCCTGACCGGCCGCGCCGTTAGCCATCAGCGCTCGATCCCGATCTCGATATCCACCTCAGACCATTGTTAACGCCCGAATACTAAGGGGGAGTTAAGGGCGCGTCACCAGGTCCTGACGCTCAAGTTGGGACGCCAACGCCGGGCCAGGCACAACCTGCGATCAGCCGCATTGAAATTGGGCTCTGCCCTCATGGAGCGGGCCCGACGGACGTGCGATCACCTCGCCGACGCCGCCCAGCACCCGGACGCTCGCCCCCCCCTGGTGGGCACGAGAGACACAACTCCCGGTCGCTTCCGGCCACCCCTGGGTCCCCAGAGACCACGGCCACTCGGGAGCGACTTCGTGGGCTGGCAAGGTTCTGTTCCCTCCACCGGCCCGGTGTCGTACTTCCCAGGTGCGAGGCGTTCGGCATTCCGCCAAGCCGCCGGCGGCAGGGTAGGCCAGGATCAGGTGCAGCTCCTCCGTGCTCAGCGCCCCTTGGGCCATCCGAGCTCCGGCCGGCTGGTCCGGACCGGACCGGCGGGCCAACCGCTGATTTCGGACCGCCCCGATGCTGCGCTCCAAGAGCTTTCTGACGGTCGAGTCCACCCTGGGCGCACTGGCTTCGCCGATTTCAGGAGGTGCCAATCCTCCCCGGGCCTTCCCCGCCTCGACCGAGGAGCGGTTGGCGGTCAGCACTCATCCCCGTCTGCTGACCATCTCCGATGGCCCGGATCGTCGCCTCCCCCAAGTGCTGCCGCGGCGGCAGTGCTCAAGGCGAACTGGTGGTGCAGCGCCTGACCTGTGTAGCCGCGCCGTGACTAGCCGCTGTGGCGCAGCCGTTCCCTTAGCTCTGTGCGCCGGATCTTGCCGCTCACGGTTTTCGGCAGCTCCGCGACGAAGTGGATCTCCCGGGGGTACTTGTAGGGGGCGGTGACCCGCCGCACGTGCTCCTGCAGGTCCCGCGCCAGCTCGTCCGAGGCCTGGTGTCCGGGGACCAGGATCACGAAGGCGGTGACGATCTCGGTGCGCATCGGATCCGGCTTGCCCACCACGGCCGCCTCGGCCACCGCTGGGTGCTCGACCAGCGCCGACTCGACCTCGAAGGGGCCGATCCGGTAGGCGGAGGAGGTGATGACGTCATCGGCCCGGCTCTCGAACCAGAGGTAGCCGTCCTCGTCCCTACGGCCCCGGTCCCCGGTGAGGTACCAATCACCGCGGAAGGAGGCAGCCGTGGCCTCGGGATCGCGGTAATACCCAGCGAACAGCCCCAGCGGGCGGCGCGGGGCGGCCCGCACCGCTATGTTCCCCTCCTCCCCCACCCCGAGCACCTCCCCATGGTCGTCGACCACGTCCACCTGGTACCCGGGAACCGGCTTCCCCATCGAACCGGGCCGGAGAGGGAGGCACCGGAAGTTGGCCACCACGTTGACCGTCTCGGTCTGGCCGTACCCGTCGTAAATGGGCAAGCCAACCCCCTCCCGCCACTGGCGGATGACCTCGGGGTTGAGCGGCTCCCCGGCGGCCACGCAATGGCGCAGCCGGGAGAGGTCGGGGCGGGTGAGGTCGGTGAGCACCAGGGAGCGGTAGATGGTGGGTGGGGCACAGAAGGTGGTGATCCCATAGCGAGCGATGATGTCCAAGAGGAGTTCCGGGTCCGGTTTGCCCATGTTCATCTGGACCACCGCCGCGCCCTCGGCCCACTGTCCGAACAGCTTTCCCCAGGCTGCCTTGGCCCACCCGGTGTCGGAGATGGTCCAGTGGAGATCGCCCGGACGCAGGTCCTGCCAGTAGCGTGCGGTGGCTCGATGGCCCAGCCCATAGCTGGCCTGGGTGTGCAGCACCATCTTGGGATGGGCCACGGTCCCCGAGGTGAAGTACAGGAGCATCGGGTCCGATGCCGCCGTGGGGTCAGTCGAGGTGGGAGCGTCCGCCGCCCGCTCCATGAGCGGCCCCAGCGACAACCAGCCATCTCCCGGGGGCCGACCCACAGCGATCCGGACTCTGAGCGAGGGCATTAGGTCGGCCACCTCGTCCAGCTTCGGCGCCTGCTGGCTGTCGCAGATCGCCGCCACCGCCTCTGCCCGGCTCACCCGGTAGGCGATGTCCCGGGCGGTGAGCTGAACCGTGGCCGGCATGGGCACCGCGCCGATCCGGATCGCCCCCAGGACCGCGAAATACCACTCGGGGATGCGGGGCAGGAGCACGAACACACGGTCGCCGTGGCCCACCCCCAGAGCCCGCAGGGCATGGGCCACCCGGCGGCTGGCGGATGCCAGGTCCGAGAAGGAGTGCTCACCCATCACCTCACCGGCCGGCCCCAGGGAGAGAAGCGCCAGCTCGTCGGGCCGAGCGGCAGCCCGGGCCTCCAGGATGTCCAGCACGTAGTTGAAGCGCTCCGGCACCAGAGGTGGTGGGGCTGCCACCTCCGCTTCGTAGTCGACGAGGTTGGGCGGGCTGCCCCGGTCCGGTCTCTGACTCACCCTGGCACCTCCGATCGCACGGTCGCTGGGCCGAGCTTAGGCGGGAACGGACCTCACGTCAATCAGAGATCAGGCTGCGTATGCCCGGAGCGCCGGATCGGCGTCCAACGGCCCCCTGTCGAAGCCCCGCATTCTGGAGCGGACCAGGCCCGCAGCCCCAATCATGGCGGCGTTGTCGGTGCACAGGGAGGGGGCCGGAATCACCACTCTGGCCACCTTGGCGAAGCGCTCGCGGACAGTCTCCCGGAGAAGTCCATTGCTGGCCACCCCACCCGCCACCACCACCTGGGAGACACCAGCGCTCTCTGCTGCGGCCTCCAGCTGGGCGACCAGCGTCTCCACCACGGCAAGCCGGAAACCGGCCGCAACGTCCGCTACCACTTGGGGATCCGTGGGGTCCAGCCCGCGCAGCAGGTACAGCACCGCCGTCTTCAGGCCGCTGAACGAGAAGTTGAAGTCGGGCAGCAGAGGCCGTGGCAGGCGGTACCGGCCGGGGTTGCCGGAACCGGCCGCCCGGTCGATCTCCGGCCCACCGGGGTAGGCCAGCCCCAGCATCCTGGCCACCTTGTCGAAGGCCTCGCCAGCCGCATCGTCGCGGGTGGCACCCATGAGCACAACGTCGTCGTCAGCCCGGTAATGAATGAGGTCCGTGTGCCCCCCGCTGACCACCAGGGCCACGAAGGGTGGCTCCAAGTCGGGCTCCGCGATCTTGGCCGCCAGGACATGCCCGGTCATGTGGTTCACACCCACCAGGGGGAGACCGGTGGCCAGCGCCAGCCCCTGGGCGTAACTGACCCCCACAGCCAGGCAGCCGACCAGCCCCGGCCCCCTGGTGACCGCGATCCCGTCCACCCCGCGCAGGCCCCCTCGGATCGGCTCCAGCGCCTGGTCGACCACCCCCCCGAGCCGCTCGAGGTGCATCCGGGCAGCCAGCTCCGGCACCACCCCGCCGTAGCGGGCGTGGGCATGAGCCTGTGACGCTACGACTGAAGAGTGGATGGTCCAGTCGGACTCGACTACGGCCGCGGCGGTCTCGTCGCAGGAGGTCTCAATCGCCAGCAGCCTCACCGGCCGGGCCACCCCGGATCTGGGAGAGGGCCCAGCCCCTCAGCCTCAAGCGCTCCGGCGACCTCCAGGAAGTGGCCCTTGAAGCGCGGAGCATGGATGAGGTCCGACCACATGACGAGGGCGTCCTCTCCGTTGTCCGTGTAGTACCCGCGGCGTCGGCCCAGGACCCTGAACCCGAAGCCGTCGTACAGGTGGATAGCCACCTCGTTGCTGGGGCGCACCTCCAGGCTAATGAAGTTGGCACCCAGCTGATAGGCGCGGTTCACCAGCGCGCAGAACATCGCCCGCCCCACACCTTGCCCCTGTTCTGAGCGGCGCACCCCGATGGTGGTCACATGGGCCTCCTCACCGACCACCCAGAGGCCGCCGTAGGCGGCAATCTGGTCATCTCGCCAGAGGCACTGATAATGGGCCGATCGGTTGCCGGTCAGCTCCCGGTGGTAGGCGTTTCCAGGCCAGGGAGACGGGAAGACATCGATCTCGATCTCCCGGACAGCAGGGATGTCCTGGATCTGCATCGGAGCCAGCCGCAGCCGCTGGGATATGAGGATCACCGCTCGGCTCCCACTCGGATCGCATAATCGGCGCTGACCTGATCGTACGGCACGCCAGGCCCCTCCGCGGCGACGGCGAGGCGGGCGAGGGCCTGCTCCAGGCCACGGACCGGGCGCAGTCGCCGGGGCTCGGCATCTGCAGGCACTACCGCATCCGGGTCGATGATCGCCGACGCTCCCAGCCAGGATCTCGACCTCTCCTGATCTCCGCTGAGCAGCTGGCTGGGGCCGTCCTCCGCCCAGCCCAACCCGGACGGGACGAACGGCTGACCCAGAATCCCACCGCGCCCAGCGCTGCGTAGGACCAGCACCCGCGCATCAACCGGGTCCACCGTCTCCGCCACCACCCGCAGGCTTCCGACCAGGTGTATGCGGATTCCTCTCCCTTGGGCGAACCCGAGCCCGGCCGCCAGCCCCGACCGGACGCCGATGTACGAACCGGGGCCGCGGGCCACCAGCACCGAAGACACCCGCGCCGGGGCCGACTTGAGCAGGTCCGCCAGAGATTCGTGGATGGAGCCGGCACCCCCGGCCACGACCCGGAACCCCACCACCTCACCCCCATCCGAGAGTACGACCAGACCGGCACCTCGGACCGAGGTGTCCAGCACCAGCTCAGCCACGGCCGAACTCCCGCGCGAGCTCCGCAGGCAGGCGCAGCCTGACGTGGCGGCGCCGCTCGTCCAGAAGCACCAACTCCACCTCGCCCGTGTACCAGCCGGGGGTCGCCCGCTCCGCCCACTCCACCACCGCCGCCCCCTCCTCCAGGTGCTCGTCCAGACCAAGGGAGGCGAGGTCGACTCCGTCGGGCAAGCGGTACAGATCCAGGTGGTGGATGGTCACCCTACCTGGATGGATGGAGTGCAGAAGGAAGGTGGGGCTGCGGACATCCTGGTCTCCCCCGGCCCCAGCGACGATGCCCTGGACCAGAGTGGTCTTCCCAGCCCCCAGCTCGCCCCTCAGGGCAAGGCAGTCTCCCGGGCGCAGGCAGCGGCCCAGCCGAGCTCCCAGCGCTCGGGTCTCATCAGGGCCTTCGGAGACCAGCTGGATCTCTTTCAAGACTGACCCTAGAAGTGCCGGAAGCCCCGGCCCGACAGCGCCACCTCGGGCCCATCGGGGTGCTCCAGGAGGCGCACGCCGTCCCCCGGGCACACCGTTCCGACGACCGAGACGCCGGCTCCTCCCGACAGTGAACTGAGGTTCCGCGCCAGCGGTTCGGGGAGGCAGACGAGAAGCTCGTAGTCCTCTCCCCCCGCAGCACCCAGTTGGAGCAACTCCGCCGGAAAGAAGTGCTCCAACTCGTGCTCCAGCGGCAGGTGATCGGCCCAAAGCTCCAACTGGCACGAGCTGGCCGCCGCCAGCCGGGCGGCGTCGACCAGAAGTCCGTCACTCAGATCGGTCATGGCGTGCGCTCCAGCGGCCCGGAGCCGCTGGCCCTCGGCGAGGCGGGCGACGGGAGCCACCAGGCGACGGCGCCAACTCTCCGGCGGGACCCTCCCAGTCTCCAGGAGACGGAGGGCAGCGGCAGCCCCACCCAGGCGCCCGGTGACCGCCACCAAGTCGCCGGGCAGGGCACCAGAGAGGCGCACCGCCTCGCCCGGGGGGCCGCTGCCCAGAACGGTGACGGCGATCGTCAGGGGGCCATCCGTGGAGCTGACGTCGCCCCCGGCCAGCAGCGCCCCGTCCCGGCGGGCTGCCTCCACCATCCCCTCCTGAATGCCCAGAATGGTGCCCTCGAAGGTGTCGGGAGAACAGATCAGGCAGGCGACCCCGAGGTCGGCACGAAAACCCATCGCAGCCAGATCCGAGGCCGCGGCACTCCAGGCCTTGACTCCCACCTCCCAGGGGCTCTGAAAGGAGCGCAGGAAGTCAACCCTCTCCACCAGCGAGTCCGTGGTGACGGCCAGCGCCCGTCCATCCAGATCCCAGACGGCAGCGTCATCGCCCGGCCCGACCGCCAGCCTCCCATCGCCGGTGGCCAGCCCCACCAGCGCCGCCAGCAACCCCGTCTCACCGACTGCGCTGAGGCGCCGGCCGTGTGGCGGTGCCCAGCCGCGCTGATCCGGACGGGGCTCCGGGATGGCCGGTTCAGCCAACCGGCAGTCCAGCCGCGGGAGAACTCGCCCCGAAACCGCGCCGCCCCTCGCCAGCCTCCCCAGCCAGGCCGGCCCAATGGGCCCGGCGCCCGGCCTCGACCGCGGCCGCGAAGGCCCGCGCCATCTCCACGGGATTCCTGGCCCGGGCGATCCCCGTGTTAACCAGGACTCCGGCCGCACCCCATTCCATGACCCGGAGAGCGTCAGAGGGAGCGCCCAAGCCGGCGTCCACGATCACCGGTACAGGGCATTCCTCGATGATGAGACGGATGTTGTGGGGGTTCAGCACCCCGAGAGTGGAGCCTATGGGCGCCGCGCCGGGCATCACCGCGGCCGCCCCCGCCTCAGCCAGCCGCAACGCCAGCGCCACATCGTCACTCGTGTACGGAAGAACTGTATAGCCCTCGGCCACCAGCCTCGAGGTGGCCTCGAAGGTCGCCAGGGGGTCCGGCAAGAGGCTGGCTTCGTGCCCCACCACCTCCACCTTGATGAAGTCCGAGAGGCCGGCCGCCCGGGCGAGGTGCGCGAGCCGGATCGCCTCCTCGGCTGAGCCGGCGCCTGCGGTGTTGGGCAGGAGGTGATAGCGGGCGAGGTCCAGCCCCTCAAGCTCCGACCTGCGATCGCCGTCGAGGTGGAGCCGGCGTACGGCGAGGGTGATCATCTCCGCCCCGGAGGCGGCGATCGATTGGGCCAGCACCTGCGCCGACGGGAACTTCCCGGTCCCGTGGATGAGGCGCGAGCCAAGGGTGGCGGCCCCCAGGTGCAGCCTGTCCGCTTCCGTCATCTCACCCTCCTCCCACGAAGTGGACCACCTCGACCACGGCCCCCTCGCGCACCACATCGGTGGCCAGTTGCTCCCCGGGGATGATCCGCCCATCGACCTCCACGGCGACCCCTGAGGGCCCTACCCCCAGCCGGGCCAAGAGCTCCATCACCGTCTCACCGGGTGGTGACTTGCGGGGTTCGCCATTCAACTTGATCCAGCGCCATGAGGTGGCCGCCTGGGCCTCCCGCCGGAGCCTCTGGGCGGCCAGCCTAGGGTCTGGAGCCGAACAGACGGCACGCACTACCGCAACCATGTCTGCCCCGGCCTCGATAGCCGAGGCACCCTCGTCGAGTCCCCCTATGGCCACCACCGGGACCCGGGAGACCTGCGCGGCGGCGGTGACCTGCTGGAACCCCACCGCGACGCCCTCTGGCTTGGTCGGGGTGGCTCGCACTGGTCCGGCGGCGATGTAGTCCAGGGGAAGCAGCTGAGCCTGCAGGGCCTGCTCCGAATTGTGGGTCGAGAGCCCAATCAGCGGCCGTTCCCCGAGCCGCTCTCTGGCCTCCTGGACGCCGGTGTCATCCTGACCGAGGTGGACGCCATCCGTCCGCGCTGCCAGGGCTAGGTCGATGTGGTCGTTGACCAGGAAGAGGGCCCCGCCCCGCCGGCAGATCGCCTGGAGGGAACGGGCCAGATCCACCAGATCTGTCCATGATTCGCGCTTGCGACGCAGCTGCACCAGATCGGCTCCTCCCGCCACCGCCGCCTGGACCAGGCCGGGCAGGCTACCCAAGGGGCTCAAGTCATCAGTGACCACGTAGAGCCGCGAGTCCTGGAGGCGGGTGCGCAGCTGTTCCGATCCGAGCTCGAAATCCGTGTCCAGCTCGCCCATGGGCATCGCCCCATTCTAGGTGGAGTTGAGATCAGTCCCCCCAGCGCGGTTCGCGCGGGACCCTGGGAAGGATCTGGGTCACTAGTTCGTAGTTGAGCACCTGCAGTCGGTCGGCAACCTGCTCAACAGTAAGCTCCGCACCCTGCTGTCTCCCGATCAGCACCACCTCATCGCCCCGAGCCACCTGCGGGTCCCCGGTAACGTCCACCATGGCCATGTCCATGCACACGTCGCCGGCTAGGGGGTGTTCCTGACCGCGGATGAGTACCGATCCCCAGGTGGTTGGACCTCTTCGGAAGCCGTCACCATATCCCACCGGTATGGTGGCGATCCGCGACCGCCTGGGGGCGCGGAAGCGGTCCCCGTACCCCACGTACTCCCCCTCGTCCACCCAGCGGACCTGGGCGACAGTGGTCTTGAAGGCCAGCGCCGGCCGTCGGCGACGCCCGTCCGCAGTCCGCAGCCCCAGAAGCTCACCCCCCAGCCGCACCATCTCGAAGCGGGCATCCGGCCGGGTGACCCAGCCGGAGGAGCTGGCGACGTGGCGGAGCCGAAACGGCGCGTCACCGACCTCATCCAGGGCCCTGTGGAAGCGCTGCAGCTGGACCCCGGCCGCCGCCGCGTCCTCCCCCTTTCTCAGGTGGGTATAGATCCCCTCGAGATCCACCGCGCCCGCCGCGAAGTCCACCAGCTGGCGCACGCCCTCCGGGGGGACCCCCAGCCGGCTCATCCCGGTGTCGACCTTGAGGTGGGCGATCGCTCGTCTTCCGAACCGCCCCCCGGCGGCGGCGAGCGCCTCGAGCACCTCGCGATCAAACGCGGTGACGGTGAGTCCCATCCGCACCGCGAGCTCGACCTGGTCGGGCGGGGTGTAGCCGAGCACCAGGCAGGGCGAGGTGATGCCGGACTCCCGCAACTCCGCCGCTTCGGCCAGGGTTGCCGTGGCGACCCATGAGGCTCCAGAACCAAGGGCGGCCCGGGCCACCTGGACGGCCCCGTGGCCGTAGGCGTCCGCCTTGACCACGGCCATGAGCTTCACCCCGGCCAGCTGGTCGAGCACCTCTCTGACGTTCTCGGCCACGGCCGCCAGGTCGACCTCCACCCAGGTTGGCCGCCGGGGTGACCGGAATCGCAGGACCGCCCGACCCGGCTCCGGGCGCACCATGGGAGTGCCCGGCGGGGCCAGAGCTGTCACCAGCCGCTCCATCCTGGACCCGGAGGTCCCCTTGATCAGCACGCTCCCACCGTCCTTCAGGATCTGGCGGGCGCGGCCCTGGGCACTGAGGAAGCCGATTCCGCCGTCCCCTCCGGGAGCCGCTGACGGGAGCACGCGGGCCACCTCGGCGTATGGCCAGCGGGGAAGCCTTCGGGCCTCCCGGCCGCCGCCGAGCAGCGCTAGGCGGGGCGGGGGCAGGCGGCCGAGAGCCGAGCCGGCCAGGCCCAGCGACCCCGGGGACATGTCGAAGGAGTCGTCCAGCAGCCGACCCGTCCCCCGTGTCGGCAGAAGCCGCAGGCGGCCTGGGAGCGGAGCCACCTCCGCCAGACCCTCAACAGCTCGATCGAGGTCCTCACCGAGGGCGAGTAGGCACCCCACGGCGGCCCCGAACCCAACCTCAGCCAGGCGGGGATGGAGATCTGTCCGCACTGTCCACGTCCGCTCCCCTGCCCTCACCCGGCAGGGCCACCGTTCGGGCCAGGCCGAGCCCGCACCCTCCGGGCCGACCTCAACGTCAGCTCCGCTTCCCAGCGGGCCGAACCAAATCGCCGACGACCCCCAGCGTCCGAGCAGCGCAGCCGACTGGAGGGGCGCTACCAGCCTGGGCATCGGGCCCCACATGCGCCAGACCTGAGCCGCCAGCGCCCGCGACGAGCTCCAGTACAGGCTCCTAGCGTCATGGAGCGAGGTTAGACAGACCAGCTCCGGCTGGATCATCCGCGCGAGCCGCCTCTCCTCGAGCACCCCATCGGCCACCACCTCCATCACCGCGGGGCCGGTTAGCTGGCCCTTGGCCTCGGAGAGCGCCAGGGGGATCCCCAGCGAGTCGTTGCGATCCCCATTGGCCACCACCCGCTCCCCGGAGGCCCTCCCCCACGCCGCCACCAGGCAGGCCTGTGCGGTGCTCTTGCCCAGGCTGCCGGCCACCGCCACCGTCCTCAGCTGGCGCACCCGCCACTGGCCGAAGACCTCCAGCGCCTCCCGGACGTCGGGAACCAGGATCGCCGTCTGCTCCAGGTCGGGAGGCAAGCCGAGCTCCTCCTGGGGACGGTCCACGAGGATGCCCAGGGCGCCGCGGCGGAGTGCGTCCCCCACATGGGCATGGCCGTCGCCGGTAGCGCTCCTGAGAGCGGCAAAGAGCTCCCCACCACTGAGGTTGCGGGTGTCGTGCCCGATGGCTGTGAACGCCCGCGGGCCCCAGGACAGGACCTCGGGCCGGACGCTTGAGAGCGCCTCCAGGAGCTCGTCCAGCTCCAGCATCAGGGGTGGGCCCTTCCCTCCAGCCAGAGCCGGGCCGCCTCCTGGGTCTCCACCAATTCGTCCGCGACCTCGGAGGCTAGCAGTCCGGCGCGGCCCCTCCGGTCAGCGAGAAGGGTTCCCGCGGCGGCGTGCAGAAAGACTCCGGCCCGGGCCGCGTCTGCGGCGCCATGCCCCTGGGCCATCAGGGCCCCGATCAATCCCGCCAGGACGTCCCCGGCACCCCCAATGGCCAGGGCGGAGGTGGCGTGGGCGTCGCGCCAAAGTTCGCCCGAGGGCTCGGCCACCAGGCTCCCGGCACCCTTCAAAACCACCACCGCCGAGAGTCCCGCCGCCAGTTTGCGGGCCGCCGCCTCACGATCCGCCTGGACTGCCGCGGCGGTCGTCCCCAGAAGCCGGGCGGCCTCCAGGGGGTGGGGGGTGAGCACCGATCCAGGTGGCAACAGGGTGCGCAGGTCAGGGGTGCGGCTCACGGCGTTGAGGGCATCGGCATCGGCCACCAACCCCGCCCGGGCGGAGCGGAAAACGGTGGCCACCAGTTCGCCCACCCCCGCACTGTCGCCGAGGCCCGGGCCTGCCACCACCACCTCCCCCTGTACGTCCGCCAAGTGCCGGGCGAGGTCGGAGGCGGAGTAGTGTCCGGACTCCACCGGAAGGGGCACTCGGATCACCTCCGGCGGCAACCCTGCGCCAGGATGATCAATCGCCACGACACACTTGACCTTTCCCGCCCCCCCGCGGAGTGCCCCCCGGCAGGCGAGTTCCGCCGCCCCGGGAAATTGAGGGCTCCCCGCCACCACCAGGACCGTACCGAACGTGCCCTTGTGACCCGCCGGTGGCCGCGAGGGCAGGACCACCCGCTCGGGCACCGGCAAGGGGAGGCTGCTCGCCGTCATCACGGCCACGGCCACCGCGACACCGGCGTCGTGGGTGAGGGAGATCTCCAGCCCGGGAACTGGGCGCCCGAGCACCAGCGCCTCCGGTGCTCCCCCGCGGCGATGGCGGACCGAGATCTGCGGGTAGAGCGGGAGAGGCAGGCCGAGACTGCCGTGCACCTTCCGCACGGCCTCCTTGGCTGCCCAACGCACGGCCAAGCGCTCCGGCCGACCTGCGCAGTACTCGACCTCTTCCGGGCTGAACAACTTCTCGGCGAAGCGGGGCCTCCTCGCCAGGAGCCGGGCGATGCGGGCCACCTCGGCGACGTCAACACCTGTGGCCACGGGCGGGAGCCGGCTCCCTGGCAGGATCACTCCACGGTTACGGACTTGGCCAGGTTGCGCGGCCGGTCCACATCGAGCCCACGGCTGACGGCGGCGTGGTAGGCGAGCTGCTGCCCCACCAGTACGTCCACCATTGGAGAGACTATCTCAGACACCCGGGGAACCTCGACCAGATGGTCCGCGAGGTGGTCCAGACTGTGGTCTCCCTCGCTCACCACCGCCAGCACCGGACTCTGGCGAGCGCGGACTTCCTGCACGTTGCTGCGCACCTTCTCCCGGGTCGGGCTCTCGGTGGCAAAGGCCACCACCGGCAGCGAAGGATTGAGCAGCGCTATAGGCCCGTGCTTCAGCTCACCCGCCGGGTAAGCCTCCGCGTGCAGGTAGGAGACCTCCTTCAGTTTGAGCGCGGCCTCCAGCGCCACCGGATAGCCGTATCCCCTGCCCATGTAGAGCACGCTCCGGTGCTCTGCCAACCAGGCCCCAAGTGGAGCGATCCGCCCCTCCTCGCTCAGAACCCGCTGTTGGGCCTCCGTCACGGAGCGGAGGCCCGAGGCGAGCCGGCTTCGGTCCCCCGGCCCCAGCGTACCCCGGGCGCTGCCTAGTCGCATCGCCAGCAGCAGCGAGACGGCCACCTGGTTCAGGAAGGTCTTGGTCGCCACGACACAGATCTCCGGTCCAGCGTGGAGGTTGACCATGGCGTCAGCCTCCAGCGCCAGGGTGCTGCCCAGGACGTTGCTCACCGCGAGCAGGTAGCTCCCCTGCTCCTTGGCCCGACGGGCCGCCGCCAGGGTGTCGGCGGTCTCCCCGGACTGGGAGATGGCGATCGTCAGCGTGTGGCGGTCCACAGCCTGCGGCCGATACCTCCACTCGGAGGCCACCTCGACGGCGGCGGGGATGCCGGCTAGCTCCTCGATGGTGTGCTTGGCCAGCAGGCCAGCGTAGAAGGCCGAGCCGGCCGCCACGATCTGCACCCGGTTGAATGCCCGAAGCGCCTCGTCTCCGACGTCCCAGTCGGCGAACTCGACCCGCCCGTCCGCCAGCAGTCGACCCCGAAGGGCGTTCTCCAGCGCCGCCGGCTGCTCATGCATCTCCTTGGACATGAAATTGGGGTACCCGCCACGCTCGGCCTGGAGTACGTCCCACTCCACGCGGACCACGCGCGGCGCCGTCTCACTCCCGTCCGCGATGGAGGTGACCACCGGCCCCACCGGACTCAACACCACCATGTCACCCTCACCCAGCACCAGCGCCTGCTTGGTGTAGGGGATGATGGCGGTGAGGTCAGAGCTGAGGAACCACTCGTCCGCCCCGACCCCCACCACCAGCGGGGCGTTGAGACGGGCTCCGATGAGGGTGTCGGGGTCGGTCGAGCTGAGAACCACCACGGCGTAGGCGCCGCGAAGGCGGCGCAGCGCCCTCCTGGTGGCCGCCACCAGGTCCCCCTCGTAGTAGCTCTCGATCAGATGGGGCAGCACCTCGGTGTCGGTCTCCGAGCGGAAGACGTGCCCCTGCTCCGCCAGCTCCTGGCGCAGCTCGGAGAAGTTCTCGATGATGCCGTTGTGGATGACGAAGAACCGGTGGCTGCAATCGGCCTGCGGATGGGCGTTCTCAAAGGTCGGGCCCCCGTGGGTGGCCCACCTGGTGTGGCCCATGCCCACCTTGCCGGCTATCTCCTCTCCGTCGATACGGTCGAGGAGCGCCTGGACCTTGCCGGCGGCCTTGACCGCCACCGGCACCCCTCCCGTGCCCAGCACCACCACGCCGGCCGAGTCATAGCCGCGGTACTCCAGCCGGCGCAGGCTGTCCAGTAGGACCGGGGCCGCCGGGCGCGGTCCGAGGTAGCCGATGATGCCGCACATTGGACCCGCCTCCCCTTGAGCCTGTACCCGGAAGTTAACGAGGATTACGCCTCAGAGGTTACTGGGAAACCGCCTAGGGGGTGGCGCTGGGAGACGGTGTCGGCGTGGGCGCCGCGATCGGCGCCACGTCCACCACCACCGTGACCGTGGTCGAGGACGAGGTGACCCCCGCCGGCAACACCAGCGGGATCTGGAAGGTGGTGGTCTTGGTGAGCCCGCCCAGGTTCACCGTCTCGGTATCGATGGCCGTGAGGGCGGTGATGGTGCCCGAGGGGCCGGTCACCACCACCGTGAGCGGAGTGGACTGAATGCCCACGACCTCGTATCCGGAGGCCGGCTGCCCCGAGGTGACCACATAGACCACGACCCCGCGGTCCGAGGTCTGGGAGGAGATGGCCGCGTTTACGGTGACCACCTGGGGGGTGAAGCTGATGTAGCTCTTGAGGTCTCCCTCGTGAAGCATGTCAACGGTGGCGCTCTGCGCCACCGAGCTCTTGGCGTTGGCCAGTGAGATGGTGGCCACCGCCTCCAGCTTGGTGATGATGGTGCTCGGCGCGCGCACCGATACCGTGGCCGGGCTCACAGTGGTCTTGGAGCTCACCCAGGAGTACCCTGCCGGCGGCAGCTGGCCCGACGCCACCTGGACGTGGACCGGAAGGTCAGCCGTGACCATTCTGTCCACGGTCACCGAGACCTTGGCCGGGTGAGACCAGAGCTCGATCAGGCTGGGGTCACCGTTGGAGACCCGGAGTGGCACCTGGTACCGCCCTGGGCCCTTCACCGAGGAGAGGTCCACGGAGGCGCTGAGCGCGGAGACCACCCGCGGGGAATGAACGTTGGAGCGTATTCCGGCCACCTTGAGGGTCACCTCCCCGAGGCCCTGGGCGCCAGGGAACGAGGGCAGGACCACCAGCCCACTGCCAAGCCCGAGAACCTGCACCGGCACCTGGACGCTGGCGAACGCCGGAGGATTGCGGGCGTACACCACCCCCACCCACATGCCACAGGCCACCAGCAGCGCCACCGTCTTGAGCCGCCAGTTGCCGCCCAGGAGCCGCCCGAGACCCGCTGCCATCAGTTCGGCCCCACCACCGACGGTTCTTCGCGATGCCCACCCCGGCGCAGGCGCATCGCCCGCCGGTGTCCGTCGAATGTGGCCAGCCCCAGGAAGGTGGCCAGCAGCGTCGCCAGCTGCTCGGGTCCCAGTCCGGACTCCAGCCGGCCTCCCAGGGCCCAGCTGATCCGCCCAGTCTCCTCCGAGACGACAACCACCCCAGCGTCCGTCTCCCGGCTGAGACCCACCGCCGCGAGATGCCGGGTGCCGCTGCCCCGGGTGCGCAGATCCTGCTCGGCCAAGGGCAGAACGCAACCGGCGGCGACCAGGCGGCCCTGGTTGATGACCGCCGCCCCGTCGTGGAGAGGGGACTTGTAGGTGAACACGGTCACCAGCGCCTCCGCGCTGAGGATCGCATCCAACCGAACGCCTGTGCTCACCACCTCTCCCAGTCCGATCGCTCCCTGCACCACGATCAACGCTCCGGTGGCCGTCTCCCCCAGCCGCACCGCGGCCCGCACCACCTCGTCCACCTCTAGTCGGAGGGCCGCGGTATCGGGCGCCAGCAGCCCGCGACGCAAGCGCCCGAGGCGACCCATCTGGTCAAGTGCGCGCCTCAGCTCCGGCTGGAACAGAATGATCACCCCGATCAGGATCACCTGCCCGCCGTTGGTGTAGATGAACTTGAGGACCGGCAGGTCCAGGATCGAGGCCAACGCTCCCAGGGCCCCGATCAGCAAAAGGCCGACCAGGATCTGCATGGCCTGGGTACCCCGGATCAGGATCAGGATCCTGTAAATGAGGAAGGTGACGATGGCGATGTCGAGGGCGTCCTGCCAGCCCACCGTCTGCAGCATGACCCGCAGGGTCTCGCCGAGGTTGAGTCCGGACAGGACCAGCACTAGCTATCCGCCCCCCCGCCCCTGACTCACCCCTCCGCCCCGGCTGGGCCGAAGACCTCGGCCAGCAGGGCGAGTTGCAACCAATAGCGGTTCTGCGCCTGATCGAAGACGATCGACTGGGGACCGTCGATCACGGCGTCGGTGATCTCCTCCCCTCGGTGAGCCGGTAGGCAATGCATCACCCGCGCCCCTTCAGGAGCGCGCTCCAAGACCCGCTCGTTGACCTGATACGGCCCGAAGTCCTGGCGCCGATCCTCGTGCTGCTCCTCCTGGCCCATGCTGGTCCAGACGTCAGTGTAGATGACATCCGTACCTGCCAAGCCCTGGCCCAGGTCGTTGGTTACCAGCACTCGGCCGCCCACCCCACGCAGCTGACCCGCCGCCTGCAGGACGGCCGGTGCCGGCTCGTAACCGGCGGGGGTCACGACGCGCAGATCGATTCCTGCCACCTGAGCGGCCTCGATCCAGGAGTTGCAGACGTTGTTGCCGTCGCCCACGAAGGTGACCCGAGCACCTTCGAGATGGCCCAGCTGTTCGCGCACGGTGAGGCAATCGGCGAGGATCTGGCAGGGATGCCCCAGGTCGGTCATGGCGTTGATTACCGGGGACCGCATCGCCCGCGCCAGGCCGCGGAGGTCGCGCTCAGATGGGATCCTGGCCACCAGGCCATCGACGAAGCCGTCGAGGATGCGCCCCACATCCCCTACCGACTCCCGCCTGCCCATCTCGATTTCCCGATCGAAGAGTGCGATCGGATGGCCCCCCAGGCGAGCGATGGCCGCCTCGAACGATACCCGGGTGCGATTGCTGGGACGCAGGAAGATGAGCGCGATGGAACGGCGAGTCAGCGGTGTTCCTGGCTCCGATCCGCGCTTGAACTCCTCCGCCCTCTCCAAGAGTGCCATCAGCTCCTCAGAGCTGAGGTCTCCCACCGCGAGAAGGTCACGCCCCCTCAGCCCCATGGTCCTGTACCTATGCGACCGACCCTAGCGGACCCGGGGGTGTAAGCCATGGCCCACAGGGAAGCGATCAGCGCTTGGTGTACTGGGGAGCCTTCCGCGCGCGCTTGAGGCCGGGCTTCTTGCGCTCCTTCATGCGTGGGTCGCGGGTCAGCAGGCCCGCCGCCTTGAGCTGCGGCCGAAGTTCGGCATCCATCGCCACCAGAGCGCGGGCCAGGCCGTGCGACACCGCCCCGGCCTGACCGGCCACACCGCCGCCCTCGACCTTGACGCTGACCCGGACGCGCTCCCCGAGCCCGGTGACGCGCAGGGGACGCAGTGCCATCTCCTCGAGCTCGCGCCGCCCAAAGTGGCGAAGCGGATCGCGCTCGTTCACCACCGTTGTGCCACCGCCCTGGTACACCCGGACCCGGGCCACCGCCGTCTTGCGCCGGCCGGTGCCGTAGGCGTAGCCCTCGTGCTGGTCGTCGCTCAAAGTGGCAGAACCTCCCCACATTCGCCGAAGTGGATCGCCACCGGGCGCTGCGCCTGGTGGGGATGCTCGCCGTCGGCGTAAACCTTCAGCCTCTTGGCCTGCAGCTCCCCGAGGGTGTTGTGCTGCAGCATGCCTCGGACGGCCAGACGCAGCGGCGCCGTGGCATCGCGATCGACCACCTCGGCGTACGTCCGCTCCCGTCGACCGCCCGGGTAGCCGGTGTAGCGGTCGTAGATCTTCTCCGTGCGCTTCTTCCCCGTGACCTTGAGGCCTCGGGCGTTGACCACAACGACGTGGTCGGCACCCAATGCGTGAGGGGTGTAGTCCGGACGGTGCTTGCCCCGCAGGACGCGGGCGATGTTGACCGCCAGTCTTCCCAGGGTCTCTCCCTCGGCGTCCACCAGCCACCAGCGCTCATTCCCGGTGCTGACACCGGACGGGCTGAAGGTCGACTGGGCGATGCTGCTCATGCCGCGACTCCCTTGTGCACAGGCCAACGGTACTCCACCTGCCAGAGGTGCAGCCCGTGGGCGGGCGCGGCCCAGGGGCTTGCGGCCCTCGGGAGAGGCCTGTCCAGCCAGTCCTGCAGGGTGGCGCCGGTGATCCGCCCCGCCCCCACCGCGACCAGGCAACCCGCCAATGAGCGCACCATCCCGCGGAGGAAGGCATCCGCCCGGAACTCCAGCCGCAAGCCGTCCGCGGTCTCAGCGACCTCGGAGCGGTCCAGAACCCGGACCGTCGAACCACCCGCCACGGGGCTGCTTCCGAAGGCGGCGAAGTCATGCCGACCCAGCAGCCGCCGGGCGGCCGACCGCATCGGCACCAGCTCGAGGGAACCGGGCCGCTCCCACCAGTACATCCTCCCCACCGGCTGCGGCCGGGCCGCGGTGCGCACCAGGTAGCGATAGGTCCTCCGCCAGGCGTCGCGCCGGGGATCGAAGCCGTCGCTCATCCGGGCCACCTCGACCACCCGGATATCAGCTGGCAGGAGCCGGTTACAGGCCGCCCTCAGAGCCGAGGGGTCCCAGGAGCTCTCCAGCCGGACCCGAGCCACCTGACCGAGGGCGTGGGCGCCGGCATCGGTCCGACCCGCGGCACTCACCATCACCGCTTGACCTGTGGACCTCGCCAGGGCCTCCTCCAGCTTCCCAGCAACTGTGGGCACTCCCGGCTGGCGCTGCCACCCGTGGTAGGCGGATCCGTCGTAGGCCAGCCTGAGGCCATAGGTGAAGCGCTCGGGACTCAATCCACAAGCTCCAGGATCACCACGGGAGCGCCATCGCCCGCGCGCGGGCCCTTGGCCACGATCCGCGTGTATCCGCCGGGCCGATCGCGGAACTGATCGGCGTACTGGGTGAAGAGCTTGGCCGCCACCTCCTCCCGGGAGATCTGCCGAGCCACCTGCCGGCGGTGGTGTACGTCGTCCACCTTGGCGGTGGTGACGAGCTTCTCCGCCCACCGCCGGACCTCCTTGGCCTTAGCCTCGGTGGTCTCGATCCGGCCGTTCTCGAAGAGCGCCGTGGCCAGGTTGCGCGTCAAGGCTTGCCGGTGGGCCGAGGTGCGGCCCAGCTTCCTGCCGGCCTTGAGGTGACGCATCCTAGCCGCGCTCCGCCGGCTGGAAGACGGAGTCGATCTCCGACTCCGGGACGAAACCCTTGGCCACCAACTTCTGCTTGATTTCGTCCAGCGACTTGGTGCCGAAGTTGCGCAGCGCCATGAGTTCCTCCAGACGCATCGCCAGCAGGTCGCCCAGCTTGGTGATGTCATTCGCCTTGAGGCAGTTGAGGGCGCGCACGCTCAGCTCCAGCTCCTCGACCGGAACCTCGCTCAGCTTGCTCTTCTGGTCCGCCTCCCGCACCACCGCCTCGGTGGCGGAGCTGAGACTGTCGCCGAAGCTGGTGAAGAGGCTCAGGTGGCGGCTGTAGTACTGGGCCGCCCGACTGACGGCCTCCACCGGGGTGATGGTCCCATTGGTCCACACCTCCAGGGTCAGCTTCTCCCAGTCCGTGTCCTGGCCCACCCGGGTCCGCTCCACCAGGAAGTTGGCCTTGTTGACCGGGGTGAAGATGGCGTCCACCGAGATCACCCCGATGGGTTGACCCTCGCGCTTGTTGCGCTCCGCCGGCGAGTAGCCCCGTCCGAGTTCCACGGTGAGGTCCATGCGCAGGGCCGACTGGGGTCCGTCCAGGGTGCAGATGTACAGGTCGGGATTGGCGATATCGGCATCGGCGTTGGGGGTGATATCCGACGCCGTGACCCGTCGAGGGCCCTGCACGTCCAGGGTCAGGTGAGCCCCGTCAGGGTTGTGGCAGGTGAGAGCCAGCTGCTTCAGGTTGAGCAGAATCTCCCCCACGTCCTCCTTCACATGCTTGATGCTGGAGAACTCATGGGCCACCCCCTCGATGGACACGGCGGTCACCGCGGCCCCGGTAAGGGATGACAGCAACACCCGCCGGAGGGAGTTGCCCAGGGTGGTGCCGTACCCCGCTTCCAGGGGTTCGATCTCAAAGCGCCCGTAGTCACGAGCGCTGGAAACTTCGCGGACCGTCGGTTCGATCGCAGTCTCTGGCATCAGCAGTGCGTTCCTTTCGTCTGGGGGCGCCGCCGCCCCGGGTTAGCGGGAGTAGTACTCGACGATGAGCTGTTCGTCGATGCTGGTCTCCATCTCCCCGCGCTCGGGGAGGCGAACCACATCGACCCGGAGCTCCTCCGGGTAGAGACTGAGCCAACTGGGAACCGCCTGGCCGGACCTGAAAGCCACCGAACGGGTCACAGGCTCCTTCTCCTGGTGGCCGGGACGCACCCGCACCACCTGTCCGGGACGGACCTGGTAAGAGGGAATGTTGACCACCTTGCCGTCCACCTGGAAATGCCGGTGGCTGACCAGCTGCCGCGCCTCAGCCCGGGAGCTGGCGAGGCCGGCGCGGTACACCACGTTGTCCAGTCGCTGCTCCAGCATCTGCAGCAGCGCCGTGCCGGTGACCCCCTTGCTCGCCGAGGCCCGCTCGAAGTAGTTGCGGAACTGGGTCTCCAAAACGCCGTATACCCGCCGCCCGCGCTGCTTGGCTCGGAGCTGGATCCCATATTCGCTGATCCGGCGCCTGCGGGCCAGTCCGTGCTGCCCTGGCGGGGTGGCATTGCGCTTGGTGAAGGTGCAGCGGTCGCCCACGCACTTCTCCCCTTTGAGGAAGAGCTTCACACCCTCGCGCCGGCAGAGCCGGCAGACCGGGTTGTGCGGATTGGCCATGGCTCAGACCCGCCGCCGCTTGGGCGGGCGGCAACCGTTGTGAGGAATGGGGGTGACGTCGACGATCGCGGTGATCTCCAGCCCAGCGGCCTGCAGGGAGCGGATGGCCGCCTCCCGGCCCGATCCCGGTCCCTTCACCAGCACCTCGACCGACTTCAGCCCGTGTTCCATGGCCCGCTTGGCCGCAGCCTCGGCGGTCAGGCCCGCCGCGAACGGGGTGCTCTTCCGCGAGCCCTTGAAGCCCGACGACCCGGCGCTCCCCGAGGCGATGGTGTTGCCCTGGGGATCGGTGAGCGTCACGATGGTGTTGTTGAAGGTGCTGAGTACATGCGCCTGCCCCACGGCGATGTTCTTGCGCTCTCGCCGTCGAGTCCGGACCACCTTCTTCTTCTTCGCCAATCAGCCTCCTACTCGGAACCACCGGGGCAGCCCCGGGGAACCGCTACTTGCCCTTCTTCCGCCGTACGCCCACGGTCTTGCGCGGACCCCGTCTAGCCCGGGCGTTGGTCCTGGTCCGCTGCCCCCGAACCGGCAGCCCACGCCGATGCCGGAGCCCGCGGTAGGTTCCGATCTCCATCAGGCGCTTGATGTTCAGCGCCACCTGCCGGCGCAGGTCACCCTCCACCTTGCCCGGAAGCTCCTTGGCCACCACATCCCGGAGCCGGCTCACCTGTGCCTCCGAGAGCTGCCCCGACTTGATGTCAGGATCGATCTGGGCTATGCGCAGCACCCGTTGGCTGGTGGTCAGCCCGATCCCGTAGACGTAGGTGAGAGCTATCTCGATCCGCTTGTCCCGCGGGAGGTCGACTCCGGCGATCCTGGCCATCTGCGCCTACCCCTGCCGCTGCTTGTGCTTGGGGTTTTCACAGATCACCCTGACCGTGCCGGCACGCCGGATCACCTTGCACTTGGTGCATATCCTCTTCACCGAGGCCCGGACCTTCACTGCCAGCTCCTCAAATCGCCTTCAGACAACCCTGGCCAGGATCCTGCCCCGTCCCGGATCGGTGGCCGACACCTCGATCACCACCCGGTCCCCGGGGAGAAGCCTGACGCTCGCCAGGCGCGCCCGGCCGGCCGCGTGCGCCACCACCTTGGCCCCACCCGCCAACTCAACCCGGTAGAGCGAGTTGGGCAGCGACTCAAGGACCCGACCCTGGACCTGTCCGGGGTCAATCATGGTGAAGGGCGCACGAAACCAAACCAGGTTCAGCCCGCTGAGAGTATATCCGATCCAGCGCTTTGGCGGGGGTGGTCATCCTGCGGCCCCCGGCAACTCGGTGAGCACCAGTGGCCCGTCCGCAGTGACCGCCAGGGTGTGCTCGAAGTAGCAGGACCGGCGTCCGTCCGTGGTCACCACCGTCCAGCGGTCCGGGCGCACCAGGGTGGCCGCTTGGCCCTCGTTGACGATTGGCTCGATGGCCAGGCACAGCCCCGGCTTGATCTCCAGCCCACGGCCCGAGCGGCCGAAGTTGGGGACCTCGGGATCCTCGTGCATGTCCCGGCCGATGCCGTGCCCGGTGTACCCCCGGACGATGGAGTAACCGTGAGCCTCGACATGCTGCTGGACCGCCGCTCCTATGTCCCCCAGCCGGTTGCCCGGCTGGGCCATCTGGATCCCACGGCCCAGCGCCTCCCGGGTCACCTCGATCAGGCGAGCCCCTTCGGGGTCCGCCTGCCCGCAGGCGACTGTCAAACCGGCGTCCGCCCACCACCCCTTGTAGATCAGCCCGCAGTCCAGGCTCACCAGGTCCCCGGACCGGAGCTCCCGGGATCCGGGGATGCCATGCACCACCTCCTCCTCGACGGAGACGCACAGATGCTTGGGGAATCCGTCGTAGCCGAGGAACCCCGGGAAGCTCTGCCGGCGGCGGATCTCACGATTGGCGATCCGATCCAGGTCATCCGTGGTCATGCCGGGCTGCACCGCTTCCGCCAGCAGCGCCAGGACCTCGGCCAGCCGCCACCCTGCCTCGCGCATGAGGGCGATCTCGTCGTTGCGCTTCAGGGTGATCAACCGATCGCCTGCACCAGAGCCCGGTTGACGTCCTCAACGCTGGCACAGCCGTCCACCCGGACCGTCGGGACCAGGTTGCTCAGGTACTCCAGCACCGGTTCGGTCTGCTCCCGGTAGACCCGCAGCCGCTCCTTGATGATCTCCGGAGTGTCGTCCTCGCGCCGTTCCTCGGTGGCCCGCCGGGAAAGCCGGGCGACCAGCTCCTCCTCGGGGACCTCCAGTACCGCTACCAGGTCGATCGGAGCGTCCATCTTCTCCAGTAGCTCCTGGAGGGCCCGGGCCTGAGCCACGGTTCGAGGGAAGCCGTCCAGGACGAACCCGCGAAGCTCGCCGTTCTCCTCCAGACGGTGGCGGATCATGTTCACGATCAGCTCGTCAGGGACCAGCTTGCCGGCCGCCATGTAGTCGGAGGCGAGGTGCCCCAGCTCGGTTCCCGCCGCCCGGTGCTGGCGCAGCATGTCCCCGGGGGCGATGTGGTCTAGGTCGTACTTCTCCCGGAGCAGCTCCGCCTGGGTCCCCTTGCCCGACCCGGGAGCGCCGAAGATGATCAGCCGCCGCCGCAGTCCCTGCCCTCCCATCAGCACCCCTCAGCGAATGAAACCCCGATACTGGCGCATGAGCAGCTGCGTCTCCAGCTGCTTCATGGTGTCGAGCGAGACTCCCACCACGATCAGGATAGCGGTGCCCCCCAGGTACAGACCCTGGCTCAACTGCTGTCCGGTCAGGTAGGCCGCCAGCAGCGGCACCACCACGGTGATGAGGCCGAGGAACACCGCCCCGGCGAGGGTGATCCGGCTCATCACCCGGGCCAAGTAGTCGGCCGTGGCCCGGCCCGGCCGGATGCCCGGGATGTAGGTGGCACTCTTCTTCAGGTCATCGGCCGCATCCTCGGGGTCGAAGGTGACGGCGGTGTAGAAGAAGGTGAAGCCCATGATCAGGCCGAAGTAGAGGACCTGGTAGATGACGTTGAAGAGGACATCAGGGCCGGTCGGCGTCCAGTAGGTGTGGAACCAGGTGGCGATCTGCCCCACCACTCCCCCGGTCTGACCCGCGGGAGGCAGGAAGAAGTTGCTGAAGATCTGGGGGAAGAACATGATGGAGATGGCGAAGATGATGGGGATGACCCCGGCCTGGTTCACCCGCAGAGGCAGGAAGCTGCTCCGCCCCTGGTAGACCTGACGCCCGACCACGCGCTGCGAAGACTGGATGGGGATCTTGCGCGTCGCCTGCTGGACGAAGATGATCCCCGCCGCCAGCACGATGGCGATCACGGCGAGGGCGAAGATGGTGAAGGTTTGCGCCTGCCCGCCGTTGGTGAAGGAGATCACGGTGTTGGGGATCTGGGCCAGGATGCCGGCCATGATGATGATCGATACCCCATTCCCCAGGCCGTATTCGGTGATCAGCTCGCCGAACCACATGATGATCACCGTGCCTCCGGTCAGGATCACGATGATCCCCAGGGTCTCGGCGATGGAGATGTTGGAGGGCAGGATGGAGAGCCCCTGGAAGCTGTAGCTCTCGAATAGGCGGGTGTAGCCAAACGCCTGGAGCAGGGCCAGAGCGACGGTCAGGTAGCGGGCGTACTGGGTGAGCCGCCTGCGACCCAGGTCCCCCTCCTTGGAAAGCTCCTTGACCCGGGTCGAGATGACCGTCATCAGCTGCATGATGATGGTGGCGTTGATGTAGGGATTAAGCCCCAGGGCCACGATCGAGATCCCGGCGCTGCTGCCTCCGG
Source organism: bacterium (assembly GCA_021827985.1). GTDB lineage: Bacteria > Chloroflexota > Dormibacteria > Aeolococcales > Bog-877 > JAJYXT01. The sequence continues at coordinate 71,704 of JAKATL010000001.1, forward strand.
TGGAAACTCCGCTCCCCGAGAAGAGGTTGATCAGGCCGAGCAGGCTGTTGTTCTGATAAAGCTGGCGCAGGGCCACCGTGTTGACCCCGGGGATGGTGATCACCGCCAGCATGCGGAAGACCACCAGGAGGCCGATGGTGATGAGGAGCTTGCGCCGTAGCTCCGGGACCTGCATGGCGGCGCGCAGCGCCCCGAACAGGTTCATGAGTCGGTGTCCGCGGCCTCCTCACCGGCGGCCGGCGCCGGCAGGATCACCTCACCGCCAGCCTTTTGCACCGCCGCGATCGCCGCGCCACTGGCAGCGTCCACCCTGACCTTGAGCGCCGGTATGGCGGCTGATCCGCCGGCCAGGAGCTTAACCGGGGCACCCAAGCGCCGCACCAGCCCGGCCTTGCGCAGACCCTCCTGATCGACCTCGGCACCGGCCTCGAAGCGGGCCAGCTTGGCCACGTTGACCACCTGGTACTCCGTGCGGAAGCGGTTGTAGAAGCCGCGTAGCTTGGGCACCCTCTGGGTGAGCGGCATCTGCCCACCCTCGAATCCCCGGGGAAGGCTCCAGGAACTCCGGGCACCCTGCCCCTTCTGCCCCCGACCGGCGGTCTTGCCGCCGCCCGCTGAGCTGCCGCGCCCGACTCGCTTGCGCGACTTGCGGCTGCCCCGCGAGGGCTTGAGCTCGTCGATCCTCACTTGGCCTCCTCCGTCTCGGCGGCTGCCGCCAGCTCCTCCACCGTCACCAGATGGCGCACCGTGGCCACCATCCCACGCACCGACGGGGTGTCAGGATGCTCCACCACCTGGTGCAGCCGCCGCAGCCCAAGGGCAGCGATCGTGCGCTTCTGATTGGCGGCGTAACCGATGGCGCTCTTGGTCCAGGTCACGCGCAACATGGGGTCAGCCAACCTCCACCACCGGCGTCGCAGCCGGCTCCACCCGCAATCCCAGCTCCGCCACCGTCTTGCCCCGGAGCCGGGCCACGGTCTCCGCAGTGCGCAGACTCTCCAGGGCGACGATGGTGGCCCTTACGGTGTTGATGGGGTTATCGCTCCCCAGCGACTTGGTGAGGATGTCTTTGATCCCGGCCAGCTCAACCACGGCCCGCATCGCCCCGCCGGAGATGACCCCCGTCCCTGGCGAGGCGGGACGGAGCAGCACCCGGGCCGCCCCCTCCTTGTGCAGCACGGCGTGAGGGATGGTCCGACCCACCATCGGCACCGAGATCATGTGCTTCTTGGCGTCCTCGACCCCCTTGCGAATCGCCTCGGGCACCTCTCCAGCCTTGCCCAGCCCAGCGCCCACCCGGCCGGCACCGTCGCCGACCACCACTAGGGCGCTGAAGGAGAAGCGCCGCCCCCCCTTGACCACCTTGGCCACTCGGTTCAGGCTGACCACCCGCTCGGCGAACTCCCCTCGGGACTCGCGCTCGGACCGGCTCATGTTCATGCTCACGCTTTTGTCCTCAGAATTCCAGCCCGGCCTCGCGGGCAGCCTCGGCCAGAGCCTGAACCCGTCCGTGATAGAGGTACCCGCCCCGGTCGAAGACCACCTGGGTCACGCCAGCCGCTCGGGCGCGCTCTCCGATCAGTCGCCCCACGGCCGCCGCCGTCTGGCGGTTGCAGCCGGAGACTCCCGCGGCCGCCTCAACGCTGCTGGCCGCCACTACGGTGCGTCCCTGGCTGTCGTCCACCACCTGAGCGTACAGGTGGCGCAGGCTCCGGTGAACGCAGAGCCGGGGACGCGCGCCGGATCCCTCGACCCGTCGCCGAACGCGGCGATGGCGCCGCGCCCTGGCCTGCTCACGCTCCGCGAAACTCATATCAGCCCTTTGCTCCCTTGCCGCTCTTGCCGGCCTTGCGCCGGACCACCTCGCCCCGGTAGCGGACACCCTTGCCCTTGTAGGGCTCGGGCCGCCGGGTGGCGCGGATCCGGGCGGCCATCTGGCCGACCGCCTCCTTGTCGTTGCCCAGCACCGCCACCCGCGTGGGCTCAGGCACCTCGATCTTGACCCCCTCGGGCGGGACGATCCGGATCGGGTGAGAGTATCCCAGAGCAAGCTGCAGGTCGGTCCCCTGGAGGCTGGCCCGGTAGCCAACTCCCACCAGCTCCAGCTCGCGCCGGAAGCCGGTGGTCACTCCGGCGACCATGTTGGCGATCAGGGTGCGGCTCAGGCCGTGGAGGGAACGGTGCGGCGCCGAGTCCGTCGGCCGCTCGACCAGAACCGATCCGTCCTCCAGTCGAGCCGAGATCGGATGAGGGAGCACCCGCTCCATCTCACCGCGCGGCCCGACGACCTTCACCCGGTCCCCGGTGATGGTCACCGAGACCCCCGCCGGAACGGCGATGGGATGCTTGCCAATCCTGGACACGAGCTTCTACCAGACCTCCGCCAGAACCTCGCCGCCAATCCCCAGCTGGCGGGCGCGCCGGCCCGACATCACCCCCTGAGAGGTGGACACCACCGCCACGCCCATTCCGCCCAGCACCCTCGGTAGTTGATCCCGTCCGCGGTAGACGCGCAGCCCGGGCCGACTCACCCTGCGGATGCCCTGCAGGACCCGCTGCGACTTGGGTGCAGCCTTCAGCTCCAACCAGAGGATCTGATGAGGGGCATCACCCTCGACGCCGAAGGCCGCCAGGTAGCCCTCCTCACGGAGCACCCGAGCCACCTCGGCCTTGAGCTTGCTGGCCGGCATCTCCACCCGCCTGTGCCCGGCGAGGTTGGCGTTCCGCAGCCGGGTGAGCATGTCCGCGATCGGGTCAGTCATCATCGGCGGTCACCAACTGGACTTGCGCACCCCGGGGATCTGCCCCTGGGACGCGTGGATGCGGAAGCAGATGCGGCACAGCCCGAACTTGCGCATGTATCCTCGGGGCCGCCCGCAGAGATTGCAGCGAGACCGGGCCTGCACCGGGAAGCGGGGTGCCCGCCGGCTGGCCATGATCTTCGACTTCTTCGCCAACTCCGCCTCCTTCGCTAGCGCCTGAAGGGCATGCCCAGCCCGGCCAAAAGGCTGCGCCCCTCGGCGTCGGTGCTGGCGGTGGTAACGATGGTGATCTCCAGCCCGCGCAGCTTGTCGATCTTGTCGTAATCGATCTCCGGAAAGACCAGCTGCTCCCGCAGCCCCAGGGTGAGGTTGCCGTGACCATCGAAGTGGGTGGTCAGGCCGCGGAAGTCTCGGATCCGCGGCAGCGCGACGCTGATGAGGCGGTCCAGGAACTCCATCATGCGATCGCCGCGCAGGGTCACCTTCAGCCCGATGGGCATCCCCGCTCGCAGCTTGAAGGCGGCCACCGACTTTCGCGCCTTGCGCACCGCCGGCTGCTGACCGGTGATCACCCTCAGGTCGTTGGTGGCCGCGTCCAGCGCCTTGGCGTTCTGGACGGCCTCGCCAACCCCGACGTTGACCACGATCTTCTCCAGCCGCGGTACCTGCATGACGTTGAGGTAGCCGAACTCGGCGATCAGCGCGGGGACCACCGTCTCCCGGTAGCGCTCGACAAACCTCGGCCTGGTCGCTGTGCTCATGCTCTCGGCGCCCTCAGGTAGGGCTCGTTGCAGCGCTTGCAGAAGGGCACCATGCGCTCCCCCTCGACCCGGTGTCCCAGGCGGGTGGGCCGATCACACTTGGGGCACACCAGCTGCACGTTGCTGTACGCCAGCGGCGCCGGGAAGTCGATGATCCCGCCCTGGAGCGCCGTCGTGCCGCCCCGTTGCTGACCGGACCGCTGGTGGCGCTTGCGGATGTTCACCCCCTCGACCACGATCCGCCGCTCCGCGGACAGGGTGCGCTGCACCACCCCACGCTTGCCCCGCTCCGAGCCGGCGATCACCACCACGGTGTCCCCTGAGCGGATGTCCAGCGGCCGGGAGGTGCCCACCTCGGCTGCTCTCTGCCGCCTTGGCATCAGAGCACCTCCGGAGCGAGGGAGACGATCTTCATGAAGTTGCGCTCCCGCAGCTCCCGGGCCACGGGGCCGAAGATCCTCGTGCCCCGCGGATTGTTCTGGGGGTTGATGAGCACCGCGGCGTTGTCGTCGAAGCGGATCCGCGTCCCGTCGGGCCGTCGGTACTCCTTCGCCGTCCGGACCACCACAGCCTTCACCACATCGCCCTTCTTCACCCCGGAGTTGGGCTGGGCGACCTTGACCGCGGCCACGATGATGTCGCCCAAGGAGGCATAGCGGCGGTAGGACCCGCCCAGCACGCGGATGCACAGGATCTCCCGGGCACCGCTGTTGTCAGCCACTTTGAGCACCGTCTCCTGCTGAATCATGGGTCAGCGCGCGCGCTCCACGATCTCCACCACTCGCCACCGCTTGGTGCGGCTGAGGGGGCGGGTTTCCATGATCCGGACTCGGTCCCCGTTGCGGCACTCGTTGACCTCGTCATGGGCTTGGAAGCGCCGCCGCCTCCTCATCACCTTGCGATACAGGTTGTGGGCGCGCAGATCCTCCACCTGCACCACCACCGTCTTGTCCATCCGGTCGCTGACCACCACGCCGACGCGGAGCTTGCGACGTGCTCGGGCTTCGGCTTCTTCGACCATCAGCCCTCCTCCGCCAGGTCGGTGAGCCGGCGGGCCCGAAGAAGCGTCTCCACCCGAGCGATCCCCCGCCGGACCTCCCGGATCCGGCGGTGCTGCTCCAGCTGACCGGTGGCCCGCTGCAGGCGCAGCTGCAGAAGCTCCTGGCGACGCTCGCCCACCAGCTGCTCCAGGCCCAGGTCATCCTGCTCCCGGAGAAGCTGCAGCTCTTCCTGATGCTTGCTCACGCTCCCACCTCCGCCGCTTCCGATCCCTCACGGACCACGAAGCGGGTCTTGACCGGCAGCTTGTGAGCGGCCAGCCGCATCGCCTCCCGAGCCACCTCGGCGTCCACCCCATCCATCTCGAACAGGATCCTGCCGGGACGTACCACCGACACCCACCCCTCGGGACTACCCTTGCCGGAGCCCATCCGGGTCTCGGCCGGCTTCTTGGTGATCGGCTTGTCAGGGAAGACGCGAATCCAGATCTTGCCGCCCCGGCGCACGTGGCGGGTCATGGCCCGCCGGGCAGCTTCGATCTGCCGGTTGCTCATCCAGCAGGCCTCCAAGGCCTGAAGACCGTACGGGCCGAACGCCAGCGTAGCGCCCCGGTAGGCGGTTCCCGCGCGCCGTCCGCGGTGCACCTTGCGGTGGCGAGGTCGGCGTGGAATCAGCATCTCAGCCGTCCGCCCCGTCGGCGGGAGCGTCCGCCTTCCGCGTGGTCCTCTTAGCCTTGGGGGCCGTCTCAGCGGCGGCCGGTGTCGGTTCAGCCGCCTTGCGCGCCGCCCGTCGCTTGGTCGGCGCAGCAGCTTCGGCTTCCACCACCGGCGGCTGGACCTCGGCGGCGGGCTCAGCAGCCACCGCCACGGCGGGCTCGGACACGGCCTCAGGGTCCGGCGGCCCGGCCTCAGCCCCGGCCACCGCCGCCGAATCCACCGCGGGCTCGGCCTCCACCACCGCGGCCACGCGCGCAGCGGGACGGGCTGCCGAGGTCGCCGCCTCGGCGGCGACGTTCTCCGTGGGGAAGTCGCCGCGGTAGATCCAGACGCTGACCCCGATCTGCCCCGAGGTGGTCTTGGCCTCGGCCTGGCCGAACTCCACATCGGCGCGCAGCGTGTGCAGGGGTACCCGGCCATCGCGGTCCCACTCGCGCCGGCTCATGTCACCACCCCCGAGCCGGCCGGAGACCTGGATCTTCACCCCCTTGGCACCGGCTCGCATCGAGCGCATCACCGACTGCTTCACCGCCCGCCGGAAGGCGATCCGCTTCTCCAGCTGCCCGGCGACGTTCTCCGCCAGGAGCCGGGCGTCCAGCTCGGGGGTCTTGATCTCCTGAATGGTCACCCGCACCTTCTTGCCGGAGATGCGCTCCAGGTTGTCCCGCAGCGCATCCACGGCGGCCCCGCTGCGACCGATCACGATCCCGGGCTTGGCGGTGTGGATGACGACCGTCAGCTGGTTGGCCGACCTCTCCGTCTCAATCCGGGCCACGCTGGCGTTCTTCAGCCGGCCCATGATCAGCTGGCGCATGGCCAGGTCTTCCTGGAGGAGCTTGGTGTACTCGGGTCCGCTGGCGTACCAGCGCGCGTCCCAGTTGCGATAGACGCCCAGGCGGAAGCCGTTGGGATGGACCTTCTGTCCCACTTCCCTACCTACTCCTCCTCGGCCTCATTGCTGGCACTCTCCACGGACGCTGCCCGCGCCGGCCGGACCCGGGACCGCGAGGTCCGCTCGAGGCTGTCCTCGACGGTCGCCCGGAGATGGCACGTCCTCTTGAAGATCGAAAACGACGAACCGCGCGCCCGGGGCCGGAAGCGCTTGATGATGGGGCCCCCATCGACCTCCAGCCGAACCAGCCGCAGACGGTCGCGGTCCAAGCTGAAGTTGTTCTCGGCGTTGGCGGCGGCCGAACGCACCACCTTGCCCACGTCCTGGGCGGCCGCCTGAGGCATGAAGGATAACACGGTGAGGGCCTCGTCCACCGCCATGCCCTGGACGACGTCAGCCACCAACCGGGCCTTCCGAGCCGGCACCCTGACCCACTTGGCGGTCGCTGTCACCTGCATTCCCGACCCGCCTACTTGAGCGCCGAGCTGCGCTCGGTGTGATGGCCGTGGCCCCGGAAGCGGCGGGTGGGCACGAACTCTCCCAGCTTGTGACCGACCATGGCCTCGGTGACCAGGACCGGAACGTGCTTGCGCCCGTCATGAACGGCCAGGGTGTGGCCCAGCATCTCCGGGAAGATGTCGCTGCGGCGCGACCAGGTGCGAATCACCCGCCGCTCCTTGGAGCGGTTCATCTCAATGACCTTCTTCAGCAGCGAGGGGTCGCAGAAGGGCCCCTTCTTGACGGATCTGCTCATCCTGCTACTTGCGTCTCCTTCGCACGATCATGGCGTCCGTCGCCTTGTTGTTGCGGGTCCGGTGCCCCAGCGCAGGCTTGCCCCAGGGCGTCTGGGGGTGCCCCCCCGGTCCGGAGCGGCCCTCGCCGCCTCCGTGGGGGTGGTCGAAGGGATTCATCGTCGAACCCCTGACCGACGGGCGCACCCCGCGCCAGCGGCTCTTGCCCGCCTTGCCCACGACCTCATTGGAGTGATCCGAGTTGCCCACCTGCCCGATGGTGGCCCGGCAGCGGACGTCGATCAGGCGCACCTCCCCGGAGGGCATCCGCAGCTGAGCGTACTTGCCCTCCTTGGCGACCAGCTGGGCTCCCACCCCGGCGCTCCGCACCAGCTGCCCGCCCCGGCCCACCTGCACCTCCAGGTTGTGGAGGGTGGTGCCGAGCGGGATTCGGGCCAGCGGAAGCGAGTGCCCCGGGCGGATCTCGGCCTTCTCCCCGGCCATGATCGAGTCGCCCACGGAGAGCCCGTCTGGCGCCAGGATGTACCGCTTCTCCCCGTCCCGGTAGTTGACCAGGGCGATCCGGGCGCTCCGGTTGGGGTCGTATTCGATGGCCGCCACCCGCCCCGGGACGTCCAGCTTGTCGCGCCGGAAGTCGATGATCCGATACATCCGCCGGTGGCCCCCGCCTCTGTGGCGCACGGTGACCCGGCCGCTGGCATTGCGGCCGGAATGCTTCTTCAGAGACACGGTCAGGGAGCGCTCGGGCCCCTTCCGCGTCACCTCCTCGAAGGAGCTGACGCTCATGAACCGGCGCCCCGGGGAGGTGGGATCGTATCGCTTCACCGGCATCTCACACCCCCTCGAAAAGGTTGGCGATGGTCTCGCCGGGGGCCAGCGTGACCACGGCCTTCTTCCAGTCCCGACTGCGACCGACCACCCGGCCGCCCCGCCGCATCCTGGTCCTCACCTTCCCCTTCACCACCATCACGTTGACGGTGGCGGCGCGCACCTTGAAGGCCTGCTCCACCGCCTGCTTGACCTCGATCTTGTTGGCGCTGCTGGCCACCTTGAACACATAGCGGCGCTGGGCCATTCCGGCGTACGACTTCTCGCTGATCACCGGGCGCAGGATGATCTCCGCTGGCTGCTTCATCCGAGATGCTCCACCACGAGGTCCAGGGCCGCCCGGCGGAAGATCAGGGTGTCCGCCACCATGACGTCGCGGACCCCGAGGTTGCTCGCATGGATCACCTTCAGCTGAGGGATGTTGCGGGCCGAGAGCTCCAGGTTGGGGTCCCGCCCCTCCACCACCAGGAGCACCCTCCGCCCGGCCCCGGCCTGATCCAGGAAGGCGGCCATCTGCCGGGTGCGGGGAGCGTCGAAGTGTAGTTCGTCGGCCACCTGTATCGCTCCGTCGCTGGCCTTCGCCGAGAGGGCCGCGCGCAGCGCCAGGCGCCGCTGCTTGCGAGGCATGGCCAGGGCGTAGCTGCGGGGAGTGGGCCCGAAGACGGTGCCGCCCCCGCGATAGTGGGGAGCCCTGATGGACCCCTGGCGGGCGCGCCCGGTGCCCTTCTGGCGGTACGGCTTCCTGCCTCCACCGCTCACCTCGCCCCGGGTCCTGGTGTCATGGGTGCCCTGGCGGGCACCGGCCATCTGGCGCACGACGGCCTGGTGCAGCACTCCCTGGTTGACCTCCTGACCGAAGACCGCCGAGGGCAGCTCGTAGTCTCCCTTGGCGTCCCCTTCCGGCCCGCGCACGACGGCGGTGGCCATCAGCGCTGCCCCCGGGGCTTGCGGATCCGCGGCCTGGAGCTGCGCACCATGAGGAGCCCGCCGTCGGCACCGGGGACCGCCCCCTTGACCAGCAGCAGGTTGCGCTCGGTGTCGACCCTGAAGACCTCTAACCGCTGCACCGTGGTGCGCCGGTCCCCGAGGTGCCCGGCCATCTTGAGCCCAGGCAGGGTGCGGGCGGCATCCACCGATCCAACCGAACCGGGCTGCCGGATGTTGTGGCTCCCGTGGGTCACCGGGCCGCGCCCAAAGTTGTGCCGCTTGTGCTGGCCGGCAAACCCCTTGCCCTTGCTTACCCCGGTGACGTCCACCTCCGCCCCCACCTCGAAGGCGGCGACGGTGAGGACCTCGCCGGCCTCCGCGGCCGTGGCCCCGCGGACCTCCCGGAGGTGGCGCTTGGGCTCGACCCCGGCCGCCTCGAAGTGCCCTGCCTGCGCCCGGTTCACGGAGCGACGCCGGAGGGGACCGAACCCGATCTGGACCGCATCGTAGCCGTCCGCGGCCGCCGTCTTCACCTGGACCACCGGGCAGGGCCCGGCCTCCAGCACGGTGACCCCGAAGCAGCGCCCATCGTCCCCGAAGACCTGGGCCATACCCAACTTGCGGGCCAGCAGGGCGGTCGTCATCAGAGCTTGATCTCGATGTTGACGCCGCTGGGCAGGTTTAGGTGCATCAAGGCGTCGACCACCTTGGGATTGGGATCCAGGATGTCCAGGATCCGCTTGTGGGTCCGCATCTCGAACTGCTCTCTCGAGTCCTTGTCGATGAACGGGCCCCGGATCACCGTGTACTTGTTGATCTCCGTCGGCAGCGGCACCGGACCCATCACCTCGGCCTGGTTCCGAGCCGCGGTCTCCACGATGCGAGCCGCCGCCTGGTCCAGGACCCGGTGGTCATAGGCCTTGAGCCGGATCCGAATGCGCTGTGCCATTTCTGCTCTCTAACCGATTCCCTGCGGCCTACTTGTCGATCTTGGTGACCACGCCGGCGCCCACGGTACGCCCACCCTCGCGGATGGCGAACCGCATCCCCTCCTCCACCGCGACCGGGGTGATGAGCGAGACCTTGAGCTCGACGTTGTCCCCGGGCATGACCAGCTCGCGGCCCTCCGGCAGGGCCACCTGCCCGGTGACGTCGGTGGTGCGGATGTAGAACTGGGGACGGTAGTTGCTGAAGAAGGCGGTGTGCCTTCCACCCTCGTCCTTGGTGAGGACGTAGACCTGGGCCTCGAAGTCGGTGTGCGGGCGCATGGTGCCCGGCTTGGCCAGCACCTGGCCGCGCTCGACCTCGTCCCGCTTGATCCCCCGGAGGAGGCAGCCACAGTTCATCCCCGCCTCGCCCTGGTCCAGCAGCTTGTGGAACATCTCGACCCCGGTCACCACCGTCTTGGCGGTGTCACGGATGCCGACGATCTCCACCTGGTCGTTCACCTTGACCAGCCCACGCTCGATTCGGCCGGTGACCACGGTGCCCCGGCCCTCGATCGAGAAGACGTCCTCGATGGGCATCAGGAAGGGCTGGTCGATGGGCCGCTCCGGGACGGGGATGTAGGTGTCCACGGCCTCCATGAGCTGGCGAATCTGCTCCTCGGCGGCGGGGTCGCCCTCAAGCGCCTTCAGCGCCGACACCCGGACCACGGGGATGTCGTCGCCGGGGAAGTCGTACTTGCTAAGCAGCTCCCTAACCTCGAGCTCCACCAGCTCCAGGAGCTCCTCGTCGTCGACAGCGTCCACCTTGTTGAGGGCCACCACGATGTAGGGAACGCCCACCTGCCGGGCCAGCAGGATGTGCTCGCGCGTCTGGGGCATGGGCCCGTCGGTCGCCGCCACCACCAGGATCGCCCCGTCCATCTGGGCGGCTCCGGTGATCATGTTCTTGATGTAGTCGGCATGGCCCGGGCAGTCGACATGGGCGTAGTGCCGGGTCGCGGTCTCGTACTCCACGTGAGACGCGGCGATGGTTATCCCCCGGGCCTTCTCCTCGGGGGCGTTGTCGATGGTGTCGAACGCCCGGAAGTCGGCCAGCCCGGTCTCCGCTAGCACCTTGGTGATGGCCGCGGTCAGGGTGGTCTTGCCGTGGTCGATGTGCCCGATGGTGCCCACGTTGACGTGGGGCTTGGTGGTGTCGTACTTCTTCTTGCCCATTCTCTCTATCTGCCCTTGCTTGGTGGATCCGTCCGCAGCCGACTGCCGGTGCTCAACTCTTGCGCTTCGCCGTGACCTCCTCAGCCAGCGACTGGGGAAGCTCCTGATAGTGGTCGAACTCCATTGTGTAGCTGGCCCGCCCCTGGGTCATGCTCCGCAGCTGGGTCGCGTACCCGAACATGTTGGCCAAGGGCACCTGAGCATGCACGGTCTGCATCCCCCGCCGGCTCTCCATTCCCAGGGTATGCCCGCGGCGGGAGGCCAGGTCACCGATGACGTCGCCCAGGTTGGCCTCGGGACAGGTGACGTCCACCTTCATTATCGGCTCCAGCAGGATGGGACTGGCCTTGCGCATCCCGTCCTTCATAGCCATCGAGCCGGCGATTTGGAAGGCCTGCTCCGAAGAGTCGACGTCGTGGTAGGAGCCGTCATAGACCGTGGCCTTCACGTCCACCACCGGGTACCCCGCCACCACCCCCGCCTGCAGGGCGTCGATGCATCCCTTCTCGATGGCGGGGATGTACTCCCGGGGGATGACCCCGCCCACAATCTTGTTGATGAACTCGAAGCCCTTGCCGGTTTCGTTGGGCTCGACCACCAGCTCCGCATGGCCGTACTGGCCGTGGCCGCCGGTCTGGCGCACGAATCGTCCGGTGCCCTTGGCCTCATGGCGGATGGTCTCCCGGTACGCCACCTGGGGCTTGCCGACGTTGGCGTCCACCTTGAACTCACGCAGCAGCCGGTCGACGATGACCTCGAGGTGAAGCTCCCCCATCCCCGATATGAGGTTCTGCCCGGTCTCGGGCTCGGTCCGCACCTGGAAGGTCGGATCCTCCTCGGCTAGCTTCTGGAGAGCCACCGCCAGCTTGTCCTGGTCGGCCTTGGTCTTGGGCTCGATCGCCACCGAGATAACCGGCTCGGGGAAGACGATCGACTCCAGGACGATGGGTTGGGACTCGTCGGCCAGGGTGTCGCCGGTGGAGGTGTGTCTCAGCCCGATGGCGGCGGCGATGTCCCCGGTGAGGACCTGCTCCACCTCCTCACGGCGGTTGGCGTGCATCTTGAGGATCCGGCCCACGCGCTCTCGCTCGCCCTTGCTGGCGTTGTAGACATAGCTTCCCGAACGAAGCACCCCGCTGTACACCCGGAAGAAGGTGAGCTTGCCCACGAAGGGGTCGGTCATGATCTTGAAGGCCAGCCCGGCGAAGGGGGCGTCGTCGGCCACCTCGCGCACCACCTCGGCCCCCGTTCTGGGATCCTCCCCGCGCACCGCGGGGCGATCCAGTGGTGACGGCAGGAACTCGACCACCGCGTCCAGCATCGGCTGGACCCCCCGGTTGCGCAGCGCCGCCCCACAGAGAACCGGGAAGAGCTCGGCGGTGACCACCCCGCGGCGCAGCGCCGCGCTCAACTTCTCCGGGGCCACCGGCTTGTCGTCCAGGTAGGCCTGCATCAGCTCGTCATCAAACTCCGCGGCGGCCTCTACCAGCTCCTGGCGCGCAGCCCGCACCGCCTCCGCCATCTCGGTGGGGATGGTGGTCTCCTCCAGGGCGGTGCCCAGGTCATCGGTGTACACGATCGCCTGCTCGCGGATCAGGTCCACCACCCCCTGAAAGCCATCCTCGGCGCCAATGGGCAGCTGCACAGGCACCGCCCGGGCGCCCAGTCGCTCGGTGATCGACTGCACCGCCGCGGCGAAGTCGGCGCCCACCCGGTCCATCTTGTTGATGAAGCAGATCCGCGGTACGTCGTAGCGGTCGGCCTGACGCCACACCGTCTCCGACTGGGGCTCGACACCGCTCACGGCGTCAAAGACCGCGATCGCCCCGTCCAGAACCCGCAGGCTGCGCTCCACCTCCACAGTGAAGTCGACGTGCCCCGGGGTGTCGATGATGTTGATCTGGTGGTCGTGCCAGGATGCCGCGGTGGCCGCGGAGGTGATGGTGATGCCCCGCTCCTGCTCCTGCACCATCCAGTCCATGGTCGCCGCGCCCTCGTGGACCTCGCCCATCTTGTGGATGCGGCCGGTGTAGAAGAGGACTCGCTCAGTTGTGGTGGTCTTGCCCGCATCGATGTGGGCCATGATCCCGATGTTGCGCACCCTCTCCAGGGGCACCTTGCGCCCATGCGCCAGGGACGCGCCGCCGGAAAGGGTGGTCTGAGTAGTCACGGCGGCTCAGTACCTGAAGTGGGAGAACGCGCGGTTGGACTCCGCCATCTTGTGGGTGTCCTCCTTCCGCTTGACCGCCTGCCCCATGCCGTTGCTGGCGTCCATCAGCTCGGCCGCCAGCCGGTCGGCCATGCTCTTGCCATGACGGGTCCGGGCGCTGCGGATGATCCACCGCCTGGCCAGCGCCAGACGGCGGTCGTGGCGGATCTCCACCGGCACCTGGTAGGTGGCGCCACCCACTCGCTTGGGCTTCACCTCCAGGATGGGGGTGGCGTTGCGCACGGCGGTCTCGAAGACCTCCAGCGGCTCACGCCGCTGGCTCTTGGCGATGCGAGTCAGCGAGGAGTAGACGATCCGCTCGGCAGTGCTCCGCTTGCCATTGAGCATGAGGCAGTTGATGAACTTGGCCAGAGCCTCGCTGTGGTAGACCGGATCGGCCACCACCACCCGTCGGGAGACGCGTTGACGCCTTGGCATCTCAGGCCTTGGCCGGCTTCTCGCGCTTGGCCCCGTACTTGCTCCGGGCCTGCTTGCGAGCCCTGGTCCCCGCCGTGTCCAGCGTGCCGCGCACGATGTGGTAGCGCACGCCGGGCAGGTCCTTGACCCTCCCTCCCCGCACCAGCACCACGGAGTGCTCCTGCAGGTTGTGGCCGATGCCGGGGATGTAGGCCGTGACCTCGATCTTGCTGGTCAGGCGCACGCGCGCCACCTTTCTGAGGGCCGAGTTCGGCTTCTTGGGAGTCGTGGTGAACACCCGCACGCACACCCCCCGCCGCTGGGGCGAACCCTTCAGCGCCGGCGACTTGGTCTTCTTGGTGACCGGAGCGCGGCCCTGGCGGACCAGCTGTTGGATGGTGGGCAAACTGAACTTGTCCTTGGAGAACGCTGGCCGCTCCGGGGTGACGGCCACACATGGAAACAAGCGCCCCTCCGGAGGCGCGGAAGCCCATTCTATCGCTCCGGGGATGGGGTGTCAAACTTCCGCATGCCCGGGTGCCCGTTCGGGAACGAAGCCGGAGCAGATGGGCCCCGGAGCCGCGGCCGGGCTCTCACCGGAGCCGGCCGGGGGCGCTACCCGGCGCTGGTGCCGGCAGATCTCCGCTGGGCCAGGAGGCGGGAGTGAACGGTGACCATCGCTCGGTAGAGGGCGGGGCAGGTGGGACAGTTGGCCACGTGGTGCTCCACGGCGGCGGCCAGATCGGCACTCAGCTCCCCGTCAATCAGGTCAGAGGCCAGGTCCCGGGCCTCAGCGCATCCCAACTCTCTCACCCGAACTCCTCCGCCAAGATCGATACCAGATTCTGCCTACCCCGACGCAGGTGGGACTTCACCGTGCCCAGCGGCCAGCCGGTGGCGTCGGCGATCTCCGCACCCGTCCAGCCCTCCAGATCGTGGAGGACCACGGCCTGCTTCTGGTCGGCCGTGAGCCTCGCGAGGGCCAACCACAGAGTGCGCCGGCTCTCGGCCGCGACCGCGACCCCTTCCGGGTCCACGGTGTAGGCGGAGTCCTGCCAGAGCGCCTCCCGGCGCACCGCGGCCTCCAGGCTCTCTCGCGACTGGCGCCGGCGCAAGAGGTCCCGGCAGGTGTTGACCACAATCCGTTGTACCCAGGTGCACACCGCGGACTCGGAGCGAAAGCCTCCCGCGGACCGCACCGCTTTCATGCTGGCGTCCTGGACGGCGTCCTCCGCCTGCTCCGCGTCCGAAAGCAAAGAGGTGGCCAGGCGGACGAAGCGTGGCCGCTGGGCCTCGAGGCAGCCGAGCAGCTCGTCGCGGGATAGCTCCACACCCCAAAGGGTAGGGCGGGCGGGCGGCACCGTGGCCCACCCGCCCCATCCATCTCAGGCCCCGCGAACCCGGCTGCCCCGGAACGGAGCGCGAACCACCGGGGCGATCAGGCAGACATTGGTCACCCCTGCCAGAAGAGGTACCAGGCCGACTATGGCCACGATGACCCCGGCCACCCCACCAAGGGCCAGACCGACTCCGATCAGCACCAAGCCGGCCAGCACCCGCAGGCCCCGTCCACTCGCCGTCGCCATCCAAGCTGCCAACTTCATCGCCTCACCTCCTTGGTGAACTCTTTCCATCTGCCTCCTTAGACGGATGCCGGGCTCCATTGGATGCATGCCTCGGCCGGATATAATTCGGACTGAGTCCGATTAGGAGGCAAGAGCATGATCACCATCGAGAGCGCGCTGGCCCCGGCCGCGGCCCGCCAACTGGGGGAGCGGATGCAAGAGCTGCTCACCGAGTTCACCGACCTGGCCCTGCAGGCCAAGCAGGTTCACTGGCACGTCACCGGGCCCAACTTCGAGTCCATCCACCTCCAGATGGACCGGCTGGTGGACGACGCCAGGGTCTGGGCCGACACCGTGGCCGAGCGCTCGGTGACGCTGGGGGTCCCGGTGGACGGCAATGCCGTCACGGTCGCCGATGGCTCCGGGCTGGCCTCCATGCGACTCGGGTACCTATCCGGGCCGGACGCCGTCGCTGAGATCACCGGCCGGGTGCGCCAGGTGGCAACCGACGTCCGGAGGGCCATAGCCGAGATTGGCGAGCTGGACCCGGTGAGCCAGGACCTGGTGATAACGATCGCTGAAGCTCTGGACAAGCACCTCTGGATGCTACAGGCGCAGCTCGGCTGACCAGCTCAAGGGCTGAGAAGGAGGCGCTCCGGCTCGCCGGCCTGCGGGCTACCCGTCCCCGTTTACGGCTGCGCCTGGCGCTGCGGGAGATGGCGGGGCACCGCGCCGCGGATGAGGTGCACGCCTGGCTCCGGGGCCAGGGAACCTCGGTGGCCCGCTCCACCGTGTTCCGCGGGTTGGAGGAGCTGGCCCGGGCGGGTTTGGTGATGCGGGCCGACCCGGGGGCGGGGCCGGCCCGCTACGAGTTCGCCCGGGAGTGGCACCACCACTTCGTCTGCCGCCGCTGCTCCGTGGTGGTGGACGTACCCTGCGTCCGTGGAGAGGCTCCGTGCCTTGATCCCCAGCTGGCCACGCCGGCCCTGGTCGACGAGGCCCAGGTGACCTTCCGAGGGCTCTGTCCCGCCTGCTCGGCCCGGCCTGGATGAGCTCCGCTCAGTCCAGCGACACCATCACGTGCTTGATCTGGGTGTACTCCTCGATGGAGTAGGACGAGAGGTCCTTCCCGTACCCGCTCTGCTTGAATCCCCCATGCGGCATCTCGCTGACCAGGATGATGTGGGTGTTGACCCAGACGGTGCCGAACTTGAGCCGCTTGGCCATGCGCATGGCTCGTCCCACATCCCGGGTCCACACCGAAGCCGCCAGCCCGTAGTCGACATCATTGGCCCAGGCTGCCGCGTCCTCCTCGTCTGAGAAGCGCTGCACCGTGATCACCGGGCCGAAGACCTCGCGCTGGACGATCTCAGAGCGCTGGTCGGGAGGGACCACCACGGTGGGGGTGTACCAGAAACCGTCCCGCTCCATGGGGGCGCCGCCGGTGAGCACCTCGCCCCCGCCGGCGACCGCGCGCTCCACGAAACCGGTGACCCGCTGGAGCTGCTGGGACGAGACTACAGGGCCCATCTCGGTGCCGGGGTCGGAGGGGTCCCCGACGCGGAGGCCCTCCACCGCGTTGACCAGACTGCTGACAAAGTTGTCGAAGTGTCGGTCGGCCACCAGTAGGCGAGTCGCCGCAGTGCAGTCCTGGCCGGAGTTGAAGAAGGCTCCGACCTTAATCCCCTCCACCGTGGCCTCCAGGTCGCAGTCGTCGAACACCACCACCGGCGCCTTGCCCCCGAGCTCCAGGTGGACCTTCTTCAGGGACGCGGACGCGGCCCGGGCTATCTCCTTCCCGGTTCCCACGTCGCCCGTTAGGGAGACCATGCCCACCCCTGGGTGGCGGACAATGCCTGCGCCCACCGATTCCCCGTCGCCGGTGATCACGTTCAGCACCCCCGGGGGCAGCGCCTCAGCGGCCAGCTCCGCGAAGCGCAGCGCGGAAAGGGGGGTCCACTCCGACGGCTTGAGGACGACGGTGTTGCCGGCGGCCAGTGCCGGCCCCAGCTTCCAGACGGCCATCTGCAGGGGGTAGTTCCAGGGCGCGATCGAGCCCACCACCCCCACGGGCTCCCGGCGGATCATGCTGGTGAATCCCCGCAGGTACTCCATCGTGGCCTTGCCCTCCAGGCAGCGCGCCCCGGCAGCGAAGAAGCGAAGGGCGTCCACGGTGGGAGGCATCTCCTCGGAGATGGTCGTGGTGATCGGCTTGCCCACGTTCTGGGACTCGATGCGGGCCAGCTCCTCGCTGTGCTCCTCCACCAGGCCGGCGAGCTTGAGCAGGGCCTCACTGCGCTCCTTGGGCGTGCTGTCACCCCAGCCACCGTCGAAGGCCCGCCTGGCGGCCTCGACCGCCCGCTGGACATCCGCCTCCGAACCCCTGGGTGCCCGGGCGATCACCTCGCCGGTCGCCGGGTTGAAGATCTCCTGGACCCCCGAGCTCTCGCTCTCCACCCATTCCCCACCGATGAAGATCCGCCGCGTGGTCCCGGGATCGATCATCTGGAACTCGCCTCCTTCGCATGACCGGGCTCTCCAAAAGCCCGCTCCTCCGCCCTCCGCAGCTGGCCCTCCAGGACATCCAAGCCCCGCAGCAACGGTTCCTCCTCGATCGTTAAGGGCATGAGGGCCCTCAGCACGTTGTGCGCTGGTCCGGCCCGCAGGACCAGGAGACCCTCCTCCCGGCAGCCGGCGAGGATCTCCGCTGTCTGGTCGACGGCGGGTTCCTTGCTCTCCCGGTCGAGCACCAGCTCCACTCCGGCCATGGCCCCCAGCTGGCGGACGTCTCCCACCAGCCGGTACCGACGCCCCCACTCTCCGAGGCGCTCCTCCAGAATCGAGGCCAGCACACCCGCCCGCTCCAGCAGCGAGCCGTCCTCCACCAGATCGAGGACGGCCAGCGCCGCGGCACAGGCGACCGGGTTGCCGCCGAAGGTACCACCCAGGCTGCCGGGGCCAGGGGCGTCCATGATCTCCGCCCTCCCCACCACCGCCGAGAGCGGTAGGCCCCCGGCCAGGCTCTTGGCCACGGTCATGAGATCCGGCTCCACGCCGGAGTGTTCGATGGCAAAGAGCTTTCCCGTCCGGCCCATGCCGCTCTGGACCTCGTCGACCACCAGAACGATCCCGTATCGGTCGCAGATCACCCGCAAACCCTGGAGGAACTCGGGAGGCGCCGGAACGAACCCACCCTCTCCCAAAACCGGCTCGATCACCACCGCCGCCACCGTTTCCGGCGCCACCTGCCCAGCCAAGAGTGCCTCCAGTGCGGCCAGGGCGCGGGCGCTGTCCCAACCCCGGTACTCGTAGGGATAGGGAGAGCGGTGGACCTCGCCGACAAAGGGCCCGAAGCCCTCCTTGTATGGGCGCTCGGTCCCGGTGAGGCTCATGGTGAGGAGGGTGCGACCGTGGAAGGCCCCGGAGAAGGCGACCACGGCGGGCCTACCGGTGTAGAGACGGGCAATCTTGACCGCGTTCTCCACCGCCTCGGCGCCGGAGTTGAGCAGCAGGGCCTTCTTGGGGTGGGGGCCGGGTGCGAGCCGGCACAGCCTCTCCACCACATCCAGGTAGGGGCGGTAGGCCGCCACCTGGAACGAGGTGTGGATCAAGAGGTCCAGCTGGCGGTGGGCGGCCGCCACCACCGCCGGATGCCCATGGCCGACGTTCAGAACGCCGATCCCGCCGGTGAAGTCGATGAACTCCCGCCCGGCCCCGTCCCACAGCGTGGACCCCTTGGCCCGCGCCACCAAAAGGGGGTGGGCGGGGACCATCGCCCGGGGCAGGAAGGGGGAGAGGTGGTCGCCGTCCAGGGCGGCTCCGGCTACGGTCGGCTCCAGCACCAGCCTGACGATAGCGGCCGTCCGCTCGAGCGGATATGTTGGCGCACCCAAGAAATCAGGCCCGGGATTTGTCGCCGAGTGACATGATCCGGGCCGCCAGCTGGAGCTGGAAGCGCACTTCGGGGTCGGTCAGATCCACCTTCAGGAGGTCCTGGGAGCGGTCCAGCCGATAGCGCAGGGTGTTGGGATGGATGTGGAGCCGGGTGGAGGTCCGTCGCTGGTGGAACCCCTCTCGGGCCAGAGCCACCAGGCTGGAGACCAGGACATCGCCGCCACGAACCCGCTGGAGCGGGCCGAAGAGCTGCTCCAAGAAAGCGGGGCGAGCGTCGGCGTCTCCGGCCAGAACCCGCGGGATGAGCATCTCCTCGTAGCGCCGCACCTGGCCCACCGGCACCTGGTCGACGATCGCCTCCGCCTCCCGGTAGCTGCGGCGCACCCCCTCAGTGCCCACCAACTCGCGACCCAGCGCCAGCGAGCATTCCGAGAGGTGGGCCATCAGGCGGGCCACCTCCTGCCGGCCCGGGAGCAGGAAGACCACCCGGTTGAGCCGGGCGGAGGTGACCGTCACCCCACCTCCCAGGGAGAGCCCCTGGCGGATGCGATCCGCGAGACGGTCGCGCCGCACCACGTCGTCGCGGCTGAGCGGCAGCTTGACCGGCATGGAAGCCACCCCCACTCGGTAGCTGGCCTCCGGGTCGAAGCCGAGCAGCCGTGCCCGCTCCTGGCTGGATGCCCCCGCCTCCAGACGGCCCTCCAGGAGTGCGTCCAGAAAGGTGGCCCCCAGGCGCAGTTCAACCATCGCCACCTGACGCTGACTGGCTATGTGCAGGGCGGCCACGGTGGCGGCGTGCTCGGCGGCCCGCAGGTGGAGATCGCTCAGCTCGCTCTCCCCCTCCACGATCCACACGGTCCCCACCAGCTCGCCGCGCAACCAAATTGGGCATACCACCCGGGCACTCAGCGAGAGAGCCGGGTGCGCCGGGATGCGCACCGGGCCTCGGCTGCGCCGGACCCGCTCCAGGTAGCCGCCGCGCTCCAGGTGGGCCAGCACCTCATTGGGCGTGGCCCCGTCGGCGAGAGTCGCCCGCCGGACCGCGTCCGGCTGGCGGGTGGCACTCCAACTGGCCAGCAACTTGCCCTCGGGATCCTCAAGGGTGATGTCACGGTCGATGAGGCGCCCCAGAGTGTCGACCAGATCCTGCAGGCTCCCCGCCGTCACCGCGGCCTGGGTGAGCTCCTGGTGGATCAGCGCCGCCAGCTCGATCACCTTGAGCTGCTCCATCATGATGGCCGAGTTGACGGCCCTGGTCACCGTGTTGAAGGGCACCTCCCAGGGCAGCTCCACCAACGGGAGCGCCAGCAGCTCCGCCGCCTGGCGGGCCGCCTCGGGAAAGTGAGGCAGGTACCTGGGAACCGCCAGCACCACGCCGGCCAGGCCCCGTTGCGCCAGCTCTTGGAGCAGCCCCCGCTGGTCCGCCTCGCCAGCCGGCCAGCTGATTCCGGTGGTGAGCAGCAGCTGACCCGCTCCCACCCAGGGGAGCGGGTCAGGGATGTCAACCACATCCGCCCAGCGCACCTCGCGGCCCAGCCCGCCCCCGCCGGCGACAACCACCGCCGCCGCCAGCGGCTCGAGAAGGAGCGCCTGGGACACCGTCATGGCGCCGGACGCAGCGGTGCGCCGCAGCGGGCTGTCGATCACCGGCCGGGCCCTGCCCCCGGTGGGCCACCACTTCGCCCCGGAAGCTTCTCCACGGCCTGATGATGCACCAGTCGCTGGCCTGCGTTGCCGACCGGCGGCCGTCAGGCGCGCAGTGCCCTCGCCATCTCCTCGAAATTGTCCACGTAGCGCCGGACGTCGTCCTCGGAGTGCTGGACCGAGAGGGTCCAGTTCTCCTCCGCTCCAGGTGCCATGAGCACGCCCCGGTTCGACTGGTAGAGCCAGGAGAGGTAGGCGTAGCTCTTGTCGATCTCGAGGTAGTCACGGTAGTTCCGGACCGGGTCCTGGCGGTAGGTGACGCATCCCCGGGCCCCCACGGCCACGACGTGGAAGGGCAGTTCATAGTCTCGAATGACCCGCTCCAACCCCCCGCGCAGCACCTCGTGGAGCGCATCGAAGTGGGAATAGGCCATGGGGGTGAGGACCTCCAAGAGGGTGGCCTTGGAGGCCGCCATGGTGAGGGCGTTGCCGTTGAAGGTACCCATTTGGCTGATGCGGCCTGACGCCACCATCTCCATGATCTCCGCCGTGGCCCCGACCGCACCGCAGGGCAGCCCGCCGCCGATCGCCTTGGCCAGACACACAATGTCCGGAGTGAGACCGAAGGCCTCGGTAGCCCCGCCGGGGGCCAGCGTCACCCCGGTCTTGACTTCGTCGAAGATCAGGACGGCACCGTGCCGGTGGGCGATCTGCTTCAGGCCGGCAAGGTACCCGGGCTGGGGAAGCACCATGCCGATGTTCATCATCGCCGGCTCGACGATGATCGCCGCCACCTCCCCCGGGTGGCTGACCAGAGCGTGCTCCGCGGCGGCCAGATCGTTGAAGGGAACCACAGTCACGAGCTCCACCACCGCACGGGGAATGCCCGCCGACTGGGGCACCGAGTTGGGGGCATCGGCCGGACCCATGAGCTCCGGCTTAGGCTCCACGGACACCATCAGGGAGTCGTGGTGGCCATGGTAGGTCGCTTCGATCTTCACCAGCCGCTCCCGGCCGGTGAACCCGCGAGCCAGCCTCACCGCGTCCAGGGTCGACTCGGTGCCGCTGTTGGTGAACCGCCACTGCGGCAGCTGAAATCGCCGGGCCAGCTCGGCGGCAACCACCACGAAGTCCTCGCCGGGTTGGGCGAAGTGGGTACCCCGCCCCGCCCGCTCGGCGATCGCAGCAACCACCAGAGGGTGGGCGTGGCCGACCACGTTGACCCCGAAGCCGTTGTGAAAGTCCACGTACTCGTTGCCATCGGCGTCCCAGACTCGGCTGCCGGCCCCGCGGTCCACGAAGATGGGGAACGGGGGACTGTCCTGGAACGAAGACGGGACCCCCCCGGGGCTGTGTTCGCGGGCTCGCTGCACCAGTTCCCTGGAGCGCGGCCGACGGCGCTCGAACTCAAGCTCCTCACGCTCGGTGAGCTCGGCGATCCGATCAGTGGCCGGGCTCGGTCTCTCGCTGCTCATATCCCATCTCCTTTACACAACACGCCCCCAACCTGGAAGGACACCCTGAGGGGCACGCTCGGCCCCTTGCAGAAGGAGGTGTCAGGTAGGAGCCAGGGCCCGGGTGCGCCGGGAGAAGGGCTGTAGCTGCATGGCCACCCTCTCCCTACGGAGCGCGCGGGAGCGGCTGGGGCAGCCCCGTGCGCCGCGCGGGACCGCCAGCGAATCGGTGGGCATCGCGAACCAACTCTATCTCCCCTCCCGGGTCTCGGGACATGTGGACCCGATCCAGAGTTGCCCCGACATTTTGTGAACCGGGTCCAATGCCAGTAACTACGGGGGCGAACCTATGATCAATGCCGTGACCGACGTTCCACCTCAGCTCGCCCCCGGTTTTTGGATCGCAGACAGCCATCCCGGGGCGCCACGCCCCCCGCTGCTGGGGAGCCGGCGGGCGGATGTGGCGGTGGTGGGTGGTGGCTTCACCGGTCTCTGGACGGCATACCACCTCCTGCGGATCGAACCTTCCACGAAAGTGGTGGTGCTGGAGAGTCAGCGGGTGGGGTTCGGGGCCTCGGGGCGGAACGGGAGCTGGTGCGTCCCCGAGCTCAATGCCGGGCCGGCACTTTTGGCCAAGCGCTTCGGAGCCTCCAGGGTCGCGGAGCTGCACAGCGCGATGCGGGCCACGGTTGACGAGATTGGGCGGTTCTGTTCCGAGCAGGGAGTCGGGGGGTTTGAGAAGGCTGGGGTTCTGCTGGTGGCCCGGGGAAGCGGGCAGCTTCCGGCCCTGGAGGATACCCAATTGGAGTGGGAGCGGGTCGGCCTCAGCAGTCCTTACCAGCGCATCAGCGCTGCGGAGGCGGAGGGGAAGCTGGCCGTCCACCAGCTGGAGGGTGCGCTGTACTCGCCGGAGGGGGCGTCGGTTCATCCGGGGAAGCTGGTCAAGGGGCTTGCCACCGCCGTGGAGCGAATGGGTGGCGAGATCTACGAAGGGAGCACCGTCACGGGCATCAAGGAGGGTCGACCGCCGAGCGCCCGGACCGAGCTGGGCGAGGTGACCGCCGATCTGGTCGTGCTGGCCCTGGAGGCGTACCTCACAGGGTTTCCCGGCTGGCACCGGGCGATCCTTCCCGTCTACTCCCTCATCGAGTTGACCGAGCCGCTCACGGAAGCTCAGCTGGCCTCGGTGAACTGGCGGTCGCGGATGTGCGTCTCGTCGATGCGGCTCACGGTGGACTACCTGGCCCTCACCCCGGACCGGCGGATCCTGGTGGGAGGCCGTGGGGCCCCCTATCGGTACGGCTCCACGCTCTCCCCCGATCTGGAACGCCATCGGGCGACCCACGAGGGTCTGAGGGCCATGTTCCGGGAGTGGTTTCCCGCCCTGGCGGGGGTTCGATTCACCCATTCCTGGGGAGGGGTGTTGGGGATGCCTCGGGATTGGATACCCCAGGCAAGGCTGGACCGAGGTCGGGGACTCGGCGTCGCCTACGGGTACACCGGGCATGGAGTTGCCACCACCCATCTGCTCGGCCGCGCCATGGCCGAGATGATCACCGGACAGGATTCAGAGCGCACCCAGCTTCCGCTGGTGGGACACGAATCCCCGCTCTGGGAACCAGAGCCACTCCGCTGGATGGCCGTCCGGTACGTTCAGCGGCAGCTGTCAGGGCTGGACTCGCGAGTGGCCCGCGGCGGCCGCCCGCCCTCCGGCCGGACTATCGCGGAGAGGCTGGCGGCGCATTGAGCCCGGCCAAACAGTGGACGGATTGTGGCCCGACCACAAATTGCCTGGCTCAGATTTGATGATCGGCCCCATGGCCGCGACCTGAACCTCGGCCTAAAGTCGGAGGTTGCCGTTAGTGCCAGGTGGCTCGCGGGAGGGACCGCAGCTGTTTCGGACCGGAGGGCAGGCAGAGGTTTGGCAAGCTCGGCCCGCCGGGGCGGGCAGTGGCCCAAGG
The DNA here is from genome assembly GCA_021827985.1 of bacterium. Classification (GTDB taxonomy): domain Bacteria; phylum Chloroflexota; class Dormibacteria; order Aeolococcales; family Bog-877; genus JAJYXT01. The sequence goes on from JAKATL010000001.1 coordinate 95,647, forward strand.
CCGTCCGAGCCGGGATCGCCAGGGAGAGGAGTTGAGAAGGATGAGAATGGCCAAGTTCCGTGGTGATGGCGCCCCCGCTGGGGGCACGGGCCCAAAGAGAGGGCGCCGGACGGCCCTCGGCGCGGGCCTGCTGGCCGGGCTGGGGCTGCTGGTGGCGGCCTGCGGTGGGGCCACCACCACGTCTCCCACGGTCCCGACAAACATCGCTCAGACTCCTCCGACCGGGGGGACTCCCGTCGCCGGGGGCACCGCCAGTTACGCACTTCCCATCGGGGAGGATTTCTCCTGGATGTTCCCCATCGAGAACCAGGCCAACTACGAGGACTGGAACTCCAACATCGAAGGGGGGATGTGGCGGCCCCTGTACTTCGCCGGCGGCCCGGGGCAGACCGGCATCAACGACCAGCTCTCCATTGCCAATCCTCCCGTCTACTCCAATGGCAACCGCACGGTGACCGTGACCATGAAGCAGGGCTACACCTGGTCTGACGGCACCCCGGTGACCACCGCCGACGTGCAGTTTTTCTTCCAGCTCCTGAGCGCCGGCAAGAACAAGGATGGCGCCTACATCCCCGGGGAGATGCCCGACGACATCAGCTCTCTCGTCATCAACAGCCCCTACCAGTTCACGCTCAACCTCAATCAGGCCTACAACCCCACCTGGTTCACCAACAACCAGCTCACATGGATCTACCCCCTGCCGCAGCAGGCGTGGGACAAGACCTGCCTCACCTGCCAGGTGGGCAACAACGCCGCGACCAGCTCGGGTGCCAAGAGTGTCTTCAACTTCCTCTACGGCCAGTCGGAGAAGCTGAGCACCTATTCCAGCAATCCTCTCTGGAAGGTGGTGGACGGCCCCTGGGTCATCAAGTCCTTCGATCCCACCACCTACACCGCCCAGTTCGCCGCCAACACCCACTACACCGGCGCCGGCAAGCCTCAGCTCAGCGGCTACTCGGTGTACAGCTTCCAGTCGGACACGGCTGAGGTGGACGCACTGCGCTCGGGGGCCATCGACTTCGGATTCCTGCCCTTCACCGACCTCACTCTGGCGACCTACTTCCACCAGCACGGTTTCACCACCGCTCCCTGGCCGGTCTTCTACAACGAGACCGTTGAGCTGGGGTTCACCAGCAAGACCTGGGGGCCGCTGGTGAAGCAGCTCTACATCCGCCAGGCGCTGCAGCACCTCATCAACGAGTCGCTCTACCTGCAGAAGACGCTCCACGGCTTCGGGCTTCCTGACTATGGCCCAGCCCCAGTCTACCCCAGCTCCTCGTACGTCAGCCCCCAGACCACGTCGGATCCCTACCCGTACAGCGTCAGCGCCGCCAAGCAGCTGCTGGCCAGCCACGGATGGACCCAGGGATCGGGCGGGGTGGATGTCTGCTCCCGGCCGGGAACCGCCAGCAATGAGTGCGGAGCCGGCATCCCCAAGGGCAAGCAGCTCAGCTTCCTCTTCATGTACTCCACCGGCACCCCCAGCTTCCTCGCCCAGGTCGAGGCCTTCGCCACCGCAGCCAAGTCGGCGGGGGTCGGGATCAACCTGGACGGGCAGACCGAGACCACCATGTTCTCGATTGGTGGGGTCTGCCCCTCCTCCCCCCCCTGCAACTGGGGGCTGCTGGCCTACAGCGGCTTCATGTGGGACTTCGGCCAGTACGAGATCCTTCCGGTGGGCGGCAACCAGTTCGGTCAGGGCAACTACTGGGCCGGCGGCTACAACTCCTCTCAGGCGCAGCAGCTGATCAACGCCGCCCACACACAGTCTGGCCTCACCCCCCTCTACAACGTGGAGAACTATCTCTCCTCCAACGAGGCCTCGCTCTGGTGGCCGCTGGCGGACTACGAAATCGTGGTGGCCAAGAACAACCTGCGCGGCTGGTACCCGCTCAACCCCTATGCCAACTACCACCCCTCCAGCTGGTACTTCGTGAACTGACTCTGGACGCCGCTGTTGCAGCCCCGAACCGATCTGCTGATCACCGGCGGCCCGATCTGGACCGGCCGGTCCGACCAGCCGTGGGTTGAGGCCCTGGCGGTCCGCGACGGCAAGGTCGCGGCCGCCGGGCCACTGGCCGAGGTAAGACAGGTCTCGGCCCCTTGGGCCGAGACCCTCGAGCTGAGCGGGAGAGCTGTCATTCCGGCGTTCCACGACGCCCACTGCCATCCCCTGGGCGGAGGGCTGCAGCAGCGCAGCTGCAACCTCGAGGGCGCCAGGTCCCCCGGTGAGTGTCAGGAGAGAATCCGAGCCTACCTCGCCTCGCATCCGGATGTGGAATGGGTCGTCGGCAAGGGATGGTCAATGGAGCTGTTCCCCCGAGGAACCCCGGGGCGACAGCTGCTGGACCAGGTGACCGGTGAGCGACCGGCCTACCTCACCAACCGCGACGGCCACAGCGCCTGGGTGAACTCGGCCGCCCTGCGGCTGGCCGGGATTGACGCCGCGACCCCCGATCCTCCACACGGCAGGATCGAGCGGATGGAGGCCGGCGAGCCCCAGGGCACCCTGCACGAGGGCGCCATGGAACTGGTCGAGCACTGGGCTCCACCAGCCACCGACGCGGAGAGGGTCGCCGCGCTGCGTCAGGCCCAGTCCCATCTGCACAGCCTGGGCATCGCCGGCTGGCAGGACGCCATGGTCGACCCGGAGACCGAGACGGCCTACGCGGCTCTGGCGGGGGCCGGGGAGCTCTCCGCCAGGGTGCGCCTCGCCCTCTGGTGGGAGCGGGAGGGGGGCCTCGAGCAGGTCGAGCAGCTGGCCCTTCGACGGCAGCAGCTCGCCGACTCCGGACTCGATGCCGGAAGCGTCAAGATCATGCTGGACGGCGTGATGGAAACCTTCACTGCCGCACTGCTCGAACCGTATCTCACGCTCCCGGGAGGGCCGCCTGATGGCCAGCGGGGCCACCTCTTCCTGGACCCCGAAGTGGCGGCCGCCGCCACTTCGGCGCTGCACCGGCGCGGCTTCCAGGTTCACTTCCACGCGATCGGGGACCGGGCGGTGAGGGTGGCCCTGGATGCGGTGGAGAGCGCATCCAGGGAGGGTGGGCAGGACCTACGCCATCACATCGCTCACATCCAACTGGTGGACCCCGCCGACCTGCACCGTTTCCACCGACTCAAGGTGGTGGCCAACATGCAGCCTTTCTGGGCCTGCCACGAGCCCCAGATGGACGAACTCACCATCCCCTTCCTGGGCGCGGAGCGGTCCCGGCATCAGTATCCGTTCCGGGGCCTCGCCGATTCCGGCGCGGTCCTCGCCGGAGGCTCAGACTGGCCGGTCTCCACGGCCAACCCACTCGAGGAGGTCGCGGTGGCGGTGACTCGCCGGGTCCCCTCGGACGGGGCCGGAGAAAATCCCGCCCTCCCCCCCTTCCTGCCCGAGCAGGGACTGCCCCTGGCCGTGGCCCTTTCGGCCTTCACCGCCGGCTCAGCGTTCGTCAACCACCTGGAGCACGTCACCGGCACCCTGGAGGTCGGCAAGGCGGCCGATCTGGTGGTACTTGCCCAGGATCCGTTTGCCGTTGACGCCGAGCGGCTTCCCGAGGCGCAGGTGGAGAGCACCATGGTCGACGGCCGGCTGGTGTTTCACCGGGACGGTGGCTGAGCGTGTGAGAATGCTGCAAATGTCGAGCCCAGGGCGGCCGTGACCCGTTACCTGCTGCGGCGCCTGGGGCAGGCTCTCCTCGTCCTGCTGCTCGTCTCAGTTCTGGTCTTCTCGCTTCTCCACCTCCTTCCGGGTGGGTTGGTCCGGGCCCAGCTCGGGCCCAAGGCCAGCCCCCATGAGGTGGCCCAGCTGGCCATCCAGGAGGGGTTGAACAAGCCGATCTTCGTCCAGTACGCGATCTGGCTGGGCAACGCCCTCCATGGCAACCTGGGGTACTCGTACAAGCTCAATTCTCCGGTGGCAACGCTGCTCGCGGAATACTTCCCCCGCGACCTTTTACTGGTTGGGATCGCCCTCTTCCTGGCGATCGCAATCTCCATCCCCCTGGGGCTCCTCCAGGGCGTGCGGCGCAACCGGGACGTCGACTACGGGCTCTCCTTCGTCCTGCTGGCGCTGTACTCCATGCCCAGCTTCCTCCTCGGGGTCATCGGGATCATCCTCTTCAACATCGAATTCAACGTCTTCCCCCCCACGGCCATCCACTTCGGCACCTCATTCGGCGCCGATGTCTCGGCGCTGGTGCTGCCGGTGGGCACCCTCATGCTGGGAAACGTCGCCTATTACAGCCGCTACATGCGGTCCGCGGTGATCGACAACCTGCTGGAGGACTACGTCCGCACCGCCAAGGCGAAGGGTTCCAGCTGGCGAAGGATCCTCTCGCGCCACGTGTTGCGCAACTCGCTGCTTCCCACCGTCAGCCTGGTAGGCATCAGCTTCCCCTACGTGATCAGCGGATCCCTGATCGTGGAGGCGCTCTTCGACTATCCGGGGATGGGCCTCCTCTTCTGGAACGCCTCCCAGGATCGTGACTACCCCGTCCTGCTGGGCGTCATCCTCCTGATCAGCACCGCAGTAGTCGTGGGCAACCTGGTGGCTGACATCCTCTACATGGTGCTCGACCCGAGGATCCGCTATGGCTGACGCTCTGGACGAGCAACTCGCCGCCGCGCCCGCAGTGCCCGATGCCACGCCGGCCACCCTTGGCGCCGGGGAGGCGGCCGAGCTGGCCTGGGAGGAAGCTTGGACCCCACCCAACCACCTCCTGGAGAACCTCAGGGTCTACGCCAAGAACCGGATCGCCCTCGGGGGCGCGGTCTTCCTCGCCCTGGTGGTCCTCTTCTCCTTCGTGGGCCCGCTCATCTACCAGACCGACCAGGTCTCCACCAACCTGCTCAACGGGAACCTCACCCCCTCAGCGGCCCACCTTCTGGGCACCAGTCCCGAGGGTCGCGACATCCTCGGGCGACTCATGGTCGGTGGCCAAGCGACGATCGAAGTGGCGCTGGCGGTGGCGGCGATCGCGACCGCCTTCGGCACCCTCTGGGGCGCCCTGGCCGGGTTCCTGGGTGGGTTCGCCGACGCCTTCATGATGCGGGTGGTGGACGCCATGCTGTCCATCCCCTTCCTGTTCTTCGTAGTCCTGCTGGCCGCCCTGATTCAGCCGTCGCTCCCCATCATCATCCTGGCCATCGCCTCGGTCAGCTGGCTCTCCACCGCCAGGTTGGTACGGGGCGAGGTGCTCAGTCTGCGCACCCGAGACTATGTGTCAGCGGCGCGGTGTTTCGGGAGCGGACCCTGGCAGATCATCTTCCGACATCTGCTCCCGAACTCCCTGGGCGTGGTGGTGGTGAACGCCACCCTCAAGGTGGCCGACGCCATCCTCACCTTTGCCTCGATCAGCTTCCTGGGGCTCGGGGTGCCGCCGCCGGCCACCAGCTGGGGACAGATGCTGACCACCGGCATCAGCAACCTCTTCAACGGGTACTGGTGGGAGCTCTGGCCGGCCGCCTTCTTCATCGTGGGCACGGTGATCGCCATCAATGTCATGGGCGATGGTCTCCGCGACGTGGTGGAAAAGCGGCTGCAGCAGCGTTGACAGCCGGTCCGAGCCGAGGGCCGGACCTAAATGAGAGGAGACACCGATGACGCTAACTCTGGCCGCCCAGGCCCGCTCCGCCCTCGGCCCCGAGCCGCTCCCCCTTCGCCTCTACCTTGGGGGTGCCAGCGAGGACACCAGGGAGCATCTGCCGTTGGTGAGCCCGGTGACTGGAGATGTGATCGCGGCAGTGCCCGTCCCGGAGCGCGAACACATCGCCAGGGCGGTGCGGCTGGCGCGCGACGCTCAGACGGCATGGGCTGAGGTGGGGGCGTTCCAGCGGGCCGAGGTGTGTCACCGGATCGGGGATGCGCTCCTAACGCGCCGAGACGACCTGGCCCGGCTCCAGACGCTGGAACAGGGCAAGCCCCTTACGGAGTCAGTGGCGGATATCGAGGAGGCGGCCCAGCTCTTCCACCTCCATGCTGAAGACATGGTTCGCCTGAACGGGGAGACCTTGCCCGTGCGCGACCCCCACAAGCGCATGGTCACCTTCCGGAGGCCAGTGGGCACCTGGGCCATCATCACCCCGTGGAACTTCCCGGTGCTGATGATGGCCGAGTTCACCGCCCCGGGACTCGCCACCGGCAACGCTCTGGTGATCAAGCCGCCCGCTCACACCTGCGCCGCGGTGCTGGCCGCGACGCAGGCCTTTGAGGAGGCCGGACTGCCCCCGGGCCTGGTGAGCGTCCTCCCCGGGGCCGGGCAGGTCGGCGAGATGATGCTTGAGGAGCCAGGGTTCGACGCCATCGGCTTCATCGGCTCATCGGCCACCGGTGCGCGCATCCAGGCTCTGGCCGGACTCCGCCGGACCATCATGGAGTGCTCAGGGAACGGCCCCATCGTGGTCTGCGCCGACGCCGACGTGGAGCGGGCAGCGAGAGCGGCGGTGTACGGTGCCTACCTTTGCTCCGGGCAGGTCTGCTGTGCTACCGAGCGCGCCCTGGTGCACCGCCGGGTTCACCAGGACTTCCTCGATGCTTGCACCGCGGAGGCCCAGCGGGTCCGACTGGGTGATCCCTTCGACCCCGAGGTCAACCTCGGACCATTGAACAATGCTGCGGTGGCGACCAAGATGGACCATCACATCCAGGACGGACGCCAGCAGGGGGCCCGGGTGCTCACCGGGGGAGCCCGCCGAGCCGGGATGCCCACTGACCTCTACTACGAGTTCACCATCATGGACCAGGTGACGCCGGGGATGGCAGCATTCCGGGAGGAGTCTTTTGGGCCCCTGCTCCCGGTCACGGTGGCGGGGGATGACGACGAGCTTCTGCGCCTGGCCAACGAGGACGCCCTGGGCCTCCAGGCGGCGGTCTTCACCCGCGATCTGGCTCGGGCGTTCCACTTCTCCGAGCACCTTCAGGTGGGGCAGGTGGTGGTCAACGACACCACCGACTACTGGGATATCAATATGCCCTTCGGGGGTGCGGGTGGGAAGCACAGCGGCTGGGGACGCATCGGGGGGAAGTGGACCCTGATGGATATGTCAGATGTCAGGACGGCGATCTTCGACCTCTCCTGAGGGATATCGGGAGCCGCCTACCGGCTCTCCCGGCAGACACAGAACTCGTTGCCCTCCGGGTCGGCCATCACCTGCCACTCCCACGGCCGGCCCCCGAATGGAGCTCCGACCAGGGTGGCGCCAGCTTTCAACAGGTCGGCCACCAGTCCCTCCGGATCGGCGGTGTAGAGGTCGAGGTGTACCCGGTTCTTGACCACCTTGGTCTCCCCCACCCGCTGGAGGAAAACCGGAACCCCACCGGGAGGGGGCAGTAGGTCAATGTATGGGTCCCCGAGCCCAGTGGTCGCCGTGTAGCCGAGGGCGTGCAGCCAGAAGGGGGCCAGCCCGACAGGGTCTCGGCAATCGATCCCCACCTCGATCCTGGGGCGGGGGAGGTCCCCCGGGGCCCGGCTCCGGCCGGACCCCAGGGGCTCACTCAACGGCCTGATCCAGCACCGGCACCTCGGTCGGCTCCTCGAACTGGTTGAGGTCCTCGCCCTCTAGTACGGCGGGCTCCACTAGGGCCTCGGACTCCGCCAGGTAGCGCGCCGCCTCCTCTCGCAGCTTGCGGTAGTAGTCGAGCCCGGTCCCGGCCGGGATCAGCTTGCCGATGATCACGTTCTCCTTGAGCCCGGCCAGCCGGTCGACCTTGCCGGAGATGGCCGCCTCCGTGAGGACCCTGGTGGTCTCCTGGAAGGAGGCCGCCGAGAGCCAACTGGCGGTGTTGAGCGCCGCCTTGATCAGCCCCAGAAGGACCGTCGAGGCGATCGCCGGTTCGCCGCCCTCGGCCAGGATCTCGGCGTTGGCTTGGTCGTACTCCCACTGGGAGACGATCTCCCCGGGAAGTAGCTCCGTGTCCCCGCCGGATTCGATGCGCACCTTGCGCATCATCTGGCGGACGATCACCTCGATGTGCTTGTCGTTGATGTCCACCCCCTGGGAGCGGTACACCTTCTGCACCTCGCGGACCAGGTACTCCTGGACGGCCTCACGCCCGCTGATGTAGAGCAGCTCCTGGGGGCTCACCGACCCCGCCGTCAGGGCGTCGCCCGCCCTCACTTGGTCTCCATCGGCCACGCGCAGCTGGGCCCCATGGGGGATGGGGTACTCCTTGACCTCCTCCTCCAGGGCGCGGATCCGAACCTCGGTCCCAGCCTTGGCGCGCCGCACCTCGGCCACCCGCCCCCCGATCCTGGCCTGCAGCGACACCGGCTTGCCGTCCCTGGTCCCGGCCGCCAGCAGCTGGCCCTCGCCGACCACTGCGCCCTCGGCGATCTCCGGAAGCAGCTCCAGTCCCGCCTCGACGGTGTGAGCGGCGTCGAACTCCTCGCGGCTCGCCACCCGCACCTTGCGACCGGCGTCGGTCCTCAGGATTTCGACCATCCCGCCCGCCTCCGCCAGGACCGCCTTGCCCTTGGGGATGCGGGCCTCGAAGAGCTCCTCGACCCGGGGCAGCCCCTGGGTGATGTCCAATCCGGCGACCCCACCGGTGTGGAAGGTCCGCATGGTGAGCTGAGTTCCCGGCTCACCGATCGACTGGGCCGCGATGATTCCCACCGCCTCACCGATCTCCACCAGCTTGCCGGTGGCGAGGTTGCGACCGTAGCAGCGGCGGCACACCCCACGGGTGGCCCCACAGGTGAGGACGCTGCGAACGCGCACCCGCTCCAGGCCAAGAGCGGATATCTCCGCCGCCAGCGGGTCGGAGATCTCCTCCCCCGCCGACACCAGGACTCTCCCGTCCGGCGCGATGACGTCGGCCGCCGCCACCCGGCCGGCGATCCGCTCCTCGAAGGGCTCGCCCTCCTGGCTGAGGTCGCTGACCCAGATGCCATTGCTGGTGCCGCAATCCTCCTCACGGACGATGACGTCCTGGGCCACGTCCACCAGCCTCCGGGTCAGGTACCCGGAGTCGGCGGTGCGCAGGGCGGTGTCCGCCAGCCCCTTGCGAGCCCCGTGGGTGGAGATGAAGTACTCCAGCACCTGGAGTCCCTCGGAGAAGTTGGCCTTGATGGGCATGTCGATGATCCGGCCGGTGGGATCGGCCATGAGCCCGCGCATCCCCGCCAGCTGGCGGATCTGCTGGACCGTGCCCCGAGCCCCGGACTCCGACATCATCATCACCGACGAGAAGGGATCGAAATGGGCCACGGTGGCCTGGGTCACCGCCTCGGTGGCCTGGGTCCAGATCTCCACCGTCTTCCCATAGCGCTCGTCCTCGGTGATCAAGCCCCGCCGGTGCTGAAGGGTCACCTCGTCGACGGCGTTCTCAGACTTGGCGATGATCTCCGCCTTCTCCGGCGGCGTCTTGATGTCCATGGCCGAGATCGTGGTCCCCGACTTGGTGGCGTAGCCGAAGCCCAGCCGTTTGATGTCGTTCACCACCTCGGCCGTGACCTCGTTGCCGTACAGCCGGTAGCAGATGGCGACCAGCGCCCGGAGCTCCTTGCGGTCGAAGACCCGGTTCTGGAAGACCATGGGAGAAGCGTCCGAGCCCTCGCGCACCGGGCGCCCCAGGGGCAGGACCTCGTTGAAGATCACCCGCCCTGGGGTGGTGAGCACATTGGCCCAATCTCCTTCTGCCGTCCACCCCAGCTCCACCCGATTGCGCGGCATCCGGACTCGGATCGGCTCGTGCAGGCCCACCGCCTTGGTGTCGTACGCCAGGGCCACCTCAGCAGGAGAGCTGTACCGGTGCACCCTCTCCGGGTCTGCCTTCGCCAGGGGAACCTTGAGGGCGGTGAGCCAGTAGGCACCCAGAACCATGTCCTGGGTGGGAGCCACCACCGGGTTCCCATCACTGGCCGAGAGGATGTTGTTGGACGACATCATGAGGTTCTTGGCCTCGGCGATGGCGCCGCTGAACAGCGGCACGTGGACCGCCATCTGATCACCGTCGAAGTCGGCGTTGAATGCCGTGCAGACCAGTGGGTGGATCTGGATCGCGGATCCCTCCACCAGGATCGGCATGAAGGCCTGGATGCCCAGCCGGTGCAGGGTGGGCGCGCGGTTGAGCAGCACCGGGTGGTCCTGGATCACCTGGTCAAGGACGTCCCAGACTTCGGGCCGAGCCCGCTCGACCATGCGCTTGGCGCTCTTGATGTTCTGGGTGAACCCCTGGCTCACCAGCTCCCGCATCACGAAGGGCTTGAACAGCTCCAGCGCCATCCGCTTGGGCAGACCGCACTGGTTGAGCTTCATCTCCGGCCCGACCACGATCACCGAGCGACCGCTGTAGTCCACCCGCTTGCCCAGCAGGTTCTGGCGGAAGCGCCCCTGCTTCCCCTTGAGCATGTCCGAGAGGGACTTCAACTTCCGGTTCCCGGTTCCGGTGATGGCCCGGCCGCGCCGGCCGTTGTCGATGAGGGCGTCCACCGCCTCCTGGAGCATCCGCTTCTCGTTGCGCACGATGATCTCGGGCGCGCCCAGCTCCAGCAGCCTCTTGAGGCGGTTGTTGCGGTTGATGACCCTCCGGTAGAGATCGTTGAGGTCCGAGGTGGCGAACCGTCCCCCGTCCAGCTGCACCATCGGCCGCAACTCCGGGGGAATGACCGGCAGCACCTCGAGGATCATCCAGGTGGGGCGGGTGTCACTCTTGCGGAAGGCCTCCACCACCCGCAGCCGCTTCACCGCCTTCTGGCGCCGCTGACCGCTGGTGGAGGTCAGCTCCTCCCTGAGGTGGGCCGACTCGGCGGCCAGGTCGAGCTGCTCCAGCATCTCCTTGATGGCGGCAGCCCCCATGGCGGCCCGGAACACGGAACCGAACTTCTCGGTGTACTCCCGGTACTCGGCGTCACTGAGCAGCTGGTGGGGAGCCAGCTGGCGAAGCTTCTCCCCCGCCTCCTCCAGCTCCGACCGGACGCGAGCCATCTCCTCGTCGCCAACCGCGGCCCCGGCCGCCTGGCGCTCCTCCGCCTCCTGGCGCAGAGTAGCGGCCTGAGCGGCTGCCTCCGAGCGGATCTTCTCAGCCTCGGCGGACGCGCTCCGGCTGACCTGGGCAATCAGCTCGGCGACCGCCGCGGAGATCTCCTCCAGGTGGGACTCCGCCAGCTGGGTCCCCTTCTTGAGCACCACCCTCCGATCCTCTCCGGCCTTGAGCACGAAGTCGGAGGGGGCCTTCTTGCCCAGACCGGCCTCGGCCCTCCGGGTCAACTGCTCGGCCTGCTCCTCAAGCTCCTCGCGTTGGGTCTCCGCCGCGGCCAGCAGAGACTCGGCGCCCTGGCCGGCCTCCGCCTCCACCTCTGCCGCACGGGTGGTCCGCTCGGCGACAAAAGTTGTGGCCTCCTGCTCCGCGGCCTGCTCCAGCTCGGTGATCTTCTGGCTGTTGTGGGGATCGAACTGGGCCAGCAGCTCCTCGCGCTTCGCCTCGTCCACCTTGGTCACGATGTAGTTGGCGAAGTAGAGCACCTTCTCCAGGTTGCGCGGCGACATGTCCAGGAGCAGCCCCAGTCGGCTGGGGATCCCCTTGAAGTACCAGACATGCGACACCGGGCTCGCCAGCCGGATGTGCCCCATGCGCTCCCGGCGCACCTTGCTGCGGGTGACCTCGACCCCGCACTTGTCGCAGATGATGCCCTTGTAGCGGTAGCGCTTGTACTTGCCGCAGTGGCACTCCCAGTCCTTGGTGGGGCCGAAGATCTTCTCGCAGAAGAGCCCGTCCCGCTCCGGACGCAGGGTCCGGTAGTTGATGGTTTCCGGCTTGGTCACCTCCCCGTGGGACCACGAGAGGATCATCTCGGGGCTGGCGAGGGACAGCTTCAGGGCGTCGAAATTCTCAAGCTTGAGCAAGGCTTGTCCGCCTCCTGGCGAATGGGTGGATGAGGTCGCAGCGCGGTCGAGCGGCGGGCGCTAGGATCGATCGGGGAAGTCGGCGGCAGAGCACCCTCAGCGCCCGAGGTCCTCGGCGTCGTCCCGCTCGTCCCGTTCGAGGTTGATCCCCAGACCGAGGGGCATGTCGGGCATGTCGTCCTCCGTGAACACGATCTGCTCCTCGTTCTCAGACATGATCTCCACCCCCAGGGCCAACCCCTCAAGCTCCTTGACCAGGACCCGGAAGGACTCCGGGACGCCGGCGTCGAGGGTGTTGTCGCCCTTGACAATCGCTTCGTAAGCCTTGACCCGGCCCACGATGTCGTCCGACTTGATGGTCAGGATCTCCTGGAGGATGTGGCTGGCGCCGTACGCTTCCAGCGCCCACACCTCCATCTCGCCGAAGCGCTGGCCACCGAACTGGGCCTTGCCCCCCAGGGGCTGCTGGGTGACGAGGCTGTAGGGCCCGGTGCTCCTGGCGTGGATCTTGTCCTCCACCAGGTGGGCCAGCTTCAGCATGTAGATCACGCCGACGGTGATCGGCTTCTCGAACGGCTCCCCGGTGCGCCCGTCCCTCAGGATGGTCTTGCCGTCCCGGGGCAAACCGGCCCGCTCCAGCTCGTCCTCGATCTGGGATTCTGAGGCGCCGTCGAAGACCGGGGTCGCAACCTTAATTCCCAGGGCCGCCGCCGCCCAGCCAAGGTGGGTCTCCAGCACCTGGCCGAGGTTCATCCGGCTGGGCACTCCGAGGGGGTTGAGCACGATCTCCACCGGGGTGCCATCGGGCAGGAAGGGCAGGTCCTCGATCGGAAGGATCCGGGCGATTACCCCCTTGTTGCCATGCCGCCCGGCCATCTTGTCGCCCTGGGCGATCTTCCGCTTCTGGGCGACATAGATCCGGATCAGTTCGTTCACGCCGGCGGGCAGCTCGTCCTTACCGGCCCGGCTGAAGTGCTTGATGTCCACCACCACCCCGCGCTCCCCATGGGGGACCCGCAGGGAGCTGTCGCGCACCTCCTTGGCCTTCTCGCCGAAGATGGCCCGCAAGAGACGCTCCTCGGCAGAGAGCTCCGACTCCCCCTTGGGAGTGGTCTTGCCCACCAGGATGTCCCCCTGCTGGACCTCGGCGCCCACGTAGACGATGCCCCGCTCGTCCAGGTTCCGCAGGCTCTCCTCGGAGACGTTGGGCAGGTCGCGGGTGACCTCCTCCGGTCCGAGCTTGGTGTCCCTCACCTCGACCTCGAACTCCTCGATGTGGATGGAGGTGTACTTGTCCTCCCGCACTACAGACTCGGAGATGAGGATGGCGTCCTCGTAGTTGTATCCCTCCCAGGGCATGAAGGCCACCAGCACGTTCTTGCCCAGGGCCAGCTCGCCCAGGTTCGTGGAGGGGCCGTCCGCGAGGATCGTGCCCTTCTCCACCCGGTCGCCGGGGTTCACCACGATGCGCTGGGAAAGGCAGGTGCCCTGGTTGCTGCGCACGAACTTGTGGACCCCGTACCAGACGTCCGGGCCGCCATCGTCGGGGCGGAAGAGGATCCCTAGACCGCTGTCCTGCCCGCTGCGGACGATCTTGGTGAGGTCCGAGCGGACCTCCGCCAGGGGCACGTGGACCCCCACCACCGTGCCGGCCGTCGGGGCCACGATCAGCTCTCCGCTGTCCTTGGCGGCGTAATACTCCATGCCGGTCCCCACCACAGGGGAGTCGGTGGTCACCAGCGGCACCGCCTGGCGCTGCATGTTCGAGCCCATGAGGGCCCGGTTGGCGTCGTCGTGCTCCAGGAAGGGGATCATCGCCGTGGCCACCGATACGGTCTGCTTGGGGGAGACGTCGACGAAGTCCACCTCTCCCACGGGCACGTCCTTGAAGGTGTGCCGGGTGCGCGCCGGGGTGTGCTCCACCTTGAACTCGCCGATCTCGGAGATGGGCGCGTTGGCCTGGGCGACGGTGTACTTGTCCTCCTCGTCAGCGGAGAGGAAGAGCACCTCATCGCTGACCCAGGGGGTGATCGCCACCCGCTCCACACCGTCCTTCACCAGGCGCTCGAAGTCCGAGACCTTGAGGCGGGTTCCCGCCTTCAGACCGGCCACATCCTCGGCCAGCTGCCGCCCCACCAGCCGCTCCCCATCCTCCGCCGGGGAGAGTGAACGCACCACCCGGCGCAGCGGGGTCTCGATGAAGCCGAAGTCGTTGACCCTGGCGAAGGTGGCGAGTGACCCCATGAGGCCGATGTTCGGCCCCTCAGGGGTCTCGATGGGGCAGATCCGCCCGTAGTGGCTGAAGTGGACGTCCCGGACGTCGAATCCCGCCCGTTCGCGGGAGAGTCCACCGGGCCCGAGGGCCGAGAGCCGCCGCTTGTGGGTGAGCTCGGAGAGCGGGTTGTGCTGGTCCATGAACTGGGACAGCTGGCTGGAGCCGAAGAACTCCTTGATCGCTGCCACCACCGGCCGGGCGTTGATCAGCGAGGCCGCCGTGACCGTGGTGGCATCACAGATCGTCATCCGCTCCTTGATGATCCGCTCCATGCGCAGGAGACCGGTGCGGAACTGGTTCTGCAGCAGCTCCCCCACCGCCCGCACCCGGCGGTTGCCGAGGTGGTCGATGTCGTCCGCCTCGCCCCGGCCGCTGTTGAGCTCGATCAGCCGGCGCATGATGTTGATGAAGTCCTCATGGGCAAGGACCCGCAGGTCCTTGTCCTCGGCCCGCTGCCTGGCCTCCGCCTCACTGAGGCCCAGCCGCTTGTCCAGCTTGAAGCGTCCGACCCGACCCAGGTCGAAGCGGCGCGGGTTGAAGAAGAGCGCCTGGAGAAGGTTGCGCGCGTTCTCCACGGTGGGCGGGTCCCCGGGGCGGATCTTGCGGTAGAGCTCGATCAGCGCCTCGTTCACGTCGTGGCTGGGGTCCTTCTCCAGCGTGGCGTCTATGTAACGATGCTCCGGATCGGTGTCCACGTCCCGGAAGAAGTGGCGGATGTCGTCATCACTGGGGTAGCCCAGGGCCCGGATCAGGGTGGTGGCCTGGAACTTGCGCTTCCGGTCGATCTTGGCCGTCAGCACGTCCTTGGTGGAGGTCTCGATCTCCAGCCAGGCCCCCCTGTTGGGGATGAACTTGACCGCGTAGAGAGGCCTCCCGGTGGCCGGGTTGTCGGCCCCGGCGGTGAAGTACACCCCCGGGGAACGGACCAACTGGCTGACCACCACCCGCTCGGTGCCGTTGACCAAGAAGGTACCCTCGGCCGTCATCATGGGGAAGTCCCCCAGGTAGACCTCGGCCTCCTTGATCTCCCCAGCGTTCTCCCCGGTCTTGATGTGGAGCCGGGTCATGATCCGCAGCGGGGCGGCGAAGGTCATGTCGCGGTTGCGGCACTCCTCCTGGTCGAACTTGGGCTCTCCGAAGCTGTAGTCCAGAAAGCGCAGCTCGTAGTTCTTGCCCGTGTAGTCGGTGATGGGGTTGATCTCGTCAAAAAGCTCTCGCAGCCCCCGTTCCAGAAACCAGCGGAATGAGTTCAGCTGGGTCTCGATCAGGTTGCCGACCTCAAGCACCTCAGGGAGCTTCCCGTAGGAGAGGCGCTCGGGCACGGCGGACAAGGCAGCAGAGGATGACGGCATGAGCTAGAGTTCTCCAGGCAAGCGTGGGCGAAGGCTGAACTTCACAGGCGGCGGAATGACAATCCTACCACACCCGCCGTCCATGCCCCTGTGGCAGGCGCGGTCGCCGGAGCCGGGAGCCGTTACTGGATCTCGGCGCTGGCGCCAGCCTCCTGCAGCTTCTTGGCGACCGACTCCGCCTCCTCCCGGCTGACCCCTTCACGCACGGGCTTGGGCGCGCCGTCGACGAGATCCTTGGCCTCCTTGAGGCCCAGACCGGTGATCTCGCGAACCGCCTTGATGGCGGCGATCTTCTGGTCGCCAGCGGCGGTGAGGATCACCGCGAATTCGGTCTGCTCCTCCGCCGGCGCCTCAGCCGCCGGACCGGCCACGGCTGCGACGGCCACCGGAGCTGCCGCGGTGATCCCGTACTTCTCCTCGATCAGCTTCTTGGCGTTGACCAAGTCCAGCACGGTCCAGTCGGCGAGCGCCTCGACGAAGTCTTCCACCTTGACCTTGGCCATGTTCCACTACCTCCTTATCTACTGCGTCTTGTCGGCACCTGGGGCCGGCGGCTCAGGCGGCCTTCTCGGCCTTGGCGTCCAGCAGCCCCACCAGGCCCTGGACGGGTGACTGCAGGAGCTGCACCAGCTGGGCCACCGGCGCCTCGATCACCCCCAGCAACTGGGACATCAACACCTCGCGGGAGGGCAGGTCGGCCAGCTGCCTGACCTCCTCGGCGGAGAGGACCCGGCCCTCGGCGATCCCCCCCTTGACCATCTCCAGGCGCCGGTGCCCCCGGGCGTACTCCACCAGGATCCGGGCGGGGGCGCTGAGGTCTTCGTAACCGATGGCGAGGGCCGTGGGTCCGACCAGGCTGGAACTCAGCTGCGGAATACCCGCCCCTGAGCTGGCACGCCGGGCGAGGGTGTTCTTGACCACCACGTAGTCGATGCTGCTGGCGCGCAGGGAGCGGCGAAGCTCCTCCAGCTCAGCGACGCTCAGCCCCCGATGGTCGGTGAGTACGGCGCTGCTCATCCTGCCCAGCCGCTCCGTGAGATCGGCAACGGCGTTCTGCTTGTCGTCGGGGATCCGGGCGGCGCCGTGGGTGGGGGCGACTGTCATCGGGCGACTACCTCCTGGTCACCCGGGGAAGCCAGGCTCTCGGACGCCGACCTCGATTGGCCGCCGCCGGTCACCTGCGCGGGGTGGGGGTTTGAGCATAGCTGCCCCCGCGGTCTTCGGTTCCGGGGAACTGGCTGGTTCCAGAGACGTTCAGTATAAGGGTCAGCAACCGCTCGGGTCGCCGGCCCGGCGCAGGCGCCATTCCTCCACGATCTCGATGCCCCGGGACGCCCCGACGCGGGTCGCCCCGGCCTCCACCATCTCCTCGAGTTGACCGAGGCTCCGGATTCCCCCGGCGGCCTTGATCCCGGTCGTGGGCGAGAGCAGGGAGCGCAGCAGGCGGACGTCCCCGGCGCTGGTGGCCCGGATCCCCAACCTCTTGTAGCCGGTGGAGGTCTTGACCAGATCCGCGCCACCGGCTTCGGCGGCCACGGCCACCGGCCCCACCAGCTCAGCCGGGAGCACCGGAACCTCGATGATCACCTTGAGGAGTCGGGGGAGTGCCACCGCCCGGCGCACCGCCGCCACCTCCCGCTCCACCCAGCTGAGGTCCCCCTCCCGCGCCCGCCCGGTGTGCACCACCATGTCGATCTCGTCGACCCCTAGGTCGCAGAGCTCTGCCGCCTCGCGGGCCTTGACCTCCCACCTGTCCAGGCCGAGAGGGAAGGAGACGCAGGCGGCGAGGCCGATCGAGGTCCCTCGGAGGACGGACAGTGCCGCTCCCACCTGGTTGGGAAGCAGGCAGACGGCGCGGAACCCGAAAGGCACGGACCGTGCGCAGAAGTCGGCGATCTCCTGCTCGGACGCCCCCATCTCCAGGTTGGTCTGATCGATCATCCCCGCCAGCTCCGACTCGGTGCCGATCACGGACTCGGCTCACCATAGAAACCCGACCAGCCCACGGCCACCCGGGTGGCGCCGGCCAGAAGCAGCGGGGCCGCCTGCGATGTGGCGGCCACACCCCCCGACGCAACCAGCGGGATCCGCTGGCCGACCCTGCGGCGGACCGCCGCGACCTGCTCCCCAGTGACCTCGCCGTCGAAGTGCGAGTTGGTCATGACGAGGTCGGCTCCCCCATCGACGGCGCCCGCTGCGGCCTCCGCTCCAAGGTCAGGCCCCAGGAGCGCCAGGTGGCATATGACCCTCAGGGTCCGCCCCTCCGCCAGCCGTCTCAGCGGGGAGAGTTCTGCAACCGCCCGGCCCAGCTTCCCGGAACGGACGAGTGAGGGGTCCACGGCCACCGCCAGCTCGTCCGCGCCATCCGCCAGCGCCAGCTCGGCTTGGGCCATCCGGGAGCCGCTGGTCATGGCCCCAAGGGGAGCGGAGATCAGCGCCACCACCGGGGCCGGGAATCCGTCCAGCAGCTGCCGCGCCAGAGCCACCTCGGCCGGATCCACAGCCACCGCCGCGACCCCGGCCTGCCGCAGCGCCCGGAAGGCCGCACCGAGCTCCCCGCGGGTCGGGGCCACCAGGTCCGGCCACCCCTCCAACTGGTCGCTCCCGGACCCCAAGGGAACCGGCCTCGCCCCCGAGGTCACCTGGGGCCGACCTTGAGCAGCCCGCGGATCCGGCTCAGGCCGCGCTCAGCCGGGCCGCGGCGGCGGGGTCGAGCCGGACGCTCGGCCCCATGGTGGGAGCCAGGAAGCAGGCCCGGATGTAGGTCCCCTTGGCCGCCTGGGGCTTCGCCTTGACGATGGCCTCCATCATGGTCGCGAGGTTCTCCAGCAGTGCCTCGTCCTCGAAGTCCGTCTTGCCCACCGGCACGTGGACGATGCCGTAGCGGTCCACCCGGAACTCCACCCGCCCGGCCTGGACCTCCTTCACCGCCCGGGCGATGTCGAAGGTGACGGTCCCCGCCTTGGGGTTGGGCATCAGGCCGCGCGGGCCGAGGATCTTCCCGAGCCGGCCCACCGAACCCATCATGTCCGGGGTGGCCAGGGCCACGTCGAAGTCGGTGAAACCGTCCTGGACCCGCTTGACTAGGTCCTCACCCCCCACCAGCTCGGCGCCGGCATCGCGAGCCTCGCGCTCCTTCTCCCCCTGGGCGAAGACGGCGATCCGGCGCTGTCTGCCAGTTCCGTGGGGAAGCACCACGCTGCTTCGCACCATCTGGTCGGCGTGCCGCGGGTCGACCCCGAGCCGCACATGCAGCTCCACGGTCCCGGGGAACTTGGAGGTGCTGGCGGCCTTCACCATTCGCACCCCCTCCTGGGGCTCCGCGGGGGCGGCCCCCGAAGTGGCCTTGGCCGCTTCCACGTACCGCTTGCCGTGCACCTTGGTCATCTCAATCTCTCCTTCGTGGTGCTGGCGGACGCCAGGCGTCCTCCCACTTCTCCGATCAGGTGACTACCTTGACTCCCATCGACCGAGCCGTCCCCTCCACCATCCGCGCTGCCATCTCAGGATCGGTGGCGTTGAGGTCGGGCAGCTTGGTGGCGGCGATCTCCAGCGCCTGCTGGTGGGAGAGCTCGCCCACCTGCTCGCGCGGCGGCTTGGCAGCCCCCTTCGGGATGCCCGCCGCCTGCTTGATCAGGTCGGCGGTCGGGGGGGTCTTGGTAATGAACGTGAAGGTGCGGTCCTCGTAGATCGTGATCTCAGCGGGGATCACCATGCCCGCCTGGGACTCGGTGCGCTCGTTGTAGGCCCGGCAGAACTCCATGATGTTGACCGAGTGCTGGCCCAGAGCCGGCCCGATCGGATATCCGGGGCTGGCCTTGCCCGCCTCGATCGCCAGCCTAAGTACCGTCTTGACCTTCTTCTTTCCCACTCCAGTTACTCCTAGCGCAGCCGCTCGACCTGCAGCAGGTCCAGCTCGACCGGGGTCTCGCGCCCGAACATGTTGACCATCACCTTCAGCTTTCCCTTCTCCGGGCTGATCTCGCCCACCTTGCCGTGGAAGTCGGTGAAGGGACCGTCGACCACCCGGACCGAGTCGCCGACCTTGAACTCCACCTGAACCTTGGACTGGACCTCGGTGCCCATGGTTCTCTGGATCGAGCGAACCTCCGCCTCCTGGAGCGGCACCGGCCGGGTGCCCGAACCCACGAAGCTGGTGACCCCTGGGGTGTTGCGGACCACGTACCAGGACTCGTCCGACATCACCATGCGCACCAGGATGTAGCCAGGGAAGATCCGCTTGGAGACGTGCCGGCGCTGGCCGTCCTTGATCTCCAGGACATCCTCGGTGGGGACCAGGACCTCGAAGATCTGGTCATGCATGTCCATGGACTCAACCCGCTTCAGGAGGTTGGCCCGGACCTTGTCCTCATGGCCCGAGTAGGCGTGGATGACGTACCACTGGGCCTGATCGGCGACTGACTTGGTGGCTGGGGTCACGGCTTGCTCCCGGTCTGGATGTCTTGGCTCACTTGGTGGGCGAGGCGGATGGTAGCGGGCTGGCCGAAGGCGAGGCGCTCGCCGAGGGCGTCGGGGTGACGGCGGGGGTGGTGCCGGTCGACGGTGTGGCCGTCGCCGTGGGCGCGGGGGTAGTGGTGTACAGGGGGGCCAGCGTGGCCGTGAGTCCGAAGTCGAGGAGTCCGAGGAAGACTCCCAAGAGTACCACTGTGACGATCACCACACCGGTCATCTGTCGCAGCTCTGGCCAGGTGGGCCAGACCGTCTTGCGGAGCTCGGCCCATACCTCTCTCAGATACCCGCCGCGCTCCCCTGCCTCGGGGGACGGCTCCCCCGCCGAGTTCGCCACCTGCATCTCCTCTCAGCCGGGCGGTTCTGGTGCAGGGGCGGCACGATTCGAACGCGCGACCTGCGGTTTTGGAGACCGCTGCTCTACCAACTGAGCTACGCCCCTTCGAAGATCCCGCCCCGCCCCCTACTTGGTCTCGCGATGGGAGGTGTGCCGCCGGCAGCGCCGGCAGTACTTGCGCAGCTCCAGGCGATCGGGGTCGTTGCGCTTGTTCTTCTGGGTGGTGTAGTTGCGCTCCCGGCACTCGCCGCACTGCAGGGTGATGATGGTTGCCGGCACCTTCCGATCTCTCCACACAAAAACGCCTGGCCGAGCCAGGCTTCAGCCCGGAGTATAGGGCCTGCCAAGGGACGGGTCAAATGCTTCTCTCGGACTAGGGCGGCACCGGCCCTGGTCCCGGCGGCCGCCGGATGAGTCCAAGTCGCCGTCACAGCCCCGTGGGATGGGATGACGGTTTCGTTGCCCACCGGCCCGGGTAGACCCGCGACCCCAGTGGTTTTGGTGTATGTGAAAGTGAAATTGCGCCTGGTGCCTCTGCCCTCAGCCGGCGACCGTCGCGGCCCAGCCGCCCGAGGGGGGCTCGCCCCCTCTTACCGCCACGCGACCTCTTCCGGACTCGTAGCGACCAACACCCGGGCCGGCGGGTCAGCTAGCTGGACCAACTGGCCAACGGAGCCGAGCGGGAGGTGGTGGTGAGGATGGGCTGGCTGTTCGGTAGAGTGGCAAGTGCCACAGGAGGACCTATGGGAGGGCCGAGGGCCGGTGCCCGCGGGCAGGTGGCCGTGCTGTTCGCCATCGCGGCGGTGGCGATCATCGGGATGGCCGGCTTGGCCTTGGACGCCGGGCTCAGTTACATGGGTCAGACCGGACTGCAGAGCGCTTCGGACAATGCCTCCCTGGCGGTGGCGCGCATGTTGGGAGCGGACTTCAGCAGCCAATTCCAGCAGCCGGCCCCCGCGTCGCTGCCCTGGGGCTACGGGCAAATCCAGTCGGCAGTGCAGGAAGCGGTCGCCGCCAACGGAGCGGGCACCACTAAGGCCACGTCCTACAGCGCCTACTTCACCGATTCGGCCGGCGCGCGGATATGCCAATTCTGGCCGGTGGGCAGCTCCACGTGCCCAGGGCAATTCCCGGGGAGTGGAGGTATCCCCGAGACCGCTTCAGGGGCCGTGTCCGCCGCCGGGGCTGAGGTGGTCGCGAACAACACTCACAACACGAGCCTCGTGAACGTGCTAGGGATCGGAACGGCAAGCGAGGCAGCGCCGGCCACCGCCGTCTTCCGCGTGACGGAGGGCGGGGCGTCCGCGCCCTTCGCAGCCTACTTCTCGTGCGCCGATGGGGTCGCCGGGAAGCAAGTGCAAGCAGGCGACACCGTCATCTACTATAAGACCAATCACTGGACTAAATATGCCGCCTGCTCTTCGTCCTCCACGGACAGCAGCTTCAAGGGCGACTTCAAGCCTGGCACCTTCTCCCCGCCTAACTTCACGGCACCGGGCTGGGCGTCCGTCGGAGCCGGCAACGGTGCCTGGACGGCCAACATACAGAATGGGGAAGTGTTTCTCATTCCCATGATCGACTGCATTGCCAAGAGCACGTGGTGCACCGAGCCGACGGGCCTCAGTTACTGCGCTTCGTCCAACCAGGCGGCGGTGCCCCAGGTGTCCGGTGGGTGGGACATGTGCGTGATGGGACTGATTGCGATCAAGGCGACTGGCGCCTGCACGGGTCCGAGCAGCAACGAGTGCACGGGCATCGTGATGCCTTCTATTGCCGATCAGGGTGGCGTCTTGGTTTGTCCAACTCTAACCCAGCCAAACTGTGGCGACGAGTCAGGCGCCAAAGGTGCGATCGCCCTGAACATCTCCCTCCTGCGCTAACTGCTTCGTGAGGAACCAAAAGCCGCGAGGACAGGCGATGGTGGAGTTCGCCCTGGTCCTGCCCATTCTGCTTCTCCTCCTGGCGGGGGGAGTGGACCTCGCCAGAGCCTACTTCGTCGGAATTGAGATGAGCAATGCGGCTCGCGAGGCATCTCTGTACCTGGCACGTGAGGCTCCCTACGCCAGCGGACCTGCCTACGCCGCGGAACTGCCGCCGGGCGGGGCGTATGCGGGCTGCCCGACAGCTGAAGGAGGGTCAGAAGGTCCGGCCATAGACGCCGGGTGCTCATCGTTCGCTGGGTCCGCCCTGTCCTGCCCCTCAAACGAGCTTCATTGGACGATCTCGCCCACGTCGCTCCCACCGCAAACCCCTCCGTCCCCGGGCACCGACTCCTTCCTGGTGACCGTACACGCAACGTGCAACCTGGATATGCTGACCCCACTCCTGCCTGCCGCCGTTACCGTGAGTGGTACCAGCACGAGTTGGATGATCCAACCGTGAAGATTCGCTTCCCGGCTGTCCGCCGCGGGCCAGGAGTCCATCTACGCTCGCAGGAGCGACACTCTAGTCCGAAAGGCGCTTCGGCGGTCGAGTTCGCCCTCGTAGTGCCCCTGTTTCTCCTCTTGCTCTTGGGAATCGCGGAGGGATCCTGGTTTGTGCTGGAGGTCTCGGCGATCACCAACAGCGCGCGGACGACTGCCCGCTGGGAGGTGGTCTCGTCCAACTTCGGGGCTGGTCAGATGCCCGATTGCGCTCTCCCGTCACCGTCGGCCGCCGTCGTCACCCCCGCCAAGGCCGCCGCAGGGCCTTTCGCCGGGGCCATCACCTCGAGTTCGATCACCAATGTCGCGGTCGATGATCCGAATGGAAACGTAATCGGTTGCACTGTGACGATCAAGGTGACCTATCAGCCTTTGGAGCAGCTGGTGCGGCTCGCACCAGCAACGATCTCAAGTTCGTTCACCGCGTACATAGATTGATCGGGAAGCCCATGAGCCCTCGGCACCTGCCCGTTGGGCCGGCGACAGGGGGACGGGCACATCCGGCTGGCTCCCGAGGGGTCGAGCGGGCCGGGCCTTCGGAGCCGCCATCCCGGTTGAGCTTAGACCCACGGCTCCAGCGCACGGGTGCCGACCGCCACCGGCCGGTTGTGGCAGGTACGGTGGTGGCCGACGTGGGCCATCGCTGGCTCGGGTTGGGGCGGTGAGCCTCGGCGAGGGCCGTAGCGAGTCGGCGACTCAGCGCAGTCCAGCCCCTAGCCGGAGGGCCAGGCGATGGGCTGGAGATGGCCTTGTGCCGCCCACCATCTCCCTGCTGACGCCGACTTCATCTGCCCGTGGTCACACCCCGCCACGACGGCCTCTTGGCCACGGGAAAAGCACGCGAGGTGGCCGTCAGGAGGAGTCCCGACAGCTCGAGCGGCTGACCGCCATCACGGAACTGTCACGCTTAACAGCGCATTGGCGACAGTGGTCTGGGGACGCGAGCGGACACGGATGGAGCAAACTGGCGGGCAGTGAGCACGCCCCACTACCAGCCAGGCTCCTCGGCCGACTTCGACCGCCTGTACCGTGACACCTATGCCCGGGTTCTCCAGACGGTGACTGCGATCGTCCGGGAGCCGGCGGCCGCCGAGGACTGCGTCCAGGAGGCGTTCGAGCGCGCCTACGCCGCCTGGCCCCGCTTCCGCCCGGATGCCCCGGCTCCTGTCTGGATCCACCGGATCGCCATCAACGTGGCACTCACCTACCGACGGCGACACACGCTCCGCCAGGTGGGAGAAACCATCCGCCGCCTGGGGCGCCCCGAATTCGTGGCCGACGCCACCAGGACAACCGACCAGCTGGACCTAGTCTCCGCCCTCCAGGGTCTGCCGGCACGCCAGGCTGCCGCCCTGGTGCTGCGCCACCTTCACGGGTACACCAACCGGGAGATAGCTTCAGCCATCGGGGTGCCGGAGCGGACCGTGGCCTCCCGCCTCGCAGCGGCGAAACGCAAGCTGGCCGAGAAGCTGGCCGAGCCGGGGAACCACACTCCCTGGTCCGACTCCGAGCCGCCCAGGAGTGCGGCCCCCAACCATCCCCAGGTCCAGCGGCAGGGGACGTCCCATGCCTGAGGGGTTCGACGACTGGCTCAGCCGGTCCCTGGCCGAAAGCTTGGGGTCCGCAGGCGCCGAGCCCCCACCGCCGCGCTATAGCAGGTCTGCCCGTCACGCCCGGCGGCGTCTGCGGGTATGGTGGCCAGCCTCCCGCGCGGGCTTCGCTGCTCTTCTCCTCGGCTCGGCGCTTCTCACCGGATCGTTCGCCGCCGGCTTTCACGCCATCGACCCGTCCGCGTCCCTTCCGCTTCTGACTGGGGCGGGGCCGTCTGCTCATCCCACCGCCACGCCCAGTGGAGTGCACGGTGGATCTGGGACTGGCCGCGGGAGGTCGTCCAGCCACGGCCACTCCGGCACCACCCCCGGTCACTCGCCCTCGGCCAGCCCCAGCTCGGGCCACGGCCACTCCGGTACCACCCCCGGTCACTCGCCCTCGGCCAGCCCCAGCTCGGGCCACGGCCACTCCGG
>JAKATL010000001.1:120375-311316 GCA_021827985.1 bacterium
ACGGCCACTCCGGCACCACCCCCGGTCACTCGCCCTCGGCCAGCCCCAGCTCGGGCCACGGCCACTCCGGTACCACCCCCGGTCACTCGCCCTCGGCCAGCCCCAGCTCGGGCCACGGCCACTCCGGCACCACCCCCGGTCACTCGCCCTCGGCCAGCCCCAGCTCGGGCCACGGCCACTCCGGTACCACCCCCGGTCACTCGCCCTCGGCCAGCCCCAGCTCGGGCCACGGCCACTCCGGTACCACCCCCGGTCACTCGCCCTCGGCCAGCCCCAGCTCGGGGCACGGCCACTCCAGAGGCTGATCGTTACTAACGGCCCGTAGCCGCCCCCGCCGCCGCGGGTGCCATCCTTGGGCCGACCCCGTCCGTGGTTGGGTGATCCGGTTCATGGGCGCGTTCCTATCAGTGGACACGGCCGTCACGAGGCCGCCATCGCCGCTGAGCATTGGGCAGGTACCCTCACCGGAAGGAACTACATGGAACCGAGATCTAGCGAGCGCCAGCGGGGGGTCCCCAGGCCTGGGGGCTACAGGACAGAACACGCCCTCGCGGTCGACGCGTCGGCTAGGATCCCCGGGTTCCGCCCCGAGCCACCCCGGTCGCTTGAGGAGCTGGCCCTCCCCTTCTCCTTCGTCGCCGAACTGGTGCTCAAGATCATGTACTTCAACGGCAACATCCTGGGCCGTGACATCGCCGCCCGGGCATGCCTGCCCTGGTCGATCACCTCAGACGCCCTCAACTTCCTGGCTTCCGAGGGCTACTGCGGCACCACCGGCATCCGGGGCACCGCCGGCCCAGGCACCGACTTCGCCGAGAGCCTTCAATACCTGGTGACCAGTCTCGGGCGCGAGCGGGCCCGTGAGCTGTTGGAGCTCAACCAGTACGCCGGTCCCGCTCCCGTCCATCTCGATGACTACCTGGAGAGCGCCCGCTCCCTGGTTGACGAGGCACCCACGGTGGGGCGTGACCAGCTGCGGGAGGCCCTCAGCCACCTTGTGGTGCCCGACGAGCTGGTCGACATCCTGGGAACCGCCCTGACCAGCCGGCAGGCACTTTTCCTTTACGGGCCGCCCGGCAATGGGAAGAGCTCGATCGCGGAGGCCTGCGCCGGCGTCCTCGGGGATCCGATCTTCATCCCCCACGCCCTCTATGTGCACGGGGAGGTGATCCGGCTGTTCGACCCGGTGCACCACCGCCCGGTCTCTGGCCCGCCCCTGACCCACGACCAGAGGTGGGTACTGGTGTACCGGCCGGTGATCCATGCCGGGGGAGAGCTGAGAGGCAATGAGCTGGAGCTGGCCTTCGACCGGAGCCTAGGCTTCTACGAGGCGCCGCTGCAGCTGAAGGCCAACGGCGGCATCTTCCATGTGGACGACTTCGGCAGGCAGATGATCCCACCCCGGCAGATCCTCAACCGCCTCATCGTGCCGCTGGAGTCCGGCATCGACTATCTCAACGTCGCCCGGGCGGGCACCACCGTGAGCGTCCCCTACGCCACCATGCTGGTGCTCTCCACCAACCTGGACCCGGGCGAGCTGATCGACGAGGCCTTCCTGCGCCGGGTCCGCTACAAGGCGCACGTCCCTGACCCCAGCGCCGACCAATTCCGCCTCATCTTCGAACGCGTCTGCCGCTCCCAGGGACTGGCCCACTCCTCCCGAGCGGTGGAGTACCTGATGGAGCGCCACTACCATCCCACCGGCCGACCGCTCCGCGGTTGCCATCCTCGCGACCTGGTGAGCCAGCTGATGGCGACCGCCCGCTATCTGGGGGTCCCGCCCGAGCTGTCGCCGGATCTGATCGACCGGGTGTGCCGGGCCTACTTCTCCGACATCAGGCCGTCCAGCACGGCCCACGTCGGCGGCAACGCCCGAACCCTCAACTGATCTGACCCTGCCTATGCCCCCTGCCATCGTACGATGGCAGCAGGCGCCCAGGCGGGCCCACCGGACCGGAGGGACGCGCCGTGAACGACTTCCATTCGCTTTACCGCCACGGGTTCGCCCGGGTGGCGCTGGCCACCCCCAGGGTGCGGGTCGCCGACCCTGCCGCCAACTCTGAGCGGATCCTTCAGCTGGCCCGCCAGGCCTCGGCGCGAGGTGCGGTCCTGGTGGCCTTCCCCGAGCTGGCCCTCTCCTCCTACACCGCCGACGACCTCTTCCACCAAGATGCCCTGGACCGAGCTGTGGAGGAGGGGCTGCGCTCGATCGTGGAGGGGTCCTCGGACCTGAACTGCGCCCTCGTGGTGGGCGCCCCGATTCGGACTCAGGGGATCCTCTTCAACTGCGCCGTGGTGGTCCACAGCGGCCGAGTGGCGGGCGTCGTACCCAAGAGCTACCTCCCCTCCTATCGGGAGTTCTACGAGGAGCGCCAGTTCGGGGCCGCCAGGGACTCCTCCCAGCCGGAGGTCCGGCTCCTCGGAGCCACCGTCCCCTTCGGGTCCGACCTGCTGTTCCAAGCGTCAGGGATCGAGGGACTCACCTTCCACGTCGAGGTTTGCGAGGACCTTTGGGTGCCGATCCCCCCAAGCAGCCTGGCCGCGCTCGGGGGGGCCAGCGTGCTGATCAACGTCTCGGCGTCCAACGCCCTGGTGGCGAAGTCGGAGTATCGCCGACAGCTCTGCGCCTCTCAGTCCGCTCGCTGCCTGGCCGCCTATCTCTACACGGCCGCCGGGGAGGGTGAGTCCACCACCGACCTGGCCTGGGACGGCCAGGCCATGGTGTACGAGAACGGTGACCATCTCGCGGAGTCCGAGCGCTTCGCCGCGGAGGAGCAGCTGATCACCGCCGATGTGGACCTCAGCCGCCTCGCCGCCGACCGGCTCCGGTTCACCAGCTTCCACGACGCTCGCCGGGACCACCTGGCCCAGGTCGCCGCTCTGCGGACGGTAGAGCTGCCACTGGCCCCTCCCGCATCCCCAGTGGCGCTGGAGAGGCGGATTGCCCGCTTTCCCTACGTCCCCAGCGACCCCGCGAAACGCAGCCAGCGCTGCGCCGAGGTACACCAGATCCAGGTCCAGGGGCTCTCCACCCGGCTAAGGGCCACTGGCTTGAACAAGCTGGTCATCGGGGTCTCCGGAGGTCTGGACTCCACCGCGGCGCTGGCGGTGGCGGTCAAATGCATGGACCGGCTGGGTTGGCCCCGGACCAACATCCTCGCCTACACCATGCCTGGATTCGCCACCAGCCAGAGGACCAGGGAGAACGCCCTCCGTCTCATGGCCGCTCTTATGGTCTCCGCCGCCGAGATCGACATCCGGCCATCCTGCCTGCAGCTGCTGCGCGACCTGGGCCACCCGGCGGCCCTCGGCGAGGCGGTCTACGACACCACCTTCGAGAACGTCCAGGCGGGGGAGCGGACCTCCCACCTCTTCCGCCTCGCCAACCAGCACCAGGCGCTGGTGGTGGGTACCGGCGACCTCAGTGAGCTGGCGCTGGGGTGGTGCACCTACGGAGTGGGCGACCAGATGTCCCACTACAGCGTGAACGCCTCGGTTCCCAAGACTCTGATCCGCCACATGGTGAGCTGGATGGCTGAGACGGACAGCCTGGGCGCGGAGGCCTCGGACGCCCTGCGGGCGATCCTCGCCACCGAGATCTCCCCGGAGCTGGTT
This sequence comes from bacterium, assembly GCA_021827985.1. Lineage (GTDB taxonomy): Bacteria > Chloroflexota > Dormibacteria > Aeolococcales > Bog-877 > JAJYXT01. The sequence continues at coordinate 123,991 of JAKATL010000001.1, forward strand.
CCCTCCGGGGACGGCCAGAGCGAGCTGCCCGCACAGCGCTCAGAAGAGGTGGTTGGCCCCTACGAGCTGCAGGATTTCCACCTCTACTACCTGCTGCGCTACGGGTATCTCCCCAGCCGGGTGGCGTTCCTCGCGCACCACGCCTGGCATGACCCCACCCAGGGCGATTGGCCCGACACCGGACCGCAGAGCGACCGCACATCCTACGACCTTGCTGAGATCAAAGGTTGGTTGCGCGTCTTCCTGGAGCGCTTCTTCGCCACCAGTCAGTTCAAGCGCTCCGCCCTGCCCAACGGGCCCAAGGTGGGCTCGGGTGGGTCGCTCTCCCCGCGGGGCGACTGGCGGGCACCCAGCGACGCCTCGGCCCGCGCCTGGCTCGATGAGCTGGAGGTGAACGTACCGGACTAGGCGAGAGGAGCAAGCGGCGGTCGGTTTCGCAGCCGTCGAGAATCGGGCAGGGAGCGAGGAGACAACTCCAGCACGGGCGTGGTCCACAGCGATCCTCTGGCCAGGGGCGGTGGCCCGGCAAACCCCAGCACCACGACCACGAGCCTGCTTCAGGAGTCCCCGCCCACCCGGAGGCGGTTGTTACTGGTCCGGACCACGCTCCCGCCGGGCTGGTGTCCGGAGTCGGCAGGCGCCACCGTTTCCACCCTGGCGTCCCAAGCACACGCCACCTTTGGGGGGCGTCCCCCGAGTCGGCTGAGCAGCTGGCCTTTGGGGACCGCGGCCGCCTTGGCCTGCGAAACTCCTGTCCACCGCGAGCCGTTGCGCCGAGGTGACGACGATCCGCCAGGTGCTGGCGAGCCGCAGAAGGTGGCCCTGGAGGGCGGCCCTGAGCGGAGCGGCTCTGAGCCTGGCGGTGGCAGTTTCCGGCTGTGGCTCTTCGAACTCACCCCGGCTTCCGACCAGTGTGACGTTCTCTCCGGCGCACCCGACGGCGCCCGCACCCAACTGCCAACAGACCGCAGCGGGTGGTGGAGCCCAGGTCACCGGAGGCCCCAACGTCGACTACGTGGTGGTCAGCTCCTCTGAGGGCCAGCTCTTCGCGTGGTGCAATCTGCTGGCCTTCCGCAGATCGACATCGGCGTCCTGGCAGGTGCGGCACCTGGACTTCGACCTGACCGCCGCGGCGCTGCTCAGCGGGGGCCGAGTCTTTGGACTCGGCTATCAGTTCGCCGGTGCCGGGCTCCGAAATCTGTCGATCACAGGCTCCTTGAATCCGGCGGCGAAGTGGATGGCGAACCCGGTCTCCGGCACCTTCCCCGCGACCTATGACGCCATCAGCTGCTCGCCCTCAGGGTCCCTGTGCGCCGCCTACCCGGGCGCGCTCACTGTCTGGGCGCAGCTGTGCCCCCAGATGGGAATGGGACAGCCCGCGCCACCAAAGTCCCTCACCCCCTTGCCCCTGTTCGTGTACCGCTCCGGCGAGGGGTGGTCCGAGGTAGCCAACCTGCCAGCCGGCGGGGTGTTCCCCACAGCCATGGTCACCCAAGCCGGAGACCTGCTGGTGGGCGGCTCCCTGGATGGTACCGGGCTGATCGAACTCAGCTCGGATGGGGGGCGGAGCTTCCGGGTGGTGGCCTCGTCCCCTGAGCCCTTGGCCGCCATCGCTGGCGCGGGTCAACGGGGGGTCGCGGTCGGAGGCGCTCCAGGGTGCAACACGGGCGCCGGACCCGGCACCTCGCCCCAGGAGGTGCTGGATACCTTCGACGGCGGGACGAGCTGGAAAGCGGAACACATCGATGGCCACGGCGGCCTTCCACTCACGGCGGTCGGCATCTCCGGCTCCGGCCTGACCACCGTCGGAGCCGGGCTGTACCCGGTCTGTGCGCCGCTGTCGATTACGGCCTGCTCCCCATCACTCTTGAACCTGCTCCCATCCGGGGAGCTCACAGACTCCAGCCATCTGGCGCTCCACCCCTGCGCCTTCGCCACCGGTCCGGGCAGCAACCTGCTGGCCGTGACGGCACAGGGGCTGCTGGTCTCCTCGTCAGACGGCGGGGCCAGCTGGCAGCTGCAAGGCCAGGTGACCGCTCCCCAGCTGAGCGCGGTGCAATTCTTCGATGGCCACGCCCGCACCGGCGTGGCTCAACTGCAGGTGGGCGGCACCGATGTGAGCCTGCAGACTACCGACGGCGGCAGGGCCTGGGGGGCGGGGCCAACCTTGCCGGCCACGGCCACCTCCGCCATCTCCTGGGGATCACTGCAGGTCGGGTACGCCGTCACGAGCTCAGGGACTTTGCTCAAGACGATCGACCGGGGCCGGACCTGGCGGCGGCTCATCTGGCCGGGACAGGGACTGCAGGTGGCCGCTCTCGAGTTCCAGAGTGCTGCCCGCGGCTGGGCGGAGGTGGACCTCGGCTTCGGCACCGACACCGTGGAGGTGCTTCAGACAGGTGACGGCGGACGCCGGTGGACCCCGCTGCAGCTTGCTAATCTCGCGCCGCCCTCCAGTCCCGCCGACTTCGCGGCCAGCGCGATTGGGGGACAGACCGTGGTTGTGACCCTCTATGGGTGGGGGTGGAGGAGCTGGACGGGCAACTCCGTCCCCCGATCCGTGGCCGTCCACGGCCCCCTCCTTCCCCAGGCGGTGACCGTGAACCCCGATGGATCGATCTGGGCGCTGGGGATCAAGGGCTGGTGGTACAGCCCTGCGCCCACCATGTGGGTCGGGGGACAGGGTCAGGCGGCCCCAGCGTCGCTCGGCCTGCCCGCGAGCACGGCCCCGTCCGCAATCGGGTTCACCAGCGCGGGCGACGGTTGGCTGCTGAGCTCAGGATCTCTGTTCCGAACCCTGAACGGAGGGAGCAGGTGGTCCGAGGTTCCCCTTCGCTTCTCCACCGTGGACGGCATATCACTCCCCTGATCGTGCCTCCGGCCGCCAGGGCCAGAGGCCCTGTAGTTCCGGGCTTGCCGTAGTCGCGGGGGATCGCGCGCCGCGGCCGGATTGGCCGGCACCCCATAGGCGCGGTGGTGGGGATCCCGGCGGCGTTGTCGTTTCCAGAGTGACGTGCACTCGCCTTGCGACCCGCTTGGGCGCGCCGACCCTCCACGGAGCGGTTGGCCAGCTCTTGGTAGAAGGCCCGTCGCGCAAAGCCCGCGCGGCGCTCCCGTTCGGCGGGGTCGAGGATGAGGTCCGGGTCGACCTCCCGCTCCCAGCGGGCGGCAAGGGCGGCCCTCGCCGGGCCGGTGTTGGTCCCCCGTCGGCGTGGAGCAGGTAGGCGGCCCGACGAGCGCGCAACCGCCTTAACTGCGGCGTCTCGGTGGTCATGGGCGCATGCCCTCCGCCCACCGGCTCCGCAGGGAGCGAACAGTCCTCGGCCGCAGCCGTCGCGAGACCGCACCAGCTGGCGGCGGTGCCGCCTGCTCGGCGGCTCCCTGTTGCTGGAGCGAAGTCTACACCCCGGGGGCACCTCCGCACAGCGTCGCCCCGGGATCATCCAGACTGAGCACCTGCGGGTCGAGCCGGTTCAACTGCCTGCAGGTTGGGCAGCGGACCTCGGCGTTCGGGTCAACGTAGGTGCCGACCGGAAAGCCGTAATCCACCCCGTCGAGCACCAGGTCGCGCGCTCGTCGGGCCGCCCGTCGGGCTGCCTGAGCGCCAGTGAGCTCCCCACTGCCGACGGCCGCGCGGTCACGCCTCAGCCGCTCGGCTGAGCGCCTGCCGGGGCCGTGGGTCCCGTCAGGCAGGCGGTGGAAGCCCACGGCCAATCGGAGTACCCACGGACCAAGCCGGTGGGAAGGTCCCCATCCGGCCCGACGTGGCGGTCAATGTGGGCCAGGATGCCACCGCACGTGCCGTTGGCCGCGCCGCAGCGCACCAATGTGTCGTCGCTCCGGTCAGGCCTGGCGACCACCGAGACCGGGCGGCGGCCGGAGCGAGCAGCCAGAGCGGCCGCCTCGGCGTTGGTCGCCTCGAATGGGTTCGCGGTCGGCACCCTCACTCGGTGCCGTGCCCGCTACGTTCGAGGAGTTGGGACACGCGCTGGTGGGACATGCCCAGCAGAGATCCGATGTCGCGCATGGTGAGTTGGCAGCCCTCCAGCAGCGTGGCGGCCACTTGCCTCGTGGCCGCCGTGGCCTCACGTTGCGCTCGCTCTGCGGTCTGCCGCAGTTCCTTCGCGGCGTCGATCTCGGCGCCGATGCCGCCGGGGAGGTCGGGGCTCACCCTCACGTCGAACGAGCCTGGGGGCACCTGCAGCATTGCCGCGATGGCGTCCCTGGCCATCCCCTCGGCCTGGTCCAGCCGGCGGGCCTGGCTGAACACTCCCGGCACCTCAGGGACGACGATGGCCCACCAGTCGCCCGCGCGCACGCAGCGGGCCGTGTACGTCGCGCGTTCAACCGCCACTGCGGCCGTCATCGCCACCAGTCCTCTCCCAACTCCGATTCCAGGTACTTCATGATTCCCTCGGCCGTGTACTCGTTGATCTCGCGGTGGCGAGGGATGGCGACTTCGGTAGTCCCGCAGACCCAGATCTCATGCTTGCCCCCCGGCGAGGTTCTCCTTTGGGTCCAGCTCTTTCCCGCATTGCGAGCCGCCTTCTGAATCCTCTTGACGAGGGTGGCCCGGTTCATCGGCCCATAGTCTATCTTACTAGCCCGCGACAGGCTAAGGGTATAGCCTACAATCGGTCCGCCGGGCTCAGGGTCCGGTGCGCCTCCCGCGCCCGCTCGGAGGCGCGGCTGGCGGCATAGCGCTGGAGCATGGTCCTCGACCTCCAACCTGCCAGGGCCATCAGATCGCCCTCGTTGCCGCCGCTGGCGAGCCAGGCGTGCGCGAAAGCGTGCCGAAGCAGGTGGACGTGGAACCCCTCGATGCCGGCCATGCGTGCCCGCCGCTCCACCGCGAAGGCCACCCCGTCGGGGAGCATCGGTCCCGCATTGCCGAGCCAGAGCGCGTCCACCTGGCCCGCCAGGCGGTGCTCGGGCCGCTTGCGCAGGTACCGGTTCAGGGCCAGGGAGGCCTTGCTGCCGAGCGGCAGTACGCGGGGCCTGCGCCCCTTGCCCAGCACCTGGACCGAGCGACGCTCCAGGTCAACGTCGGAGAGACGCAGGTTCCCTACCTCGCTCCGCCGCGCTCCGGTGTCGATGAACATGGTCACGATTGCTACGTCCCGGCGGTCCTCGAAGGCCCGGCCGTCGCAAGCCCGAAGCAGACTCCGCAGGTCCTCCACGGCTGGCACCGGGGCCATGCTCTCGGGAGTGGCGGGAGGTCGCATTCCCGCCATCGGGGACCGCTCCACTTCCCCTTCCACTTCCAGCCAGCCGAAGAAACGCAGCAGGGCCCGGTACTTGGTGGCCGGGGTCGAGCCCCTGGTCGTCCGCTGGAGGTGGGCCAGCCACTCGACGATCTGGGGGCGCGTCACGTCCGCCGCCCTCAGAGGAAGACCGTGCGCCTCTGAGTACTCGATGAAGCTCCGGACCGAGTACTCGTAGCTGGCGATGGTGGCGGGCTCTTGCCCTCGGCCTCCATGGTGAGCATGAACGCCTCCGGGAGCGTCCTGAGATCGAGACCGGGCGCCTTGGGCCGCCTCGCCATCGCCCGGGGGCATATCACAAGTAGCAGGTCTTAGAGCGCTGTGCTCGACCGGACCAGGGGCGAATGTGTACAGTTATGTGGTCGCTACGAGATCAAAAGAGCCCAGGGCGGGGATTGAACCCGCGACCTCTTCCTTACCAAGGAAGCGCTCTACCACTGAGCTACCTGGGCGTGGGCGGGAGAGGATTCGAACCTCTGTAGGCGACGCCAGCTGATTTACAGTCAGCCCCGTTTGACCACTTCGGTACCCGCCCGCCGGCGAGTATACCGGGAGTCGGCCCTGACCCTGTACTTCTCGGAGGTGAACTGAACCATGCCTGAAGGCGCATTGCCACAGATCGATTTCGACCACTTCAGCGCCGTTGACATCCGCACCGGGGTGGTCCTCAGCGCGAGCTCGTTCCCCGAGGCCCGCAAGCCGGCGATCAAGCTCACGGTCGACTTCGGCCCGGCCATCGGTGTCCGTCAGTCCAGCGCCCAGCTGACCCGGCACTACCGGCCCGAGGAGCTGGTCGGAACTGAGGTGCTCGCGGTGCTCAACCTGCCACCCCGGCGGGTGGCCGGGTTCCGAAGTGAGGTCCTCATCTTGGGAATGATCAACCCTCAGGATCCTGGCGACGTGGTGCTCGTCCGGCCCGATCGGGAGGGCACGCGCGGCTGGCGCCTGGGCTGAGCGACTTGGGGTCCCAGCTCAGGAACAGCTAACATCCCATCTGGAGGGACGGAGCCCACCTGTGCCAAGGAGACGGCAATGAGCATCATGCGGCGGATGTCGGACCTGTTCCAGCAGAAGGCCAACAAGGTCCTGGATCGGGCGGAGAACCCGGTCGAGGCGCTGGACCTCTCCTACCAGAAGCAGATGGAGTCCCTCCAGCAGGTGCGGCGCAGCGTGGCCGACGTCCTCACTTCGGAGAAGCGGCTGGAGATCCAGGCCGCCCAGCTGCAGCAGAACCAGGAGAAGCTGCAGGGACAGGCCAAGCTGGCTCTCCAGCAGGGCCGGGAGGACCTGGCCCGCCTGGCCCTCACCCGCGCCCAGGACGCCCAGACGCAGCTCCAGAGCCTCCAGGTCCAGATCGCGCAGATGAAGGATCAGGAGCAGAAGCTGGAGCTGACCGCCCAGAAGCTGCAGGCCAAGGTCGAGGCCTTCCGCACCCAGCGCGAGACCATGAAGGCGCAGTACTCGGCGGCCAAGGCCACCACCCAGGTGGGCGAGGCGGTGACCGGCCTCAGCGAGCACATGGCCGACGTGAACCTCATGATGGAGCGCGCCCAGGACAAGACCCAGCAGATGCAGGCTCGGGCCGCCGCCATCGACTCCCTGGTGGACAGCGGCACCCTGGACCAGATCGGGATCACCTCCGGGGACGACATCGACCGCCAGCTCCAGAGCGGGCTGACCACCTCCCAGGTGGACGCCCAGCTCGCGCAGCTGAAGCAGGAGGTGCTGGGTGCCCCGGTGGAGGCGCCCAAGCTGGAGGCGCCGGCAGCTGCCCCAACAGCGCCTGCGGACGCGCCCGCGGCCACCCCATCGGATTCCACCCGAGCCACCGTGGTGGTGCGCATCCAGGGTGAGGACCAGTACCGGTTGGCCGTCTCCGAGCAGCCGCAGCTGGAGCCGCTGGACCGCGCCCTCTCGGACGCCATCTCCGGGCAGGACCAGGAGAGCTACCGGTCAGCTCTGGCGGCCCTCCTCAACTTCGTCCGCGCCCACGGAGCCAAGGTGGCCGCGGACGACCTGGTGTCCTCCGACGTGGTCCTGCCGTCAGAGGACATGACCCTGGAGGAGGCCACCGCGCTCCTGTCCGAGGACGGCAACGTGGTGGACGCCCCGGCCAGCCCCGCCTGAGCTCAGACCGGCACTCCCCAGAGGGCGTACCAGCGCTCCAGGTCGGGCTCCACCGGTAGATCCTCCTTGGCCACCGCCGCCAACCGCATCTCGGTGGCGTTGTCCCGGCGCCGGTCCCCCGTGGGAACGAAGGGGTAGAAGGTGGCCTCCTTGTACCCGTAGATCCAGTAGACCGGCCCCGAGGCCGAGGTAAAGGGGAAGACCGCCGCCAGAAGGCAATCTCCCAGGCCCTCGTCCAATAGCCCGGTGGCGACCGCGTGCAAAGCGGCCAGCGTGGTGTCGAACTGCTTGCCCTCCACCAGAAGCCACTCGAACCCAAGGTCGTCCTTGACCTCGCTCACCGTGAGGGCGTCCTCCGGCGCCGCCTTGTCCTGCAGCCCGAGCATGGCTACCGTGTCCGCGGTCAGCTGCTGGAATCGTCCGCTGGGCAGGGAGCGGAACACCACCCCCACCCGTCCTGTGGGCTGGAGCCCGGCCGCGGTCTCCAGGGTGAGCATGGCGGTGCTCATGGCGAAGATCTTGTCCTCGTTGGACTTGGGGAGCTTGGTCCGGCCGAGGATGGAGTCGAGGAAGCCCACACCCCAACTCTAACTGGAAATCTTCGCCTCCAGCTCGCGAAGCTTGGCCAGCCGATGCTCCAGGGAGGGGTGGGTGGAGAACACCTCCGCCAGGCTCCCCTTGCCGGCAGTGATCGCGGGGAAGATCATGAAGGCGTTGGCCGATTGCACCTGGCGGAGGTCCCGGCTGGGGATCCTGGTCATGGCGCCGCTGATCTTCTGCAGCGCCGAGGCAAGTTGAGATGGCTCCTGGGTGATGATCGCCGATCCTCGGTCGGCGGCGTACTCCCGGTAGCGGGAGAGGGCCCTGATCAGGACGAAGCTGATGGCCCAGACGACCGCCGCGACCAGGATGATGACGATCATCCCCTCACCCTCATCCGAGCCCCGTCCGCGCCCGTAGCCGCCACCGTAGCCAAAGCCACCAAACATGCCAAACCACATCCCCGACTGCACAATGAGGGAGGCAACAGTGGCAAAGAACCCGGCCATGGCCATGACCTTCACATCACGGTGGATCACGTGGCTGAACTCGTGCGCCAGCACCGCCTCCAACTCCTTGGGCTCCAGCTGGTCAAGGATGCCCGTCGTCACGGCCACTACGGCGTTCTTGGGGTTGCGGCCCGTGGCCAGGGCGTTGGGGACCCGGGATGGGATCACCGCCACCTTGGGCATGGGCATCCCGGTGAGCTGGGCCAGCCGACCGACGATGTCGTGGAGCTGGGGGTACTGCTGAGGCGTGACGATCTGAGCATGGAGCGCGGAGAGCACCATGCGGTCCGAGAAGTAGTACTGGGCCACCAGCAACACGGCCACCACCACCACGATGGTGACGATTCCGGTGTGGAGCAGCAGCAGCACCCCGACGAAGGCGAGGTAGACCACCGCCAGCAGGAACAGCGTGAGGAACATCCGGGCCGTGAGCCCGACGTCGGTGCCCAATTTGCGTTGCATGCAACCTCTATATACCCGTTTCCTGGGAACTGATGCAGAGGGGCATCTTGGGGACCGCCCCGCCGACCGCGCTAGGATGGGCCGGAGCAGGTCGTGGAGGTGGTTCAGCCCTTGTTTGTCGATGCCCTGGTCGGCGGCTTCATCCTCGCCCTCATGGGTCTGGGGCTGCGCACCAGTGCGGGCCGTCGCCTCACTCGTCTCTTGTCCCAGCGCTCCCGCGTCCTCCGGGGTCGGACCGCGGATCCCCTCGAGGCCCTGGACGTCGCCTACCGCCGCCAGGCCGAGGTCCTTCAGCAAGCGAGGCGAGGGATCGCCGAGGTGGTGACATCCCACAAGCGGCTAGAGCTCCAGGCCAAGGGGTTTCGTGAGAGCCAGGTTCGGCTCCGCGATCAGGCCCGCCAGGCTCTCCTCTCCGGGCGCGAGGACCTGGCCAGAATCGCCCTGACCCGGGCCCATGCCACCTCCGCCCAGTTGGCCTCCCTGGAGCTGCAGGTGGCTGAGCTGCGAGATCAGGAGGCCCGGCTGGAGCTGGCCATGGAGCGCCTGAAGACAAGAGTGGAGGGATTCCGCAGTCAGAAGGATGTGTTCCGGGCGCAGTACTCAGCGGCCCAGGCTTCGGCGCGCATCGGCGAGTCGGTCGGCGGGATCTCGCGGGAGATGGTGGACGTGGGCCAGATGCTGGACGCTGCTCGGGAGCGCACGCGGCAGATGCAGGCTCGGGCGGCAGCCATGAGCACGCCCGGGGCCACCCTCCGCCCCGCTACCATTGGCCGAGGCGGAGACGAGACCGGCCTTCAGCCGGGAGCCACGGACGGAAGCGCGGTCGGCGGAGAGCAGCCCATGACGCTGCGGCCCGAGCTCCCGCACCATCCTGACGGGGTAGCTCTGCTAAATTCCAGTTCCGCATCCACGTCAGAGCCGTCTTCACTGCCAGAGGGAGGTTGAACCAAGTGCTCCACGTCATCGCTTTCATCGTCATCGGGGTGGTCATCGGGGCCCTCTACATCCGCCAGTCGCGCGGAGCGGCCGCGACCATCCGGGTCATCGCAGGGCTGGCCGGGAGCCTCATCGGTGGCTTCGTCACCCTGGCGGTCCTAGGTGAGGGCCACACCTCCGGGAAGTACGGGAGCATCCTGGTGGCGATCGTGCTGGCCGTGATCCTCTCCGCCCTGGCCACGGCAGGCACCCGGCCCCGGACGGCCTGATCTCGGCTGCCCCTAGGTACCTCCGCCGAAGAACTTTTCCGCTCGACGACGGTCCTCGGCCATCTTGGCCACCAGCTCCGCGTCGGAGCGGAACGTCTCCTGGCCCCGGATTCGCTCTAGGACCTCAGCGATCAGCTCCTGGCCGTAGAGGTCCGGGGTGGGGCCGAGCCCGTGGACCTCAAACCGCCGGTCGCGCCCGGAGAAGTGGGGGCGTGTGCCGACGCTTCCCACCGCTGGCCTCGGCTCTCCGCCCGAGGCCGGCCTCCAAGTCATGACGTAAACCCCATCGGGAGGGAGGAGCTGGGCCGGCAGGGTCCTGAGGTTGGCGGTGGGGAAGCCCAAGAGACGGCCCAACCCCTCTCCCCTCACCACCTCCCCCATCACCTGGAAGGGGTGGCCCGCCAGGTGCGGATACTCCGAGACCCGGCCCTCCTGGAGCAGGCGGCGAAGTTCCGAGCTGCTCACAGCCACGGTCCCGACGACCACCTGGTCGACAACCTCCAGCCCGAGCCGGTGTTCTCTGGCGTAGGCGCGCACGAAGTCCACCCCCCCGCTGCCATCACGACCCAGGGAAAGCCGAGGACCGGCCGCCAGGCCGACGACCGCCAGCTGGTGGCGGAGGCGGGAGAGGAACTCCCCCGGGTCTTGCGCACGTAGCCGGTCGTTGAAGGGGATGACCAGCACCTTGTCCACATCAGCCTCCGCCAGCAGGCGGCGGCGAAACCTGAGCGGCGTGAGAAGGCCGGGCACTGACTGCGGACGCAGGAGGTGCGCCGGGTGAGGTTCGAAGGTCACTGCCACGACCATCCCCTGTGGACCCGCCATTTGGCGCGCTGCCCGCAGGAGCCGCTGGTGGCCCAGATGCACCCCGTCGAAATTGCCCACCGCCACCACTGCCGGCGGGCCATCCTTGGGCGGGCCGTTGAGAGGGATCCCAAAGACTGCCGGGACCCCGACCCCCAAATCAGCCACCGATGGGGGCGATCACCTTGAGGGGCTGGAATCGCAGGCCGGCCAGGGTGCCGACCGCCAGGAGCCTACCGTCCGGGCCGTGGGCTCTCACCTCCCCCCCTGTCTGCTCTCCCAGGGGACCGCGCTGAAGCCAGGCCCCCTGGCCGCGCTGGACGGCGGCGGCGGCTCCGGGCAGGAGGTCGACCCGGGGCATCCCCTGAACAGCGGCCTCCGGAGGCAGGAGCAGCGACCGCGGGTCATCCGTCTCCAGCAGTTGCGAGACCGACACCGCCTGCTCCAGATGAAAGGGCCCGTAGGCGGTGCGTTCCAACCACCCCAGCACCCCTCCCACGGACAACCGCTCTCCCAGGTCGGTCGCCAACACCCGGAGGTAGGTGCCCTTGCCACAAACAACCTCGACCTCCGCCTCGGCCACCTCCCCCGGCGTGAACGAGAGGACCCGGATGCTGTGGATCTCGGCTACCCTCGGCTTGCGCTCCACGGTCACCCCCTGCCGGGCCAGCTCGTACAGGTGGCGTCCCTGATGACGCACGGCGGAATGCATCGGTGGGACCTGCTCGATCCTCCCCACGAACTCCTCCAGCGCCTTCTCCACCACGGTTCGGTCCAGAGCTGCGGCGGAGGAGCCGGGCCGCACCTCGCCCTCGAGATCGCCGGTGTCGGATGTCTCCCCCAGCCGTAGGCGTGCTCTGTAGGTCTTGGGTTCGCGCAGGATGTACTCCACCAGTCGGGTGGCCCGCCCGACACAGAGCGGGAGCACCCCGGTGGCCGCCGGGTCTAGGGTCCCAGCGTGCCCAATGTGCCGTTCCCCGAGCGCCCGGCGGGCGTCCCTGATTGCGGCGAAGGAGGTGATCCCGGCGGGCTTGGCCAGGTTGAGAACCCCAGTCACCCCCGGTGGCCGGCCGGTCCGGCGAAGCGGGTTGGGGACCACGTCTACCGGAGCCGTCATCCCTCGCCCTCCTCCAGCACCGCAGCCCGTGCGCGCCGCAGCACCGCCTCCTCGGCCTCCAACAGGCCGGAGCGGAGCTCGGCGCCTGCTGCCCGGAAGTGGCCCCCACCACCGAGGTCGGCCACCAGCTCGTGCGCCGCCAGCCTGCCCCGCGTCCTCAGGCTAACCTTGGTCAGCCGCTCCCCCGCCTCCTTGAACAGGACTGCGCACAGCATGGTGTCCAACGTCTGCAGGAGGTCTATGATCCCCTCGGTCTCCTCCAGCTCCGCTCCGGCCTCGTGGAGCATCCGCTGGGTCACGGCTGTCCAGATCAGCCGGCCACCCAGCTCGTAGTGGGCGGCGCTGGCGGCCAACGCCTGGAGGCGCAGCGTGGTGGCGGGCCTCCACTTGTACGAGCGCAGCGCCACGAATGCCGGGTCTGCGCCCAAGTCCACCAACCCGGCCGCAGCATGCAGGACCGGGCCTGAGGTGTTGTCGTGCCGGAACCCACCGGTGTCCGTGAAGATGGCGGCATACAGGTTGGTCGCCATGTCCGGCGTGATCTCCGCCCCCCACTGCCGCAGAAGGGACAGCACCACCATCCCGGTGGCGGCGGCCTGACGGTCGACCACCCCGAGATCACCGAAGCCGTCGTTGCTGATGTGGTGGTCGAAGAGGATGGTGAGAGGAGCTTCGGCGATGCGCTGACCCAGGTCTCCGAAGCGCGACGGACTGCCGGCGTCGAAGGCGATCACCGTGGAGCCCGGGGACATGTCCTCCCGATTCACACGCGGGAACCCAGGCAGGTAGGCGAGCCCCTGAGGAACCGGCTTGGGGGCCAGGACGGCTACCCGCTTTCCCCGCTGATCCAGATACTCAGCGAAGGCAAGGGCTGATCCCAAGGAGTCAGCGTCTGCATCCTGGTGGGCGACCAGCGCGAAGTCGCTCTTCTCGTCCAGAGCGGCGGTGATCGCCGCCAGGCTCTCAATCATCGGTGCCAGCTCGGGACTCAGGGGCAAGGGAGGTGAGCAGCTGGTTCACCCGGGTGCCACGGACGATCGAGTCGTCCAGCCGAAAGTCGAGCCGGGGGACCCGCCTGAGGTTCTCCAGCCGGTCACCAAGAAGGTGCCGGAGGTACCCGGTCATCCCCTTGAGGGCGGTCAGGTTGCGCCGCCGCTCGGCGTCGTCTCCCAGGGAGCTCACCCGTACCAACGCCACTGACAGGTCGGGGGCGCAGTCCACCTCAAGCACTGACACCAAGTTCAGCCGGGGATCCTCCACGTCTTGGGCAAGCGCCAATGCCAGCTCCTGGCGCAGCTGAGCGTTGAGCCGCTCTCGCCGGTGGCCCGGGGAGGCAGGGCTCATGTGCCGACCCCGCCACCGCCATCAGCGATTGCGCTGCTGCACCACATAGGACTCCAGAACATCACCCTCAGCGAAGTCCTGGTAGGCGCCCAGGTCGATGCCGCACTCATACCCGGCGGCCACCTCACGCACGTCGTCCTTGAAGCGCCGCAGGGATTCGATCCGGGCCCGCTGCACCTCCTTGCCATCCCGCTTGACCACCACAGTGGAGCCCCTGGTGAGCTTGCCCTCAGTCACCTGAGAACCGGCGATCATGCCGCTCCGGGGCACCCGGATACGCATCTTGACCTCGGCTCGGCCCTCGAACACCTCCTCGAAGGTGGGCTCGTGCATACCCTGGATGGCCCTCTCGATGTCATCGGTGATCTGGTAGACCACGTCGTAGGTGCGGACGTCGATGCCCTGCCGTTCAGCGGCGGCCCGGGCGCCCACATCAGGACGGACATTGAAGCCGACCACTATGGCGTTGGCGGCCGCAGCCAGATCGACGTCGGCCTCGCTTATCGGGCCAACCCCCTCGTACACCAGCCGGAGTCGGACCGTCGGGTCAGAGAACTTCACCAGAGTGGAGCGGAGCGCCTCCAGGGCACCGTGGGTGTCCGCCTTCACGACCAGGTCCAGGTCGCGAAGCTGTTCCTCGCCCTGGCGGCTCAGCTCCGCCAGGCTCACCCGGCGGGCGTCCACTCGCCCTTGGCGGACGGCCGCCCTGGCAGCCTCGGCCCGGGCCTTCGCCTCCTTTTCGCTGGCCACCACCAGCAGCCGGTCCCCCGCTACAGCCACCTCGGGCAGGCCCGCCACCTGAGCGGGCAGCCCTGGAGAGCAGCCCTCGATGCGCCGTCCGGTGTCGTCTATGAGGTCCCGGACCCGGCCGGCGACCGCCCCCACCACGAAGTGATCCTGGCGTCGCAGTGTGCCCTCCTGCACCAGGACCGAGGCCACGGGCCCCCGCCCCCGGTCCATCTGCGAGTCGATCACCACCGCCTCCGCAGGGGCATTCGGATCGGCCATGGGAGGATTGAGGTCGGTCACTAGAAGGATCATCTCCAGGAGGTGGTCCAGCCCCTCGCCGGTCTTGGCTGAGACCGGGACACTGACCACGTCCCCACCGAAGTCCTCCACCACCACCCCGTGCTCGGTGAGCTGCTGCTTTACCCGGTCGGGGTGGGCGTCCTCCAGGTCGATCTTGTTGATGGCCACGAGGATGGGGACCCCCGAGTTCCGCACGTGCTGGATGGCCTCCTCGGTCTGGGGCATCACCCCGTCGTTGGCAGCCACCACCAGCACCGCCAGATCGGTGATGTTCGCGCCTCTTGCTCGCATGGCTGTGAAGGCAGCGTGGCCCGGGGTGTCGATGAAGGTGATCAGCCTCCCCTCCCGCCGCACCACCGAGGCGCCGATCCGTTGAGTGATGCCACCGGCCTCCCGCGCTGCCACGTTGGACTCGCGGATGGCGTCCAGCAGGCTGGTCTTGCCGTGGTCCACATGCCCCAGAACGGTCACCACGGGGGGCCGGGGCAGGAGCCCCTTGCGGCTCTCGTCCCTCTGGACCCGCCCGGAGGCCGGCGCCTCCCGAGCGGCGGCTTCGGCCAACTCTATCTCCAGGGATTCTGCCACCAGCCGAGCCGTGCCCAGATCGAGGGACTGGTTGATGGTGGCCAGGATCCCCCGCTGCAGCAGGGCCTTCGACACCTCAGCGGAGGAAACCCCAAGAGCCTCGGCCAGTGACTTGACCGTGAGATTGTCCGGGAGTTCCACCCTCTTCAGCTTCGCGATAGCACTTCCTCCTGCCCCTGGACGGGGCCCCATCCAGTCTCCGGGGTTGAATTGGAGATCATACCGGCCACCAGGCCAGCCACACGGTCCGGAACTGGCACTCCGGCCGCAAGGCGCAGCGCCCTTTGCAACGCCCGCCTACGTTTGGCCGCCTCCCAGCACTCCATCTTGGCACAGATGTATGCCCCCCGTCCGGCGGCCCGCCCGCTGCTGTCCACGTCCAGCGTCTCGCCGGACCGGCACAGCCGGATCAGCACCCACTTCGAGTGCCGCTCCCGACAGCCCACGCAGGTCCGAAGCGGCGGATGCCCGGGCGACTCCCGCGATGACGCGGTCACCGGCGCCGGGCAGACGGGGCTCAGACCCGCCCCCAGACGGCACGGTGGATGGAGGGCACGATCACTGCTGGCTCCGCTCCCTGGATCATGGCGCCGTCTCCGGCACCCGGATGTCGATTCGCCATCCCGTTAGCCGGGCCGCCAGACGAGCGTTCCGGCCCTCCTTGCCGATCGCCAGGGAGAGCAGTTCCGGAGCCACCTCGACCACTGCCCGGTGCCCCTCCTCGTCCAGCCGGACGCCGACCACCGGTGCCGGGGCCAGGGCGCGAGCCACGAAGGTGGCGGCATCGTCTGCCCACTCGACGATGTCGACCTCCTCACCCGCCAGCTCCCCCACCACGGCTCGGATCCGGGTGCTCTTCGGCCCGATGCAGGCACCCTTGGGATCGAGGCCTGGCCGCACTGATTCCACGGCGACCTTGGACCGCACGCCGGGCTCTCGGGTGGCCGCCCTTATTACGACCTCGCCGGACGCGATCTCCGGAACCTCTATCTCCAGGAGGCGTCGCAGGAGGAGAGGAGAGGTGCGCGAGGCCCGAACCTCGATCATCTCCGGTCCCCCGCGGCGGGACTCGAGCAGGACAACCTTGAGGTGGCGCCCGAGCGCCAGGCGCTCACCCGGGATCTGCTCACCGGGGCCGAGCACCGCCTGCAGATGGCCGGCCCGCAGAAACCAGGTGCCGCCGGCCTGGCGCTCCACCACTCCGTCCATCAGCTGCCCGCGATGCTCAACCGCCTCTGCGGCCAGACGGTCACGCCTTGTCTCATCCAGCTGCCGAGCGAGCCGGACCCGAGCAAGCCGCGCCGCCCGCGCCACCACCTGGGGCGTCAAGGAGATGGGCTCCGCCTCCCCCTCACCGACGGACACGACCTCCACCTCACCCCCGGCGGCCAACCTCACCGCCACCTGGCCGGCGACAGGGTTGCCCGCTTCCGCCAGCGCCTCGGAGAGGGCGAGGGACACCTCCTCCATGAGCCGCGCGGGGTCCACGCCCAGTTCCTCCCAGACCGCCGCGAGCGCCGAGTCCAGCCCCCCCGAAGAGCCGCCCCCCTGGGCCGTCAAAGGTCCACCACCACCTGGACCGAAACCAGTTCGGACCGCTCCAGCTCGATCCGCTGAGGCCTGCCGCTCCGGCGCCGAGCCTCCAGCTCCAGCAGCCGGTCCGAGATCGCAGTGAGCCGCCCCTCGATGACTGCCTCCTGGCCGGAACGCGCCACAACCACCCGGAGGCGGCGCCCAAGGCTCGCCCGCAACTCTTCCTCGGTGGCCAGTATCCGCTCAGCCCCGGGGGAGCTGACCTCCAGCGAGTAGGACTCCGGGAGCTCGGCCTCGTGCACGTCAAGCACGTCGGAGATGGCCAAGCTGGCGGCACCGCACTCGTCCACGGTGACCCCGCCGGGCCGGTCCACGGTCACCCGCAGGATCGCGCCGCGCCGCCCACTGGCCCAGGAGAGCCCGACCAGAGTCAGCCCGAGCTCCGCAACTGGTCCCTGCACCACACTCCTGAGCCGGTCGCGGTCAATCTGGGAACCCGACGAGCCTTTCACCACCAACCCACGGGGGGCCGGCCCTCAGCGCCGGGTGGCGGGGATCGCCACTACCCGGGACCCGCCGCCTCGTCGCACTACCGCCTGGCGGTCGAGCTGCCGCCAGGCGGTGAGCAGGGTGGCGGCGTTGAAGATCGAGGAGTAGGTTCCCGAGAAGATGCCGATAAGCAGGGCGAGAACAAATCCCTGCACCGAGGCCCCTCCCAGGAGCACCAGGGTGAGCAGCACGAAGAGAACCGTGAGCGAGGTGTTCAGGGAGCGGGACATGGTCTGCGCGATCGAGAGGTTGACCACCTGGTCGAAGGTCATCCTCGGCCCCTGGACCCTGAGGTTCTCCCGGATCCGGTCAAACACCACGATGGTGTCGTGGACTGAGAAACCGACCACGGTGAGCACCGCGCTGACGAAGAGGGCATCGACCGAGCCCAGTTGGCTGAAGTGCCCCAGGATGGCCCACAACCCGACCAGCACGAAGACGTCGTGCAGCAGGGCCGCCATGGCACAGAGGGCGAAGCGGCGGGCGCTGATCATGGTCTGGGAGAAGCGGAAGCCCAGGTAGACCGAGATGAGGGCGGCCGCCACGACCACCAGCAGCACCGAGCTGACCACCAGGCTGCTGGCTATGGTGGGGCCAACCGTGCTCTCACTGAGGTTGAGCGACCCCGTGTGGTCCTTGGTGATCCCGAAGTGCTGGTCGAGAGCCTGGTTGATCCTCGTGAGCTCGCTGGCTGCGATCGGCTGGGTGGTGATCGAGTAGTAGTGGTTCGACTCGGCCAGCACCTGAGCGTGGCTGGGCCGGTAGGTGTCGGTCACCACCTTCTGGACGGCTGCCGCAGTGGTCGGCTGGTGCAGCTGCACGCTGATGGAGTCGCCCCCGGTGAAGTCGATACCGAGGTTGAAGCCGGCGAACAGGATGGTGATGATCCCGGGCACGATCACGATCAGGGAGGCCGCGAAGTACCAGTTCCGGTGGGTGACGACGTCGAAGCGGCTCCCTGAGCTAAAAGTGGCCTTGAGGCGGTCGGTCGGCACGATCCGGGTGTAGAGGGTGGGACGGCGAGCGAAGGCGAACCAGCGCTGGACGTAGTGCAGCAGCGAGTGGGTGATCACGATGGCCGAGAACATGCTCACGGCCACCCCGATGAAGAGGGTGAGGGCGAAACCCTGCACGTCCGCGGCCCCGAAGAAGTACAGGACGGTGCAGGTGATCATGGTGGCGATGTTGGAGTCCCGGATCGCCGGCCAGGCCCGGCGGAAACCGTACTCGACCGCCAGCTCCAGGGGCCTCCCCTGGCGCAGTTCCTCCTTGGTTCTCTCGAATATCAGCACGTTGGCATCCACGGCCATGCCCACGCTGAGGATGAAGCCGGCTAGCCCTGGCAGGGTGATGACCACCGGTATGAGTTCATAGACAGCCAGGACGATCAGGGCGTAGCAGACCAGGGCCACGCTGGCCAGGAAGCCAGGGAAGCGGTAGTAGGCGATCATGAAGATGATCACCAGGGCCAGCCCCAAGGCCCCCGCCCGAAGGCTCTGAGCGACCGACTGCCGGCCCAGGGTCGCCGACACCGTCGTCGACTGCAGGACCCCGATCTGGGCCGGTAGCGCCCCGGCGTTGATGTTGTTGACCAGCGCCTGAGCCGAGTTGAAGGTGAAGTTCCCGGTGATCTCAGTCTGGTTGCTGCTCGGCCCCTCGACGCAGGGCGCGGTCAGAACCTCGTTGTCCAGGAAGATCGCCACCTGCGCAGAAGGGGGTGGCGGGGTCGAACATGAGCCGCCCGTCCCAGTGGTGCTGCAGAGCGGGTTGTTGGCACAGGCCTTGGTGGTGACCTGGCTCCAGACCGACGCCCCCTGGCTGTCGAAGGTGATGTCCACGGCATAGCCGCCACCAGGATTCTGCCCCACCGCCGCCGAGGCCACCGCCGAGGCGGGGAGGTTCTTGATGATCTTCCAGTGGTAGGCGGCTCCGGTCGCCGACACCGGGTAGTCCGTGGTGCTGTTGAACTGGCAGGTGGGCTTGGCACGCCCCGGGGGGAAGCAGGAGCTGGGCACCAGCTGGTCCTGGTCGATGCAGGTCTGGGTGGTGCAGGTGCCGGGTTGACCGTTGACGGTGGGCTTGCCCGCCACCGCCACGGCAAAGTGCAGCTGGGCGGTGGAACCCAGGGTCTTGAGGGCCTGGCCGATGCCCACCCCTGGGAGCTGGACCAGGATCTGATTGCTCCCCTGGGCCTGAACCTGGGTGTCAGCTACCCCGAGCGAGTTAACCCGCCGCTGGATGATGGTGAGGCTGGCGGACTGCGCCTCGGCCAGGGTCTTCCCCTTGGGGAGGCCGGTGCGGCAGCCGATCCCCGGTGGGTTGTTGGGCCCCAAGCAGATGGCGAGGGTCAGTGACGTGCCTCCCTGCAGGTCCAGACCCTTGTGGATATAGGGCTGGGCCCCCAGCAAGGCCAGGTGCTGGTTCGCTGGGTAGGAGGCCGTGGGCGGCTTGTGGCGCACGAGCACGTTGTAGATCTGCGGGTAGGCGTCCACCACAATGGCGCCCACGACCAGCACGAAGACGAGGCCCAGCCACCACCTGTTGATCCGGATCAACTGTTCTGAGCCCGCCGTAGGGAGTTGCTGGTCATCGCGAGTTCTAGATTCTAGCCGTCCGGGCTCGCCACTCCCGCTCGGGCCACGGCCGCCTGGCCCTCAGTCCCCGGGGAAGAGCGGGGGCTCCGGCGGCGGAGCGACCAGATGTGGAGGTGGCGCCATCCCCAGATGGCGGTACGCGCCAGCCGTGGCCATCCGGCCGCGGGGGGTCCGCTGCAGCAGGCCCAGCTGTAGGAGGTAGGGCTCCACCACTTCCTCCAAAGTGTGCGGCTCTTCGGAGAGAGCAGCCCCCAGGGTGCCGAGCCCCACGGGCCCGCCACCGAAGCTCATGCAGATGAGCCGCAGGAGTCGTCGGTCCGAGTCCTGAAGCCCGAGGGAGTCGACCTCCAAGAGCGCGAGTGCCGACTCCGTGGCCGCCTTCGTGACCGCGCCGCCGCTCCGCACCAGGGCGAAATCGCGCACCCGGCGCAGCAGCCGGTTGGCGATCCTTGGAGTTCCCCGGGACCGGGCAGCGATCAGGGCCAGGGCCTCCGGGTCGGCCTCCAACTGGAGGAGGCGCGCGGAGCGTGAAACGATGGCCAGGAGCTGCTCTGGAGTGTAGAAGTCAAGCCGGAAGGTCGCGCCGAAGCGGTCCCGGAGGGGTGCCGACAGCATCCCCTCACGAGTGGTGGCCCCGACAACCGTGAAGCGCTGCAGCGCCAGGCGCAGCGTCTGAGCCCCAGCCCCCTTGCCCGAAACGAAGTCGAAAGCGAACTCCTCCATGGCCGGGTAGAGGCTTTCCTCCACCACCCGCTGGAGCCGGTGGACCTCATCGACGAAGAGGATGTCACGCTCTCCAAGGCTGGTTAACAGGCTCGCCAAGGCGCCCTGATGCTCCAGGGCCGGCCCGCTGGTGACCCTGAGGTTCACCCCCATCTCGAGGGCCACGATGTTGGCCAGGGTCGTCTTCCCCAGCCCCGGCGGTCCGCAGAGCAATAGGTGCTCCACCGACTCCCCACGCATGCGAGCAGCCTCCAGGAGGATGGCCAGCTGGTCCTTGACCTGCTCCTGGCCCACGAACTCGGAGAGTCGCTGCGGCCGCAGCTGGCGGTCGAGCTCCGGCTCGTCGGGACCGACCTGCGGCTCGTAGATTCCGTCCGCTTCGCTCACCGGCGCACTTCCCTAGGGCCTAGGCGCTGCAAGGCGTCCCTCACCAGGTCTTCGACGGTGTGTGCCGACTCAGCCGGTGCGGCGGCCAGGGCCGTCCGGACCGCCTCCCGCGCTTGCGGGGCCGAGAAGCCCAGCTGGACCAACGCGTCGACCGCGCGCTCCGTGGGAGCCCCGCCGGCCGTCGACCTCCCGGGAGGCGGGACGATCCCCATCTGGTCGACGGTCCCCTTCAGCTCCAGCACTATCCGCCTCGCGGTCTTGACCCCGATCCCGGGGACCGCGGCCAGCACACCGTGGTCCTCGGCGGAGATCGCCTCGGCGAGAATCCTCCACTCGGTGCGCGAGAGGATGGCGAGCGCGGCCTTGGGGCCGATGCGCTCCACCCCCAACAGGTGGCGAAAGAACACCAGCTCCTGGGGGTCGAGGAAGCCGTATAGGGAGATGGCGTCATCCCGGACCACGGTGTGGACGTCGAGCCTGACATCACCCACCGCGGCACGCAGCTGGGCAGCCGTCCGCTGATGGACAAACACCAGGTAGCCGACACCGGCTACTTCGATCACCGCAGACTCCTCCTCGACTCGGCCTACCGAGCCCCGGAGCGAGGCGATCAAGCCCGGCTCGCGGCGAGCGCCAGGCGAAGCCCGCTGGCGTGCTGGTGGCAGATCCCCACGGCGCAGGCATCGGTGACATCGTCCGGTGAGCTCGGCACCTTGGCCCCGAGAATCAGCTGGACCATACGGGCCACCTGGCGCTTGTCCGCCGAGCCGGACCCGGTGACCGCCCGCTTCACCTCGCCCGGGGTGTACTCGGCGACGGGTAGCCCGCGGCGCGCGACGGCGCAGAGCAGGACGCCCCGGGCCTGGCTGACCGCCATCGCCGTGGAGACGTTCCGCTGGAAGAACAGCCTCTCGACCGCCACCACCTCGGCACCGGCCATCGCCACCAACTCCTCCGCCTGTTGGAACAGCGCCAGCAGACGCTGCGGCTCGCCCTGCTCCGCCTCGGTGGTGAGGCAGCCGGACCCTCGCAGCCGCAGCCGCCCTCCCCTACCATCCACCAGCGCCCAGCCGGTCAGGGCCAGGCCAGGGTCAAGCCCCAGAACGAGCAACTTCCCGCCTCCGAGCGCCCGGCAGGTCAGACCTCGGCCAGGACGTCGTCAGGAAGGATGGCGTTGCAGTGGACCTCGCGGACGTCGTCGTGCTCCTCCAGCGCCTCCAGCAGCCTGACCACCGCTGCGGCATGTTTGGCCTCCACCTCGATGGGGTTGGTGGCCTGCATCGTCACCTCGGCCCGCTCCACCACCCGCCCGGCGTCCAGCAAGGCCTGGCGGAGGTCCTCCAGCCGCTCGGGGGCCACGTAGACCTCCACCAGGTCCCCCTCCACCTGGACGTCATCAGCCCCCAGTTCGATCGCCTCCAGCGCCAGCTGCTCGGGGTCCTGGCCCTTGGGTTCGACCACTATCAGCCCGGTGCGGTTGAACATCCAGGCCACGGAATTGGTCTCGCCGAGGCTCCCCCCGGAGCGGGTGAACAGGTTGCGCAGCCCGGCCACCGTCCGGTTGCGGTTGTCGGTCAGGGCGTCGACCAGGATCGCGACCCCGCCGGGGCCGTAGCCTTCGTAGCGGATCTCCTCGATGGCCGCCCCCTGGAGTTCACCGGTGCCGCGCTTGATGGCCCGCTCGATGTTGTCGGCGGGCATGTTGACCTCCCGGGCCTTCTGGATGGCCAGGCGCAGGCGGAAGTTCCCGGCTGGGTCACCACCCCCTTCCCGAGCGGCCACTGTGATCTCGCTGGCCACCTTGGTGAAGGTCTGCCCTTTCCGGGCGTCGACCACCGCCTTCTTGTGCTTGATCCCCGCCCACTTGGAGTGCCCTGACACCGCCTACCTCCGTCGCCTGCCCCGCCCGGGGTGGCTGGCGCGAACATGCATTCCCTGAAGTGTACCGCTGCCTCCAAGCCTAGCAGTCCGCGGAGCAGACTTCAGGGCCGGCCCACCTCGGGCAGAACGAGCCTCACGACTCGCCTCGGACCCACCCGAAGGATGGTTCCTGAGGGGAACTCCACGGGCTCCGGAGCCGCGGGGAGCCGGTGGTCTCCCAGCCTCACCGCACCCTGGCTGAGGAGCCGCAACCCCGCGCTGCGAGAACTCGCCATTCCTGCCCGGACCAGGAGGTCCCGGGGGTCCACGGGGCCAGGTGGTACCAGCACCTCGACGATCTCCGAGGGCAGCTCCTTGAAACGGAAGCGCCTCAGAAACTCCTGGGCCGCCTGCTCAGCGGCCTCCTCACCGTGGAACTCGGCCACCACCCGTCTCGCCATCAGCTCCTTCAGGTCGCGGGGAAGGACCGTACCCGTGTCCAGCTTCCGGGCCAGCTCCCGGGACTCAACCAGGGGAGTTGAGGTCGCCAGCTCCAGGTAGGGAACGATCTCGGCGTCGGGGATCGACATCAGGCGACCAAACTGGTCGTCCGCGGGATCGGCCACACCCACGGCGTTGCCCAGTGACTTGCTCATCTTGCGCTGGCCGTCAATGCCCACCAGGAGGGGCACGGTGACCACATCCTGAGGGGCCATCCCGTAGGCCAGCTGCACCTCCCGACCCCGCAGGAGGTTGAAGAGCTGGTCAGTCCCTCCCAACTCCACGTCGGCCGCCACCGCCACCGAGTCGTACCCCTGGAGCAGGGGGTAAAGCAACTCGTGGAGTCCGATCGGCCGCTCCTCTGCCATCCGCTGGCCGAAGTCCGATCGCTGCAGGAGCTGGGCCACAGTGGCGGTACCTGCCAGGCGCAGGACGTCTGCGAGACCGAACTGGCCGAACCACTCACTCTGCCAGCGCACCTCCGCTCCCACCTGGTCCACCACCGTGAAGAGCTGCTCCAGGTAGGTCCTGGCGTTGGCCGCCACCTCCTCCGCAGTGAGCTGGGGGCGGGTGGCGGAGCGCCCGGTCGGGTCGCCGATGCGGGCAGTGACGTCCCCGATGATCAGGACCGGGGTGTGGCCCAGAGCCTGCCAGCGCCTCAAGAGGCGCATGGGTACTGTGTGGCCCAGATGGATGTCCGGGGCACTGGGGTCGATGCCGAACTTGATCCTGAGGTGGTCGCCCCGCTCCACCCTTTCCCGGAGGTGGGCGGCGTCCACGCAGTCGACCACCCCCTGGAGAAGGGCATCCCACTTTTCAGCGAAGGGATCGGTGGCGTCCATGCGGGGAACGTTACCGAACCGGCCACCAGTCCAGCCTTACCTCTCAGGACGCCATCAACTCGGTGCCCCCCGGGCGTCGGTAAACTCGCGCCAAGACGGCGCGAGACGGCCCGGCCCCGGACGGTTCTGGGTGGAGGTCTGGCGTGCAAATAGAGGTCCTGGAGACGCCTGAACTGGGCGACCGCAGCTACGTGGTTGCGGACGGCCTGGAGGCGGCGGTGATAGACCCCCAGCGCGACCTGCACCGGTTCGTGGATCTCATCGAGCGTAGGGGCTGGCGGGTTCGGCTGGTCCTCGAGACCCACCTGCACAATGACTACGTCACCGGCGGGCTGGAACTGTCTCGGCGGACCGGGGCAACCTATGTCGTGGCCGGAGGGGAAGAGGCCACCTTCGACTGCTGCCCGGCACGCGAGCAGGACTCGTGGGAGCTGGGGCAGGCCCGGATCGAGGCCCTGGCCAGTCCGGGGCACACCCCCGGGCACTGCGCCTACTTGCTGCGAGGACCGGGGCCCGAGGATCTCGCGGTCTTCTCCGGGGGATCGATGCTCTTCGGTACGGTTGGCCGGACTGACCTGGTGGCACCGGACCGCACCGATGAGCTGAGCCGGCTCCAGCACCGCTCGGTGCGGCGCCTGGCCTTCGAGCTCCCAGAGTCCGTGGAGGTCCACCCCACCCACGGTTTCGGAAGCTTCTGTGCCTCATCACCCGGCAGCGGTGGCCAGCGCAGTTGGGTCGGAGAGGAGCGGCGGACCAACCTGGCCTGCCGCATCGAGGACGAGGAGGAGTTCGTCCGCACACTCCGGGCCGGACTCGGCGCCTACCCGAGCTACTACGCGCACATGGGACTCCTCAACCGGGCTGGCCCGGCCGCCCTGGACCTCACCCCACCACCCCGGGTGACCCCGCAGGACGTTCCCTTCCGGCTCAGCGCTGGCGAGTGGGTCGTGGATCTTCGGCCACGCCGCCAATACGCCCGCGCACACCTCCCCGGTACCGTAGGGGTGGAGCACGACCCCAGCTACTTCACCACCTATCTGGGTTGGGTCATCCCATGGGGCACCCCCATCACCCTGGCGGCGAGCTCGGAGGCAGAACTGGCCGGGGCCCAGCGGGACCTCGCCCGCATCGGGATCGACCGCCCCGCGGCCACGGTCCTCCTTCCGGCAGAGCTTGGCGACGACGCTCGCGGATTCCCGGTGGTCGGGTGGGAGGAGCTGGCTGCCGAGCTGAATTCGCCCCGCCCGCCCGCCGTCCTCGACGTCCGCTCCGAGGAGGAATGGCGGTCCGGGCACCTGCCCGGGGCCACCTCGGTCCCCCTGGGGGAGCTGCTCCCGCGTCTCGGCGACCTCCCCAGGGTGCCCACCTGGGTGCACTGTCAGGCCGGATACCGCGCCAGCGTTGCCGCCAGCTTGCTCAATCGAGTGGGCGTGCCAGTGGTGCTGGTCGACGATGACTTCGGGCGGGCACCCGCTTCGGGACTCCCCGTGGTGGTGGAAACCCAGAGGGGTTGACCCCCGCGGGCCGAAGCTAACTGGCGCCGGGATACGGCGCCATGGCCTGGAGCAACTCCACGGTTCTCACGGCGCCGTGATAGAGCGCCACGTGATAGAGGTCGCTGCCCACGACCCAGCTGGCGGAGCTGTGCAGCCCGTCGGCAGCGATGTCGCAGCGGAAGAGGCCGATGCCTGATGGCAGCGGGTTGGCCTCGAAATGGGTGGCCACAGAGCGTGCCACCTCCAGCCAGGGCGGGCTAGCGTCCCCCGGCTGGCCCCCCCTCATGTCCCCGTACAAGTCGAACTGCCAGCCCCGGTCCTGCCACACGGCAGCACAGCCGCTCGGGCTGGCGGGCGAGTAGAAGAGGGTGGCGGTGAGCCCGGGGTCAATCGGCACCGAACGGCTGTCAGCGCACCCCTGGGCTGGGGACCATCCAGCCATAAAGGAGGTGCGAGCCGCTGCCTGGCTGGGATAGGCCGAGGCCCCAAAGTTCCCGTAGATCGAGGCCATCGCTCCACAAGCACCGCTACCCACCGACGGCGAGTTGAGGGGCTGCGGTTGGGGACAGACGAAGAGTTGGGCAAGATACATGCTCTCGCCGGCCCGGACCTCAGCCGAATTCGGGGGCTGGGGCAGTGCGGGCAGAGCGGCAGGAGCCCAAACCGGGACTGCGGTTCTCCGCTGGGCGTACGACATGATCTCGACCACAAGACTGGGCCAGTTGCGCTCCTCAGAGGAGGAGAGGCTGGGAGATGGCTGGGGCGAGGATCCTGCAGCGGCCGGTGCAGTCTGAGTTGGGCAGGTACCCGGTCCTACCCCCGCACCGGTGGCCGGAGCGCAGCCGGAGCCGCCCTGGGCGGGACCTGGCTTTCCCAGGTGAGCGGACGAGGCGCAGCCGGCCAGAGCCAGCGCAGCAGCAAGGATGAGCGGGGTCAGCCGGGCCGTCCGGGGACCCGTCTCCCACCTCCGGCAACCAGCCACCGTTCCCCTGAATCCCAACCGCATCCGTACCGACACGGGCAACGCGGAAACTCGCCCGGGGGTTTCGCCAGCGCCCGCTCGCGCGGGCGGGCGGTTTCCCAAGAGACGGCAGAAGTTGCGCCTGGAGATCGGGCCAGGAGGGATGGAACCGTCCGCCGGCCCTAGGGGCCGAGGGCCCCCGCGGCCGGTCACAGCCCGGGGCGGTCCACTCCCGGTGACGGCCTGAACTCAGTCCGCCTTGCCGGATAGGAGCGCCCACGCCAGCGGGAGGGGCTGACCCACGGTGCCCCGCTCCCCCTTGACAGCCGCGCATGACGTGCTATGTTGGAGTCAGGTATCCGGGTTCAGACGGAGGTGTCACGTAGTGCGTACCGTCTGGAGCATGCTGAGGCACACCAGGGCGGAGTGAGCGGCCCCCCGGGGCCATCCCGGCGGAAGGTTCCGCCGCTTCGCGTTGGGCCCCGGCAGAGGGCGACTCGCCACGTATTTCGTTCCGGCTTATCCGCCGGACGCGGTGCCTACAGCACCGGTGACTTATGGGAGCGGGCCATAGTGCCCGCTCCTCTTTTTGCCCTCAGCGCGCCCGCGAGGTAGTAGCGCAGGGAGGCAGGGTCCCTCACTCCTATCCGGGGTCCGGCCTCAACGGGTTGCTCCGGCATACCGGCCTCCAGCCACAGATCTGTGCTCCGGGAACAGAGGTCCAGGCGATTGTCCGCCAGGGTAACCCCGAGGGCGCGGCAGAGGAGCGCCGGGCCGCCCACCACCTCCCCGGAGGGGCGGCGGCCAGCCCGGAGCAGGACCGCCTGGGCCTCCCCGACGGGGCCGGTCACCACGTTGAGGCAGTGATGCATCCCATAGATGAAATAGACGTAGGCGTGACCGGCCGGTCCGTACATGGGCAGGTTTCGGGGGGTGGGTCCGCGGCGGGCATGCGAGGCCGGGTCCGACTCCCCAAGGTAGGCCTCCACCTCCAAGAGTTCCAGCCTTATGGGGCCTGTCGGACCCCGCCGGACCAGCCAACACCCCACCAGCTCGCGGGCTACCTCGGGACTGGGGCGGGCGAAGAACTTTCGGCCCAGGCGCGATCCCAGCGGGCTCACCGGGCCTTTGCGCCGACCTCCAGCTCGAGCACGCGCAGCACCGCCTGCCGGGCTGCGTCTCCTTCGGCGGTCGTCAATGTCCGCTCCGGGTGACGAAGGCGGAGCCGGAGTGTCCAGCCCTTGAGCCCCGGCCCGAGCTGGTCCCCTAGGTACTCGTCGATCGGCATTACCAGCTCCAACCAGGGCAGCCCGAGCGCCGAGACCGCCTGGAGCGCCGGCCCCAGAAGGGCCCGGGTGGGGA
This sequence comes from bacterium, assembly GCA_021827985.1. Classification (GTDB taxonomy): domain Bacteria; phylum Chloroflexota; class Dormibacteria; order Aeolococcales; family Bog-877; genus JAJYXT01. Next base: position 151,785 of record JAKATL010000001.1, read on the forward strand.
CTGCCACCGAGAGGTCGAGCACGAGCGCCGGCGTGCGGGGGAGGGGCGCGGCGTGGCCGGGGAGGCCGCCAGGCTTGAGCCAGCCATCCAGGCGGAGCTCGGCCACCTCCACGCGCCCCCGGACGTCGAAGGCATCCGCCACCGGCTGAGCCACCTCTCCCACGATCCCTCGGAGCTCAGCGCCGGCCCAGACCTCGGCTGCCCGGGTGCGGTGCAGTGCCCGCCATGTGACCGGCCGGAATTCCACTGCCCCCCCGCCACCGACGCGGGAGAGGGAGGCAATGAGGGCCATGAGGTGGCGCAGCCGGCTCACCCCGTCCTCCGGGGAATCGTCCGCCAGGTCCAGGAGTGCCACCATCCACGGCTCCTCCGGCCGCTCCTGGCCCCTTGCCCAGAAGACGGCTCCCTGCTCGAAAAGTCGGACCCTGTCCTGGCCGCGCGCCTGATTGTGGTGGGCGCTCAGGAGCAGCCCCTGCAGCAGGCCCTGGCGCAGGCTCCCCAATTGGGCGGAGAGGGGATTGGCCAGCTCCAGGTGGGCAAGGTCTCCGATGAGGCGTGGCGCCAGCTCCTCCCTCTCGCGAGACACGAGGCTGAGGCTAAGAGCTTCACTGAAACCGGCTGCCCGACAGGCAGCGGACGCCAGGCGGGCGACCGGCTCCGCCAGCGCCTCCAATGGTGGCGCCTGGTGGATCGGAGGGAGTGTCCCAGGCACTTCCTGGTAACCGATGATCCGCCCGACCTCCTCAGCCAGGTCCACGGCGGTAGTGACGTCGGTGCGGTAGGGGGAGGGGGTGACGAGCATCTCGGGCCCCGCCTCCCGTACTTCGAACTGGAGGCGACGCAGGGGATTGGCGACCGCCTCCGAGCTGAGCTGCATCCCCAGGATTGAGGAGATCCGCCGGGGGGCGCAGCGGATGGCAGCAGCTGGGGCTAGCGGCGCGCCTCCCTCCGCCCCGGGGCCCAACGTTGCCCCCAGGTGTCGGACGGCCAGGTGGATGAAGCGGTCCGCGCCAGCTCTCGCCAGATGTGGCGACAGCTGGCGCTCGAATCGGCTGGAGGCCTCGGTCCTGAGGCGGAGCCGCCGGGAGGTGGAGCGGAGCCTCGCCCAGTTGAAGTTGGCTGCCTCCAGAAGCACCTCACCGGTGTCCGCGCCCACCGCGGACGCCTCCCCCCCAATCAGGCCGGCCACGGCCTGGGGAGCATCGCCCGCGGTGACCACCAGGGTCTCCGGGTCGAGCTCCCGCGTGACTCCGTCCAGGCAGGCGATCGACTCACCCTGCCGGCCGCGCCGCACCCCAACCGCCAGCTCCTTCTCCGGTGGTGACAGCCGGTTCAGGTCAAATGTGTGCAGCGGTTGTCCGACCTCGAACATGACGTAGTTGGCGAGATCCACGATCCCACCCAGCGATCGCTGCCCGATGGCCGCCAGACGCCGTCGGATGAAGGCCGGCGCTGGAGTGTTCCCGATCCCCGTCAGGATCTCAGCCAGGTAGACGGGGCAGTCGGCGGACGAGTCGACGGTCACCCGGACCGTGGGGCCTGAGGCTGAGCGCGCCGGCCGGCTCACATCTGGGTCCCGCAGGGGGCGCGAGAGCAGAGCCGACAGCTCCCGCGCCACGCCCCAGTGGGAGAGGCAGTCGGCGCGGTTGCTGAGAACCTCCAGCTCGTACACGTGATCTGGGGGGTACACCCGGTCCAGCGGCATCCCGGCCTCGGCGTCGTGCGGGCTGAGTATCAGCACGCCGTCGTGCTCCGAGCCCAGCCCCAGCTCATCCGGAGCGCAGAGCATCCCCTCGCTCCAGATCCCCCGGAGCCGCTTGCGGCCGATCTCTACCCCGATCGGCAGGCTGGTGCCGGGACGGGCCCAGGGGACCAGCGCCCCCACGAAGAGGTTATCGGCGCCGCAGATCACCTCCCGGGGCTCCTGCCCAGGGGTGGCGACATGGGCCAGGAAGAGGTGATGGCTGCCCTCGACGCGGCGCAGCCCGATGACTTCGCCCACCACCACCTGATCCAGCCCCACCCCGTAGGCAGTGACCTTCTCCACCTCGGTGCCGCTCAGAGTGAGGAGCTCCGCGGCCCGCGCCGGCTCGACTCCCTCCAGGTCGACCATCTCCCCCAGCCACTCGTGACTCACCCGCACTCAGAAGCACTCCAAGAGGCGCAGGTCGTTCTCATACAGGTCGCGCAGGTCGCTCAATCCGTAGCGCAGGACGGCGATCCGATCGGGTCCCATGCCAAAGGCGAAGCCGCTGTGGCTCTCCGGGTCCACCCCGCCGTTGCGCAGCACCGCAGGATGGACCATCCCCGACCCCAGGATCTCTATCCAGCCCTTCTGCAAACAGGTCCGGCAACCTGACCCCTGGCAGACGGCGCACGCTACGTCCGCCTCCAGGCTGGGCTCCGTGTAGGGGAAGAAGCTCGCCCGCAGCCGCACCCGTCGCTCTCTGCCGAACAGCGCCCGGATGGCGTACTCCAAGGTGCCCTTCAGGTCCCCCAGCGTCACCCCCCGGTCGACGCACAGCCCCTCCACCTGATGGAAAACGGGAGTGTGGGTGGGATCGGGGTTGTCCCGGCGGGCCACCTTCCCCGGGACGATGATCCGAAGCGGCGGCGGGGAAGCCAGCATCGCCCGCATCTGGACCGGGGAGGTGTGGGTCCGGTAGAGCCAGCCATAGGCAGGCGGGCTGAGGTAGAAGGTGTCGTGGGAGTCCCGCGCGGGGTGCTCCGGAGGCATGTTGAGCAGCTGGAAGTTGTGCTGGTCGTCCTCCAGCTCGGGACCTGCCACCGACTGGTAACCCAGGAAGGCGAAGATGTCTTCGATCTCTCGAATCAGCCCCGCCACCGGGTGGGAGTGGCCCTGGCCAGGCCCCCGGAACGGGTGGCTCATGTCCACCCACTCCCCATCCTCCCGCTGCTCCTCCTCCCCGGCCGCCAGCTGACGCTGCCGAGCCTCCAGCGCCGAGCGCAACTGGCCGCTGGCTCGGTTGAACTCCTGGCCGAAGCTGGCCCGCTCTTCAGGGGCGAGCTCCCGAAGCCGCTGCCCAGCGAGCGTCACCAGACCATCTCGTCGGCCGAGGTAGCGCAGCCGCACCTCGTCCAGCCGCTCCAGGCTGTCCGCCCTGGCGATCTCCTCCAGGGCCATCGCGGTGAGCTCCTGGAGGTCGACCGGGGTCACTGCGGGGTGGTCCCCTCCTTGGCCAGCTCAACCAGCTTGGCAAAGGCCCCGGGGTCCCTGACCGCCAGCTCCGCCATCTCCTTGCGCGAGAGCATCACTCCGGCGGCACCGATGGCCGCCATGAAGCGGCTGTAGGTGATCCCGCTCTGCCGTACGGCGGCGTTGATGCGGGCGATCCAGAGGCGGCGGAAGTCGCCCTTGCGGCGGCGGCGGTCACGGTACTGGTAGGCCAGCTTGTGCATGACCGCCTCATGCGCGGGCCTATAGAGGCGGTTATGGGAGCCCGTGAGACCGGAGGCCTCCTCCAGGAGCCGCTTGTGGCGCTTGCGAGCGGTGACGCCCCGCTTCACCCGGGCCATCGCTCAACCCTCCAAGTAGGGCGCGTTGCGCCGCACTACCTTGGCGTCCCCGCTGTCGACCACCTTCATCTGGGCGTAGCCCCGCTTGCGCTTGGCTGACTTGTGCTCCAGCAGATGGGACTGGAATGCTCCCCGGCGGAGCAGCTTGCCCCCGCCCGAGACCCGAAAGCGCTTCTGGGTCCCCTTATGGCTGCGGATCTTGGGCATTGTGGTTCGTCTCTCCCCTACTGGGCTTCTTCTGCATCGGATTGAGGATCATGATCATGTTGCGCCCCTCCAGGAGGGGCTGACGCTCGACCTGGGCCACGTCCTTAACCTCTTCGGCCAGCCGCTGCAGCAGCGCCCGGCCGATTTCCTGGTGAACCAGCTCGCGACCTCTGAACATGATAGTGAGCTTGACCTTGTCGCCATCCTCCAGGAAGTGCCGCACGTACCCGTACTTGGTCTGGAAATCATGGTCGCTGATCTTGGGGCGGAGCTTCATCTCCTTGAGGCGGATGGCGTTGTGCTCGCGACGAGCTTCCTTCTCCCTCTTCAGGGCCTCGAACTTGAATCGCCCATAGTCCATGAGCCGACACACCGGAGGTTGGGCCTGGGGCGCCACCTCCACCAGGTCGAGCCCCCTCTCCTGGGCAAGCCGCTGGGCCTCCGCCAGGGTCACGATCCCCAGCGCCTCGTCGGTCGTGTCGTCGAAGAGCCGGACCTGCGGTGTCCGGATCTGGTCGTTGATGTGCAGCTCGCGAAACGCTATGGACGCATCCTCCTTTGCTCAGGCCAGAGGGGCCGATGCTAACACGAACGGGGCGGTGCGCCCAGTGCTATTCAACCCTGGTCCTTCTCCTCGGCCAGCCGCGCTACCAGCTCCTCGATCCCGAGGACGGTCTTGCTCCCGCGCCGGGTATCCCGGAGGTTGACCTGGCGGGACTCCACCTCCCGGCGCCCGACCACGGCCAGGTACGGCACCTTGGCCATCTCGCCGTCCCGGATCTGGGCCGGCATGGTCTCGCCGGAGCGCGGAGCAGAGCTCCTGACGCCCCTGGCCTCCAGAGCCGCCGCCACCTCAAGGGCGTACGGCAGCTGGTCGTCGCTCACCGTGACCATGCGCACCTGCTCCGGGCTAAGCCAGAAGGGAAGGGCGCCCCCGTAATGCTCCAGAAGCACGCCGAAGAACCGCTCCAGTGAGCCCAACAAGGCCCGGTGAACCATGATGGGCCGGTGGGCGGCACCATCCGCGCCGATGTACTCGAGGTGGAAGCGCTCGGGCTCGTTGAAGTCGAACTGCACCGTGCTGCACTGCCAGCGGCGGCCCATCGCGTCCCGGATGTGGATGTCCACCTTGGGGCCATAGAAGGCGCCTTCCCCGGGGTTCACCTTGAACTCCATGCCCCGTCGCCGGAGCGCGCGGTCCAGCGCCGCCTCCGCCAGCTCCCACATCCGATCCTCGCCCGCAGCCTTGGCCGGCTTGGTGCTGAGGTCCACCTCCAACTCTTCGAAGCCGAACCGGGAGAGCATCGCCGAGGCCAGTTCCAGGACCCCCACGATCTCCTCCTCGGCCTGCTCCTCGGTGCAGAAGATGTGGGCGTCGTCCTGGGTGATGCCTCGGACCCGCAGCAGCCCGTGCAGGGTGCCACTGCGCTGAAAGCGGTAGACCGAGGCGATCTCGGCCAGCCGCAAAGGCAGCTCCCGGTAGCTGCGGGGACGGGAGCGGTAGATGAGGATGTGGAAGGGGCAGCTCATCGGCTTCACCCGGTAGCGGTCTCCCTCCACGGCGATCGGCCCGTACATCTCGTCCGCGAAGAAGCCGAGATGGCCGCTCACCTCCCAGAGGCGCTCCCGAGCCAGGTGTGGGGTGTACACAAGCTGATATCCGGTGCGCTGGTGCTCCCGCCGCCAGTAGTCCTCCATGACGGTGCGAACCACCGCCCCCCGGGGATGCCAGAGCACCAACCCTCCACCCAGCTCCTCGGGCAGGGAGAACAGGTCGAGCTCCCGCCCCAACCGGCGGTGGTCGCGCTGGCGGGCCATCTCAAGCCGCTCCAGGTACTGGTCCAGCTCCGTGGAGCTGGGGAAGGCGGTGCCGTACACCCGCTGGAGCATGGGCTGGCTCTCGTCCCCGTGCCAGTACGCGCCCGCCGTATGGAGCAATCGGAAGGCTGGGATGCGAGAGGCGCGCTCAACGTGGGGCCCACGGCAGAGGTCGAAGAAGTCGCCGGTCCGGTAGCAGGTTATGAGCTCCCCCTCGGGGATCCTCTCGATCAGCTCCACCTTGAAGCGCTGGGAGCGGCGGCGGAACTCCGACAGGGCGGCATCGCGATCCACCTCCATCCGCTCGTAGGCGGGGTCACGAGCCTGGATCTCCCGCATCCTTTGCTCGATGGCAGGGAGGTCGGAATCGCTGATCCGGGCTCCCCCGGGCAACAGAAAGTCGTAGTAGAAGCCGTCTTCGATGGCCGGACCGATGGCGTACTCCGTCCCCGGGAACAGCTCGCAGACCGCCGCCGCCATGAGGTGGGCGGCGCTGTGGCGCAGCACATCCAGATCGACTCCTTCCATCTGATCTCGCATTCTAGAGGGGGGGCCACATTCTGGGGACGGACGAGCGGCGGCTATAATCCGAACCCTCCGGAGGGCGCATAGCTCAGGTGGTTAGAGCGCTACCCTGACACGGTAGAGGCCCCAGGTTCGACTCCTGGTGCGCCCACCAGACGGCGGCTCAAGCCCATCTGTCCGGGAAGGCGGTGGTGGACGGCTCCGGAGGCTCGGCCCAGGGAGCGGGCGGCCGGAAGCAGTGACACCGAAAGGTGACGTGGGATCCACCGCCCGGGCGGAGCAAGATACGCGCCGAGCCGTGGCCCCGAGCTCGGCTACGGGCTCCGCTCTGCTGGGGAAGCAGTCGTTGCCCATCTAGGCCCCAGCCACTTGTTCACAACAGGTCGGCCAAGTCACCACTACCGCTGGCTGGCCGAGTCGCCGTCGGCGGACGCTAGTCGGTATACGGCCATCGGCCGGTCATGCCGCTCAGTGGCGAGAGGGCGAACGGACTCCAACCGAAAGCCGTTCTTCTCCAGGATCCTTCGGGACGGAACGTTGGCCGCCTCGGGTGCGATCACCATCCCGGCACCGGGGTGATGGCGTCGAACCTCGGAGATCAGGGCGGCGATCATCGCCGTCCCGAAGCCGCAGCCCAGAAGGTCCGCGTTGCCGATGGCGTAGTCAGCCCCTACCTCGCCGTCCTGGGCGTCCACCGCCGTCGCCTCAGCGGGGTAGTCACCCCACCGATACCACTGGCACCAGCCCGCGGGCTGGCCGTCAATCGAGACCAAGCACAACTTGGTGGCTGCCCCTGCCCCCTCCTCCAGGTGCGCCCGAAGCGTCTCCAGCGCCTGCTCAGCCGTCGACTCAGGGGTCCACCAGCGCGCCACGTGGGGCTGGCGAAGCCAATTCCCTACCGTCGTGAGATCTGCGAGTGTCATCGGCCGGAGAGTCACGAGCGTTGTCACCGGTTCGAGACTACAGCTGGCCGGTATCGCCAGCACCGGACCAGCGGTGTCGGACGGCAAATGCAAGCTTCTTCCTGGGCAGTGAGAGGTCACCCCGGAGACTCCGCTGCCGCTCCTGGTCGTGGTGCCATCTGGCCCCTTCCGACCGGGAACCGTGGCCAGCATCGGCCCCATGGGGAACTGAGCTATGGGTGCACGCGGGATTCCTCGTCCCGCCCGCCTCAGGGACCACGACCGTAGCGCCATGCGCGAGGCCTGATGACCCGCGGCCCAACCGGGCGGAAGATGTCATCGCTGAAAGGTGCTGAGCAGCGACGGCACCCACAAGAATCCTTCGGCTCATCGTTGGCTCTTGCGCTATCCCCGGTGCCAGCTGCACTTCACACCGAACCACTCCTGGAGCAGCCCGGTGGATTGCTGGTTTGGGCTCCTTCAACACGGCCAGATCCGACGGGTTCCCACCACAGCGTGCGCGCCTAGGAGGACGGGATCCGCGTCTACCTCAAGGCCAACACCGAGCACCGCAAGCCCCTGACCTGGGTCCAGACTGGCGACCAAATCCTCGCCAGCATTGCCCGCTTGTGCGTGGCTGCTTTAGAGGCAGGACTCTATCTCCGACGCGGGTTGCGAAACTCAAATTCCAGTTTGGGACAGATGCACCGCTCTCTGAGCTCACCCAGACTCCGCTCCAACTTGTTGGTCATGCTGGTGCCATCCGCGCACCACCACTCAAGTTCGGCCGCAGGGTCAACGTCCAGGGCCTCCGCGGCCATCTGCCCAACGGTAGCGATGGTGGTCTCCCAGGGGAGCAGGAATGCCTTGGTCTGCCCCGCCCAGGTGACCGTCACATGCGCCTGATCCAAGTTGTCGTTCATGGCTGCGACGCCGACTCCACCACGTATTCCGGCTCCTCATCGTTGGGATCCTCGCGGTTGAGCGCAGCGCACACCGCCTCGGCACTGTCCCTGGTCCCGAAGGTGAGGGGGCTTCCATCCGGGCTCTGGAGCCGGAAGGCCCCGCGACGACGGCTGCGGATCATGAATTCGACCGCGTCTGGCTCGATCATCAGTAGCAGAAGACCCGGCAGTCGTCCTCCAGCCCCACCTCGGAATAGCGCGCCGCGCCCATGGCGGCGTCCACCTCGGGGATGAGGTCCTCCATGGTGAGGTCGTGGAGTGACAGGGAGGCGGGACAAACGTAGAGGCCGACTCCCGCCGCCTTGCTCTCCCGAATGAAGTCGAGGACCGTCTTCTGGGCACCCTCCTTAACCGTGAGGGTCTCGGCGACGCCCTTCTTGAGGAGGAGGGTGGCATCCATGGTGCTGACGATCAGCACCTCATAGTCGAGGGCGGCCGCGGCCATTGCCTGGAAGAAGGGAGTTCCGAGGCGATGGGGCGACTCCGGACCCGAAGTCATCATGATCAGCAGCTTGTTCGCCACGGCAGCCTCCTCAAGATCGAATGGCACGAGCGCCTTGACTTGGAGCGCGAGAAGCATAATATTCCGACATCCGAATGTGGTTGACCTCCCGTTCCGGGAGTTCCGGACAAGGCCGGCTCGGAGGAGTTGCGATGCAGGTGCAAGGGTCAGCGGCGACGGAGGTGCAGGCGCTGGTGCGGCAGGAGGTGGACGCCTACCTCGCCGAAAGGGCTAAGCGGGAGGCCGAGCGCACCAAGAAGATCGCCCTCATCTCCACCAAGGGCACGCTGGACATGGCCTACCCGCCCCTGATCCTGGCCACCACTGCAGCCGCCCTGGGCTGGGACGCCGCCATCTTCTTCACCTTCTACGGGCTGAACATCATCCACCGCCAGAAGCAGACCAAGCTGCGAGTTGCGCCCTTGGGCAATCCGGCCATGCCGATGCCGGTCCCCAACCTCATCGGCGCGATCCCCGGCATGACCTCGATTGGCACCTCCGTGATGCGGTCCATGTTCAAATCGCACGGGGTGGCCTCAATCGATGACCTGCTGGAGGCGGCGGTGGCGAGCGGGGTGCGGCTGATGCCTTGCGCCATGACCATGGACGTCTTCGGCTACAAGACAACCGACTTCATGGACGGCGCGGAGGCCCCCTGCGGCGCGGCGACATTCCTCGACTGGGCATCGGACGCGGACGTCTCCTTGTTCATCTGAGGTGGAACGGGACTCGCCAGCCGCCGCCTACTACGAGATGCACGCCTACCTCTGCAAGGCGCTGGCCCACCCGGTTCGGCTCCTGATCATCGACCAGCTCCGGGACGGACCCCAGGCGGTGGGCGACCTCGCCGACCGGATGGGGCTCTCTCAGAGCAACCTCTCCCAGCACCTTGGCATCCTGCGGGCCAAGCGCCTGGTCAGCCACCGGCGCGAGGGCAGTAATGTCTACTATCAGATCCGTGACCCGCGCCTGATCCGAGCCTTTGATCTCCTGCGCGAGGTGCTCAGAGACGTGCTCCGAGAGGATGACTGGCTGGTGGGATCGTTCCAGGCCTCCACTCCGGCCCCACTGCCGAGTTTGGGTCGACTTTGAACCCAGGGCAAGGAGCATGGCCCTAGTCCCCAGCCCCGGGGCGGTTGGCACGGCCAGCCTGGCGAGCGCCGAGCTGAGGGCGTTGGAGCATCTCGCCATGGCGGCAACCGGCGGCACCGACATGGCCGGGGTTCAGGAGTGCATCGTGACCGCCCTCGAAGAGGGGCTGGAGCTGGAGGCGGCCGCGGTGGGCCTGGTGGACAAATCCCAACTTGGAGTGGGCAACTGGAGCCGCAGCTGCCACGAGGCCCTGGGAATAGACCCCAACCGGTTGTGGCCGATCGCCGACGGGGGAACTGTGGAGCAGGCCTTCGCGGTGCCGGGACGGCTTGTGCGCGCCCGGTGCGGGAATGGTCCCGCCGTCATCGCCGCTGTCTGCTATCGAGGCGAACCCCTGGGGCTGCTGGCCGTGCGGGTGCCTGCGGGGGGGTTGGCTCCGCCCCGGGCCGCCGCCCTGGAGCGATTCACCGCCCACGCCGCGGCGGCTCTCGCGGGAGTTCGGATGTGCATCGACCGTACCCGCCGATTGGCGGTAGAGGCGGAGCGAACCCGCATCTCGATCGACATGCACGACGCCGTGATCCAGTCGCTGTTCGCCATCGGCTGCACGTTGGAGGGCTGCGCCCGCGCCGCTGACTGCAGCGATCCAGAGCAAGCGCGGCGCCTGGATGAATGCCGCCGGCTGGTGGAGAAGACGCTCGGCCAGGTGCGGCAGAGCATCTACAACCTGTGGCCCGCCGAGCTCTTGGAGCGTCAGTTCCTCGGCCAGCTCCGGGAACACCTGGCAGAGCTGACGGGATCACCCCCCGCCCTGGAGTGGGAAACCCGCGGCCAGCTAGCCGACCTGTCCGAGGAGGCCCGCCACGCCCTGCTGGCGGTGGCCCACGAAGCGCTCACCAACGTGGTTCGCCACGCTGGAGCGAGTCATGTGCGGGTGGTGCTGGACACGACTTGCGACCCGGTCCAGCTCCGGATCGCAGACGACGGGAGAGGACTGCCGCCGGACGACATGCAACCCCAGTTCGGGATCCGGGGGATGCGCTCCCGTCTCGAGAGGCTGGGAGGCAAGCTCTCGATCACTTCCGAGCCCAACTCTGGGACTGTGGTCCACGCCGAACTGCCGCGGCGCTCGCCTCCGCCCACCGGCATGCCGCTGTGATCCGGGTCCTGATCGCGGATGACCACGAGATAGTCAGTCAGGGGCTGGCCCTGATGTTCGCGGCCAGTTCGGACATTGAGGTGGTCGGCACCTGCGCCAGCGGCGAGGGGGCGATCCAACTGGCCACCGAGCGGCGACCGGACGTGATCCTGCTCGATCTGCGCATGCCCGGCATGGGGGGACTGGCGGCGCTCCGAGCCCTGGCGTCGACCGGGGCCCGAGTCCTCGTTCTGACCGGCATCGATAGCCCGCAAGAGGTGCTGGAGGCGGTGCAGGCGGGAGCCGCCGGCTACCTGCTCAAGCAAACCTCGGTCGCGCACCTCAGCGACGCCATCCGGGCCGTGGCCGAGGGCCAGGGTTACCTCGACCCGATGGTGACCGGTGAGGTACTCTCCATGGCCCGGGACGGGCTCCGCGTTTCCGGGGGTCCCTGGCACCTCACCCGCCGAGAGTTGGAGGTGTTGAACCTGGTCGCCCAGGGACTCAGCAACCGCGAGATCGCGGGCCGGTTGTTCCTCAGCGAGGAGACCATCCGCAGCCATGTCAAGACCACCCTCAGGAAGATGGGCAAACAGCACCGGCTCGAGGCGGTGCTGGCGGCCCTCCAAGCAGGCCTCCTGGAGAGTCCCCCGGCGAGCCACCCGGGCTCGGATTTCCCCCTTCCGGGGGATGGTATTCGACCCCCTCGGGGGAGCCCTGCGGCCCGGCCACCCCTGCATACTGAGGTGCGGTCCCTGACATAGGAGGGAGGTCGCTCATGGCGAACTGGCCGCTCCCGGTCGCAGTTCCGGTGGAAGTCCACCGTGGCTGGTCGGCGGCGTCGCGGCCGGGGGAGAAGCGAGCCCGCTCTGGTTTGGATTCTGCCCTACTTGGCCGGCCCGCAAAGAGGACAGGCGCCGAATGGCCGAATCGGAAGTAGGCTTGCCGCACTTAGCGCAGGTCGCCAGCCGGCAGCAGGCAGCTGCCTTTGGCCAGCGGATCTGCGTGCTGTCCGACATCCACGGCAACGTCCACGGCCTGCAGGCTGTGCTGCGCGCGGCCCGGGCCGGGGGCTGTGATGGTTTCGTGGTGGCGGGCGACATCGCCGCCCACGGCCCCACGCCCTGTGAGTCCGTCGATCTGATTCGTGGCCTGGGATGTTTGGTCGTCCGCGGCAACACCGATCGCTACCTGGCCGAGGGCACCGCCCCGGCGCCGGGCACCCGGGATCCGGAGCAGGCGATCTCGCTGGCCTGGACCCGGGACCAGCTGGGGCGGGATCGGCTCCGGTACCTGGGCGACCTGCCTCCTTCAGTGGCGATCCCCGGCGGCATGGTTGTCCACGGAGCTCCCGGCGATGACGAGCAGGGCATCTGGCCGGACACGCCCGATGCCGAGATCGAGGCCTACGGATGGACCGGCGTCCTCCTCTGCGGCCACACCCACCGGCCCTTTCAGCGCAAGCTCAGCTGTGGTGAGGTGGTCAACGTGGGCAGCGCCGGCTGGGCCCTGGATGGCGACCCCCGCCCCAGCTACGCGATCATGGAGCGCGCCGGCGCAACCGGTTCCTGGGTGACCACACTGCACCGGGTTGACTACGACCACAGCCTGCCCCTGGTGGAACTGGAGCGGCGGCAGGTGCCCTGGCGCGGCGCGGTCGGCCACTACATCGCGACGGCCACCTGGCGTACCCCGGAGCGTCGATCGACATGAGCCTGGTCCCGCCTCACGGCCGAGATCGGACCCTTTGGCCCCGCCTGGTTCCCGCGCCCGAGCGAGCTGAGCGGCTGGCCCGGGCCGCGGGCCTCCCCCCGGTCCCCATGACCTCCCGGGAGACATCCGACCTGATCATGCTGGGGATCGGCGCGTTCACCCCCCTGGCAGGCTTCATGGGCGAGGTGGACTGGCGCCGAAGCTGCGGCGAGATGCAACTTGAGGATGGAACGTTCTGGCCCCTTCCGATCACCCTCTCCGCCAGCCGGGAGGTGGCAGAGGCGATAGCGCCGGGTGGTGAGGCTGCCCTGGTGGACGAGGAGACAGGCGAGATCATGGCCACCATGAAGGTGCTGGAGCGGTATCGCATTGACCCCAAGTACGAGTGCCGCGAGGTTTACCACACAACTGACCCCGATCACCCCGGGGTGGCCAAAGTTCTGGAACAGGGGGAGTTCAACCTGGCCGGCCCGGTGGAGGTGCTCTCCGAGGGTCGGTTCCCGGCGCAGTACGCCGGCCTTTACCTGCGACCTCAGGAGACACGCGACCTGTTCCGGCACCTGGGCTGGAGCACCGTGGCCGCCTTCCAGACTCGCAATCCGATGCACCGGGCCCACGAGTACCTGGCCAAGGTCGCCGTCGAGGTATGCGACGGGCTTCTCATCCACCAGCTGCTGGGACGGCTGAAGGCGGGCGACATCCCAGCCGAGGTTAGGGTGCGGGCCATCGACGCCCTGGTCTCCGGGTACTTCGTGCCCGGGACCTGCGTCCAGGCTGGCTATCCCATGGAGATGCGCTATGCCGGTCCTCGGGAGGCCCTGCTGCACGCGGTGTTCCGCCAGAACTATGGCTGCAGCCACCTGATCGTGGGGCGCGACCACGCCGGGGTGGGCAGCTATTACGGCCCCTATGAGGCCCAGGCGATCTTCAAGCAGATCCCCGAGGACGCCCTGGAGCTGCGCCCGATGTTCTTCGACATGACCTTCTACTGCTTCAGCTGCGATGGCATGGCATCCTCCCGGACCTGTCCCCATGATCCGGATCAGCGCCTTTCCATCAGCGGCACCGACCTGCGGAGGCTGCTCTCCCGCGGGGACCCGGTGCCCGAGCACTTCAGCCGCCCGGAGGTGCTGGAGATCCTCCGCCAGCACTACCTAGCCCAGGAGGGCAACCCCTCAGCCGACCACTCACCAGCCAGCCCCGCCCAGGGGGGAGATCAAAAGAGGAGATAGCCGTGCCCACCTATGTCAATCCCGACAAGTGCGACGGGTGCAAGGCACTCGACAAGCCCGCCTGCGCGTACATCTGCCCCAACGACCTCATGGTGCTGGACCTCGCCCAGGGCAAGGCTTTCAACCAGGAGCCGGACCAGTGCTGGGAGTGCTACGCGTGCGTCAAGACCTGCCCACAGTCGGCAATCGCGATGCGGGGCTACGCCGATGTGGTGCCGCTGGGAGCCAGCCTGACCCCGCTGCGCGGAACCGAGTCGATCATGTGGACCGTCCAGTTCCGGGATCAGCGTATAAAGCGCTTCAAGTACCCGATCCGGAGCACCGCCTGGGGCTCGATCGAGCCCTTCGAGGGAGCCCCCGAGCCGGACGCCACGAGCCTCACCGATCCCCACCTGTGCGCCGAGGCCGCCTGGCTGGGGGTGGACAAACTGCCGGTTCCCAGTGGGAGGATGTGATGAACCAGCCGGAAGTCGAGGTCGTCGAAACCGACCTCCTGATCCTGGGCGGGGGCATGGCCGGCTGCGGGGCGGCCTTCGAGGCCGGCTACTGGGGCAAGGCCCACGGCCTGCGCACCACCATCGTGGAAAAGGCGGCGGTCGAGCGCAGCGGAGCGGTGGCGATGGGGCTGTCCGCGATCAACTGCTACATGGGCATGCGCTGGGGGGAGAACCAGCCCGAGGATTTCGTGCGCTACGTCCGCCAGGACCTGATGGGGCTGTGCCGGGAGGATCTGGTCTACGACATCGCCCGCCATGTGGACTCCTCGGTGCACATGTTCGAGAAGTGGGGTCTGCCCATCTTCAAGACCGAGGACGGCCACTACAAGCGCGAGGGCCGCTGGCAGATCATGATCCATGGAGAGTCGTTCAAGCCGATCGTGGCGGAGGCGGCCAAGAAGGCGATCGGCCCGGAGAACGTCTACGAGCGGATCTTCGTCTCCGACCTGCTCAAGGACCCGACCACCGGGCACATCTCCGGCGCCATCGGTTTCTCCGTCCGCGAGCACAAGGTGTACGTGTTCAAGGCGAGGGCGGTGATCTCATCCGCGGGTGGCGCCACTGGGGTCTTCCGGCCCCACGCCGTCGGCGAGGGTCTGGGCCGGATCTGGTATGCACCCTGGAATACCGGCTCGGCCTACTCCCTGATGATCAAGGCCGGCGCCACCATGACCCAGATGGAGCACCGCCTGGTGGTGACGCGGTTCAAGGACGGCTACGGCCCGGTGGGGATGTGGTTCCTGCTCTTCAAGGGTAAGGTGCGCAACGCCTATGGAGAGCTCTATGAGGACACCCAGGTGAAGGCCCTGGACGACTTCCCTCCCTACGGGCAAACCCGCCCCATCCCGACCCCTTTGCGCAACCACCAGATGCTGCTGGACCGTGCCCAGGGCAAGGGGCCCCACTACATGCGCACCGACGACGCGCTCCAGGCGCTCACCCAGGGGCTGGATCCCAAGGCGATCCGAGCGGTTGAGAGTGACGCCTGGGAGGACTTCCTGGACATGACCATGTCCCAGGCGCTGCTCTGGGCCTCCAACAACATCGACCCCGCTGTGCAGCCGTCCGAGCTGACCCTGACCGAGCCCTACCTCATGGGCTCGCACTCGGCCGCCACCGGCGCCTGGGTGAGTGGCCCGGAGGACCTGGCTCCCGAGGGCTACTTCTGGGGCTACAACCGCATGACCACCGTACCCGGGCTCTTCGCCGCCGGCGACGGTGTGGGGGCCTCGGCGCACAAGTTCTCGTCCGGCTCCTACACCGAAGGGAGGCTGGCGGCCAAGGCAGCGATCGCCTTCATAGCCGACCACCCGGACCGTCCGGGGGTGGATGGCGAGGCGGTCAACCAGCTGGTGGAGGCGCTCTTCAGGCCCTATCGGGTCTTCGAGGAGAACCAGGGTAGCTCCACCAAGCCAGACATCAACCCCAACTACTTCTACCCCAAGCAGGGCCTGCTGCGGCTGCAGAAGCTGATGGACGAGTACGTTGCCGGGCTGGGCGCCAACTACATCACCAACGAGCCCACCCTGCTGCGCGGCCTGGAGTTGCTGGACAGCCTGAAGCAGGACATGGCCAAAGTGGCCGCCCGCGACCGTCATGAGCTCCTGAGATGTTGGGAGCTGTGGGACCGGATCCGCTGCGCGGAGGCGCACACCCGCCACATGCTCTACCGCAAAGAGACCCGCTGGCCGGGCTATTACTATCGCGGCGACTATCCCCGGCTGGACGACCAGAACTGGAAGGTCTTCGTCAACTCCCGCTACCGAGCGGAAACGGGAGAGTGGGACATGGAGACCCAGCCCCACCACTCCATCGTCGCCTGACATGCCGTCGACCACTTCCCGGGAAGGCTCCGAGAGCGTCCTGGTGATCGGCGGCGGGATCACTGGGATCACGGCCGCCCTGGAGGTGGCCGAGGCCGGCGCGCAGGTGTATCTGGTGGAGCAGGATCCGCATCTGGGCGGCCGGGTGGCTCAGCTTGCGCGCTACTTTCCCAAACTCTGCCCCCCCACCTGTGGCCTGGAGATCAACTTTCAGCGCCTCCGCGACAACCAGAGCATCCGTGTCTTCACCACCTCGGAGGTGCAGGACCTAGGCGGCCGGCCGGGTCATTATCGGGTCACGATCCGGCGCCATCCGCGCTACGTCAACGATCGCTGCACCGCCTGCGGCGTCTGCGCGCCGGTGTGCCCGGTGGAACGGCCCAATCGCTTCGACTACGGCATGAGCAGCACCAAGGCCATCTACCTGGGCCACGAGATGGCATACCCGATGCGCTACTCGATTGATGACTCCGCCTGCCTCTTCGAAGAATGTGGCAAGTGCGTCGAGGTCTGCCCGTACCAGGCGATCGACCTCCATATGGAGGCGACCACCGTGGAGCTCGAGGTAGGAGCGGTGATCATCGCCACCGGCTGGCATCCGTACGATGCCAGCGCCATCACCAACCTCGCCTTCCAGCACCACCCCGACGTTGTCACCAATGTCATGTTCGAGCGGATGCTGGCTGAGAACGGGCCCACCCAGGGTCACGTGCTGCGGCCTTCGGATGGCACCCCGGTCCGAAGTGCGGCCTTCGTCCAGTGCGCCGGTTCCCGAGACCGCCTGCACCTCCCCTACTGCTCGGGAATCTGCTGCCTGGCCTCGCTCAAGGAGGCCAGCCTGCTGCTGGAGCGCAACCCGGAGGCGCGGGCCCATGTCTTCTACATCGACCTGCGCACTCCGGGCACGTATCAGGCATTTGCCACCAAGGTGCTCGACCGGCCCCAGGTGCGCGCGGTCAAGGGCAAGGTGGCGGACATCCTGGCCGACCCCGCTAGCGGTCAGCTGCTGGTGGTAGCTGACGACATGGTCGGCGGCAGGATGGAACGGACTCCGGTGGACCTGGTCGTGCTCGCCACTGGTATGGTGCCCAATCCGGGACCCGGCGGCCCGCTCGGCACCGAGGCCTTGGGCGCCTTCGGCTTCTTCGCGGATTCGATCAGCGGCGAGGGCGTGTTCGCCGCCGGCTGCGCTCGGGCTCCCGTGGATGTGGCGACCTCCACGCTGGACGCCACTGCGGCCGCGATGCGGGCCCTGGGGGTGGTTCGGGGCGCGAGGGTCGGGGCGTGAGCGGCGCGACCGGCGTCTACATCTGCCGGGGCTGCAGCATCGGCGACAGCCTGGACGTCGACGCGCTGGCCGCCGTCGCCGCGGTGGAGGATGGGGTCGCGGTGACCAGGACCTCCGCCGCCTTCTGCCTCGAGGACGCCCAGTCGATCGCCGACGACGCCGCCGCCAAGGTGGACTCGGTCGTGGTGGCCGCCTGCTCGCAGCGAGTGAATCGGGGGGTCTTCAGCTTCGGCACCACCCCGGTGCGCCGGGTCAACCTGCGCGAGCAGGTGGCCTGGAGCCATACCCCCAGGGTGGATGCGACCCAGGAACTGGCGACGGATTTGCTGCGGATGGGGATCGCCGCGGCCCGGCTCACCAACCCGGCGGTGCCGTACACCAAGGACCACCTACGATCAGTGCTGGTGGTGGGCGCCGGCCCCGCCGGCCTGGGCGCCGCCCTGGCCGCCGGAGAGGCCGGATACCAGGTCACCGTGGTGGACCGAGCGCCCCAAGCGGGCGGGTTCCTGCGCCATCTGCACCGCGGGTACCCGGCCACCGGCGAGGCGCTTTCAGAGCTGCCCCCGTTCGACCCGGAGACGCTGGTGCAAACGGTCGCGGACCATGCCAACGTGACCCTTCTGACCGCCACATCGGTGCTGGAGGTGTCCGGCCAGCCCGGCCGATTCCGGGCCACCCTCGATCAGTCGGGAGAGCGCCGCCAGGTCGAGGTGGGCGCGGTGGTGTTCGCCACCGGCTTCCAGCCCACCCCCGACCAGCTCTTCTCCCGCTACGGCCTGGGCGAGCTGCAGGACGTTATCACCTCGGTGGGCATGGAGGAGCTCGCCCGCCGCGGGGAGATCGTGCGCCCCTCCACCGGAGCGCCGGCGCAGCGGGTGGTGATCCTGGCCTGCGACGGGCCGGCGGATAGCGCCAACCGCGCGTACTTGGGCAACGTGACCAGCATGGTGGCCTTGAAACAGGCCATGTACGTGCATGAGCGTCAACCCCGGGCGACCGTTCACATTGTCTACCAGGACATGCAGACCCCGGGTCTGGACGAGCTCTATTACCGTCATGTCCAGGGCCAGCGGCGAATATTCTTGGTCCGTGGTGAGGCCGGGGGGATCCGGCTCCAGGAGGATGGCTCCCTCCGGGTCGCGGTGACCGGGTCGGTGCTGGCGCGCGAGCTAGAACTCGAAGCCGACCTGGTGGTGCTGCAGGTGGGCATGATCCCGACCTCGGATCCCCAATCAGGAGCGCCGGCCAGCCTCCACCTCAATTATCTCCAGGGGGAGAGCCTGCCGCCGCATCGGGCGGGCTTCCTCGACTCCAACTTCCTGTGCTTCCCATTCGAGACCCGGCGCACCGGCATCTACGCCGCCGGCTGCGTGCACCGCGCCCAGGATGTCACCGCCAGCGCTCGCGACGGAGCCGCGGCGGCGCTGAAGGCGGTCCAGGTGGTGGAGAAGTCGGCCCAGGGGGCTGCGGTGCACCCGCGGGTGGGCGACCTCGGCTACCCCCAGTTCTTCATGCAGAAGTGCACCGCCTGCGGCCGCTGCACGCAGGAGTGCCCGTTTGGCGCCCTGGAGCTGGACGCTCAGCGCCATCCCGTGATCGAGCCCAATCGCTGCCGCCGCTGCGGCATCTGCATGGGCGCCTGCCCGGTGCAGGTGATCTCCTTCCCCGACTACTCAGTCGAGATGCTGAGCGCAATGCAGAAGTCGGTGGAGCTGCCTGAGGACGACGACAAGCCGCGGGTGCTGGTGCTGGCCTGTGAGAACGACGCCTATCCCGCGCTGGACATGGTCGGGATCAACCACCTGCAGTACCCCGCCGACTTCCGCGTCGTTCCCGTGCGCTGCCTGGGCTCGGTCAACTCCGTGGTGGTGGCGGATGCCGTCCAGCGCGGTTACGACGGGGTGGTGCTGCTCGGCTGCCGGGCCGGTGACAATTATCAGTGTCACTTCATCCAGGGCAGTGAGCTGCTCGGGGTGCGTATGGACAATGTCCGCGAAACCCTGGGCCGGCTGGCCCTGGAGACCGACCGGGTCAGGGTGATCGAAACCTCCATCGCCGATGCCCGGGCGCTGCCGGGGGAACTGGCAGCTTTCGCCAGCAACCTGGCCGCCATGGGCCCCAACCCGATGAAGGGCTTTTGAGGAGGCGGCCCAGATGAGCCAAAGCAGCTTGGTCCCACTGCCGTTACGACCCGACCTGGACTTCATCGGCCGCCTGGTCGAGCTGGCCGGGGACTCCTTCACCAAGTGCTACCAGTGCGGCACCTGCTCGGTGGTCTGCCCATTCTCCTTCCAGGGGACGGGCCTTCCCCGCCGGGAGATGGCGCTGGCGCAATGGGGGCTCAAGGAGGAACTGCTGGACAGTCCCAACCTATGGGTTTGCACGACCTGCGGTAACTGCGCAAGGGTCTGTCCGCGCGAGGTCGACATCCCCGGCACGATCCGAGCCGCCCGTGAACTCTTCCTGCTCGAGCGCGATCCAAGCCGGGAGCTGGCGACCGCTTTCGAGAACACCAGCCGCCACGGCAACCCGCTGGGCCAGTCGGCTCGCAAGCGAGCCGACTGGATCGCCGGCGCCGGGGTGGAGGTGCCGATCATGGCCCGGGTACAGCGGCCAGTGGAGGTGCTGTTCTTCACCGAGTGCTACTGGTCATACCACCCGCGCGGGATGGAGGCGGCTCAGGCGTTGGCCAGGATCATGGCCGCTCTCGGAGTCGACTGGGCGGTGCTGGGCACCGAGGAGCGCTGCGTGGCGGACTCCCAGCGGCTGGCGGGCGAGAGTGGAATCTTCGAGGAGGCGGCCGCAGCCAACATCGCCACCCTTGGCAACTACCAGTTCGGCCGCCTGGTGACCCCTGATCCCCACGCCTACAACGCCTTCCGCAACCTGTATCCCAGAATGGGGGGCACCTACCAGGTGCAGCACTACACCCAGTTCCTCGCCGAGCGATTGGCCGACCTCGCGCTGGCCCCGATACCCTCCCGCCGGGTGACCTTCCACGACCCCTGCTACCTGGGCCGCCACAATGGAGAGTACGAGGCGCCCAGACGCCTGCTGGAAGCGATCCCAGGCCTGGAGATGATTGAGATGGGGCACTGCCGAGCCAACGGCTACTGCTGCGGCGGCGGCGGCGGCGAAATCTGGAACAGTGGCTTCACCAAGGAGCATGTCGATGAGCGCCTGTCCGAGGTGCGGGTCCGAGAGGCCATCGCCTCAGGTGCCGATGTCCTGGCCGTGTGCTGCCCGTTCGAGGTGTCCCTCTTCGAGGATGCGGTGAAATCCACCGGGCACCAGGGCCAGCTGGCGGTACGCGACATCGTGGAGCTCATGGACGAGTCGCTCCGGGCCGCTCGCAACTGATCGATGAACCGGCTCCCCTAGCGCCCTCGGGGAGCGCGGCCATAGGCCGCCGGTTGACTGTTCTAAGTTGCTGCCGCAGACGGCCTAGGCGGGCTCAGCCGGAGAGCTATGGGCGTCGGTACCGAAGCGGGGATTTCCCCGTTTCGGGGGATGGGAATCACCCCCCTTGGGGGAGTGTCAGCGGCCCCCCGCCGCCACATACTGAACCGCAGCCATTGACCAAGGAGGCAGACAGCTCATGAGCGAAACGTCCTCCGCCACGATTGCGACGACCACGCTGGCCCGAAAGTTTCAACGAGACCCCGCCCAGGCTCCCACGGAGGACCTGCGGGAGGAGGTCTTCGCTCTGGAGAGGGAGGGCGAGTGGGTCGTGCAACGGGTGCCCGAGCCCTACGTCGAGGTCGAGACCAAGTATGGGCGCAAGAAGAAGATCCCGATCCAGCACACCTGGCATCACAAGAGCTGCGGCCAGTGCGGCCACATTCCCGGCTACTCCACCTCCATCTTCTGGTTGCACCGAGCCTTGGATCTGGACTACAACGATCCCCGCGACCAGACCTCCTGCACCGCATGGAACTACTACGCCTCCGCCACCTCCAATGCCGGCGCCCAGGCCGCTGTTGCCCAGCGCAACTTCGCCGCCGCGTACGAGACCGGCTACTATCCCATGATCCACTGTGGCACCAGCTATGGGCACTACAAGGAGGTGCGCGAGCAGCTGGTCCACAACCCCGAACTGCGCCGCCAGGTACGCGAGATCATGGCCCGGTTGGGCAAGCCGCTGGTGATCCCCGAGGAGATCGTGCACTACAGCGAGTGGGTCCACGCCATGCGCCATGAGTTCGCCCTGCGCAAGGTGCTGGACCTGTCCCAGATCACGGTAACGGTCCATCCCGCCTG
Source organism: bacterium (assembly GCA_021827985.1). Taxonomy (GTDB): domain Bacteria; phylum Chloroflexota; class Dormibacteria; order Aeolococcales; family Bog-877; genus JAJYXT01. The sequence goes on from JAKATL010000001.1 coordinate 173,284, forward strand.
CCATTACTACAAGCTGGTGGCGGAGGACGCCATTTACGACGCCGACATCTATAGCGGCCAGCGCACCGCCATCGTGTCGGCGGTGGTGGAGGCGATGGGAGCCAAGGTGGCCGACTACTCGACCTGGTTCGACTGCTGCGGCTTCGGCTTCCGGCACATCCTGGTGCAGCGCGACTTCACCCGCTCCTTCGCCACCCTGCGCAAGATCGAGGTGATGAAGAGCGAGGCCAATCCCGATGTGGTGCTGACCCATGACACCGGCTGCGTCACCACCTTGGACAAGAGCCAATTCGTGGGCCGGGCGAAGGGCTTCAACGTCGGCATCCCGGTAATGTCGGAGGCCCAGTTCGTGGCCCTGGCCATGGGCGCCCATCCCTACCGGGTGTGCCAGCTCCACTGGCACTCGGTCGACTACCGCCCCCTGCTCGAGAAGATGGGCATCGACTGGGAGGCGAGATGGGCCGAGTTCGAACAGGACCTGAGGCGGATCCAAAGCGGTGAGATGCAGTACCTCACCTGGGAGCAGACCGGTGTCAAGTGACACCGTCTTGGTCATCGGCGGAGGGCCGGCCGGCTTGGAGGCGGCGCGGGCGGTGGCCGGACTCGGCCACGAGGCGATCCTGGTCGAGCGCCGACAGCGCCTTGGCGGCACCCCGGACTCGGCCGGCTACTCCGCCTTCGCCCTCGACCCCCGGCCCGCCCAGGAGGTGCTGGAGGTCGCCCGGCAGGCGGTGCTGACCCAGCCGCTGGTCCAGCTCCACCTGGAAACCGAGGTCAAGTCCTTCGCGGGCGAGCCGGGCGATTTCAAGGTGACCCTTGAGCGGGCCGACGGCTCCACGGCCGATGTGAGCTGTGGGGCCGCCATCATCGCCACCGGGTTCGACCACTTCGACCCCGGCCGGGAGACCCAGGCCTACGGCTACTACGAGTACGAGGATGTGATCACCCTGGTCGACGCCGAGCGGATGCTGGCCGCCAAGCATTTCGTGCGCCCCTCCACCGGCAAGCCGCCGGAGCAGGTCTGCTTCATCCAGTGCGTCGGCTCCCGGGACCGCCGCATCGGCAACGAGTACTGCTCCAAAGTCTGCTGCGGGGTAGCCAGCAAGGAGGCCTCCGAGATTCGCGAGCTGGTGCCCGACTGCCGGGTCTTCATCTTTTACATCGACATGCGCATGTACGGCTTCTGGGAGGATCGGATCTACTGGAAGGCGCAGGAGCAACATCACGTCAACTTCGTGCGCGGCATCGTCACTGAGGTCATCAGCAAGGGCGACCGGTTGCTCGTCAAGGGTGAGGACACCACCATGAACCGGCCCATGGAAGTGGCCATGGACATGGTGATCCTGTCGGTAGGCATGGTGCCATCGGCAGGCACCCAGGCGATCGGCAAGCTGCTGGGGGTGGCCCAGGACAAGCATGGCTTCATCTCCCCCACGGCGAACGCTCTCGACACTGTGAGCACCTCGGTGCCCGGCGTCTACGTGGCCGGGGCGGCGGCGGGGCCCAAGGACCTCGATGACAGCGTCTCGATGGCAGGATCCGCGGCCGTGAAGGCGGTGAGCTTTTTGCGCCAAGGGTCAATGGCTGCCGCGGCGAGATGAGCGTGGCCAGTGGCCAGGTGGTGGATACCGAGGCCGCCCAGGAGTTCATGCGCGAAGCCAGCCGGCTGATTCAGGCACCGGAGCTGGAGGGGATCGCTGAGGAGCTGGGGGTCAAGTCGCGGCGCTTTGGGGAGCTGCTCAGCGCCGACACCCTGCCCGGCCTCTCCGGGGATCAGTTGCGCCGCCTGCTGCGAACCGTCTTCAGCTCGCGGCGGCACTGCGAGGAAGTGCTGGCCCAGATCGGGGAGGAGCGATTCCGCGAATCCCTGTGGAGCTTGCTCCATGGACCGGACCCGGTCGCCACCCGGATCGACCGCTTCGATCTGGAGCTGGCCGCAGTCGACCCGGGGATCCGGCGTGACGTCGCCGGGGAGGTGCTCCACTTCTTCGATCCCGAGCGGTACTGGCTCTGGACCAGGTGGATCTGGGACCCTCTGGTCGGGACCGGAGCGCTGCCCCTGGTCACCATGGCGGAGCACGATCTGGCCGCCGACTCGCCGGGCGCGACCTACCTTCGGGTCGGTCAGGGAATCGCCTTCGTCAACCAGACCGGGCGTGCCGTCGGCTTCACCCGCTTTGGCGAGGAGGTCTTCGGAATCGATGTCTACCTGGCCTGCGTTTACGGCGTCTATCTCTACACGATTACCAGGATCCGCATGACCCAGGAGTTCAACAAGGTCATCCCCCCCCTGCCGCAGCTAGCCCGTCGCCTGCTCGGCGTCCACCGGATGGAGGTCTGAATGCCCGAGGTAGAGCCGGAGCGGGTCCACGAGGACCAGCGCCTAGTCTTTGAGGGAATGGACATATCCGGGGGCTGGAACCGGATGTTCGAGCAGCGGGTGATCTGGCAGCACGATATCAGCGCGCTCGACCGGGTGACCGGGATTCCGGGCGCGGAGTCCCTGGGCTACTGCTACCAGTGCGGCAAGTGCACCCCCGCCTGCCCGGTTGACCATGTCGGCGACTACAGCCCACGCAAGGTCTTCCGGCGCACCCAGGTGGGGGCTGACCTGCTGACCAGCCCGGACCTCTGGCTCTGCACCACCTGCGGCAACTGCCTGCGTGTCTGTCCCAAGGAAGTCAACATGCTCCAGATCATGCCGGCGGTGCGGGAGCGGGCCGTGGCCGCGGGCCAGGTCCCTGCCGAACTGCAGAAGGCGTTCGAGAACACCTTCCAATACGGCAACCCGATGGGCGAGCCGGCACGCAAACGGGCCGACTGGGTGGCCGAGGCAGGCGCACCGGTGACCATCCTCAGCCGCGGACCGCGCCCAGTGGACGTGCTCTTTTTCGTCGAGTGCTACTGGTCGTATCACCCTCGCGGTCGCGATGCCGCGCGTGCGTTCGCCCGCACCATGGCAACCCTCGGGATCGACTGGGGCATCCTGGGGGCCGAGGAGAAGTGCTCCTGCGACAGTCAGCGCGCGGCCGGTGAGCGCGGACTCTTCGAGATGGTGGCGGAGCAGAACATCGCCACCCTGGGACGCTATCAGTTCCAGCGGCTGGTGACCCCGGACCCGCACGCGTACAACTCATTTCGCAACGAGTACCCCCGCCTCGGCGGCGCCTACGACGTCAGCCACTACACCCAGTTCCTGGCCCCGTTGATGGCGCAGCTCCCCTGGCAGCGTGAGCTCCCCTACCGGGTCACCTTCCATGATCCCTGCTATCTGGGTCGCCACAACGGCGAATACGACGCTCCGCGGGAGATGATCCGTCAGATTCCGGGGCTGGAGTTCGTGGAGATGTTCCGCTGCAAGGAGAACGGCTACTGCTGCGGAGGGGGCGGGGGGGGCATGTGGCTGGACAGCTTCACCGGGCAGCACACCCAGCAACGCCTCAGCGAGCGCCGGGTCAGGGAGGCGGTGGAAACCGGCGCCGAGATGCTGGTGGTCTGCTGCCCATACGAAGTCTCCCGCTTTGAGGACGCGGTGAAATCAACTGGGAACCAGGGCAAGTTGCTGGTGCGCGACATCATCGAGCTGGTCGACGAGGCCCTTCACTAGGAGGCTTTTAGTGCACATCGCCGTGATCTTGAAGCAGGTGCCCGACCTGGTCGAGGAAGTAGAGGTGGATTCCCAGGGCACTGACATCGACCGGGACAGCGTCAAATGGAAACTCAATGAGTTCGACGACCATGCCCTGGAGCAGGCCGTGCTGCTGAAGGAGAGCTCCGGGGCCGAGGTGACCGCGGTCGCGCTGGCGGCGGATGGGGTCGACCAGCTGCTCTATGCGGCAGTCGCCAGGGGGGTGGACCGGGCGATTCGGGTGACCACCGCCAGCGCAAGGACCGATGCCCCCGCCGCCGCGGCGGCCCTGGCCGGGGTGCTGGCCGACATGGGGGTCGACCTGGTCCTGACGGGAGTCCAGGCGGTGGATGATCTGCACGGTCAGCTGGCCCCGATCCTGGCCACCCGTCTTGGTTGGCCCCACGTCAGTGTGGTGAGCAGGGTCAGCCTGGAGGGGACCGAGGCGGAGGTCACGCAGGAGTACTCCGGGGGCAGGATGGCGACCCTTGAGGTCGACCTACCGGCGGTCTTGGGAGTCCAGGCGGCGCCCCGGCCGCCGCGCTACGTGCCCATCAGCCGGCTCCGCCAGGTCATGGCTTCGGCCGAGCTGGGGTCGGCGGCGGCGGCGGCCGCGGCGCCCGCCTTGGGGTCCACGGTGACCCGGCTGGCCGCGCCCCCGCAGGGGCAGGGCGCCCAGATGCTAGAGGGCAGGCCCGAAGCGGTGGCGGAGCAGATCGTGGCGCTGCTTCGGGAACGCGGGTTGGTGGAGGCCTGACGATGGCTGGAGTGCTGGTGTACGTCGAATCCGACGGTGAGCGGGTGGCGCCGATCAGTTTCGAGCTGCTGGCCGCCGCCCGGGAGCTGGCCCAGTCTCTGGGCGGCGACGTCGAGGCCTTGGTGGCGGCTGCGGATACCGGTCCTCTCGTCGGGGAGCTGGGGGCTGCCGACACCATTCTGGAGGTGACCAGTCCGGCACTGGCCGGCTATTTGCCGGAGGCTCAGCAGCTGGTCTTGGTGGAGGCCATCCGCGCCCGCAAGCCGGCGGTCGTGCTCGTGGGGTACACCTCGGCCGGCCTGGACCTCGCCGCCGGGGCCGCCACCGCCACCGGCCTGCCTGTGGTCGCCTACTGCACGGGGCTGCGGGCCGAGGGGTCCGATGTGGTCGCCGACAGCCAGCTCTACGGGGGCAAGCTGGTGGCCACCACCACGACCTCGACCCCGGCAGTCTTCTCAGTGGTGGCGGGATCCTTTGCGGAGGCCAACGGGCATGCCGGTGGCCGCGGGGAGCGGATCGTGACCGCCCCCCCGGCAGGCTTGGCACAGCTCAGAAGTCGGGTTCTGGGAACCACGGGAGCCGGCGGAGGGGCGGTGGACATCACCAAGGCGGAGCGGGTGGTCAGCGTGGGGCGCGGCATCGGCGGAGCCGACAACATCGAACTGGCCGAGGAGTTGGCGACCGCCATGGGGGCCGAGCTGGGCGCCTCCCGCCCGGTGGTGGACAGCGGCTGGCTGCCCAAGGAACGACAGGTGGGCAAGTCGGGAATGACGGTCAAGCCCAAGCTGTACCTGGCGGTGGGGATCTCAGGCGCTCCGGAACACCTGGAGGGCATGCATGATGCCGGACTGGTGATTGCCATCAACACCGATGGCGACGCCCCCATCTTCAAGGTGGCGGACTACGGCACCACCTGCGACCTCTTCGACCTGCTCCCCGCAATCACCGCACTGCTGAAGCCGGCAGGCTGAGCCCGTGGCCGCAACCTCGATCGCGCTGCTTTCCCTGATCCTGGTCACCTTGGCCTGGGCGGGATACCGCTTCTGGAGGCTGTTTCGGCCCCTGACCCGGGCCGCCCCGGAGAATCGCTTCGACCAGCCGCTGCGCCGCATCTGGGGAGTCGTCACCAATGTCGGGGGGCACACCCGGCTGCTCCAGATCCGGTATTCGGGGACCCTCCACCTGCTGATCTTCAGTGGCTTCGTGGTGCTGCTCACAGCGGTGGTCCAGGAGTTCGGCAAGGGGCTGGCGCCCGGATTCAGCCTGGCCGTCATCGGCGGCAACACCTGGATCGCCTTGCTGCAGGACATCTTCGAGGTGCTGGTGGTGGTTGGAGTAGCGATGGCCGCCTACAACCGCTATGTGCGCCGCCCGGATCGATTCAAGGGCTCCAACGAGCGCGACGCCACCGTCATCTTGGTACTGATCTTTTGCGTCGTGGCCAGCCTGCTCTTGCACGATGCCTTTCGCATCGCCGAAGGCCACGACCCTTCCGCCAGCTGGCGGCCCGTCAGCTCGGCGCTGGCTGCGGTGGTGAGAGCGGTGGGCCTGCATGGCGCTGCCTCCCAGCCCTGGGCCCACGTCTTCTACTGGACCCACATCTTGGCCATCCTCGGCTTCCTCGCCTACATCCCCACCTCCAAGCACCTGCACATCTTCGTGGGCATCCCCAACGTCTACTTCCGGGACCTGGGGCCCAAGGGGACCCTGCCGGCGGCCGACCTCACCCAGCCATCGGTCGGCCTCAAGGAGATCCACCAGCTGGGCTGGAAGCAGATGCTGGACCTCTACGCCTGCACCGAGTGCGGGCGCTGCCAGGCGGTGTGCCCGGCCTATGCGGGCGGACAGCCACTCAGCCCCAAGCTCCTGATCATGGACCTGCGCGATCACCTCTTGGAGCAAGAGGGGATCGGCTCGCACCGCCAGGGCGTCGGCGGCGGGGCGCTCCTGGGCGACGCCATCCACGACGACACGCTCTGGGCCTGCACCACCTGCCGGGCCTGCATGCAGGTCTGTCCGCTCCACATCGAGCATGTGCCCAAGATCGTGGGCATGCGCCGGCAGCTGGTGGAACAGGGGCGGCTGGAACCCAGGTTGCAGGACACCCTGGCCAGCCTGGCTCAGTACGGCAACTCCTTCAACCAGTCGGAGAGGATGCGGTCCAAGTGGGTCAAGGACCTAGGCTTCACCATCAAGGACGCCCGCAAGGAGCCAGTCGACGTGCTCTGGTTCGTGGGCGACTTCGCCTCCTACGATCCCCGGGTGCAGCGGCTCACCCAGACCGTGGCCAGGGTCCTGACCAGAGCGGAGGTGGACTTCGGCATCCTCTATGAGGGCGAGCGCAACAGCGGCAACGATGTCCGCCGGGTGGGCGAGGAGGGCCTCTTCGAGATGCTCGCCCAGCACAACATCGAGACCCTCGGCAAATGCGACTTCAAGCGCATCATGACCACCGACCCGCACAGTCTCAACGCCCTGGGCCAAGAGTATCCGCGGCTTGGGGGCGTCTACCCGGTGATGCACTACACCCAGCTGCTGCTGGAGCTGCTGGAGGAGGGTCGGCTGCGGCCGACCAGGGGCCAGCAGATGGTGGCCACCTATCACGATCCCTGCTATCTGGGCCGGTACAACAATGGTTTCGACGCCCCGCGTCAGGTAATGGAGTTGCTGGGCGTGAAGGTGCACGAGATGCCCCGTTGCCGCGAGAACAGCTTCTGCTGCGGCGCCGGTGGCGGCAGGATCTGGATGGACGACAAGGGAGTTAAGGAACGTCCCAGTGAAAACCGCATCCGCGAGGCCGTCGCCCTGGGTGACGCCGGCTACTTCGTGGTCGCCTGCCCCAAGGATGTCGTGATGTACAGTGCCGCCGTGCAGTCGACCGGAATGGAGGGCCGCATCCAGGTGATGGACGTGATCGAGCTGGTGGAGGCGGCGATGGAGCCGGTGGCGGTGCCGGTTGGTGCCGGGTGAGTCAACGCCGCGTGCGGAGGCGCTCCGGGCCGGCCTGGCGGAGCGAATGATGACATTTGCCCGGGCTCAGGAGCGGCTGCGGGCGCTAGAGGCGAGCGCTGAGCCCGCCCCGGCGGCGGGCCGCGAGCTGGCGGAGGCCCTGCTGCGACAGGCGCTGGAGTGCTTGTCGGGAGCGCCTGAGTATCTGCTGGCTGCCCGCCTGCTGCGGTCTGGCGGCCTCCGCCCTGACCGGGAGTCCGCCCTCGACCCTTCCCTCCGGGCCATCTCCCAAGCGGGTCTGGCAAGCTGGGACCCCAGCACCGATGAGCTGCGCCCCACCCCGTTGCTGGCAGCGCTGGTGGGAATCTTCAACTCGGCGATTGAGGCGCTGCTGGCCGAGGCACCTTGATGACATGCCCCTTCTGCGACCTTGGCGGAGACCGGCGCGCCCTCCATGGACACATGCTGGCGGAGCACCGTGACCGGTTGGTCACCCGGTCTGCGGCCGGACGCACCTTCCTGGAGGTGAACTGCCCTGCCTGCCCGGAGGGGATCAGCAAGGAGGTGAACCCGCGCGGCCGGGATCCCGAGTTCGCCGAGAAGTTCGCCGACGAGATAAGAATGGTCGGCTTCGATCTTCTCCTGTATCACTGGGAGACGCACGATCTGGCCGCCGTGCCAGGGGCTGAGGAGGATTAGTCAGTGACGGTCGTGAACAACTGCAACCTGCCCGATGATCTGCACTACCTGATCGAGAAGCACATTTGGGTGCAGCGGGAGGGCGACGGCGCGGCTTTGATCGGGATCACTGACGTGGCCCAGAAGCTGGCCGGCAAGATCATTGTCATCACCACCAAGAAGGTGGGACGGGCGATCGCGGCGGGCCAGAGCGTAGGCACCATCGAGAGCTCCAAATGGGTGGGTCCGATCCCGAGCCCCTTGACAGGCGAGATAGTCGCCGTCAACCCCGGCCCCCAGGAAGACCCGGCCAGCCTCAACCGAGACCCCTACTCCAACTGGATCGTGCGCCTGCAGCCCACCAATTGGGACGAGGAGAGTGCCCAGCTGGAGACCGGCAGCGAGGGCGTCGAAGCCTACCGCCGCCTGCTCCAAGCGGAGGGAATCGACTGTGGGAACTGACAGTGCCGCAGATTCAAAGCCACCGTGGATGCGCCTTGCCCCAGGACCTCGAGTACGAGCTTGAGAGCGACGTTTGGGTCCGGTTCGAAACCGACGGCAGCGTCACCCTGGGCATGACGGACCTTGCCCAGACCAGAGCGGGCAAACTGGTGAGCATCCTGTTCCGGCGCCCGGGAAAGCTGCTGGCGGCCGGGCATAGCGCCGCGACCATCGAGAGTGCCAAGTGGGCGGGACCATTCCCCACCCCCCTCTCCGGTGAACTCCTGGCCCACAACCAAGAGGGCTTCGAGCGAGACATCCTGATCGCCAACCGCGATCCCTATGGGGCCGGCTGGCTGGTGCGGCTGCGGCCCACGGCGCTGGACCAAGAGCGGCACCGGCTGACCCCGGGGCGGCAGGCATTCGAGTTCTACAAGGAGCGCATCGACCGTGATGGAATCCAATGCTTCCGCTGCGCCGACTGAGCCGCTCTGCCGGCTCTGCCAGATGATGCCGGTGGAGCCGGGACGACCGATGTGCCTGACCTGTTGGCAACTGGCACCCACCTGGGTGCGCCGAAGCTTCAAAGAGGACCAGCGGGTGGAGTGGTCACATCTGCTGGAGAATGACTCCATCCGCGCCCCGCAATTGGAGGACTCTGATGGCCATTGAAACCGCCGACCTGACGCTGGACTGCCTGCACATGATGTGCCCGATGCCGATCGTCAGGGTCTCCAAGGCGATCAAGGAGGTGGCCGTGGGGAAGACCCTGCTCCTGATCGCCGACGACCCCGGCGCCACCCCTGACATCGAGACCTGGGCACGCCGCACCGGCCATGAACTGGTCGCAAGCGAGCGGGAGGGCAAGGTGCAACGCTTCCTGATCCGGCGGACTAGTTGATGCGGCCCACGTCCGTGCCGGAGGCCACCCTGGAGGAGAAGCAACGCCTGTTCGCCGAGGTCCAGGGGGACATTCGCTTCCCTGAATACCTCAAGGGTTGCTACGAATGTGGAATCTGCGTGGCGGCCTGCCCGTCGGCGCGCTTCTACAACTTCAGTCCCCGCCGAATAACACAGGCGGTTGCCCGCCAGGACGTGGAGTTGGTCTGGGAGCAGATGAACGGAGAGGTCTGGGACTGTTCGCAGTGCTTCTCCTGTCTGCGCTGCCCACGCGGCAACAATCCCGGGGGCGTCATCACCATCCTGCGTGAGGTCGCCGTGCGCAATGGACTGCGCTCCGCCAAGGAGGCGCTGGAAGGGTACGGCCGGATCATCTACAAGATCATGGGCAGCGGCACCCAGGTCTCCCCGGACATGATCCAGCCCGAGGCTTTCCCGGACTGGGGCCCGGACACCAGGGAGGTCTCCGCCAATCTCGAACTCTGGCGCAAGGCGCTGCCCCCGGAAACGCTCCACACCACCAGCGTCTCCTGGGATGTGGCCGAGAAGACGCTGACAGAGCTCTATTTGATCTGGCACATGACCGGCGTCCTGGACATGATCAAGGGCATCGACGTCAACCTGCACACGATTCTGGGAGACGTCATGGAGGATCTGCTGGAAGAGCAGGGCTACTCGGTCTGAGGCGGCGGAAATCGCCTTCGGCGAAGAATAGGTAGAGGTCGGGCCCGACCCAGTCCCCTTGGGCCGGACGCAGGAGCCGGCTTTGCTGGACGCCGCCGCCCGGGCCAATCACCAGCACCCGGTCACGACCATAGGCCACCACCCCGGCCGCAGTGGCGCGCAGCCGGTAGGGCAAGCCGGCCGGTAGGCAGATCCGGCGACCGTCACCCAGCTCCACCAGCTGGCCGCCACCCACCGCCGCCAGCTGCCCTTGGTCATCGACCGCCAGCACCGCCGGACCACCGCCGCTCAGCCAGCCCCGATCGATCTCATGGCCCCGGTAATCGAGCCGATGCCAACTCCCGGAGCTGGTGGCGACCCAGACCCCATCCGAACCGGCCGCCGCCACGTCGCTGACCACAGTCAGCCCGGCACCTGGAGCATGCCTGCCCCCTGCGTCCTCCCGCAGCAGCCGGTAGGCGCTCGCCACCGAGCGGAATCGCTCCGCGGCGCGAGGATCGTCCGGATGGTGGTCGGGATGAGTCGCCCTGGCACGGCGGTGGAAGGCACGTCGGAGCTGCCGAGCGGGCGCATCCGGCGCCACCCCCAGAACGTCGGCCGCCTGGCATCGCTGGGCGCCCGAGATCGGGTCTGGGGCGAGTGGCGCTGGCAACTCCGCCCTCCAGCGCCGCGTCCCAGATCGGTCCAGCTCGCTGATCCCATCCCCGTCGGCAACCCATATTCTGGCCCCTTCCGGGTCGGCCCAGACGCGGCGTTCTGCGGGAGCGGACCAACCCGGAACCTGAAGGCGCCATCCGAGCCGCCCGTCCGCGTCGAAAGCGTGCAGTGACCCTCCCGCCGCAGCCAGCATCAGGGGGCCAGCTGCAAGCAATTGCGCCAGGGCTCGATCCAGGGTCAGCCGCCGCAGGACCTCCTCACCCGGTGCCAGGACCAGCAGTTCGCGCCCAAACGGACGGGTTAGAGCACGCTCGGCGATCCGAGCTGGCCAGCATCTCAGCCACAGGCGGCCCCCGGCGGCAGGCACGATCTGCTGAGCAGGCAAGGAGAGCTGGGCGAGGCGGTGGTAGTGTCGGCCCGGAGCTTCCATGACGCCGACCTCGGGATGCTCACCTGCCCGCCCCACCAATACGGAGTGGTCGGCCGCAACCGCAAACCCGGTTACGACGGGGCGCAGGGTGAGAGACTCCACCACGGCGCACCAGTTGGGGTCGGGCCGCAGCGGGGACGGGAGCTCCAGCCCCAAGGTGACCCGAGCGCTAACGGTCCGGTCGTCGATGTCCGAAGTGGAGGCGCACATGCAGGAGATACGACTCTTAGACCTAGGCCTCTGCTCTCACATCAAGAGCCAGACCCTCTACCACGCGGTGGCTTCGAGCCTGGGGCCGGACGACCCCAACACCATCATTCTCTGCCGGCCGCGACGGCCCTACGTCTGCATCGGCCGCCACCAGGAACTCCACCACGAGGTCGACGCCGACGCCTGCCGGCGTCTGAGGCTGCCGATTCTGCGCCGCGAGGTCGGCGGTGGAGCTGTCTACCTGGACCGCGATCAATTGTTCTTCCAACTGGTCTGGCAACCCCGCGAGATGCCGGCGCGGATCACCGATGCCTTCGAGTACTTCGCCCGCGGTCCGGTGGCCTGCTACCAGGCTCTGGGAATCAGCGGAGCGCACTTCGCACCGGTCAACGACCTCCAGGTGGCCGGCCGCAAGATAGGCGGGCTGGGTGCCGCAAGCATCGGCAAGGCTTTCGTCTTCGTCGGTTCGATTATCACCGCCTTCGACGCCCGGGCGGCCGCCAGCGTCCTGCGCATTCCCGACGAGAAGCTGCGCGACAAGGTGGCCCAGACCATGGAGTCCTATGTATCCAGCTTGAACCGGGAACTCGGCCACCGGCCGTCGGTCCGGACGGTCCGCCAGGAACTGGTGGGAGCGTTCGAGCGCACTCTCGGCACCACGATCGTTCACGGCGAGTTGCGCGACTCGGAACGGGTCGCGTACCGCCGCTGGGTCACCCAGATGCGGAGTCCGGCATGGATCGATCAAGTTCGGATGGCTCCTGACCACCTCAAGGCACTCCGCATCACTGGCAATGTGAGACTCGGTCACGCCATCCACAAGGCAGTCGGCGGCCTCCTGCGCGTGACCGTCGTGGTAGCGGATGGGCAAATCACCTCGGCTCTTATCAGTGGCGACTTCTACGCGGTGGGGGACGCCCTGGAGAGAGTCGGACAGGCCCTGCTGGGGCCCGCTGACCTTAACCAGGTCAGCGCCCGTGTCCGGACGGAGTGGCCTGACGCTGCCATCCCCGGGGTGGCGCCTCAGGACCTGATCGAGACGGTGGGTTTGGCACTCGCACCTGTCTCCCAGTCCACGATTTCGGTGGACAACTGGTTGGGGTGATGGGCGGGTCAACCAGGAGGAAGCCGGATGACCGAGAGACATGGGCGCGGACCTCCGCTCGGGACGCAAGCGTTCAGCCTCTGACCCCGGTGACCGTACCCCGCTTGCGGTACCAAGCTGACGTGTACCCGGGTCAGTGGTCTACGCCGGGCCTGGAGACGGAGCCGAAGTTACCGTGTCCCGGGGCACCTTCCTTACAGCCCTCAACTCCGGGAACGAGCCGACTCATGTGCGGGTGGACTCCCGCCCCACCCTGCGGGTGGAAGAGGTGCTGATCACAGGAGCGGAACCCGGAAGGCACCGGCCGGACGGACTGTCCAGATGGCGGTGGGCGGTCGAGGATCTCCTCTTCCTCGGCGACGTCCGCTCGGAGGTGGCAGCGCCCCTGGTTCCTCGGTCGGTCGTGGACCGAGGCGCAGGGGAGATCGCGGGCGGCGAGAGGGCCCCAGCCACGGCACTCGGTACCGCACAGGCGTCCCCCGACCACCACGGGGCGGTCCTTCGTGCCTCCAGGCGGTCGGGTCCGACACCGGATTGTCCACACCCGAAGTGGGGAAAGAGAGGATAAGCGGATTGCTGACACGGCAACTAAAATCCCTAAGTTTCTGAGGTTTTTCGCTATTGACAGCGGGCCTTAAGCAGGGCTTAACATGGGCCTCCGTGACTCCTCCCCGCAGCCCCCGCCCGCCCCGCCTCTGCGCCCGTGCCGGCTGCGGCGCCCCGGTCAAGAAGCCCACCGCCAGGTACTGCAGTGTGGCCTGCTCGGCTCAAGACCCGGAGCGTCGGGCGCGGCTCCGGGAGCGGGCCCGCTGCGGTCGGATACTCCCCCTGGCACGCCAACTCCCCCTGGACTTCGACGGCGAGGAGCAGAGGATTGCCGCCCTGGCCGGAGCCCGGGAGGAGGTCCCCCAGGGGCTCTCGCGCTGGGCGGTCTGAAACTCAGGAGATCGGCGTCCGGGGGCGGACCATGGCCTCGGCGGTGCGGATGTCAGCGGCGGTGACGGTGACCCGCAGGCTCTGCTCGCAGTGGTGACAGACCAGATGGAAGGTGGTGGGCCGGGGGATGTCCCGCGCCACCTCCTGTCGGAAGCCACAGGCCTCGCAGCTCACCACCGCACGCATGCTGCCATTGAAGTCCGCGGAGCGGCGATGAGAGTCGCCGCCAACGGACTGCCACACGGCGCTACCGGGCCGTAACCGGGCGCTGACCCCAGGAACGCCCCAGCGCCAGCCCCCCAGCGGCCACCAGGCAGACCCCGAGGAAGGCTATGACGTCGCTGGCCCCCACCACGTCCGCCACGGCCCCCGCGACCAGCAGGGGCAGGGCGATGGCGAGGTTGATGAGCAGGAAGGCGCCCCCAAAGATCCTCCCCCGGGTCGCCTCCTCGGTGCCCTCCTGGATCAGCACCAGGCAGGGGATGAGCACGGCGCCGAGCCCCGCCCCGAAGATCACCGCCAGCCCGATGGCCAGGGGGACCAGGGCCCCGTCCACCCCCAGCTGGCGGAGGACAGGGGGGAGGACGCCGAGGACCAGCATGGCAGCCCCGGCCATCGTCAGCCCCAGCGAGGCCCTTCTCGCCCCGCCGGCGATTCCCGGCCGCCGGCTGATGAGGGTCCCGGCCAACACCATGCCCACCGTGGCGGGCACCAGAAGGATGTAGCTGTCCTGGGGTCGGCGCAGCAGCACATGCTGCATATAGCCGGCGGAGAGGGCGAAGATGGTGAAGACGATCACCAGGGCCAGGGTCAGCATCCCGAAGGCGAAGGGCAGAATCGGGCTCTTCCGGATCACCACCAGCACCTCGCGCACCTCCTCCACGGTTCGGCCGATCCCGCGTGCCACGGAACGGGACTCGGTGTGAGCGGCCGCCAGCCGGGCGCGGATCAGCCACACAGCACCCGATGCCAGGGCGAAGAGGCTGGCGCCGAAGTAGTAGGGACCCTCCTGCCCCAGCACCCGCTGGGCCAGGGATGCCAAGGGGACGGAGACGACGATGGTCATGACGATGGTCACCGTGAACAGTGACGTGGCCGCCGGCACATCCTCACGCCGCACCAGAGTGGGGATGCTGGCCGCCTCGGCGGGAGCGAAGAGCTGCCCGACACCGGCGAACACCAGGGTGATGGCATACAGTGGCGCCGCTTGGCGCTGTGCCACTCCCGTCAATTCCAGCAGGGGCACTCCCAGGACCAGGATCCCTCGGCTGAGGTTGGTCCACATCATGAGGATCTTCTTGTCGTAGCGGTCGGCGAAGATCCCGGCCGGCACCGATAGGAACACGGCGGGGATGGTGTAGGCCAGCAGGAGGGCGGCGTCGCTGAGGTACAGGTGGGTGAGGGAGTAAATGGACAGCAGAAGAGAGAAGGCGAAGAACTTGTCCCCCAGCTGAGCCGCCACCTGCGCGCCCCAGAGGAGACGGAAATCCCGGCTAGCCAGGGCCTGACGGAAGCCGGCGGGGCCCGGAGAGGAGGGCCGCTGGGTCCCCGGGACCCTCTGGCCCACAGCCGTCATGGGGCGGAATATATCACCGCTGGTCCCCTTCTCCCTCCCCCAGGACGCCGGCCAGCCTGACCCACTGCTCGAGGTCGATCGCCCCCGGGCGCTGGGCGGGGTCGATCTGCGCCATCGCCAACAGCCGACCGGCCCGCTGGGGACTCACCCCCATGGCCAGGGCTACCCCGTGCCGCAACTGCTTGCGCCGCTGCTGGAAGATGGGGCGCGCCAGCTGCAGCAGAGTCTCCCGCGCCCGGCGTTCGAGCGCCCGGCGGGGAACCAGCTCGACCAGGGCACTGCTCACCTTGGGGCGCGGCCAGAAGCTCTCCGGGCCCACCTGAAGCCGCACCTCGCAGCTGGCGGCGAGCTGGACCGCCAGCGTGGCCAGGGACCACCTCCCCACCGGCGCCGCAAGCCGCAGCGCCACCTCCCGTTGGAGCAGGACATGGCAGCTGAGCGGGGCGGGCTCCATGTCCAGCAGGTGGCCGAGGAGCGCACCGGTGATGCTGTAGGGCAGGTTCCCCACCACTATGTAGGGCGGGCTGAGCCCCAGCTCCGCCGGACCGACACGCAGGGCGCTCTCCTCCACCACCCGGAGCTCGGGGTGGCGGACCCGGAGCAGCCCGAGGGCCACCACCGCGCGGTGGTCCACCTCAACGCCGACCACCATACGGCCCGCTTCCAGCAGCCCCTGGGTCAGCGAACCAAGACCCGGCCCGATCTCCAGGACGAGCGGGGGGAAAACTGGCAGGGACGCCACGATGGCGTCCCGCACCTGCCGGTCGACCAGGAAGCTCTGTCCCCGGCCCCGCTCCGGGGAGAGGCCGAAGCGCCGGGCCACGGCCCTGGTGGTGGACTCCCGGCATAGGTCGAGCCCCCTCACGGCGGGGGAAGCTGGAAGAAGGCCCGGGTCGCGGAGCAGCTCCGCTCCGCCACCAACTCCAGCTCCATTCCCAGATGGCTGGCGAGCCAGGACGCCGTCAAACGCACCAGGGCTGGATGGCACAGGCGGCCGCGAAGCGGATGAGGCGCCAGGAACGGAGAGTCGGTCTCCAGGAGCAGCAGCTCAGGGGGCACCGCCAGGACCGCCTCCCGAAGCTCCGCGGCGGACCGAAAGGTGAGGTTGCCGGCGAACGAGCAGTGTAGCTCGCGGGATACGGCTGCCTGCGCGAAGTCGGCGCCCCCGCTGAAGCAGTGGAGCATGGTCGGGACCCGCGGGGAGGCGTCCAGCACCTCCAGCAGGTCCCAGGCCGCGTCTCGCTGGTGGATTACCACCGGCTTGCCGACCTCGGCGGCCAGCTCCAGCATCCCCCGCAGAAGGCTGCGCTGTTCTCCCCGGTCCCAGATGGCCCCCCCATCCCGCTGGTGATAGTCCAGGCCAACCTCACCCAGGGCCACGGCCCGCGGGTGGTCGAGGAGGTCCCGCAGTGCCCGCCTCTCCGCGCTGGAAGGGGCACGACCGTTGTTGGGATGCCAGCCCGGGGTGAAGTAGACGCCTGCGTATGTCTCGGCCAGCACACGGGCCCGGTGGTTCTCGGCCGGGGAATCCCCACTTGTGACTATTTGCAGGACCCCGGCGGCGGTGGCCGCGGAAACCGCCTCCGCGGCGGGCATCCCCCGCTGCTCCAGCTCATCCAGGTGGCAGTGGGCGTCCACCAGCTGGATCTCACCCACGGCGCGCGTCTCGGGGTGGGGCCTCCACCACTACCGTGCACTCCCCGCGCGCCGGTGCCGAGCGGAACTGCGCGGCCAGCTCGGCGGCGGTGCCGAGGTGCCAGCTCTCATGCAGCTTGGAGATCTCCCGAGCCACCGCCAGCTGCCGGTCTGGCAGCAGCTCAGCTAAGAGCGAGAGGGTCGCGGGTAAGCGCTGCGGGGCCTCGAAGAAGACCAGGGCCAGGTCGGGTGCCGCCCCCAGAACCCGCGCCATCCGACCGCGGGTTCGGGGAAGAAAGCCGAGGAAGGCGAAGCGGTCCGCGCGCAGCCCGGAGGCTGCCACGGCGGCCACCACCGCCGACGGGCCGGGGATTGCCAGCACCTGGTGGCCTGCGGCCCTCACCGCGGCCACCAGCCTTCGGCCGGGGTCGCTGATCCCCGGGGTACCGGCGTCCGAGATCAGGGCGACGTCAACGCGCTCCAGCGCCGCGAGAACCTTCTCGATGCGCTCCGCCTCCCGGGGCGCGGGCAGGGCGATCATCTGAGGCCTGATCCCCAGGTGGTCCAGCAGGCGGCGGCTGTGCCTGGGGTCCTCTGCGACCACCACCTGGGCGGAGCGCAGGACCTGCTCGGCTCGATGGGAGACGTCGCCCAGGTTGCCGATCGGGGTGGCCACCACGTGGAGGGTTCCCATTTGGAGGCGGCTTCAGGGGGTCGGCCGCGGCCTCCGCCGCGCCCGCACGAACTCCCCCACCAGCGTGCCGACCGCCTCCACTGGTTGGTCGGAGATGGTCGCCCGGGGCAGGGCGTCCACGAAGCTCTGACCGTACCGGCGCTGGTGGATCCGGGGGTCACAGACCACCACCGCCCCCCGGTCCTCCCGGCCCCGCACCAGCCGGCCGAACCCTTGCTTGAGGCGAAGCACGGCCTCCGGGAGGGAAAGCTGGGTGAAGGAGTCGGGGCGGCCGCGGGCCCGGGCTTGGAAGATGGGGTCGGAGGGCACCGGGAAGGGCAGCTTGTCGATGACGACACACTGGAGCAGATCGCCGGGCAGGTCGATCCCCTCCCAAAAGCTGCTGGTGCCCATGAGCACGGTGCGCGGGTGGTCGCGAAAGCCGCGCAGGAGCTGGTTACGGGTCCCGTCGAGGCCCTGGGCCAGGAGGGCAATCCCCCGGCCCTGGAGGCGCGGGCGCAGGCGGGAGGCAACCTCTCTAAGGGCGGCGTACCCGGTGAAGAGGACCAGGGTACGCCCGCCCAGGTCGGTGGCCACCTCGTCGACCAGCCGGGCCACCACCTCAGCGTGCCGGGGGTCGTCATGGGGCGGGATCCCCCGTGGGATACAGAGCAGAGCCTGACTCAGGAAGTCGAACGGCGAGTCCAGCACCAGCTCCTCCCCGCCGTCGAATCCCAGCCGGTCGCGCACGTAGCGAAACGAGCCCGCCACCGCCAGGGTAGCCGAGGTCAGCACCACCGTGTCCATCCGGGAGAAGAGCTGCTCGGACAGGGTGGGGCCGATCTCATAGGGGGCGGAGCGCAGCACCGCGCGGCCCCTGGCCTCCAGCTCAGCCCAGACCACCCGCGGGCTTGCCGCCGGCTCACCGGCCGCGGCTGCCAGGGCGGATCCCAGGAAGTCGGCGCAGCTCTGGAGGGCGTCCGCCGCCAACAGGCATTCCCGAGCAGCGTTGTCCGGTTGCGGCCAAAGCATCTCCTGCAAGGGTGCGGCCACGGCCGCCTGTCGCAGCCCTACCGCGGCCCGTTGAGCGGCCGCCTGGGCACGGGCCAGAGCTCGAGCACACCTGGCCCAGGCCGGGTCGTCGCCCAGCCGCGGATCCAACAACAGGGCCGAGCGGTCGCCGCCCTCGGCCCTCTGTTCCAGCAGCTGCCGCAGCTCCGCGAAGGCGCCCTGGGCCCCCTCTCGGGCGGAGCGCAGCCAGCCTCCCACAGGAGCGTCGCCGAACCTGGGAAGCCTGTCGACGACCGCGGCGACTCTTCCTGGCCCCAGCCGGTCCGACTGGGCCTGGGTAGCAGCCTCCTCGAGGTGGTGGGCCTCATCCACCACGAGCCGTCGGGACTCGGGCAGGATGGATCCGCCGCTGTCGGCGTCGGCCAGGAGCAGCGCGTGGTTGACGATGACCAGGTCGGCCTCGCGAGCCTCCAACCGGGCTCGAGCCATGAAGCATCGCCGGTCCCGCCAGTTGTGGCAGGCCGGCCCCAGGCAGTCGTCCACCGTCGAGCCCACCTGCTCCCACAGCTCGGGGTCGCGGCCCGCCAGCCTAAGCTCCCCCCGGTCCCCGGTCTCGGTCTGCTCCGCCCAGACCACCAGGCGCAGTTGGAAGCGGAGCTCGTCGAGGTCCCGACGCCGCCTCCCAGGGGGACCCGAGCGGAGCCATCGCTCCAGCCGCCTCAGGCTCACGTAGTTGCCCCGGCCCTTGAGCACGACGGCCCTCACCGGCAGGGGCCGCGCCGCCTCCAGCGCGGGCAGGTCCTTCCCCACCAGCTGCTCCTGCAGGGTGATGGTGTAGGTGGAGATGAGAACGCGGTCCCCGGTGCGGCTGGCCCACTCGCGTGCCGGATGGAGGTAGGCAAGGGACTTGCCGACCCCGGTGCCGGCCTCAACCAGTAGCCGGAGCTCCCGGTTGAAGGCCTGGGTCACCGCCACCGCCATCTGCTGCTGCTCCTCGCGAAGCTCAAAGGAGGGATCGGCCGCCGCCAGCACCCCGCCCTCAGCGAAGTCCGCGGCCACCTCGGAAGGGTCGAGCCGGCCCCCGGAGTGTGGCCTGGGCGGCACGGGACGGGACGGCGGCCGGACCGTGAGCCGGTCTTCGACGCCCGGCTCGGTGGGCTGGAGCAGGCTTGCCATGAACTCGCCCGACGCCCATCCGCTACCACTGGCCATCGCTGCCAGACGGGCCCTCAAGCCGGGTGTCAGCTTGCGCATCTCCTCCACCAGCCGCCAGAGGAGGAGCCTGGTGGTGTCCGCGTCCGACAGCGCTCGGTGGGGGCGGTCGTGAACCAGACCCAATGCTTGGCCGAGCTGCTCCAGGCTGTGGCTGGGCGCCCGGGGCAAGATGATCCGTGCCAACTCCGAGGTGTCCACAGCCGGGCGCTGGGCGAATTCAGAGGGCAGGACGGCGGAGCAGAAGGCGAGGTCGAAGGACACCCCGTGGCCGACCAGGACGGCTCCGCGGGCGAAATCCGCGAGCTGGGCGACCACCTCGGCAGGGCTCGGCTGGCCGGCCAGGTCGTGGTCGGATAGCCCACAGAGGCGCTGGATGGCCAGCGGGAGTGGCAGGCCGGGGTCGGCCAGAGACGTCAGCTGCCCCACAGGACCCTCAGCCGTGAACCGGACAGCCCCCACCTCGATGATCCGGTCGGACCGCGACGATAGTCCGGTCGTCTCCAGATCGAACGCCACGTACTCGGTCCCGGGACCGAACTCCAGCGCTGAGGCTCCCACGTCAGGTGGGCCGGCTGGTGGAGGTTTCCACCCCGAGCTCGTGGCAGCGCCGAAGGATCAGGCGGGCCACCTCCTCGGCGTCAATCGGGGCCGTGTCGATCACCATCGCCCCCTCAGGGATGGCGAGCGGCGCTGCTTCCCGGGAGCGGTCGCGGTGGTCCCGCTCGGCCAGGTCCTCGCGCACTGCGACCTCCGCGCTGGCAAGTCCGAGCCTCTCCAGCTCCGATCGGCGGCGCTCCATCCTGACCTCGAACGGGGCGTCCAGATAGACCTTCACCTCCGCGTGAGGGAACACCGTCGAACCGGCGTCCCGGCCGACCGCCACCACGCCGGCGCCTCCCATCCGGCGCTGCAGAGGAAGGAGGGCGGCACGGACCGCCGGCTCGGCGGCGATTCGAGCCAGAAGGACCGCGTTTCCCGGGGCCCACAGTTCGGCGCCCAGGTCACGGCCGCCGATGCGCGCCCGCCATGCTCCTTCGGGAGCCCTCGGGTCCAGGTTGACCGCGAGATCGAGCCCCCTGACCAGCTCCGCAGCGCCCTCGGGCCCGACCGCGCGCTCGGCCGCCACCAGCGCGAGGGCCCGGTACAGGAGCCCGGTGTCGAGGAACGGCAGCTGCAATTCGCGAGCCACCCTCCTCCCCACGGTGGACTTCCCCACCCCGGCCGGCCCGTCGATGGTCACGGAGATGGGTGCGGACTTCACGCCAGTCCCGCCTCACGGCGCAGCCGGGTCACTTCGGCCCGGCTCAGTTCGCGCACCGCCCCCGGCGGGAGGGTGCCCAGCCGGATGCCCGCGAACTCCACCCTCTCCAGGTCGAGGACGGTGGACCCCACCTGCTCCAGGATGCGTCGCAGCTCACGGTTCCGGCCCTCCCGCAGGGTGACGAAGAGAACCTCCCCTCGGGCCTCCGGCCGGACCGCTGTGGGGTGGGTGGGGCCGTCCTCAAGCACCGGGCCCTCCCGCAGCTCCTGCAGCTGGCGGTGGGAGATCGGCTGTCCCAGCCGCACCCGGTAGGTCTTGGAGGCGCCGTACCTGGGGTGGGTCAGCCTCTGTGACAGCTCGCCATCGTCGGTGAGGAAGAGCAGGCCCCGGGAGTCCCGGTCCAGACGCCCCACGGGAAAGAGTCCGGCCCCGTCCGGGACCAGGTCGAGAACGGTCGGGCGGCCCTCGGGGTCCCGAACCGTGGAGACCACTCCCACGGGCTTGTTGAGGACCAGGTACCGCCGGGGCCTCTGTTCGGACGCGACTGGCCGGCCGTCCACCTCGATCAGGTCGCGGTCTGGCTCTATCAGCTGTCCGCTCGGCGAAGCCGTGACCCGGTTCACTCTGACCCGGCCCTGGCGCAACAGCTCGTCTGCGCCCCTTCGGGAGGCGATGCCCTGACGGGCCAGCCAGCGTCCAAGCCGCTCAGCCGGCATCTGCTCTCCCCACGGCCCGGCGCAACCAATCGTTGCCTCCGGCAGGCTCGAGCGGGGGAAGCTCGTCGATCGAGGACAGCCCCACGACCTGCAGGAACCTCAGGGTGGTGGCGAAGAGGCGCGGGCGACCCGGCCCCTCTCCCCTCCCGACCTCGGTTATTAGGTCGTGAGCCTGAAGCCGCTCCAGCACCGCATCGCAGTTGACCCCCCGGATGGCCTCCACGCTGGCCCTCGATACCGGCTGGCGGTAGGCGACGATGGCCAGCGTCTCCAGGGCGGGCCGGGAAAGACGTCCGGCCACCTCAGGTTGAAGCGCTTTCTGAACGGCCCAGGCCGTCTCGGGATGGGTCACCAGCTGGAGCTGATCGAGGTTGCGCTGCAGCAGAAGTCCCGTGCCCTCAAGGAGCACCGCGGCCAGCTCGGCAGCCCGCCTCACCGCCTGCCGGTCGGCCCCCAGGGCCGTCGCCAGCTCCGCCACCGTGAGCGGCTCGGCGCGGACGAAGAGGATCGCGACCAGCGCTCCGGCCAGCGCCTCCGGCTCCGACCTCGGCTCAGCCGCCAACGGGGAGTTCCACCCTGATCGGCCCGCCGCCTCGCTGCTCGCAGATTGCCAGCCCGCGGTTGAGAAGGTCAAGCAGGGCCATGAAGAGAACCACCGCCTCCAGCCGGTCGGCGGCCGCAGCGAAGACCTGGTCGAAGATGAGCTCCCCGCGGGCTCGCAGTTCCTCCAGCAGGTGAGCCGATCGGACCTCGATCGAGTAGCGCGGTGAAGTGGCCTCCATGGTTACCTGGGGAGGCAGGCGGGAAAGCACCTCTCCAAAGGCCGCCGCCAGCGCCTCCGGCTTCAGACGGATGGTGGGACGCGGCTCCACGGGCACTCCCAGCACGCGCAGAAATGCCTTGGGGCCGGTGGAGGCGTCCGCCAGCAGCACCTCGGCGGCGGCCTTGAACAGCCGGTACTCCTCCAAGCGAAGCGCGGGGTCAGGCTCAGGGTCGGCGAGGCTGGGCAGCGGAATCTCCGCCTCCTCGGGGTCGAACCGGCCCAGCTTCAGCTCCACTAGGCGGGTCAGCTCTCGGAGCGACTCCGCCGCCCACAGCAGGTCCAGGTTGCCTCCGTCCGCCTCCACCCTGGCCCGGAGTCGGGAGCTGAGCTCGGCCAGGGAGACCTCGGTCGGGTCGAGCTCCCGCCGCTGCAGGGCTGCGGCCAGAGTGGTGAGCTCCTCCAACTGGCTAGTCTGCCCAGGGTCAGCCATCTTCTACCCCCGAGGCTGCCACCCCGGCCCCCACCGCCGCCAGCAGTTCGGCGGCATGGTGTCGCGCCGCTGCCGGGGTCGCCTTCCCGGCCAGCAGCCGCGCCAGCTCGTTGACGCGTTCCTCCCCCTCCACCGGCTCGAGATGGCTCATCGACCTCCCCTGCGACTCGGTCTTGCGCACCCTGAGGTGGCGCCTGCCCCGAGCGGCGATGGTGGCCAGATGAGTGACGCAGATCACCTGGCGCTGTCCGGCCACCTGGAGCAGCAGATCACCCACCCGGTTCGCCGCCTCCCCTCCGAGCCCCTCATCAATCTCGTCAAAGACGACCGTCCCGGCCTCGGCCCGGATCGACAGTCGCGCCAGCACCGCCAGCACCACCCGGGAGAGCTCGCCCCCGGAGGCGGCCTCGGTGAGCGGCCGGAGAGGATCACCACGGTTGGCCGCAAGCAGAAACTGAACTCGGTCCCAGCCGTCCGCGGACACCCTGTACCGGACCCCGCCGGGCCCAGTCACCCCCTCAGGATCCTCGTCCCGCCAGAGCCGGACCCGGAGCTCGGCGGCGGGCATGAGCATCTGGTGCAGGTCTCGGGTCACCTCTGCCGCTAGCTCCGTGGCAGCCCCGCTTCTGATCTCGGTCAACTCCTGGCAGGAGGCCGCGAGGCGTTCCCCCAGCTTCTCGAGCTGGGCCCCGAGCTCACGCAGGTCGAGGCCCGCCGTCCCCTCGACCGCCAGCAGCTGGCGGGCCGCCTCCCGGCGGCGGATGGCCTCTTCCAGAGTGCCCCCGTGGCGCCGGGCCACCCGCTCCAGCAGCTCCAGCCGCTCCTCCACCTCCTCCAGCCGGCCCTGGTCAGGGGGGAGTCGCTCGAGGTAGGACCCCAGCTGGAGCCCGAGATCGCGCAGGATGGCGAGGGCATCCTCCGCCTGGACCCGTGAGCGGTCCAGCTCGGGGTCGATGGCGAAGGCGGGCCGACCAGCCTGCAGCTCGGCGGCGATGGCGTCTGCAGCTCCGAGGTCGGCATCGGAGCCGACCACCGCCCGGCGAAGGCCCTCCGCCGCCTCTTGGAGCCGCACTAGGTGCAGGAGCCGCTCGCGCTCCTCGCGCAGCCTATGGTCCTCCCCGGGGATCAGCCGCACGGCCTCCAGCTCGGCCAGGTCGGAGCGGGCTCCGGCCAGGTGCGATGCCTCGGCGAGGGTGCGGTCCTGAGCGACGGCGAGTTTCTGGGCCAGCAGTCGGTGGTTGCGCTCGAGCTCCGCCACCGCGGCCCGGAGCTCCAGCGCCCTCGCGCCAGCGTATCCGTCCAGCCCGGCTCTCTGGTCTGACTCCCGGAGCCAGCGGCTGGCGGTCCCCTGGCCGTGCCGCTCCACCAGCCGCTCCCCCAACTCGCGCAGCTGTGACGCCGGCACCAGCCCACCATTGATGCGGGCGGGGCTTCTCGGCCCCAGCTCCCGGGTGAGCACCAGG
Source organism: bacterium (assembly GCA_021827985.1). Lineage (GTDB taxonomy): Bacteria > Chloroflexota > Dormibacteria > Aeolococcales > Bog-877 > JAJYXT01. The sequence goes on from JAKATL010000001.1 coordinate 197,462, forward strand.
ACCTCGGCCGGGGCCACCCCCAGGCCGGCCAGCTGCTCGGTCTGGTCGTCGGGCCAGCTGAACGTCGCCGAGACCAGCGCGCGCTCCGCCCCCTGGCGCACCATCTGTGGGTCCCCGCGGTCCCCGAGGGCCAGCCCCAGCGCCGCCAGCAGGATCGACTTGCCGGAGCCGGTCTCGCCGGTCAGCACGTTGAGCCCATCACCGAAAGCGCACTGCGCGGATTCGATGACCGCCAGCCCCCGGACGCGCAGCTCCAGCAGCACCTCAGCCGCCCGGGGTCGGGAGTGAGGCTGGCTCCGCCGCCCCGGCTGGGCTCGCCTCCTCAGGGTCGTCGACCTCCAACTTCAGCACGGTCCCGAAGCCGGTCTTGGAGCGGAGGCGTTCGAAGAAGCCCGGAGTCCCCGGCGGCTGTACCAGCTGGAGATGGGGGCCGCGGCCGACCACGAACCGCCCTCCCGCCAGAAGTGGGTGCCACACCCTACCGTCCGCCGCCAGGGTGCCCACCCCGCGCACCAGCTCCACGCTCACATCCAAAGTGTCCGGGATGACCAGCGAGCGATGGCCCAGGGAGTGTGGATTGAGGGGCGTGACCACGAGGGCCGGGACTGCCGGGTCCAGGCTGGGGCCGCCGGCGGAGAGGGAGTAGGCGGTGGAGCCCAGGCTGGAGGCGACGATGATCCCATCCCCGTCGAACTCCCCGACAAGCTGGTGGTCGGTCCGCACCCGCATCCGGATCACGTTGAAGGCGTCCGCCCGAACCAGCACCTCGTTGACCGCCAGCGGCAGGGACGCCGTCAGCGTTCCGGCGGCGGTGAGCAGCGAGGCGGAGAGGGTGGGCCGGACAACGGTGGCGCACCTCCCCTCGAAGTAGGCCGAGAGGGCCGCGGGCAACCCCTCCATCTCCACGCTGGTGAGGAAGCCGAGCTGGCCCCGGTTGACTCCCAGCACGGGGATCCCAAGAGGACCGGCCATCCTGGCGGCGTAGAGCAGGGTGCCGTCTCCCCCCACGGAGACCAGTAGCCGAGTCCGCCCGGCGAGAGCACTGAGCTCCTCCTCCGGAGCCGACTGCACCACCACCGGCTCCACGCCGGCCGCCCGGCAGCGGCGCTCGGCCTCCACCACCAGAGGCGTGCTGGCGGCCTCGCGCGGGTGGAGCAGGAAGGCGACCACCTGATCGGCCGGTGGCTCCGGGGTCAGCATGGCCATCGAGAATGAGATGTTAGGCACTGGGCGTCTGAGGTGGGCGTCAGAGCATCATCCCCACCAGCACTCCCAGGGCCGCCCCCGCCAGGACCTCGTACGGGGTGTGGCCCAGAAGCTGGCGCACCCGCTCGTACCTGAGTCCCAGGTGCTGCCGCAGGTCGTCGATCATCTGGTTCAGGATGACGCTCTGCTGCCCGGCGGCGCGCCGGACCCCGGTGGCGTCATAGACCACCACCATGGTGAGCACCGCGGCCGCGGCAAAGACCGGCGAAGTGGTCCCCAGCCGCCGCCCCAGAAGGGTGGTGAGGCAGACGGTAAGAGCGGTGTGTGAGCTGGGCATCCCCCCAGAGGTACCCAGCCGCCGGAGGCTCAGCCGGCGCCGCTGCCAGGAGTCGGTGAGGATCTTGAGGAGCTGACCGAAAGCCCAGGCCAGCAGCGGAACCAGCAGATACTGGTTGGAGAGCAGCCCAGCCATCCGCGGTCAGGCTCCGCCCGCGGGCCCCTCCTCCGCGGACAGCTGGAAGGGCTGCTCGACCAGCTCGCCCTCAGGGCTCTGGGAGAGCTGGGTGATCCGCCGCTCGGCCCCGGCCAGAAGCGTGGAGCAGCGCCGCACCAGCTTCACCCCGCGCTCGTACAGGGCGATCGCCTCCTCCAGCGCGACCTTGCCGTCCTCCAGGCGCTGGAGGACCTCGTCCAGCCTTGCCAGGGCCGCCTCGTAGTCCAGCAGGTCCTCGTCGGACGCGGGATTCGGCTCATCGGTCATCGGGCACCTCCTTGCTCGGCTCCACCCCTGTCACCTGACTGCGCACCCGTCCCAGGGCCAGCTGGGTCACCAGCCGGTCGCCGGGGTGCAGCTCCCGGGGGTCGCGGACCAGCCTCTCGCCCTCCTCCTGCCAGGTTATCGAGTAGCCACGCTCTAGGACAGCGAGCGGGGAAAGCGCCAACAGCCGCCCACCCCTCCCCCGCAGCTCCTCCTGCAACTGGCCGAGCCGGGGTGCGGGACCGCGCGCGGCCAGAAGCTGGCGTCGTGAGGAGAGCTGGTCCGACAGGCGGCCGAGATGACGGGCGGCCGCGCTGGCCAGCCGCTGAGCGGCACGGTCCAGGTCCTGCTGGCCCTCCATGAGCAGCCGCCGCGGGGCCAGGCGCTCCAGCCGGGCGGACGTGCCGGTGAGCTGCTCGGTCCGCCCCACCAGGAAGGCGGTGCCTGCCCTCCCGAGTCGTAGGTGCCTCGCCCCCAACTCGTGGCGCAGGCCGTCCCGGTCGGGGACAGCCAGCTCGGCGGCGGCCGAGGGGGTGGGGGCGCGGCGGTCGGCCACGAAGTCGACCACCGTGGTGTCGGTCTCGTGCCCCACCCCGGTCATGACCGGGACCGGACAGCTGGCCACCGCCCGCGCCAGCTCCTCAGAGTTGAAGGCGGAGAGATCCTCAAGGCTCCCCCCGCCCCGGACCAGCAGGACCAGCTCCGCACCCGAACGACCGGCCACGGCCATCGCCGCCACCAGCTCGGCCACACTCCCCTCCCCCTGCACCAGGGAGGGGACGACCACCAGCTCGGTGATCGGGCAGCGGCGGCTGACCACGTGGATCACGTCCCGGACGGCGGCGCCTCGCGGGGATGTGACCACCGCGACCCGCCGGGGAAGGAATGGGAGCCGGCGCTTGCGCTCGGGGCTGAAGAGTCCCTCGGCCTCCAGACGGGCCACCAGCTGCTGATAGGCCAGCGCCAGGGCCCCGACTCCCGCCGGCTCCAGATGATCCAGATACAGCTGGACCTCCCCCTTGGCCGGATAGACCGATATGCGCCCGTGGGCGATGACTCTCTGGCCGGTTTCCGGCTCGAAGGCCAGGGAGGAGCCGGCGCCGCGGAAGAGCACCGCCCGGATCGAGGCCTGGTCGGTGCGCCCCTCCCGACAGTCCTTCAGCGTGAGGTAGCGATGACCGGCCGCGGACCTGGTGCAGGTGCCGATCTCGGCCTCAACGTACACGTCCTGGAGCGCTGGGTCTTCCTCCAGGTCCGCCCGGATCAGGCTGTTGAGCTCCGCCACCTGCAGGACGCGGCGCACCAGCATCAGACCGCCTCCCTCGCCAGCTGGCCCAGAACCCCGTTGACGAAGCGGGCGGCATCCTCCCCACCGAGCTCCTTGGCCAGCCCGACCGCCTCGTCCAGGGTCACCGCCTGGGGATCCCGGCGGCGCCAGATCAGCTCGGCGGCCCCCAGGCGGAGGACTCCTCGCTCCACCCGCCCCATCTGTTCCAACTTCCAATGGGTGGCCGCCGCCTGCAGCGCCGCATCGATCTCGACGCGGTGCTCCTGGACCAGCGCCACCAGCTCCTCCGCGAAGGCCGCCGACTCCGGCGGCAGGTCATCCTCGGCGAGCTGGTAGGCGAATGCCGGACGCCAGTCCCCCGGGTCCTGATCGAGCTGGAAGACCACCCGGAGGGCGAGCTGGCGGGCGCGGTGGCGAGGCCTCAACCGCCGGCCAGCTCGCGGACCAAGACGTTGACCTCGACGACCTCGAGCCCAAGCATCCTTTCGATGTCCCGAGACACCCGCCGCTGCAGCTCCTGCACCAGCTCCGGAAGGGTGGCCCCGGCCTCGATCGCGATGCCCAGCTCGAGCCGGATGGCCGCGCTCCCGATCATCTCCAGACGGACACCGCGGTGCCCCGCCTGGCGGCGCAGCGGGCGGGGCACGGGCACTCCCTGGAGCTCGCACATGTGAGCCACCCCTGGGGTTTCCAGCGCCGCCAGGGAGGCGATCGCGCCTACCACCTCGCTGGCCACTCGGACGCGCCCTGGAGGCTGCTCCCGCAGGGTGGGGGCGGTGGTCACGAGGCGCGCTCCAGATAGCGGGCGCTTCGGGTGTCCACCTTGACCCGGTCTCCGACGTTCACGAAGAGCGGCACGTCGATCACCAGCCCGGTCTCCAGGGTGGCGGGTTTGAAGGTGCCCGTGGCCGTGTCCCCCTTGAAGCCGGGGTCGGTGGCGGTGACCTCCAGCACTACGGTGATCGGGACCTCGACTCCGAGGATCCGGTCTTCGTGCCGGAGTAGGAAGAGGGTGTCGGACTCCCGCACATAGCGCGCGGCGGCCTCGAACAACTCCTGGCTGATGGGGAACTGCTCGTAGGTGCTGGTGTCCATGAGCACATGCTGGTCCCCGTCCCGATACAGGTATTGCACCTCCACCTTCTCGATCCGGACCCTCGGGAAGCGCTCTTCGGGGCGGAACGTCTCCTCGGTCACGGCTCCAGTGTCGACATTGCGCAGTCGGGTGCGCACCACCGCGGTGCCCCGTCCCAGCTTGATGTGCTCGAAGGAGAGGACCTCCAGCAGCTGGCCGTTGCGCTCCACGGTGGTGCCGGCCCGAAGCTCTCCGGCGTTGATCATCAGCACGGCTCCAAGAATTGCGGTGGCCAGGGTGGCGCCGGGGCGGACCATCCCGCTCCCCACAGCCCCTGATGATCGCAGCTTAGGGGCCTTCCGTCGACAGCCCCGCCCCACCGCTCGCTACACGGTCTTCAAACACCGCAGCAGATCCTTCACCGGCGCGGCAGAGGCCCCGCCCTAGCCTTCAGTCATGAGCGCCACCACCCTGAGGGCCAACGTCGCCACTGAGGCCGGCGGGTCGATGCCTTCCTCGCTCGTGATCGCCTCGCTGTCCCGGGCCCTGGATCTGGCCGAGGGTGAGCCGATGGGCCACGCCCTGCGGACCTGCTGGCTGGGAATGCGGCTGGCCGACTGGGTGGGCCTCAGCCCGGATGAGCGCCAGGACCTCTTCTACGCTCTGCTCCTCAAAGATGCCGGCTGTTCGGCCAATGCCTACAGCGTGACCCGCTGGTTCGGCGCTGACGACCTCAGCACCAAGGCCCAGTTCAAGGTTTCCGACTGGAGCAGCCAGTGGCGCTCGCTCCTGTTCGCCATCCGCCAGACGGCGCCCACCGCCCCCATCACCCGGCGAATGGCCCAGCTGGTGGCCCTGGGGGCCAAGGGGCCGGGCCTGGCCAGCGAGCTGGTGGAGGCCCGCTGCACACGGGGAGCCGAGCTGGTGCGCCAGCTGGGCTGGGCCGAGCCTTCGGCAGAGGCCGTCTACTGCCTCGACGAGCACTGGAACGGCTCGGGTAGCCCCCGAGGCCTCAAGGGCGACGAGATCCCGGTGCTCTCCCGGATCGCCCTGCTCTGCCAGACCGCCGAGATCTTCTGGCGCCACGGCGGACGCCGCAGTGTGGAGACCGTCCTCCGCCGGCGGCGGGGAACCTGGTTCGACCCTCAGCTGGTGGATGCGGTCCTGGCGCACGCCCGCAGCGACCGCCTCTGGGAGCGTTTCGGCACCATCAACCACCCCGAGCAGGTGGCTCCCCTGGACCCCCGCCCGCGGCGGATCTCCGGCACCTCAGTGGACGACATGTTGCGCATCGGCCAGGTGTTCGCCGGGGTGGTGGACGCCAAGTCACCCTGGACGGCCACCCACTCCACCCGGACCGCTGCCCTGGCCCGACGGATGGCCGAGGTCATGGGGATGAGCCCCGAGGAGAACGACCGCATCGGGCTGGCGGCACTGGTCCACGATCTGGGCAAGCTGGCGGTCAGCAACGCCATCCTGGACAAGGCGGGGCCGCTGGACGCCGGCGAGATGGCCCAGATGCAGAGCCACACCGCCATCACCCACCAGATCCTCTCGCCGCTCTGGCTGCTCAGCGATGTGGCCGAGATGGCCGCCGCCCACCACGAGCGGCTCGACGGCTCTGGCTACCACCGCCACCTGAGGGGTCCCGACCTCCCCTTCGGCGCCCACGTGGTGGCAGCGGCGGACGTCTTCGAAGCCCTCACCGCCGACCGGCCTTACCGGCGCGGGCTCGACAACGACGAGGCGGTCCGGCGGATGCGTCGGGAGGAGGGCCGGACCCTGGCCGCCGAGCCGGTCGCCGCCCTGGCGGAGATGGTGGAGTCGACCAGGAGCCTCCCGCCCGCCGACCCCATCACATAAAGAAGAGCACCAGCCCGCAGCCGATCACCAAAAACGGCCCGTACGGCAGGGTGTCCCTCAGTCCCAGGCGGCGGGTGGCCAGCAGGACGATGGTCACCACCCCGCCGACGAGCGCGCCGGCGATGAGTGCCCAGAGGGTGTAGAGCGCCGTGGCGCTGAGATTCATCCCGGTGACCGCACCGATCAGCATCCCCAGCTTGACATCCCCCCAGCCGAAACCCGCCCCGCCTTGGAAGAGCGAGCTGATGAGGGCGAAGGGGAGCAGGACCCCTCCACCGATCAGGATCCCGAAGAGCGCGGCGAAGATGCTGAGATGGGGGCTGAAGCTGGCCAGGGCCACCGCGAGGACGATCGCCGGGAGGCTGACCACGTCCAGGATGAGGCGGTGTTTCAGGTCAAAGCCCAGGATCTGCACCAGAACCACGATCCAGAGGCTGTGGATCAGCAGCCCGGGCCCCATGGCCTCGCTCTTGGCGAAGAAGAAAAATCCGATGAGCCCCAGGAGGGGTAGCAGGATCCGCTCGATCCGGTGGTCCTGGGCACCTGAGGTGCGGTCAACGAGACCCGCAGACCGCTCCAGGCGGAGGGACGCCTCCCCGGTGATCAGGCCGCAGGCCAGACCGGCGGCAGCCCAGCCCAGGGCCAGGGCGGTAGTCACGAATGGAGCCGGGGATCAGCCAAGCCCGGCCTCCTGAACCTGCTGCTGGTGCTGCGTCGCGGTGACGGCGAAGAGCATCTTGCCGTTGGGCAGTGAGACGAAGTACAGGTAGTCACTCTGGGTTGGGTGGAGCACGGCGTCCACGGCCCCCACCCCGGGGCTGTCGATGGGCCCCGGGGGCAGGCCCTGGTGGAGGTAGGTGTTGTAGGGCGAGGGGAACTGGGTGGTGAACTTCGCACCGGACTGGCCGGCGCGCGCCATCGCGTACAGGATCGTCACGTCACTCTGGAGCGGCATGCCCAGGCGCAGCCGGTTCAGGAACACTCCAGCGACCAGCGCCCGGTCCTGGCTGGTGGTGGCCTCTGCCGAGACGATCGAGGCCAGGGTGAGGGCTTGATAGGGCGTGAGGCCGATCCGCCTCGCCCCGGCGGACAGGGCGGGCGCCACCCGGCGCTGGAAGTCCTGGAGCTGGAGGAGCAGGAATTGGTGGGGCGTGATGCGAGGGCTCACCTGATAGGTGTCCCCGAAGGCCATCCCCTCCCATCCGGAACCCGCAGGCGCCCCTGCTGGAGGCGAGATCCCAGAGAAGGTCCCCGAGCTCACCTGTCCCAGATAGCCGGCGGCGGAGAAGAGGCCATCTGAGGCCAGCAGGGCCGACTCCTGAAGCGCCGAGAGTCCATCCTGGACCCGCACCTCGATGGGTAGCTGGGAAGGTGGGCCCTCAAGGACCGCCACCAGCTCTGAGGGGCCCATGCCCCGGTCCAATATGAACTTGCCGGGGTGGAGCTTGAAGCCCAGCCCCCGGAGGTCCGCGTAGAGCCCGAAGAAGAATTGCGAGCGGACCACGTGGTGGCTGCCGAGGTCCTCCACCAACCGCTGCAGGGACTCGCCACGGCTCACGGTTATCAACACCTGCTGGCGGTGGTTGCTCTGGAGCGGCTCTAGTTCGCGCCGCCCCACCAGCGCAAGCGCTGCCAGGCCCCCCACCAGCACCAGAAGCACAAGGATCCCCACCAGCCTCCAGGGGTGCCGCGCCATCACGGCATGGTTCTGGCTCCAGCCAGAACCCCCTGTAACAGCAGCGCCGCCGCGACCCGGTCCCCCAGCTGCCGACGGCGCTGGCGCGAGTCGCCCTGGCGGATCATCTCGCGCTCCGCCTGGCGGGAGGTGAGCCGCTCGTCCGCGAACCGGAGGGGGAGCCTGGTGGCCGCCGCCAGAAGGGCTCCCAACCGGCGGGCCTCGGCCGCCTCCGGACCTTCGGACCCGTCCATCCTGAGCGGCAACCCCATCACCAGCTCTCCGACCTGGTTCTCGCGGGCCACCTCCACCAACCGGCGCACCAGGTCCTGGTCGCTCCTCCTGTTGATGGTCACGTGAGGCAGGGCGATGGTCCTGGTCTCGTCACTCAGGGCCACCCCGAAACGGGCCGTACCAGGGTCGAGCGCCATCAGCCGCCCGGAGGTCGCAGGCCTGGTCCGAGCCAGCTCCTAGGCCCTCAGGGAGACCCGTTCGATCTGGATCCGTCCGGAGAGGAGCGGGAGCCAGGGAAGCGAGAACGGGGATTGATGGATGGTCACCGAACTGGCTCCGGGCAGCTGGGCGAGAAGGTAGGTTCTGGCGCTGCCCGGGTTCATGAAGGTGACCCGGGTGCGGTAGGGCGCCAGATCCACCCTGGGCGCCCAGTACCCGACGGCGTTGGAGCTCAGGGTCAGCGTCCCGCCCGGACCTGCGGCCACGACCACGATGGTGCCGAGGTTGGGGTGGGCGAGGAGCTCACCATCCGTGGGAACCTTGGACTTCAGGTCCTGGAGGACGGCTGCACGGGCGGTCGAGGGGCTGTAGGCAGAGGCCGCGGCGGTCACCGAGACCGTGAGGGTCTGGGTCTGACCGGCCTGTCCCACCGTGGGCAGGGTGGGGTTGGTGACCGTGAGCTGGATCCCATTGCCGCTGGAGTCCTGGGCGATCACGTTGTGGCCCGCCATGGTCTTGAGGGTCTTCTCCACCTGTGAGGTGAGGTTGGAGTCGATCGTTTGCTGCTGTTGCTGAGCTGAGGAGATGTCGGAGGAGGTGAAGACCTGCTGGGTCTTGGAATCCTGGCCCCCGGCCATGGGAGAGGGGTTGGCCAGGGATATCGTCACGCTGCCAGCAAAGCCCGGGCACGACGGTGTCTGCGGGGTCAAGCTAAGACAGGCGCTGGCCACCTGATTGCCGGGCGCCCAGAACCACTGCTGACCGGAGCCCACGTTCCCCTGGGTGCCAAGACTGTTGGTGTCCGCCTGCACGGGGAGGGCGGGGGTGGATGTCTGTGGCGATGGCCCCTGCCCGCCCTGGCACGGCTGGACGGTATAGGTCCCGCCCTGCCCAGCGGAGGTGGTCGTGAAACCAAGAGTCGTACTGGCACTCTGGTCCTGGAACTCAGGCGCGGTGTTGCCCGAGAACGTCAGGTAGAGAGGCGGGCCATTCTTGCCGCCGCCTGAGTAGCAGAGGTAGAGGCTCCCGGTCGCCGGGGTGGGCGGCAGGACCTGGGTCCCGCTGGGGCTGACGCTGAAGGTCTGGGTGGCCGCCGGGGTCAGCAGGGCCTCGGTGGGGATCACGTCCAGGACCCCGGAGGACTGGCCGCTCAGGGTGCCCTGGATGGTCACGCTGTCGTTGATCCGGTGGGAGCGCACGCCGACCAGGATCGTCGCCGAGGGGAGCAGGAAAAGGACCGCCAGCACCCCGATCGCGAAAACCGCGGCCCCGGACCCGATCATCCAGTTCCGGCCCCGGGGGGAGTGCCACCAGGAGCTCCAGCGGCCCTGCCCCGATGGCTCTGCGGGCCTGGCCACCAGCTGGGAAGGGGTGCGCCTTGCCAGCCCCGTGTTCGGGGATGGGGCCGGGGGAGCCTCCGGGGGAGCGGCCACCAGCGCCGTCCCGGCGGCCACCGCGGCCGCCGTCGGCGCCGACCGGAGGGATACCCCCTGCTCCAGCTGGGAGAGGGTGGTGAAGGTCGGGAATCCGGCCCGGATAGCCAGGGCCTGGACCTGGGCATCCCCGCTCACGATCGAGACGCGCTTCTGGAATCCCCGGGTGTACTGGAGAAGGAGCTGCAGGTCCAAGGAAGACCGCAATGCCCGTCCGTCCGCGGGGACCACGAAGACCAGGTCCCGGTCGCCCTCGGAGCGGCGGATCCGGTCCACGAGATCGGTGATCTCGTCGGTGGGCTCAACGTAGAGCAGCTTCGACATCTGGTTCAGTGCCTCTCCGGCAGCAGCGTGCGGAGCCTGGCGGCCGCCCGGATGCGCCGGCTCATCGGCGGATCAACCCCGTCACCCGCTGGACCATCTCCTCCCACGTCGGCCCGGGAGGCGGAGGCGCCTCGATCTCCGCCGCCGCCTGATAGGCAAGCCCCATGGGGGTGACGTCGGCCGGCCCCTGCAGCAGCCCGGTGGTGTCGTGCACCGCGGGGAGCTCCTCCGCGGAGAGACGGGAGAAGCGCGGCGGTTGCAGGAAGGGGAGGTAATCGGTCCACCGCAGCACAGAGAGCTGCTCCAGGATCTCGGGAAGGTAGGAACCACCCCCGAATAGGCGTACCTGACCGGGAAGTGGTTGGCCCTTGGCAAGGTCGTGGAGCACCAGCGCCACCCCCTGGGCCAGCACCTCCGCGGACTCCCCCATCGCCCGCCGCACCCTGGCCTGCTCGTCCCCTCCGAGAAGGCCCGCGGTGTGGCGCAGCTTCAAGCTCTCGGCCAGCGGCAGGGTGAGATCCAGGTCGTGGGCGAGCTTGCGGGTGAAGGCCCGCCCGCCGAGCTCGAACATCCGGGCGGACTCCAGGACCCCTCCCCGCACCAGGGTCACCGTGGTGGTCCGGGCACCGATGTCGACCAGGACGGCACCCTGCTCGACCACCTGCGGAGTCGAGGCCAGCCGGGCGGCGGCGTAGGGTTCGGCGACCGTCTCCAGAAGCTCCAGGTCCAGCGCCTGCGCGATCTCCTCCACGGCCGCCATGTGCTGTTCGGTGGTGAAGGTGTTGAAGACGGTCAGCTCCAGCTTCTGCCCCTGGAAGCGCAGCGGGTCGACCACCGCCTGGCCATCGACCTTGGCGGCGGTGATCGATGAGTGCACCAGGCGGAGCTGCTCGCCGCTGTACGTGGCCTCCTCCTGGAGTCGGCCCTGGGCCTCCCGCAGGGCCCGGCGCTGGGTGGATTCCACCAGCTCCTCCAGCTCCCGCTTGGAGACCCGCTCCTGGGCCCGGCCTCGGACCTTGGACCCCTGAGTAGTCACCACTCGCACCTGGGATCCTCCGATGCCCATCACCAGCCTCGTGGGGATGACCTCGGCCATGTCCTCGGCCGCCTCCAGGGCGGCATGACAGCCCTCCACCACCGACTCCAAATCCGGTGGTGCCGCCGGGTCCAGCTCCCCCGGGCCCTGCTCGGCCCGGCCGACCCCCAGGACAATCGCCTCCCCGGCCTCCTTCTTCACCACCAGCGCCTTGATCACCTGGGTGCCCACGTCCAGGGCGGTGACGTGATAGCGCTGCTGGCGGCGGGCGGTGGGGGCGGACGACGGCGGCATCTCAGGCTTCCTCCGGGAGCTTTTCCAGGATGTTACGCAACTCCCGAAGGGCGGCGGTGTGCTCACCCTCTGGCAAGGTGCCCTGACCGAGCTCGGGCCTCCCACCGCCGGCACCTCCGAGCGCCGAGCAAACCCTCTTGGCCAGCTCACCGGCGGCCAGCCCCCGGCCGGTCAGCTGGGGCCCCAGCAGAATCAGCAGAGTCCCGCCGGCCAGGACCACCGCGCTACGACTGGTAGCCCGCTCCGCCAGCCGCTCGCCCAGCCGACGCATCTCGGCGCGCTCCATCGGCAGCGGTGAGTCGTGCGCCGGCAACTCCCCCCCGGGGAAGGGCAGGGAGACATACTCGCCCCCGCGGCCCTGGGAGGCATCCCGCAGCGCCCGCTCCAGCCCCCTCGCGCGGTCCCTCAGGGTCGCCACCCGGCCGGGAACCTCGGCGGGCGGGCTGCCCAGGGCGAGGGCGGTCTGCTGTAGCAGCTCCCGCTGGGCCTCCCACCACCGCTCGGCCGCGGGTCCAGCCCGGAGTTCGAGGCGACGCAGGCCCTGCCCCACGCTTCTCTCCCCGGTGAGCACCACCGCGCCCAGCTGACCGCTGGCCGCGACGTGGGTGCCGCCGCACAGCTCCCGGGAGAATCCCAGGAAGCTGACCACCCGGACCGGCTCCCGGTAGGTCTCGCCCTCGAGAGCGATGGCCCCGCTGCTCCTGGCATCCTCCAGGCTGAGCAGCTCCACCCGCCGGGGCAGGTCCCGCCGGACAGCGTCGTTGACCCGCCGCTCCACCCCCAACACCTCCTCCGGGGTGAGTGGCCGGGACCAGCTGAAGTCGAAGGTTGCGTGGTCGGGGGTCACCAGCGACCCCCGCTGGGCCACCTCGGGACCGAGCACCGACCTCAAGGCGGCGTTGACCAGGTGGGTGGCGGAGTGGTGCGCGGCACAGCCCAGGCGGTGGTCCGGGTCAACCTCAGCCCGGACCGACAGCCCGGGCTGCAGCCGCCCGGAGGTGACCAGGCAGCCGACCAGCTGAGACCCCTGCCCTCCGGGTTGGGTGTCCTCAACCTCCGCGGCACCCCCCGGCCAGGTCAGCCGGCCGCGGTCGCCTACCTGACCTCCGCCCTCAGGGTAGAAGGGGCTACGATCCAGGACCACCGCTCCCCTCTCCCCCTTGTCCAGCCCCTCCACTGGGCGTCCCCCGGAGAGCACCAGCTCCACCCGAGCCTCGACCTCCAACTGCTCGTAGCCCACGAACTCGCTGGCTGGAAGAGCCGGCAGGTCGGTTCCCACCGGCCCCCGCCCCCGCCGGCGCTGCTCCTCCAGGAGCCGCTCGAAGCCGACGGTGTCGACCTCCAGCCCGCGCGAAGCCGCCAGGTCTCGGGTCAACTCGATGGGGAAGCCGAAAGTGTCGTGGAGGCGGAAGGCATCGGCCGCCGTGATCCCCGACCCCTCGGCCGCCAAGCGCAGGAACAGCCCCAGACCCCGATCGAGCACCTCGGCGAACCTGGCCTCCTCCTCACGGAGCACCGACTCGATCTCCCTCACCTGCCCCAGGAGCTGAGGCATGGGGCCCGCCAGGATCTGGGCCACCACCCGAGCGGCCGGTGCCAGCCCGCCGGTCAACTCCAGGGCTTGGGCGCTCACCAGGGCCCGGCGGACCAGGCGGCGGAGGACGTACCCTCGGCCCTCGTTCGAGGGCCGCACTCCGTCTGAGATCAGGGCGCAGGCTCCCCTGGCGTGGTCGGCGAGGATCCAAAGGTGGCGGCGCCCCGTGCGCTCCCCCAGCTGGGCCAGGGCCGCGGATCGGCTACGGAAGTCCTGCACCAGGGGTGAGAAGAGGTCGGTGTCGAAGATCGACGACTTCCCCTGCACCACCCGGGTGATGCGCTCAAGCCCCATCCCGGTGTCCACCCCGGGTCGGGGCAGGGGAACGGCGGAGCCGTCGGGCAGGCGCTCGGAGTCCATGAACACGAGGTTCCAGATCTCCAGGTAGCGATCACCCCGTCCCGGGGTTTCCGACGCAGCGCTGGCGGATTCCGGCCCGAGGTCGTAGTAGATCTCGCTGTCAACCCCGAAGGGGCCGGTCGGCCCCGCCTGCCAGTAATTGTCCTCCAGGGCGACGATCCGTTCCCGGCCCACCCCGGCCACCTCCCGCCACAGGCGCTCCGACAGCTCGTCCGAGGGGTGGATGCTGAAGTGCAGCCGATCCGGGTCGAGTCCCATCTCCGCGGTCAGGAACTGGTAGGCGTAGCGGATCGCCTCCTCCTTGAAGTAGGACCCGAAGCTGAAGTTACCGAGCATCTCGAAGAAGGTGTCGTGCCGGGTGCTGTTGCCCACCTCCTCGATGTCCACCGCCCGGAAGGCTCGTTGACAGGAGGTGAGCCGGGGCGCCGGCGGTTGCTTTCGCCCCAGGAAGTAAGGCTTGAAGGGCACCATGCCGGCACCCACCAGGAGCAGGCTGGGATCATCCTCCGGCACCAGCGAGGCGCTGGGCACCAGGAGGTGGTCCCGAGCCTGGAAGTACTCTAAAAAATGTGTGCGGATCTGCGAACTGAGCAAGTGGTCCCCATCCCTGGCAGGTCGGCTGGATTCTAACAGCCGCCCGGGGCTCAACCCTCGAGGGGCATCTCCCGCCGCAGGCGGTCGAGGGCCGCCCGCTGCAGCCGGCTGACGTGCATCTGGCTGATCCCCAGGCGGCGGGCCACCTCGGTCTGCGGCAGCTGGTCGACGAAGCGGAGGATCATGATCTCCTGCTCGCGAGGGGTCAGGTGGCGCAGTGCGGTCCCCAGAACGTTCTGGAGCTCTATCCGGTCCAGGTTCTGGTCCTCGACGCCCACCCTGTCTCCGACCTCCTGGTCCTCGTCCGCCCCCTGGGCGGGCGCGTCCAGGGAGACGGCACGGTGGGCCGGTCCCGCCTCCAGCGCCTGGAGCACCTCGTCCGGCTCCAGCTCCAGCTCCTTGGCGATCTCCGCCACCGTGGGGCTGCGGCCCAGCCGCTGGGCCATCTCCTGCTGCACCCGGACCACCTTGGCGTAGGTCTCCTGAAGACGACGAGGAACCCTGACCGCCCAGCTCTTGTCGCGGAAGTAGCGCTTGATCTCCCCCAAGATGGTGGGGGTGGCGAAGGTGGTGAACTCCAACCCGAGACTGGGGTCGAACCGCTCAATCGCCGAGATCAGCCCCAGGAAGCCCACCTGTTCCAGGTCCTCCAGCGGCTCACCGCGGCCGGCGAAGCGGCGGGCCAGGGAGCGCACCAGCGCCTGGTACTGGTCCACCAGCCGCTCCCGGACCTCAGGAGTGTGGTGGAGTCGGTAATCCTCGAAGAGGCGGTGCTGCAGGTCGCGGTCGTAGCGGGTGGGGCTGCTGCGGAACCCCGCCTCGGTCACCGCAGTCGATACTTGGCCAGACGGACGTGCAGAAGCCCGCTCCCCACCGCCTGGAAGTCGACATCGTCGGCAAAGCAGCGGAGCATGTGGATGGCGAGATCCAAGGCCTCCCGCTGGTCCCGGGTCCCGGAGGCGGCCGGGACCGGCTCACCGCGGCTGTGCAGGAGGCGCACATCCACGCGCAGGGCATCCTCCTGGACGTCGAAGGCGATGCGCACCCGGGCGTCCCTGAGGCCCGTGGCCAGCGCCACACCGATGGTGCGCTCGCAGGCCTCGGCGATGGCGATGTTGAGTTCCTCCAGCGCCTCCACCCCCAGGCCGGCCACGCTGGCCATGCCTGCCGCCGCCCGCTTGGCCACCACGATGTACTGGGGGTCGGCGGGAATCCGCAGCTCGCTCTGAGAGGCTGGCGCTGTACTCATCACCTCAGTACATCCCCCAACGAGGAGCTCCCCAAACCCAAGGGCCCAGGGTAACCCGCCGGCCTGGTTCCGATCCCTACACCACCAGGTGGGTGCGCCGCACGCGGCTTTCCACTTCCCCTCAAGGAGGCTTGTGGGCCACCAGCTCTGTTGGCGCTCCCGGGAACTTCATCACTAGGGTCGGGCGCTGGCGTTCGGCGGGGCCCCGGGCCGCCTCCAAGGTAGCAGATGACCGGAGGCTCAGCTGTGGGCCGGAGGCGCCGCCAGCCTCAGCCCCACCTCGGCAAGCTGCGCCTCCGCCACCCGGGTGGGGGCGCCCGTCATGGGGTCCGCGCCCGTCTGGGTCTTGGGGAAGGCGATCACCTCGCGGATGGAGCTCTCCCCCAGCCCCACCATCACCATCCGGTCGATGCCCGCGGCGAATCCCCCATGAGGCGGAGGCCCGTAGCGAAACGCGTCGATGAGAAATCCGAACTTGGTCGCCACCTCGGCCTCGGTAAGGCCCAGCACCGAGAAGATCTCCGCCTGCTGGCGAGGATCGGTGATGCGCAGGGATCCCGATCCCAGCTCCACCCCATTGCAGACGATGTCATAGGCCCGCGAGCGCACCTTCTCGGGCTCGGTGCGCAGCATCCCCCAGTCATCCGGGTGCGGCTGGGTGAAGGGGTGGTGCATGGGGGAAACCTCACCGGTCCTGGGATCGCGCTCAAAGAGGGGAAACTCGGTCACCCACAGGAAGTCGAACCGCCCTTCGGGGATCCATCCCAGCCGCCGGGCCGCGTGCAGCCGCACCTGCCCCAGGGACACCAGCGCCGTCTGCTGCGGGCCGGCCGTGAACAGCAGCAGATCCCCGGTGGTCAACCCCAACTCCCGCCGGAGGCGCTCCGCTTCCGCCTCGGTGAGGAACTTGGAGATACCGCCCTCCAGACCGGAGTCGCGCTGCCAGCAGTAGGCCAGCCCCTGAGCGCCGTAGGTACGCGCCACCTCCAGGAAGGCGCCCTCCAGCTCCCCCCGGGTCAGTTGCGTGCCGCCGGGGACTCGCAGGGCCACCACCGCTCCACCATGGTCCAGAGCCCTGCGGAACACTTGGAACTCGCTGGCGGTGAACACCTGGGAGACGTCGAGGAGCTCCTGGCCGAAGCGGGTGTCTGGCTTGTCAGAGCCGTACCTGCGCATCGCCTCGGCGAAGGGGAGGCGGGGCCAGGGGGTGGGGGGCGTCACCTCGAAGGCCGCCTCCCAAGCCGCCGACACCATCTCCTCCAGCACTGAGTAGACCTCCTCCTCCTCCACGAAGGACATCTCCAGGTCGAGCTGGGTGAACTCGAACTGGCGGTCAGCCCGCAGATCCTCGTCCCGCCAGCACCGGGCGATCTGCAGGTAGCGGTCGAAGCCGCCCACCATGGAGAGCTGCTTGTAGAGTTGGGGCGACTGCGGCAGCGCCCAGACATGGCCCGGCCACAGCCGGCTGGGTATGAGGAAGTCGCGAGCCCCCTCGGGGGTGCTGGGGACCATGGTGGGGGTCTCGATCTCCACGAACCCGAGGCGGTCCCCGGCGTCGCGCAGCGCCTTGATGAAGCGGTGGCGGGCACGCAGGTTGCGCTGCATCCTCGGCCGGCGGAGGTCCAGGTAGCGGTACTGGAGGCGAACGCGCTCGTCCGCCTCCGCCTCGTCGCCAACCCCAAGGGGCATCGCCTGGGCCTGGGCCAGAACCTCGCAGAGATCCACCCTCACCTCGACCGCACCGGTGGGGAGGTTGGGGTTCTCGCTCCCCTCGGGCCGCCGAGTCACCACCCCCTCGACCCGGATCACCCACTCCAGGCGGCAGCGCTCGGCAACTTGCTTGGCCTCGGGGGCGATCTCGGGGTTGAAGGTGAGCTGGACCACCCCGGTGTGGTCCCGCAGGTCGATGAAGGTCAGCCCGCCATGGTCGCGGCGGTGGTTCACCCAACCCGCCAGAATCACCCGGCGGCCCTCGTCGGCGGCCGAGGGGACTCCGCACATCGTTCGACCCTTCAACTCGCCCCCTCCTCGGCCGACTCACCACTGATCAGCAGGTCCCGGATGCGCCCCTCAACCCCTTCCAGTGGAAGGCGCTCCTGGGTGTGACCGGCCATCCTCCGGACGGTCACCGTCCGCTCCCGAAGCTCAGATTCTCCCAGGATCAGTGCCATCCGCACCCCCGAGCGCTCGGCGAAGGAGAGCTTGGCCCGCAGCCCGCGGGCCCCGGCGTCCATCAACACCGACAGCCCGGCCCCGCGAAGGCGGTCAGCGAGGGCCACGGCCGCCCTGCGGTCCGCAGGAGGCGCGCTGAGCACCGCCACCTCGGGCCCACCCGGCTCCGGTGCCGGAGCCGAGATCATGGCCACCCTCTCCAGCCCGGCGGCGAAGCCCACCCCCGGGAGCGGTGGATACCCAAGCAGCTCTGACAGCCCGTCGTAGCGGCCCCCGCCGAAGAGCGCGTTCTGGGCCCCGGCCAGCTCCTGGTGCCAGACCTCGAAGGCGGTCCGCGCGTAGTAGTCGAGGCCACGGACCAGGCGGTGGTTCACCGTGAAGGGGATTCCCAACGCCGAGAGGGCCGCCTGGACCTGCTCGAACGCCGCCCGGCACTCGGAGCAAAGGTAGTCGATGGTCCTCGGGGCCCGGTCCAGGAGACCCTCTCCCGCCAGCTCCTTGCTGTCCAGGACCCGCAGCGGGTTGCGGCGGAGGCGCTCCCGGTCCAGCTCCGGGAGAGCCGCCATCTGCGGCTCGAAGAACGCCAGCAGCGCCGCCCGGTAGGCGGGGCGGCACTCGCGGTCTCCCAGCGAATTCAGCTGCAGGGTGGTTCCGCTGATCCCCAGCCGCTCCAGCCACCTCCAGGCCAGCCCGATGACCTCGGCGTCTACCTCCGGCTCGGAGTCCCCAAGGGCCTCGACGCCGAACTGATGGAACTGCCGATAGCGTCCCTTGCCGGGCCGGTCGTAGCGGAACATCGGGCCGGAGTAGGAGATCCGTACCGGAAGCGGCTCCTGGCGCAGCGGGGACTCCCAAAAGGCCCGGACCACGGGAGCCGTGCCCTCCGGGCGGAGGGTCAGGGATCGCCCCCCCCGGTCGGGGAAGGTGTACATCTCGCGGGTGACGACATCAGTGGCCTCCCCGACACCCCGGACGAACAGGTCGGTGGACTCAAAGATGGGCGTCTCGATCTGTCGGTAACCGTGGGCCGCGGCCACCTGCAGCCCCTCCGCCAGCACCCGATTCAGGCGCGCCAAGGACTCGGGCAGCAGGTCCTCCGTGCCCCGTGGTCGTGAGATTCCAGCCACTGCCTAGGTCAGTCTACCGAGCTTGCAGGTGGCGATCACCCGGCCTCCCGGACCACCTGGACCACGTCGCGCACCCCCTCCAGCCTCTCCAGGAGCCGACTCAGCTCGGTGAGACTGGTGACCTCGACCACGGTGGAGATCACCGCCTGGTTTCGTCCCTCCACCTCCACCGCCGCCCCGCTGAGGTTTACCTTGCTCTCGGCGATCGCGGTGGCCACGTCCCGGAGCAGCCCGGTCCGGTCCCGCCCCTCGATCCGCAGCCGGACGGGATACACCTGGCGGCTGTCCCGGTCCCACTCCACCTCCACCAGACGCCGAGGGTCGGCGGCGTTAACCACGTTCACGCAGTCGGCCCGGTGCACCGAGACTCCCCGGCCCCGGGTGACGTAGCCGCGGATCGGCTCTCCGGGTACCGGCTTGCAGCAGCGGGCGACGGTGGTCAGGAGGTCGGTGAGGCCCGCCACCCGGACCCCCCCGCTGGGGCTGGGGCGCGACACCAGGGGGATGGCGGGGCCGGCGACGGGCTGGGTCCCAGCCTCCTCCCCGGCGGCCCAGCGCAGCACCACCTGCCGGGCCGACAGCTCACCGTACCCCAGGGCGGCGAAGAAGTCGGGAAGCTCCGGGATCCGGAATTCGCGAGCCAGCTCCTGCAGGCGGGCAGAGGGGATAGACTGCAGCTGGGCACCGCGCATCCGCCGCAGCTCCCGATCCAGGAGCTCCCGCCCCCGGGCGACGTTCTCCTCCCGCCGCTCCCGCTTGAACCACTGGCGGATCTTTTCCCGGGCGCTGCTGGTGCGGGCGAAGTTGAGCCAGTCTCGGCTGGGGCCGTGGCGCTCCGACCTGGTGGTCAGGACCTCCACGATGTCCCCGTTCTGGAGCCGGTAATCCAGCGGCACCATGCGCGAGTTGGCCTTGGCTCCCAGGCAGCGGTGGCCCACGTCGGTGTGGATCCGGTAGGCGAAGTCGATGGCTGTGGAGCCGGCGGGCAGCGAGAGGACGTCGCCCTTGGGGGTGAAGACGAAGACCTCGTCCTGGAAGACGTCGAGCCGGACGTGCTCCACGAAGCGCTCGGCGTCCAGCACCTCCTTCTGCCACTCCAGCAGCGAGCGCAGCCAGCCGAACCCGGCGTCGAGGCGCTGGTCGGCCCGGGTTCCCTCCTTGTAGTGCCAGTGGGCGGCGATCCCCTCCTCGGCGGTGCGGTGCATCTCGCGGGTGCGGATCTGGATCTCCACCGGCTCGCCGGCCTCCCCCACCACCGTGGTGTGCAGCGACTGGTAGCCATTGCCCTTGGGCATGGCGATGTAGTCCTTGAAACGCCCGGGAATCGGCTTCCAGAGCGAGTGCACCACCCCGAGGGCACCGTAGCAGGAGCGGACGTCCTCGCAGATGACCCGGAGGGCCACCAGGTCGTAGATCTCCCCGATGGAGCGGCCTCCCTGCTGCATCTTGCGGTAGACGCTGGTGATGTTCTTGGGCCGCCCGGCCACCTCAGCGACCAGCCCGTTGGCCTCCAGCTCCTGGAGCAGGCGCTCGCGAGCCAGCTCCAAAGCGGTCTCCCGCTGGCGGCGCTGGGAGAGGATCTCCTGGCGCACCCGCTCATAGTTGTCATGGTCGAGAACCGAGAAGGCGAGGTCTTCCAGCTCCGCCTTCACCTGTCCCATCCCCAGGCGGTGGGCCAGGGGGGCGTAGATGTCCATCGTCTCCTGGGCGATCCGGCGCCGGCGCTCCTCGGGCAGGGGGGCGATGGTGCGCATGTTGTGCAGCCGGTCGGCCAGTTTGATCAGGACCACCCGCAGGTCCTCGGCCATGGCGATCAGCATCTTGCGGATGTTCTCGGCCTGGACCTGGGCCTGCGAGTGCAGCTTGATCCGCCCCAGCTTGGTGACCCCCTGCACCAGCCGCTCCACCGACTCACCGAACTCCTCGCGGATCTGCTCCGAACTCACGGCGGTGTCCTCCACGACATCGTGGAGGAGGGCGGCGGCCAGGGCATCCGGGTCCAGGTGCATCTCGGCGAGCTGCACTGCCACGGAGAGCGGATGGGTGATGTAGGGCTCCCCGGAGAGCCTAAGCTGCCCCTCGTGGGCGCGCTCCGCCAGGAGGTAGGCGCGCTCCACCGTGGCCACCTCGGCGTCCCCCAGGTAGTCCAGCCGGGCGGCGAGATCAGCGAACTGGGTGCTCAATTCAGCCATTTTAGGGTGGACCTGACCGCCGAGCCGCGATCGGCGCCGCCAGGGACTAGGTCAGGCGGGCGGCGGCGGTTCCACCGCTCGGAGGCGGAGAACCTGGACCCGGAGCGGGCGGGGTGGAGCCAGCCAGCATTCAACCTCAAGCTCGCCCCCCTCGCACCGAAGCGTCCAGCTGGCGCGCAGCCGACCGCTGAGAACCGGCGGTGCCACCTGGAGAACGGGGCCGAGACGCTGGCGCAGTTGGCGCAGCTCCTCAGCACGGCGCTCCGCCGGTTGGTCCAGCAGCAGGTTGTCCGCCGCCAGCTCGGCCCAGGCCGCTGCGTCTTCGCCCTCATACAGAGAGACGACCTTGTCCTGCACCCAGGACCATTCCGGTGGGGCCTCGGGAGTGGCGGGCGGGACCGCGCCCGCCACCCGCTCGAGCGCCTCGAAGACCGGGCGGGAGAGGGAGGCATAGGTCAGATTGCTGAAGGCGAAAACCCCGACCCCGTGCCGGGGAAGCCACTGGACATGGGAGCCGAACCCGGGCAGGCCCCCTCCGTGGTAGACCACCCTCCCCAGGTGAGCCGACTCCGCCACAAACAGCCCCAGGCCGTATCCCGAGGGACCGCCGCCCGGCGCCGGGTGGTCCCGCGGCGGAACCACGATGTGGCCCCTCTGCATCTCCCGCCGCGAGGACGCCCGCAGCAGCGGGGATGGCACCTCCTCGCCCACCCACGCCGAGAGCTGGAAGCAAACGTACTTGCCGAAGTCCGCCACAGTGGTCCACAGCCCGCCCATGGCCCCGAAGGCACCGTCCCGCAACGGCGGCTCCTCCACGTACCGGGCGCCGTCCCGTCGGTATCCCCGCGCCCTCCTGGCCCCCGGCAGGTTGGCGAAGTCGAACACCGACTCCTCCATCCCCAGCGGCCGCAGCAGCACCTCTCGAGCCAGGTCGGCCAGCGGCATTCCCGAGACACGCTGGGCGATCTGCCCCAGCAGGGCATACCCCAGGTTGGAGTACTCGAATGCCTCGCCAGGCCGCCGGCTGAGCGCCACCCCGGCCCGCAGGAGGCGGAGGAAACCCTCGTCCGGGAGCGCCAGCTGGCGGTCCGCCCACGGGTCGTCCTCCACGAGGCCCGCGGTCATCGTGAGGAGGTGCCTGAGAGTGATAGGTGGGTCGTCCGCTGCCTCGGAGCCCAGACCGGAGGCCTCTGGGAGGTGCCGCGCCAGCGGGTCGTCCAGCTGGAGTAGGCCGCGGTCACGGAGGGTCAGGACGCACGCCGCGGTGAGGCTCTTGGTCATGGAGGCGATCCGGAAGGCGGTGTCCTCCTGAACCGCTTGCCCGCCCGCCCGGTCCGCCATTCCGAGATGACCGTGGTGGACCAGCCGGCCTCCGGCGACCACCCCGAAGGCCAGGCCCGGGACCCCAGCCTCCTCGGCGAACCGCCGGAAGATGTCCTCCAGGCCGACGGAGGCGAGACCCATGTCCTTGGTCATCCTGGACCGCTGCAAGAGGGCCTCATCGGCCAGCTCAGGCCCCCGGCTGGTCGGGGGCATCGGGCTGGAGGAACTCCAGCCGGTTGCCGAATGGATCGTGAGCATAGAAGCGCCTAAACCCGGGGAAGTCGCCGTCCCACAAGACCTCCACGCCCCCGTCGGTCAGCCTTCCCGCCAGCTCGTCCAGATTGCTCGTGACTATTCCCGGATGGGCCTTGCGGGCGGCCCGGAACTCCGGCTCGACCCCCAGGTGGACCTCCAGCGAGGGTCCGCGGAACCAGGCGCCTCCCCGAGTCCTCAGAACCGGAGGCTTCTCCACCCCAGTCAACCCGAGCAGGCCCTGGTAGAAGCGCCGGGCATCCTCCTCACCGGCGGCTGGCATCGCCAGCTGCACGTGGTGGATGCGGAAGCCGAAGTCCTGGGCAACCGCCGGCACCTTCTGGGCGATCTCGAGATCCGGCACCCGAAGAGTATCTCAGACCTCGCTTTCACCGCAGCCCGTCACCGGTGGCTGGGGGCACCACACAGCAGATCGCGACCACGAGGCGTGCCTGCGGGCCGCTGGGGCCGTCCCCGATCGGCTGTCAGAGCGCAGACAGGGGCGCCCGAAGTGACGGGTTCGCGTGGCAGAATGGCGTGAGCATGAGAGCCGACCCGTTCGACTCCCGTGCGCCCTCCCAGTTGGGGTCCCCGCGCACTCGGGAGTCGGCTGCCCTCCAGGTGGAGGGAGTGGACAAACGGTTCGGCCGAAAGGAGGTCCTCCGCGGGATCGATCTCAACGTGTGGCCCGAGGAGGTGGTCGGGCTGGTGGGCGAGAACGGGTGCGGCAAGACCACGCTCCTGCGCATCTGCGCCGGCCTGGTGGCCCCGGACCAGGGCACCGTGCGGGTCAGCGGTCGACTGGGCTACTGCCCTCAGCAGCCCGGACTCTTCGACCGGCTGACGGCCGACGAGCACCTGGCCTACTTCGGGGCGGGCCGCGGCCTGACCCGGGCGGAGGCGGTGGCCGAGGGGCGGCGGGTCCTTGGCTCATTCGGCTTTCCCGCCTGGGAGCGGTCCGTCGCCGGCCAGCTCTCGGGGGGCACCCGCCAGAAGCTGAACCTGGCGCTCGCTCTCCTCGGGCACCCGACCGTCCTCCTCCTCGATGAGCCGTACCAGGGATTCGACCATGGCGTCTACGTCAACTTCTGGGACCACGTGGACAGCTGGCGCCGCACCGGTCAGGCCATCCTCGTGGTCACCCACATGCTGGCGGAGCAGGACCGCGTCGACAGGGTGGTCGACCTGAGCATGGCCCGGGGGGACGGCGCGGGATGAGCTTCTGGCGTCACGTCCTCACAGCGGCGGAGATGCAGGGACGGCAGCTGGGCCGGCGTCGCGTCTCCCTCCTCATCGTGGTAGCCCTGCCAGTGGCGCTGTATCTGAGTCAGGATGCCAGCAGCCCGGAGAACCCCATCGGCTTCGGAGCCCTGGGGGTGGCCTGGGCCCTGGCCACCACCGCCCTCTTCGCTGCCCTCTCGGCCTGGCGGTGGGGGCGGTCCTCCCCACGGATCTCGAGGGGACCCTGGTGATCATCGGAGCCGTGGGGGTCCAGCTCTCCCTACCCCAGAACTCCGCCGCCAACCTGGCGTTGCCGCTGGACGCCCCCATCCAGTTCGCCTCACGCGCCGGAGGGTTCACGGGAAGCGCGCCCGGGCTGATGCTGCTGCAGGCCGGCCTCTACACGGCGGCGCTGATTCTCATCTCCATGGTGGCCTGGTCCCGAAGGGTGGGCCGGCGCCGTGAGGTGGTGATCCAGGCGGAGGGCGGGTGAGCCAACCGCGCCCCCTGTGGGCTCAGGCCCTCTACCTCAGTCCCGCTTGCGGAGCTGGGCTATGGCCAGGCCGAGCACGGTGACACCGATCACCGCCACGATGCCCACGTCCAAGAGCAGGGGCAGGGTGTAGCTCCCGATCGTCACCTGGGCGGCGTTGATGAAGGGGGCCGGGTAGCCCGAGTTGCTGAAGAGCGACACCCGGACGGGGGCGATGGCGTAGGTTACGGGGTCGAAGCGGGTGAGCACCGCCATCCAGGTGGGCAGGCCCTTCAGGGGAAAGAGCGCCCCGCTCAGGAAGAGCATGGGCATCATGAGGAAGTTCATCACCACCTGGAAGCCCTGCATGGACCTCATCCGCGAGGCGATGGCGATCCCGAAGGCGCTGAGGGAGACAGCCAGGAGGAGAAGCAGCGCCAGCATCTCGAAGACCCCTAGGACCGAGAGCCGCACCCCGACGATGGGGGCGAAGATCAGCATGATGATCCCCCCGATCATCGCCTGACTGGCGCCGCTAAGCGCCTTGCCCACGGCGACCGCCGAGCGGTCGATGGGGGCCACCAGGATCTCCCGCAGGAAGCCGAACTCTCGGTCCCAGACGATCTGCATGGCGCTGAAGATGGACGTCATGAGGACCGTCATCCCAATCACTCCGGGGAACATGAACTCGAGGTAGGTGGTGTGGGGAGGCAGGACCCCGGAACCGGCTCCGAAGGCGGAGCTGAGCCCCACCCCGAAGACCACCAGGAAGAGGATCGGCTGCGCCAGGGATCCGATCAGCCGGGCGCGGTCCCGGGTGAAGCGCAGGATGTCGCGGTACCAGATGATGAAGACCGACTGCCAGAAGGGTACCCGGACGCGGATGCTGGCGGAGCTCAGGGCGGCCGGTGACGCTCCCTGCTCCACCACCGGAGAGCTGGCGGTCGCGTTGCTCATCTCCGTCCTCCCTGCCATCTCTGGGCCATCGCGCGGTGCAGCGCGCCGGCCGAGTCAACCTCCTCATCCCGGATCGCCCGACCGGTCAACTTGAGGAAGACGTCGTCCAGGCTGGGCCGCCGGACGGTCACGGTTTTCACCTCCACGTCCAGCTCCCGCACCAGCTGGGGAACGAACTCGGGGCCATTGGCGACTTCGACCCGCAAGGTGCCGTCGTCTGAGGTCACGGCCGCACCCATGCGGGAGGTGATCTGCTCAGCGGCGCGATCATTGTCCGACGTGGTTACCACCACCACATCACCGCCCATCTGGTCCTTCAGCTCGTCCGGGGTCCCGAGGGCCACGATCCGACCGTGGTCGATGACCGCGATCCGGTCGCACCACTCGGCCTCCTCCATGTAGTGCGTGGTCATGAAAATAGTGGTGCCGGTCTGAGCCCTGATCTCCCGGAGGTGATCCCATACCGTGGCCCGGGTCTGGGGATCGAGCCCGATGGTGGGCTCGTCGAGGAAGAGGACCTCGGGGTGGTGGAGCACTCCCCGGGCGATCTCCAGCCGGCGCTTCATACCGCCGGAATAGGTGATCACCTGGACGTCCGCGCGATCCTCAAGTCCGACCATCGCCAGCGCCGCCCGGATCCGCTCCGAGCGCTGGCGCCGGGGCACTCCATATGCCAGCGCGTGGAAGTACAGGTTCTGCCGCGCGGTGAGCTGGTTGTCCAGCGAGGGGTCCTGGAACACCAGGCCGATGCGGGAGCGCACCTCCTGCGGATGGCGGGCTACATCCCATCCGGCCACGGTGGCCGACCCCGCGGTCTTCTCCACCAGGGTGCAGAGGATGGAGATGGTGGTGGACTTGCCCGCCCCGTTGGGACCCAGGAAGCCGAAGATCTCACCACGATGGACGTCCAGGTCGATCCCCCGCACCGCCTCCACCGGCCCGTAGCGCTTCACCAGCCCCCGGACGGTGATCACGTCCCCCTGGTCAGCCATGCCGCACCACCGCTTCGGCTTCGGCCCTCCCCTGCCGCCGCCTCCGGCGGGGCACGACCGGGCTCACGACGCAACCTCCGCCAGCGGGTCGGGAAGGGCCGGTGTTGAGGGGGGATCGGCCGTCACCTCGCTGGAATGAGGGTCACGGAGCACCACCGCCTCCAGGGCGTCAAGGGCCCGGCTCACCGTCGAGCGCTGCTCCCGCGTCAGGCGGCCGAGACGATCCGCTAGCCAGATGTTGTCGATTCGCCTACGCTCCGCCAACCGCTGCCGTCCCTCCGCGGTGGCTTCGAGCAGGACCCCCCTCCGGTCCCGGGAGTTGGGCCGGCGTACAACCAGCCCAGCCTCCTCCAGGCGATCCACCAGGCGGGTGGCTGCGGACGGAGGGAGGTGCTCTGCCAGGGCCAAGTCCCCCATCGAGAGTCCCTTCCGGAAGACCACGGTCGCCAGCGCCGAGTAGAGCTCGATGCTGAGCCCCAGGGTGTCCCGGCGATGAAGCTGGCGACGAAGCCGGATCATCACCAGCCGGAGCCGCTCCGCCTCTCCGGTGAGCCCAGAGTCAGCCCCGGTGGCTCTTCCCTCCGTCACCACCGGTGCACCATGTTACTTGCCACGCGCAAAGGTTATCACAGTCAAGCATCTGGGAATGGCCGCCGCCTTCCCCGAGCCCAATCTCGGCCCGAACCTGCGGTTACACTCCTACGGCTGGGAGTGCAACCAAAGGCCGTGCCGCCGCGCCAACCCGCAAACGCTTGAACGACTGGAATGGTCAGCCGGTTCGGGACGCCTGGATCCGCACCACCTCTGAGTGCCACGCCAGGCTCACCGCTCCTTCCGGCCCGCGGCGTTCAGCATCACCGCCTCCCGGACCAGGGCGGCAAGGGCGGCCTCATTGATTTCGTCGTTCTCCCGGAAGTCCACGGCTCGGACGCTGCGGCTGTCCAAACGCGTGTTGAAAATGTGGCTGGGATCATCCAACCCCGCACCCTTGGGGAATGTCAGCCTGACCGCACTTTTGAGGATGTCGGCGACGCAGACGATCCCGCCGCGCGACCAGACCGGGACCCCCATGGGGCGGGAGGGCTTTCTCCACTTCACCTCTTCCTGAATCCCTGGATCCGCCAGGCGAATACAGCCCCGCAAGCGGGCCAGAGTCTCACCCTTCCAGCCTTCGGCCCGTGCCACCATGGCGTCTATCTGCTCTGCCTCTGTCAGGACTCCCTGCAAGTCGCCAGCCTCCCGATTCATCTCCACAACCGGTCAAGGAGCCGAAGTCCGTACACGACCTGAATGGCACGGATGCGTCTCCGCAAGATGCTCCGCAGCGCTAAGTGAACTGATGCCTCGGGCGACGGCGCAGTGCTCAAGACCACGGTGGTTCCCAGCGTCGGCTGATCGCCTAGGCGGGTCTCGACGGCCGGCCGGGGAACGGCGCACCGTTTAGGTACAGACACCGAAACGCAGAACCCGACGAGTATTGGATTATCGCCATATGGACTGGTGGAGCAGGGCTACCTACTTGGCCAGATGCATTCTCGCTGGGCCGCCTCCACCGGGACGGTGGTACAACACCCCCAGCAACGTGAGAGCTCGGCTTCTCCGAGAAGTTCGGATCGGCCGAAGCCAGCCAAGGGTGTCGCGGGTGACAGAGTGGTCAGACGGGTGTCTATCGTCGCCTACGTGGGCTTGCTCGTAGTCTGTGTCGTCGCGGTCGACATTTTGTTCTTCCGGAACCGTTTCTGGGAACGGCTGCTGGCGAACGTCGGCATCGTCTTAGTCTTTGCGGCCTTCGCCCTCCGGTTCCTGCGGAAGCCGTGAAGCCAGACCGGTGCACCGCGTTCTCGCGCCCTGGCCCCTACTTGTGATGTCCCTGGGTAGCGGTCGGCCGGTCGGCTCAGCCCCCAACCCCAGCTGGGCCCCATGGAACCCGCGATCCACTGGTTCCGGCGCGACCTGCGCCTGGCCGATCACCAGGCCCTCGCCAAGGCGGGCAAAGGGGCCCGGCCAGTGATAGGGCTCTTCGTGCTCGACCCCGGGATACTTCACGGCCCCGATGTGGGGAGGAGCCGGCTGGCGTACCTGCTTGAGGCTCTCACCTCGCTGGACGAGGGGCTCCGGCACGGCGGATCTGCGCTGGTGATCCGGCGCGGAGACCCTCACGAAGTGGTGCCCAACGTGGCAGCCGAAACCGGTTCTCGACTGGTCACCGCGGTCCGGGACTTCGGACCCTACGCCAGAACCCGAGACGGGGCGGTGGCAACGTTGCTCGCCCGGGCCGGGCGGTCGGTCGCTTCGGCTGTCGGCGGAGCAGCTGGTGCTGGATCCAACGCGGCTTCCCCGGCTGCGAACGTTCAGTGCCTGCCGGAGGCGCTTCCATTCCGCGCTTCTGGAAGGCCTGGCCCCGGCCCTATCCTCCGCCCACTTCCTCAGCGTCAAGGCGCTGCCTTGGAGCGACGCCATGCCGGCGCCTGCCGAGTTCGGGCTACGTACGACGGATAGGGTTATGGAGGCGGGAGAGGGGGCGGCGGCCAACCGTCTGGGCGCTTTCGTGCAGCGACGACTGGGCGAGTATGCAACCTACCGGGAGGATCCCGGAGCCGACGCCACCTCCCGACTCTCTGCCGACCTGCACTTCGGCACCATTTCGGTGCGGACCGCGATCCTGGCTGCCCTTGAGGCGGCCTGTGACTCACCGCAAGTCGGTAGCGGAGTGAGCAGATGGCTCGACCAGCTGGCCTGGCGCGACTTCTTAGCTGCCGCCCTCTGGCACTTTCCGCACGTCGCCACGCAGGAATACAAGGCGGGGTTTCGCAGCCTGCCTTGGCCGGGCACCTCGGGTGACCTCCAGACTTGGAAGCAGGGCATGACGGGATACCCACTGGTGGACGCCGCAATGCGCCAGCTCCAGGCCGAGCACTTCATGCACAATCGCTGCCGCATGATCGCCGCCTCCTTCCTGGTCAAGGACCTGCACCTCGATTGGCGCCACGGCGAGCGTCACTTCATGCGCGAGCTGGTGGATGGCGACCTGGCGAATAACAACGGAGGTTGGCAGTGGGTGGCCGGGACCGGGCTGGATGCCCAGCCCTATTTCCGCATCCTCAACCCTGTCCTACAGGGAGAGACACACGACCCCACGGGCGCCTATGTGCGTCGCTGGGTGCCTGAGCTCCGTCAAGTACCGGATCGCTACATCCACCGACCGTGGGAGGCTCCGACGCCGCCTGCTGCCTACCCCAAGAGGATCGTGGATCACGCCCGCGAGCGCCTTGTCGCCTTGGAGCTTTACCGCACCTGTGCACGAGCGCCCCTGGGCCGTTCAACCCAGAGCTGAGCGCCCGCTCTGATCGCGCGTGCCCGTGACCACAGCGAGTCGCGCCAGAAGAATGCCGAGCGGGCGGCCATGGAGCCGACGGGGAGATTCGAACTCCCGGCCAGCTGTTTACAAATGCGGAAACAACTGTTCGTAGACATGCGCTGAATACCATTTCCAACTCGAATCGGGAGGACGAGGTACCTGGAGTCCGCCCCTGATCGCCGATGATCGCCACAGATGGGGTCAAATTGGGGTCAACCTGGGTCGCTGCCAAGGGGAAGCCGGGGCTCCTTTCAGGCCCCTGGTAAGTGGAGCAGGCTCCCGCGCCAAGTCCGGCCATCATCGCGGCTGACCCAGAGGGCGTTGGCACCGTTGTCTTCGCCGACCGCGTACAGGTCGCTATTCGCGGACACCACGAAGGTCGCCCCGTTTGCCAAGCCCCGGAGAGTGTGCCTGACCCGAAGCGGTGCCGAGGCGCTGCCACTGGCCAGGTAGGCGAGTCCGTTAGGTCCCTCAGCGGAACAAGTGAGCCAGACTGCTCCCGTAGCGGTGACGCTGCCATCCTGACAGCTGGTGGGGATCGGCACGAGATGCCAGCTCAGGCCCGCGTCTGTCGAGATGGCGAGCTCCTCGTGGCAGCCCGTCTCTCCCACTGCCACTGCAAATGAGCCGCTATAGGCCGCGTCAGTGACCGACATGTCGAGAGTGGCGGTGCGCCGCCACGTCAGGCCCCCGTCGCCGGTGGCGAAGACCGCCGCCGGAATGGGCGTGATCTGGGGTTTCAGGCACTGTGACCCGGCCCCGAAAGCGAGTCCCTTGCTGGGGGTGGCGAACACGGCCGTGCTGAGTCCAACTTGGGCGGCCGCGGCGAGGTGAACCACCTTCGTCGGCCCAGTCTCCCTGGCGGGTTCGATCGACAGGGCATCACCCTTCAGGCTGACGGTGTTCGGCGGAGCGAATCCAGCGACCTCCGCTGAGCCGACGTAGGCCCAACGCTGCCCTCCGTCGGAGGAGGTGTATGTCCCGGCCGCCGTGGTCAGGACCAGGGAACCAGACTGGAAGGAGAGCGACCCGATCCCGGCCGCCCCAAGACCTGGAAGCACGCTCCACGTCCCGCCGGAATCGTCACTGACGCTGACCTGCGGAGCCGGGTAATTCAGTACCCACAGGTCCTGGGTGCCGATAGTGGTGAGGGCGGTGCCCATCTGCGCCGTGCGGTGAAGGACACGGCCCCCGTCAGCAGTCGTGTAGACGTGGCCTGCGCAGGGGCCGTTGGCGCCCGGGCCGCACCCTCCCGTGAGCAGCGTTCCGGCCTGGCTCGTGATGAAGTCGAGCTGAACGATCGGCGAGGCGAGCTGGCTCGATGTAGTCTGCTGTGAGGCTATCGACCAGGCAGCGCCTCCATCGGTGGTCTCCAGCAGTACCCGCCCGGGAGGTTGGGAGTACATGGGCAGCTGCCCTCCTCCAGCGAAGCCGATCCGGGAGCTCAGGAACTGCACCGAATACAGTGGCGCAGGGCTGCAGGATCCAGGCAGCATGCTCCAGTCGACACCGGCGTCCGCGCTCTCCCAGACCGCGCCGACACAGGTACTCGTCGGACTCGCGACCGTGCCGGTGGCGAAGATCGTGGAAGCGGACGGAGCGCTGACTCCGCCGGTGGAAGTGCCTCCCGGGAGGTGGACTGAGGTCCAACTGGCCCCCCCGTCCCTACTGATCACCAGTGGCTGCGGGATGGACCCGGCGTAGGAGGGCGAGGTGCTGGCGAGTGCCAGGGTTGAGGTTACCCAGTTGACGGCAGCCGTACCCCAGGCGCCGTCTGGGCTCAGTCCGGCTGGGTGGACAACTCTCCAGCTGTCGCCATCCTCGTTGCCCATGAGCAGCACGGGGGAGCCGTATTCACTCCCAAGACCGCTGGTCGGGTACTGGGTGCCCGTGGCCACCACCTGTGAGCCGGTGATCCCCATCCATCCCAGGTACACCCCCCGCCTACTCCACACAGTCTTCCACGAGCGGCCCGAGTTCGTGGTGAGGGAGATCAGGCCCGACCCGGTCATCACCACTCCGTCGGACGCCGAGGAGGGATGCGCCGTGTCCGATGCCACCAATCCACGTTGGGCGGTGACCACGGCAACGCCCACGGGCGTGCCCCGGTCGGTTGGGGTCCGGACAGCTGGCAAGGCGATCTGGTATGAAGCTCTGCTCGTCCGCCTCGGCTGCGACGCCGGGCCAGAACAAGCGGTCATGGCAACGGCTGCGAAACATCCCAGGGCAGTGCCTACCACGGCCGCAGGGAGAGGTCTCACGCCCGTTGCCAACGGTGGCAATCTGGGTGCGGTTATGCGAATGGGCCGTGGCCGCAGCGGCAGCGGCGACCTCTGCAGCTTCGGATGGATCTGCACCTGCCATACAGCGAAAGGGCAGTGGTACCTGCCGCGGCGCGCGGCGCGAGGCAACGGTACTCCTGCCGCGTGTAGGGGTCCTCCCAGGGGGCTCGAGACGCCAGTTAGGCGCTCTGGAAACGCCTGGGGGGAAGCCTCATCTGGCGCACGACAAGGTCGACCATGAGCGCTGCGGCAGGGCGGCCCCGGGCGAGCGCCAACCGGCCGAGCTGGTATAACCCAAGGGGCAGGCAGACCGGTAGGTGCGCGCCTCATGGATGGGTGGACCCCAAGACCTCCAGGGGCCAGCGCACCATGCCGATGCCGTCGTTGGTCCACTCGGCGCTGCTGCGGCAGCGCTCGAGCCAGGATGAGGCCCGGGAGTTAGCCGGACCGCACTGGGAGGACGAGATCCCCGGTCTCGTCTTCACCACCGCGCTGGGGCGACCACGCTGCGGGACGGCCCTGACCCACACCTTTCACCGCCTGCTGGCGGGGGCGGGGGTGCGCCAGCGCACCTCCATACCCTGCGCCACTCGGCGGCCACCCTCATGCTGGCGAGCGGCGTCGACCTGAAGACCGTGAGCACCATGCTCGGGCACAGCCAGATCGGGCTCACCGCGGACACCTATGCGAACGTGCTGCCCAGCCTACAGCGTGAGGCAGCCGGCAAGATGGACGCCATCCTTGCCGCGCCGACAACTCCAGCCGACTCCTCAAAAACTGGGGTCAAAACTGGGGTCGACGGCACCTCGAGTCCATCTGCGGCTCAGAAGTGGGGGCGCCTCTGATCTCGAGAGCCGGAGCCGACGGGGAGATTCGAACTCCCGGCCAGCTGTTTACAAAACAGCCGCTCTACCACTGAGCTACGTCGGCGCGCCCCCAGCGCTCCAGCGTAACCGGTCCAAGAGCCAGGTGCGCACGCACCACCGTCAAGCCACCGCCCCGGCCCCCGCGGTCGCTCATCTCCGGTGAGTAGTGCAGAGGTGGCGCGAGTCAAGTCCCTTCGAGTGGTGGAAATTAGTAGCCGGAACGGAATAACGTGAGCGAGGAGGCATACCACTGCATGTAGGGGGTAGGCAGGGAATGCTCCACTACGGAGGGGCCTGGGCCGTCGGCGAGATCGTGTAGTTCCACTCTCCGTGGAAGGGGTGGGGCGAGACGGGAAGGCCGGCGAAGTCTGCGTCGCTGATACGCACCCCATACGGGTAGTTCCCCGTGTCGAGCGCCGCCTTCACTTGCAGGCCGCTGCGAGTAGTGGTGGCACCGATCAGTTCAACGATGACTTCGTGACTGACCAGGGGCTGTCCTCGCCAGTTGCTGCTGATGTGGGAGAAGAGCCGATGCTCAATCTTGTTCCACTTGCTGGTTCCTGGTGGGAAGTGTCCGACCGTGATGGTGAGTCCGGACTCCCGTGCGAACTTCGCCAGTTCCCATTTCCAAAGCCGCAGCCGATAGCCGTTGCTGCCGCCGCCATCCGCACAGATCTGCAACTCTTGGGCTGCGGGATACGCAGCCTGTCCCACCTGTTGCCACCACCGGCGAATGCTCTCCACGGCAAATGTACCGGTGTCATGGTCCGTACCCACATTGACCCAGCCGCTGTCCGCAGCCAGGTCATAGACCCCGTACGGAATTGCCTTTCCCAGTCCTGGATCCATGAAGTCATGGACGTTTACCCGCTCCGGCTCCCCGTGGCGGCGCCACTGGCGACCAGCGTTCTTGAAGGGACCGACCAACTCCTTCTTCTTGGTGTCCACAGAGATTACCGGCGCACCTGCCGCCAAACTCTCGCGGACTCGCTCATTGAGATAACGGAACTGCGCGTCGCGATCGGCGTGCTGGCGGCCCTCCAAGGCCTTGGCATTGCCTTGCAGGCTGTAACCCGAGCTGCGCAGCAGTTCCCCCACCACTCGGTGACTGACCGGATGGCCTTGGGCTGTGAGCACGTCGGCCAGCTGGCGGGTGCTCTTGCACGTCCAACGCAGAGGGCTTTCTGGGTCGCCTCTGGTGTCCGGGTCCACCAGGGCATCGAGAGCTGCGATCAGCCCGGGATCTTTCACCTGTGCCGGCTTACGGCCACCGCCTGGTCGGCGGGACCGGGTCAGCTGCTCGGACTGGGGCGGGTGCTCCAACTCCTCCATGCCCTTCATCACGGTGGTCCGCGACACCCCCGCCGCTTCGGCTACCTGGGATACGCCGCCCCAGCCCTGACTCCGCGCGTGAGCCCCGTACAGCAGCCGCCGCTGCCGCTCCGCCAGGTGGGGCGCCACAGCTTTGAAGATCTCCGCCAGGCGCGAGTCCGCGACCACCTCCCTATTGTGGCAGCCCTGAGCCTATTGGTCTAGCTTATTACGTGGCGGCGCCTTAGGGAGAGGGACTAGGGGCAGTTCATCAGGCTGCGAGAACGCAGCGCCGGATGGCACACCCACTTTCCGAGCCGCGGCTACGGCGCCTACGGAGGGGCTGCGGGTGAGGACTCAGGAGGAGCCACTGGGACCGGGGGCGGAGCCGCTATTGGGTTGGTCGCCGTGATGGTGACGACGAACCCCCGACTCGGCATCCCACACGGGGGGGTCGCGGTGCGGCACCTTGGAGTTTGGACCGCGGTGATTGTGGCTCGCCCGGCCGCCACCACCAGGAAGTCGGAGCGGACCCAGCCCAGCGGGATTGGAGTCATGAGCAGGTCGGGAACTGGTCGAAGAACCCGAGTGTCCGAGCTGACCGCCTGTCCCCACGGCAGCGCGGCAGAACCGGCCAGCAGCAGCCGGATCCGCACTCCCACGGACAGCTCAAGGGTCTCCCCGCTGCTGGCCATGGTGAGGGTCACGAGGTTGCCCCGCAGCGAGGGCGTGGAGCTGGAAGACGCCGAGGGGGACATCGTCGCGACAGCGGAGGAGTGTCCGGCCACGGTTCCCTCCGCCACGCCGCACCCTGAGACCGCGAGTGCCCCAGCGAGGAGCAGAAGCGTTCCCAGCGGTCGACCCGGCGATCCATCACCCACGGCCGCTTTATACCTCTTCTCGCCCCGATTCGCTCCGTCAGCGGTGGCCGAACATGAGTGGTGGCTCAGAGCTGACATCTGGCGCATCGCAGCGGCCCCGACAAGTTGGAGCGCTGCAGGGCGTGGTACTCAGGCGGCCCGTCCGGGCCATCGAAGTCAAGTCCCTTCGAGTGGTGGAAATTTGGGAGAGGGACTGGGGGCAGTTCATCAGGCAGCGAGCCCGGCGGTGAGGGGGTTGGTGAGGAGTTGCTGACCGTCGCCTCGGAGCTTAGACAAGGAGGTTTGGGAGAAGTGCCGCTTGCCATCCTGCCACTCGTCGTGCTGTTCTTGGAGAACCGCGGTGGCCAGGCGGAGCAGGGAGGCTGAGTTGGGGAAGATCCCCACCACCTCGGCCCGGCGGTCCACTTCAGCATTGACGCGCTCGATGGCGTTGGTGGAACTGATAGAGCTGTCGCGCTCCCGGGGGAAGCCTGGCAAGGGGTCCGGATCTGCCCGGGCAGGTGCGCCTCGAGCGGCTGCGCACCCCTGGCCGGCTACCTTGCCTCAGGGAAGGCGAACTGCCGCTGCCTGGCGACCTCGTACAGCAGCATGGCCCCGGCCACGGCGGCGTTGAGTGAGGCGACGCGTCCCCCCATCGGGATGCGAACCAGGACGTCGCAGCGTCGCCGGACCAGCTGATGGAGGCCTGACCCCTCCGAGCCCACCACCAGGGCCACCGGCCCACGCAGGTCCACCTCGTCACAGCGCAAGTGGGCATCTTGGTCCAGGCCGATGGTGGTCACCCCGAGTTCGCTGAGCGCCGGCAGCGCCGTTGTCAGATTGACCACCCGGACCACCCGCAGGTGCTCCAGCGCCCCGGCGCTGGCGCTCACCGCCGCCGCCGACAAGGGAGCGCTGCGATGCCGCGGCACCACCAGTGCGTGGGCTCCCAGGGCCTCGGCGCTGCGGGCCAGTGCCCCCAGGTTCTGGGGATCCTGGACACCGTCCAGGCAAGCAGCCACCAGGGGCCAGGGCGGTCCCTCCTCCCCCACCAGGCGGCGGAGATGCTCCAGGCCGCCGTGCTGCCGCCCGTCGAAGTAGGCAACCAGCCCCTGGTGATGATCCGTGTGGGCGATGTCGGCCAGCCGCGGCCGGGCCACCTCCTCGGGCTCCACCCCGCAGGAGCGCGCCCGAAGCACCGCCTCCTCGATCCTGGCGTCCGGGGAGATCCCTGTGGCAAGCAGCATGCGCCGCACCCTGCGCCCGGCTCGGAGAGCCTCCAGGACCGGATTCCGGCCGTACAGGACCTCCGGCATCAGGCGCGCCGCCAGCGAGTCCCCGCCTTGGTGTCCTCCACCTGGATACCCATTCCCAGTAGCTGGTCGCGGAGTTGATCAGAGAGGGTGAAGTCCCGAGCCCCGCGCGCTGCCTCACGGCGCTCTAGCAGCGCCTTCTCCTCGGGGCTGAGGAAGTCGGCACGGAGGGCCCGCCTCTCGATCACGCCCAGCCTCCTATCCGCGGCAGCCAGTGTGGCCAGGGCGGCACGGGCGCCTGCCGCGCCTCCTCGGCCGGCGTCCATCAGGCGGTTACCCTCCCGGACCAGCTCAAAGAGGGCGGCCACGGCATCGGGAAGGCGGAGGTCATCCTCCATGGCCCTGTCGAACCGCTGGAGCCCGGTCGCAGCCAGCCCCACGAGTTCCTCGGGCTCTCCGGGCGCGTCCTCGACCTCAAGGCAGCGCCTCCAGAAGGTCGCCAGCCGGCCGACGTCTCGCTCGGCCGCCTTGAGCAATTCCTCCTGGAACTGCAGCTTGTGACGGTAGTGGGCGCCGGTGAGGAGCAGGAAGCGGACGGCCATGGGGTCGTGGCCGTGCTCCATCAGGGTTTCCAGGGTGATGAAGTTGCCGAGCGACTTGGCCATCTTCACACCATCCACCAGGAGGTGCTCGGCGTGAACCCAGTAGCGCACGAATTGTTTGCCCGTGGCGGCCTCCGACTGGGCGATCTCATTCTCGTGGTGGGGGAACTTGTTGTCGACCCCGCCGCAGTGGATGTCGAAGGTCTCCCCGAGCCGGTCCATGGACATGGCGGAGCACTCCAGGTGCCATCCGGGGCGCCCCCACCCATACGGGGATGGCCAGCTGGCCAGGTCCCCGGGCTCGCCCGCCTTCCACAGCGCAAAGTCCCGGACCTGCTCCTTGGCCTCGTACTCGTCGGCGTCCACCCGCCCGCTGGCGCCGGACCGCAGCCCGGCGGTATCCAGGTGGGTCAGCTTCCCGTAGGCGGGAAAGGAGCTGATGCGGAAGTAGACCGAGCCGTCACTGACGTAGGCACTGCCGTTGTCCAGCAGCCGCTGCACCAGCTCAAGCATCTGGGGGATGTACTGCGTCGCCCGGGGGTAGACCGCCGCCGGCTCCACCCCCAGAAGCTCGAGGTCCCGGAAGAAGGCGGCCACGTAGGGAGCGGTGAACTCCTCCAGGGTCTGCCCGGCAGTTCGGGCCTTGGTAATGATCTTGTCGTCGACGTCGGTGATGTTCATCACCTGGGTCACTTCCAACCCCTGGTACTCAAGCTGCCGACGCAGCAGATCCTCGGCCAGAAAGGTCCTCAGGTTGCCGATCTGGGCCCGGTCATGGACGGTCGGCCCACAGGTGTACATCCCGACCCGCCCGGGCCGAAGCGGCGTGAACTCCTCCACCCGCTCCGACATCGAGTTGTAAATTCCCTGCGTCACCTCATCCCATCCTACGGAGCGTTGGTGGGGCCCAGCGGTCCCACCGATGCCACCGCGAGCGCGGCGACTCCCTCTCCCCGCCCGGTGAGGCCCAGGCCATCGCTGGTCTTGAGCTTCACCGAGACGATCTCCGGGGGGCAGCCCAGAGCACCGGCCACGGCAGCGACCATCCCCAACCGGTAGGGCTGGAGACGGGGCTCCTGAGCGACCACCGTGGCGTCCACGCCCTGGACCCGGAGGCCGGCCCGCGTGACCATCTCCACAATCCGTCCCAGAAGCTCCACGGAAGACGCACCCCGCCAGCGTTCCTCGGTGGGGGGGAAATGGTCACCGAGGTCGCCGAGCCCGGCTGCCCCCAGCACGGCGTCGCCAATGGCATGCAGCAGGACGTCGGCGTCTGAATGCCCGATGAGCCCGGTGTGATGGTCCACATCCACCCCGCCAAGTCGCAGCGGACCGGGACCCCCGAAGCGATGCACGTCCAGGCCCAGCCCGATCCCGGGGAACGATCTCAACGGATGACTCCATCGGAGGCGGCGAGCCAGGTCCGGAGCGCCATGAGGTCCTCGGTTCTCGTCACCTTGAGGTTGCGCGGATCACCTGGAACCGCCGCCACGGAGTGGCCCAGGGCTAGGACCAGGGCGGCGTCGTCATCCGCAGTGAGGTCCGTCTCCTCAGCGCGGTTGTGGGCCCGGAGCAGGAGTTCCCGGCGAAAGGCCTGGGGTGTCTGGATGGCGCCCAGGCTCGAGCGCTCCAGCACCTCCTCCACCAACCCTTGAGCCACGCGGGCGATGGAATCGGCCACCGGCACGCAGGCGGTGGCCGCACCGTGCCGACGAGCCACCCCCAGGACCCGGGCCACCAGCTCGGGGGTCACGCCGGGGCGGGCGCCGTCATGCACCAGAACCAGCTCCCGGGTGGCGGCCTCGACACCATTGCGCACCGAATCCTGGCGGCGCCCGCCGCCCGCGACGCAGACGCATCCCAGACGAGGGGCGACCGCAGCTCCCACCTCCACCACTCGACGGTGGTCTGCGGGATCGGCTACCACCACCAGCTCCGTGATCCCGCTGGCGGGGTCGCCGAGCGCCCGG
This sequence comes from bacterium, assembly GCA_021827985.1. Taxonomy (GTDB): domain Bacteria; phylum Chloroflexota; class Dormibacteria; order Aeolococcales; family Bog-877; genus JAJYXT01. Next base: position 235,873 of record JAKATL010000001.1, read on the forward strand.
AGCACCCAGGCGAGGACGGGGCTACCCGCCAGATCGGCCCAGAGCTTGGCTCCACCGAAGCGGGTCCCACTTCCCGCGGCGGCCACCACCGCGGTGGCACCGGCGGACTGTGCGGCGCTCAGGGAGTGGGGGTCCCTTCGGCGCGGCCCCGCCTCCGGGAGCGACGCTGCCCCACGGTGTCCGCACCATCGTCGTCCACCTGGGCGAACACCATCCTCCCCGAGGCGGTCTGGATCACGCTACGGACCGTGACCAAGACCCGTTGGCCTACGCGCTGACGCCCGCCTTCCACGACCAGCATGGTGCCATCCTCAAGGTATCCCACACCCTGGTCCTGCTCCCGGCCCTCCTTGACCACGTCAACCTCCACCCGCTCCCCCGCCACCATCGCCGGCCTCAGTGCCGTTGCCAGTTGGTTTAGGTTGAGAACCGGGATGCCAGCGATCTGGGCTACCCGGTCCAGATTGAAATCCACTGTCAGGATGGAGGCGCCTTGCTCCCGGGCCAGACGCACCAGGCGGGAGTCCACCTCCGGCATGGAGGGATAGTCGACCTCCGGAAAGGAGAGCTGGAGCCCGGGTAACGACCGCAGCTCCTCCAGCATGGCGATCCCCCGCCGGCCCCTGGCCCTCCGGATGGGATCTCCCGAGTCGGCGACCGCCTGGAGCTCGCGGAGGACGAACTGGGGAATAGCCAACTCGTAGAGGCAGAACCCCGCGCGCGCCAGGTCCAGCAGGCGCCCGTCAATCACCGCGCTGGTGTCAACCACCACGCGGGCCAGAGGTGGCCCCCCGCCGGTCATCGGAAGGCCCAGCCGAGACAGGTCGCGGCGCCGCCTGCGTCCCACAGAGAGACCCAGGGGCACCAGCACGACCGCCACCAGAACCGCCACCACCCAGCCTAGCCCGTACGGGAGACCGGCCGCGATCAGGGCGACCAGGGCAGCGATGCCCAGAGCCACGATCACCCCAACCAGCAGTCCGACCAGCTCAGAGAGGGGAAGGGTGGTCAGCTGATCCTCGGCCCAGAAGTAGGGGCGGACGGTCAGATTCGGGCCGAGAACGTACCCGAGCACGCATCCCAGTCCGAGTCCTGCCGCCACAGCGATCAGGTCGCCGGGCCAAGCATGGAGGGGTCCCTGGATCTTCTGAATCAGGACCGTGGAGTAGAGGGTGCCCCCGATCGCCCCCAGGCACATCCCGACCAGACTGGCGATCCGGTCAGGACGGCCCCTGGGGTCTGCGGCCAGCCTGGCCACCGGCGCGTGGTCCGGGCCGGAGGGCGTCCCCTCCGGGTGGTCAGTCGGTGCTGCCGCCATCAGCGGAGGAGCCGCCTGCCGCTCCGGCACCGGCGGGCTCCGCCTCGGCGGTGACGATCGGGCTGGGCTCATCAGGGGGAGGCGGCCCCGGGACCACGTGGGTCCTCAGCTTGCCATCCTCCACGTCAATGGTCACCAGGTCCCCGATGGAGAATTCGGTGCGGAGAAGCTCCTCGCTCAAGGGGTCTTCGATCTCGGTCTGGATCACACGACGCAAGGGGCGGGCCCCGTAGACCTTGTCGAACCCCTGCTCCACCATCGCCGCCTTGGCCTCCTCGGTCACGAGCAGACTCAGCCCCTGGCGCTGAAGGTGTTCCCGGACCCTGACCAGCATGAGGTCGACGATGCGCCGGCACTCCTCGGTGGTGAGCCGGTGGAAGACCACCACCGAGTCGACCCGGTTGAGGAACTCCGGCCGGAACGCACGCTTGAGTTCGTCGGTGATCCGTTCCCGCATCTTCACATGGGCGGGGTCCTCACCCGCTGGCCCTGGCGTCGAGGGCTGGAAGCCCATCGAGACGTTGGCGCCCACCCCCTGGATCCCCAGGTTGCTGGTCATGATGATGATGGTGTTGGCGAAGTTGACGACCTTCCCCTTGGCATCGGTGAGCCGGCCGTCCTCGAGAATCTGCAGCAGCATGTTGAAGAAGTCGGGGTGGGCCTTCTCGATCTCGTCGAACAGCACGACGCTGTAGGGACGGCGGCGCACCGCCTCGGTAAGCTGCCCACCCTCGTCGTAGCCCACGTACCCGGGTGGAGAGCCCACCAGCCGGGCGGTGCTGTGCCGCTCGGCGAATTCCGACATGTCCAAGCGGATGAGGGCATCCTCGCTGTCAAACAGGAAGTTGGCCAGGCTGCGGGCCAGCTCCGTCTTGCCGACCCCGGTGGGGCCGAGGAAGATGAAGGAGCCGATGGGGCGGCGGGGGTCCTTCAGACCCGCCCGCGCCCGGCGTACGGCCTGGCAGACCACCTTGACCGCCTCCTCCTGACCGATGAGGCGCTTGTGGATCTCCGCCTCCATCGCCAGCAGCCGCTTGGTCTCCGCCTCCACCAGCCGGCTCACCGGCACCCCGGTCCAGGACGAGACTATGTCGGCAATGTTCTCGTCGGTGACCGTGGCCACCGTCTGCCCCAGGTCGTCGCGCCAGGCCGCCTCGTCCCGGGCGTAGTCAGCACGCAGCTGCTTCAGCTCCTGATCGATGCGGCCAGCGTCGTCCAGGTCGTGCTTCTCGATGGACTGGTCCCTGCGGGCCTGGAGCGAGCGGATGTGGCGTTGCCGGGCCCGCAGCTCGGGTGGCGTCGTGGTGAGCTTCATCCGCACCCGGGCGCTGGCCTCGTCGATGAGGTCGATCGCCTTGTCCGGCCACGAGCGGTCGCTCACGTACCGACCGGAGAGCTCGGCCGCCGCCTGCAGGGCGTCGTTGGTGATCGTGACCCGGTGGTGCTTCTCGTAAAGCGGCCGCACTCCGGTGAGGATCTCCACCGTCTCCTCCAGCTTGGGCTCATCCACGTAGACCGGCTGGAAGCGCCTCTCGAGGGCGGCGTCCTTCTCGATGTACTTGCGGTACTCGTTGAGCGTGGTGGCCCCGATGCACTGGATCTCGCCCCGAGCCAGCGCCGGCTTGAGGATGTTGGCCGCATCGATGGCACCCTCGGCAGCCCCGGCCCCGACCAGGGTGTGGAGCTCATCTATGAAGAGGACCACCTCCTTGGAGGAGCGGATCTCGTCGAGGATCTTCTTGAGCCGCTCCTCAAACTCACCACGGTACTTGGTGCCGGCCACTAAGGCACCCATGTCCAGGGTGAGCACCCGCTTGTGGGCGAGGGATTCAGGGATCTCCTGGTGGATGATGGCCTGGGCCAGGCCCTCGGCGATCGCGGTCTTGCCCACCCCCGGCTCCCCGATCAGAGCCGGATTGTTCTTGGTCCGCCGGGAGAGGATCTGGACCACCCGCTCGATCTCCACCTCTCGCCCGATGACCGGGTCCAGCTGGTCTTTCTCGGCCAGCTCGGTGAGGTCGCGGCAGAACTGGTCGAGAAGCGGGGTCTTGGTGGTCCGCTTGTGCTCGGTTCGGGGGTCATCCTCGAGCCCCTGCTCGCGGAGGATTCCCTCCATCTCCTGCCGCACCTTCTCCAGGCTGGCCCCAAGGTCCTCCAGGACGTGGGCGGCGATCCCCTCTCCCTCGATCAGGAGTCCGAGCAGGAGGTGCTCCGTGCCCACGTAGGTGTTGTTCATCCGCTTGGCCTCTTCGAAGGCGATCTCGATCACCTTCTTGACCCGCGAGGTGGGGATGATCTGCTGCACGATCACCCGCTCATTGCGACCCAGCACCGATTCGATGGTGCTCCGGACCTTGTCGATCTCGACCCCGAGGTTGGCCAGGACCTTGGCCGCCAGGCCGTCCCCCTCCCGCAGCAGACCCAGGAGCAGGTGCTCGGTCCCTATGTAGGAGTGATGGGACTTCTCGGCCTCGTCCTGGGCCAAAGTCAGGACCTTCTTCGCCTTCTCGGTGAATCGCTCAAACGGGTACACGGAAAATCTCCTCGACCCCGACAGGGGCAGGGTCCGCCAGCCGACGCTGGGCGACCTGGGTGGGTATGGGGCGGGTCACCGTGCCGAACACAAGCGCATTATGCCCAATCCGGGCCAGCCGGACCCGGGGGGACCTCGGTCGACCGATCTCATCTCTGCTTCGATGCGGTTACGCCGGTGGCGGAGTCCCCTCGTGACCGCCGCCCGCGAGCAAGGCCCGCACCTCCCCAGGCTCAGCCCCGAGACGACGAAGCACCGCCGCGGCTCCATCCTCGTCGCCCAGGCAGGCGGCGAGGATCGGCCCAGTGCCGACCGGAAGTCCCCGGGCGGTGGCGGCCGCCTCTTCAAGGGCCCTCCGGGCCGCCGGATCCCAGCCCAGCTCGAGCGAGTGCTCCTCTCCCGCGCTCGCCGTTCCCACCTCGGTGCGAACGCGCTCCAGCACCAGCCCAGCCTGCGCCAGCGCCGAGGCCCCCTGGCAGGACCCCTGCCTGAGGATTCCCAGCAGCAGGTGCTCGGTCCCGACCGCCACCGCCCCCAGGCGTAGGCACTCCTCCTCGGCGAGGGTGATCACACTTCTGGCCTCCGCGGTGAGGCGGGGACCAGCGTCGGGACGGAGCAGGGTGGCCGGCGCCCCGCCGGGGGACGGGGCACCCGGTCCGCCAGCTGGCTGGTAGCCGGACCAATATGGGCGAGGGCCGGGCTCCTCCCCTTCCCGCCTCCCCTCCGGCCTGAGCTCCTCGATCTTCAGGCGCACCGTTTCCAGGTTGGCCCCAAGGTCCTCCAGGACGTGGGCGGCGAGCCCCTCTCCCTCGATGAGGAGTCCGAGCAGGAGGTGCTCGGTGCCGACGTGACGGCTGTTCATCCGCTTGGCCTCTTCGAAGGCGATCTCGATCACCTTCTTGACCCGCGAGGTGGGAATGGTCTGCTGGACGATCAACCGCTCATTGCGGCCCAGCGCCGACTCGATGCTGCTCCGGACCTTGTCGACCTCGACCCCCAGGCTGGCCAGCACCCTGGCCGCCAGTCCGTCTCCCTCGCGCAGCATCCCGAGCAGGATGTGCTCGGTCCCGATGTAGGAGTGGTGGGACCTCTGGGCCTCGTCCTGAGCCAGGGTCAGGACCTCCTTCGCCCTCTCGGAGAATCGCTCAAACGGGTACGTGGGGCATCTCCCCGAAGCCGGACACGGCCCCTCGCGACGCCCGGCCGAGGCAGCGCCCGCCCGCGGATCGACGAGGACTTGAGGGCATTATGCCCCGCCTTGGCGATTCCCACAGGGCGGTGGCCCGGTGTGCTTCAGCGAGCAGCCGAAAGCAGTGGAGTCGGCAGCCACGGCGCAGACCGTGGCCGATGACCTACTCGGCCTCGAGCTCCTCCGCGCCCTGGTCGCCGCCGTCGGCTGACTCAGGCTCCTGCTCCTCCACGGCTCGGGTCTCCTCCACTCTCTCCTCCTCGGCGGACTCCTCGTCGTCCTCGCCGGGTACGTAGTCGGCGGCGGCGGAGTAGCGCCCCTCGGCAACCTCGGGCTCATCGGCCAGGTGGTCTGGTCGAGGAAGCAGCTGCCGGTAGGAGAGGGAGATGCGCCGGCGGCTTCGGTCCGCCTGGAGGACCACGACCTTGATGCTGTCGCCCACCCGGAGGACGTCCTCGGTGCGCTCCACGTGCTCCCAGGAGAGCTCACTTATGTGCAGAAGCCCCTCCACCCCGTCCGCGATCTGCAGGAACGCGCCGTACTTCTTGGTCTTGGTCACGACCCCCTCGATCTCGGTGCCAGGTGGGAAGCGCGCCTCGATGCTGTCCCAGGGGTCCTCCCCCATCTGCCGCAGCGAGAGGGAGATGCGCGACAGCTCGGGGTCCAGCTTGATCACCCGTACCGTGACCTCGTCCCCGACCGCCAGCATGTCCGAGACGTTGCTGACCCGATCCCAGGAGAGCTCGCTGATGTGAATCAGGCCGTCCGCGCCACCGAGGTTGACGAAGGCCCCGTAGGAGGTGAGACCACTCACCTTGCCGGTGACCACATCGCCCACCGCCAGCCGCTCGAACAGCTCTTCGCGCTGCCGAGCCCGGTCCTCGTCCTGGGCGGCTCGCTGGCTGACGATGAGCCGGTTGCGCTTGCGGTTGACCTCCAGGATCTTGACCATGATCCTCTCGCCGACCAGGTCGACCAGATTGCCGGAGTGGGTGCGCGCCACCTGGGAGCTGGGAAGGAAGCCCCTCAGCCCCATGATGTTGACGATCAGCCCGCCCTTGTTCTGCTCCTTGACCTCGGCCTCGACCCCCTCCCCGGTGCTCTCCTTCTCGGCCGCCTTGGCCCAGATGCCCTCGGCGCGGGCCCTCCTCAGGCTTAGCACCACGTTCCCGTCCTCGTTCTCGGACTGCAGAACGTAGACCTTGACGTGGTCCCCCGGCTCCAGTATCACCGGCTCCTCGGCGCGGCCGGTGAGCTCCCGGTTGGAGATCACCCCCTCGGACTTGGCCCCGATGTCCACCAGCACCTCGTCAGGGTCGACCCTCACCACGGTGCCATCCACGATGTCGCCGTAGGTCAGAGTGCGGATGGAGTCGGCGCTGACCCGCAGGTACTCCTCCATGGAGCTGAACGAGGTCATCTCCTCAGTGGGCGCGGGAGTGGCGAGCTGGGTCAAGGGACTGCGTTGTCCTCCGAAGGTATGAAAGGCCGGCCGAAGCCACGGCCCCGGTGCGGCCGAGAGTATATCAGCAGGGGGTCACCGCGCCGCCCGGACAAGGTCGGGCCTCCGCCGTGGCAAACTGGAGGGGCGGAACCCACCACCCAGGACAACAGGAGCGCTGCTTTGCCCACCTCCACGACCCGCACGGTCTACGAATACCGCGAACTGGAGTCCCTGGAAGAGGTCAACAGTCTGGGCGCCGAGGGCTATGACCTCTTCCAGGCCGTGGCCGTGGGAACCCGGCTCCGCTACCTGGTGCGCCGGGTGCGGGAGTCGGACGAGGTGCGTCGCGCGGGGTTCAGCGCCCCCGCCCCGGGGTAGTCCCCGCCGGAACCGCGCCCCAGCGGAGCCGCCTCACATCCCGGCCGCGGCCGGCGCCTCCTCCTCGACCTGGCGGATGAGTTCGTCCATCTCCGAACGGTCCATTGACTCCACCTGGATGAGGTGGTCGGCCAGCGACTGCAGGGTGCCCCGACGCAGCGTCAGGACCTTCTTGGCGGTGAGGTAGGCGTTGTCCACCAGGGAGTGGACCTCCTGGTCGATCTCGCCCGCCACCTCCTCGGAGTAGTTGCGCTGCTCGCCGAGATCCCGCCCCAGGAAGACCAGCTCCTCCTTGGTGCCGAAGGCCAGCGGTCCAAGCTTCTCGCTCATCCCCCACTCGGTCACCATCCGCCGGGCCAGCTTGGTGGCCTTGCCGATGTCGTCGGAGGCCCCGGTGGTGATGTTGGCGTCGCCCAGGAGCAGCTCCTCGGCGACCCGGCCGCCCAGGATCCCGGCCAGCTGGTCGGTGAGCTCCGCCTTGCTGACCAGCACCTTGTCGTGCTCCGGCAGCTGCATGGTCCACCCCAGGGCCATGCCCCGGCTCACGATGCTGATCTTGTAAGGGGGGTCGCAGTGGGGAAGGCTGCGCATCACCAGGGCATGCCCCATCTCGTGATAGGCGATGACCAGCTTCTCCTCATCCGAGATCCGCCGCGACTTGCGCTCGGGCCCGGCGATCACCCGGGCGATGGCCTCCTCGAGCTCCTGCATGGCGATCACCTTGTGGTTCTGCCGGGCCGCCAGGATGGCCGCCTCGTTGATCAGATTGGCAAGGTCGGCGCCGCTGAAGCCCACCGTCTGGCGGGCCAGAACGGTGAGGTCCACCGTGGTGTCCAAAGGCTTGTTGCGAGCGTGCACCTTGAGGATCGCCTCCCGGCCGCGGATGTCCGGGCGGTCCAGCGTCACGTGCCGGTCGAACCGGCCGGGCCGCAGGAGAGCCGGGTCGAGGACATCGGGGCGGTTGGTGGCCGCGATCACGATCACGTGGGTGTTGGTCTCGAACCCGTCCATCTCCACCAGCAGCTGGTTGAGGGTCTGTTCGCGCTCGTCGTGGCCACCGCCCAATCCGGCACCCCTCTGCCGCCCCACAGCGTCAATCTCGTCCACGAAGACGATGCAAGGGCTGTTCTTCTTGGCCTGGTCGAACAGATCCCGGACCCGGGATGCCCCCACTCCCACGAACATCTCGACAAACTCCGACCCCGAGATGCTGAAGAACGGCACGCCGGCCTCCCCGGCCACCGCCTTGCTGAGGAGAGTCTTGCCGGCTCCCGGCGGCCCCACCATCAGCACTCCCTTGGGGATGCGCGCCCCCAGCGAGGTGAAGCGGTCGGGATACTTGAGGAACTCCACGATCTCCGTGAGCTCCTGCTTGGCCTCGTCCACCCCGGCGACATCCGCGAAGGTGACCTGGGGTTTGTCCCCCGCCACCATCCGGGCCCGGCTGCGGCCGAAGGAGAGCGCCTGATTGTTGCCCGACTGGCTCTGGCGCATGATGAACCAGATGAACAGAAGGACCACCAGGACGATCAGCACGTTGGGGAGGATTACCGAGAGCAACAAGCTGTTCCCGCTCGAGTTCTGGTAGCTGTAATTGGTGAATCCATAGCGTTCAAAGAGGGAGCCGGGGTCGGTGCCGTCGGTCACCGACTGGTACTCCTTGCCGGTGGTGGTCCACCACTGGACCTGGGCGCCGGAGTTCTGCACCTGGACCCGGTGACTCGGGCTGTTGCTGATTATGGGGGCCCCGGCAGGAACCGTCTTGCCCTCGGTCTGGAGCTGGTAGTCGGAGAGCGCCTTCTGGAGGGTCCCGGCCGGAGCCGAGGGGATGCTGGGACCGGGGGCCATGTGGAAGGCCAAAAGGGCTATCGCCAAGATGGCGGCGAAGATCACCACATAGGCGACGGCACGGCGCTGTGCGGGCATGGCCCAGATTGTATCCGCAACTCACCCTGGGGGCGCCCTGCTGGATCTCACCCGGGGCCAGCACCAACGAGGGACCGATCTAGGCAGTCGACTTCTGCTTACACGCCGCGCCCACCTGGCGAGTGTCCCCAAGCGAGCCCCGCCAGCCGACGGCCGAGATGGGTCGCGGAGGCCGGTGGCGGTACCTGGATTCGAACCAGGGACACCTCGGTTATGAGCCGAGCGCTCTAACCCCTGAGCTATACCGCCGGGCGAGGGACAGTTCCAGCCGGGGGGAGCGTTGCGGCGCCAAGACTCGAACTTGGGACCTTCGGGTTATGAGCCCGACGAGCTGCCACTGCTCCACGCCGCGGGCTGATTCTAACACGGACATCCGAGGAGGTCAAAGCCAACGCGCGTCCGCCCGGCGATGGATCAGAAGCGGTGCGGATGCCAGCTGCTCCCTCCGTCCGCGGTGCTCCAGAGCAGGGCATCTGAGGCAACCCACCTTCCCACCGTGGGACTCTCGAAGCCCAGGAAGACTGGAACCACGCCGGCTGCTGAGGCCCCACTTCGAGCCAGGACCCGCCAGGTGCGGCCCCCGTTGAGAGTCCCGACCAGTTGGCGGCCCGCTTCGGCGGCGAACACCGCCGCCGGACTGACGATGGCCAGCTCTGTGTAGCTCCCGGCCGCGGTCGGGAGAGGAAGTAGGGCACCGAAATTGGTTCCGGCGTCGGTGGAGATGGTCACGAACTGGGTGCCGGACCCCGAGCGCGGGACGCAAAGTGCGGCGAGCACCCCTCCAGGTGCCGAGGTGAGCATGGTGGCAACCAGACCGGGGCGAAGTTGGCCACAGGGGTCGGGCAGCTCAGTCCAGCTGGCTCCGGCGTCGCTGGACATAAAGAGCTGGGCAGGCTCGTTGGCCGCCCCCGCCTGCGGGCCGCCAAGAAACGCCGCGTAGAGGTACTCCGGACCCTGGTGGAGCAGCACCACCCGGTCATGGTTCACGTCCACCGGGGGAGTGAGGAGCGTCCGCCACTGGGAGCCGCCTATCGCAGCTTCGTCGATCGACCAGTCGCAGGGACCCGGGCAGCCGCCCTTGGAGAAGCTCGCCCGTATCGCCGTTCCTGACGAAACCTTGATGGCGCTCACATCCCGGCCGGGCAGCGGGGACCAGGTCAGGCCGCCATTGGCCGTGGCGAGGGCCGGGCCTCCTTCGGCGCTGAAGGCGTAGCCCACGTCCGGGTTGGCGAACCGGATGGAGCTGACCTGGGTGGTCCCCGCCGGGCAACCCACGGGAGCCGCCTCGAGCAGGCAAGCATGCAGATCTGCCACCGTCACCCACTGAGTTCCACCGTCAGTGGTCTCGAGCACGGTGGAGCAGCGTTGTCCGTTGCACCCAGGCTCAACACCCAGAGCCCACCCCTGCACGTCACTTATCCAGCTCAGGTCCACCGCCTGGAATCCACGTGGGGCGCTCCCGGTCGCGGGCATGGCCGGCGCCGCACGCAACGCCCCCCGGGAGTCCGCACCGGACCCGCAACTGGAGATGACAAGGCCAGCTGCCAGCAGGGCCAGGAGGCGAGCACTCAGCACTGAGGTTGGAACGGTAGCGCATCCCGGTAGGGCACGCCCGGAGAGGAGCCCGGGGTCAGGGGGAGCCCTGCACCGCCGTGGCAAACTCACTCACGACTTGGGCGGCCCGCTCCACCCCCGCCTGGGCCGGGCCCGGACCGGCCGCGGCGGCCGCGCTCTCGATCACGTACACGCTCTCACCGGGTGCCGAGAGGCCATCCGCCCGTGCCAGCTCGGCCTGCCACTGCGGCGTGCCCGCAACCTTCAGCTCCTGGTTCTGGGCCGCGACCTCCGTCTGGAGCTGGCTGGTCTGGCCCTGGATGGCCACTAGCTGGCGGCCCAGCGCCTGGTCAGACCGGTAGGTGGACAGAGCGGCCACCGCGATCCCCGCAGAGACCAAAAGGCCCGCGGCGAGCATCGCCTGCCCGGCCGTGAGGGAGCGTCCCCGGCGCAGGAGGATCCAGCGGATCCGCAACTCGCGCACGGCATCCCAAAGCGGCCCGCCGGCATCAGCTCTTTTGAAGAAGGACGTGGGGTGGGTCTCGGCTGAATGTGGTGCGGGAAGTCCCCCGCGGCTAAGCGGGCAGTATAGGCACTCAGGGAGCCTCGGTGGTGGACGCCTCCCCACCCGTGGCGAAACTCCCCTCGGCCGCCCGATAGTGGTCCGCGTGTCGATCGACGGCGCTGCGCAGCGCTGTCTCCGGGTCCACGCCGACTCGCTGGCACTCGGCCACCGCCCGCCAGAGCAGCTCGCCCGCCAGGACCTCGGCCTCAGCTGACAGGGGCTCCTGGCTCGACAGGCGCTCCCCCATCGCCGCCAACGTCTCCCCCACGAGGCCCAGGCCGGCCGTCCCGGGACCGCCCCGGGAGGCCCGCCGCTGGAGCAATGTGGCGCGCATGAGGGCTGGCAGCGAGGCTGGGACCCCATCCAGCGCCGACGTCCGCTCAGGCTTCTCGCGCCGCTTCATCCGATCCCAGTTGCGAAGCAGCTCGGGTTCATCGGCAACGGCCTGGTCGCCGAACACGTGCGGATGGCGGGAGATCATCTTGGCCGTGGCGCTATCAGCCACCTCGGAGAGCTCAAAGGCGCCACTCTCGGCCGCGATGGCCGCCTGCATCGCCACCTCGACCAGGAGGTCGCCCAGCTCTTCTCGGACCGCCTGGTCGTCCCCGGCCAGGATCGCATCCGCCAACTCATAAGCTTCCTCGAGCAGGTAGGGGAGGAGCGACTTTGGGGTCTGCGCAGCATCCCAAGGACACCCTCCGGGTCCCCGGAGGCGCGCCATCAGGTCGAAGAGCCGCCTTACGGCAGCAGCCTCCTGGCTCACCGCCCACCGCCCACGGGCTGGAGGACCCGCTGGTCCGCCAGCCGCCGCAGGATGAGGAGCAGGAGCTGCGGCCACTCTGGGCCGGCGGCGGCGAGCCGGAGCCGAAGCTGGTTCCCGCTGGCCGCGACCGCCGGGACCTCCTGGACCAGTCGCCCCAGGTCGAGCCCATGCCCAGGTTCGAAACGCACCACCAACACCCCCGCCCCGGACTCGACCGCGGCGGCACCGGCCGCGGCCGCCGCCAGCCGCACCCGCAGGCCGACCAGCAGGTTCTCCACCTCCGGTGGCCGCGGCCCGAACCGCTGCCGCAGGTTGCGGGCCAGCTCGTCAAGGGTGGCAGGCTCGGTGGCCGCGGCCAGCTGCTGGTAGATGCGCAGCCGCAATCGCTCATCCTCGATGTACTGGTGCGGCAGCAGCGATCGCAGAGGCAAACTGACCGTCACCTGGGCGGGTGACTCCGGGAGCTCCTCTCCCTGGGCCTCGAGCACGGCTTGGCGCAGCAGATGGTTGTACATCTCGATGCCCACAGCCGCAACATCGCCGTGCTGGGCCTCCCCCAGTACATTGCCCGCCCCCCGGATCTCCAGGTCCTTGATGGCCAGGGTGAGGCCGGCGCCGAGGTCCTGGAGCTCCGAGACCACGTCCAGCCGCTTGTCGGCCTGCTCGGTGAGGGACCGCTCGGGGTCATAGAGAAAGTAGGCGTAGGCTCGCTGACCCGACCGTCCCACCCGGCCGCGGAGCTGGTAGAGCTGGGCCAGCCCAAGGCGCGAAGCATCATCCACCACGAGGGTGTTGGCGTTGGGGATGTCCAGACCATTCTCGATGATGGTGGTGCAGCAGAGGACGTCCACCTCGCCGGAGCCGAAGGCCACCATGGCTCGAGCCAGCTCCCCCTCCTCCATCTGGCCGTGCGCCACTGCCACTCTGGCCTCGGGCACCAGTCGGCGGACAAGCTCCACCTCCCGCACCATGGTCTGGACCCGATTGTGAACGTAGTACACCTGGCCCCTCCGGGCCAGCTCGCGGCGGATCACATCCTGCACCAGACCCTCCTCCTTGGCGGTCACGTAGGTGCGGATCGGGAGACGGCCCTCGGGAGGGGTCCGGATGACCGAGAGGTCGCGGATGCCCGCCAGCGCCATGTGCAGCGTGCGGGGAATGGGGGTTGCCGAGAGCGAGAGCACGTCCACGGCTGTCCGCAGCTGCTTGAGCCGCTCCTTCTGGAGCACGCCGAAGCGCTGCTCCTCATCGAGGATGGCCAGCCCCAGCCGCTTGAAGCGCACGTCCCGCTGGAGCAACCGGTGGGTGCCGATCACTATGTCAACCGTACCCGCCGCCAGCCCCGAGAGGACTCCGGCGGCCTCCTCGTCCGACCGCAGGCGCGAGAGCTGCTCCACCACCACGGGGAACGCCCGCAGTCGCTCCTTGAAGGTCAGATAGTGCTGCTGGGCGAGGACGGTGGTGGGCACGAGCAATGCCACCTGCCAGCCGTCCTCGACCGCCTTGAAGGCGGCTCGCAGGGCGATCTCGGTCTTGCCGAAGCCCACGTCGCCGCAGAGCAGGCGGTCCATGGGCCGCTCCGCCTCCATGTCCCGCTTGATGTCCTCCAGGACCAGCATCTGATCGCGGGTCTCCTGGTAGGGGAAGGAGGCCTCCAGCTCCTGCTGCCAGCGCGAGTCCGGGGCGAAGGCATGTCCCTTGGCCTTCTGGCGGCGCGAGTAAAGCTCGACCAGCTCTTCGGCGATCTGGTCTATCCGGCGCCGCACCCCTCGGCGGGTCCGCTCCCACTCCCCGGTCCCCAAACGGGAGAGCTGAGGGCTGGCCCCCACCCCGCCGACGTACCGCTGGATCCGGTCCAGGTGCTCGGCGGGCACGTACAGGCGGTGCCCGTCGGCGTACTCCAGCTGCATGTACTCGCGCTCCCCCTCGTCGTCGCTCACCAGCCTCATGCCCAGGAAGCGGCCCACGCCGTGGTCCCGGTGCACCACCACGTCGCCGGGCTGGAGCTCAAACCCAAGCAACCCGGCCTCAGGAGCCACGGGACCGGCCTGATGTAGACGCCCCTGGTGGCTGGACTCTGCCCGGTGCACGGTCCGAACTAGGTTGGACGGCCGCCGCTTCTGCGCACCGAAGAGGTCGGCGTCCGCGAGGACGCCGACCTCGCCCACCACCAGCCCACCCTCGAGATCCCCGGGCGCCACCGTCAGCCGCCCAGGAAGGAGAGGGGTCAGGTCAATCCGGAACTCCGGCACCAGGATGGGATCCAGCCTGAGCTCGGAGGCCAGCTCGACGACCCGCTCCTCCTGCAGGCCGATCTGCAGTAGAGCCCCCCCTCCTCCGGTGAACTCCCTGGCCCAGCTGGCGAAGGCCGCAAGGTCGCCGTTGAAGGCAGGAACCGAACCCATCCTGAGGTCCGTCAGCAGGTCCGGGCCGTCCACCGCCTCCCGGCTCAGGTCGACCCAGTGGGAGGAGCCGAGCCGATCCTCAACGTCCTGGAGGGGAACCAACGCGAGCGGGAGGTCCACCGGCAACTCGCCCCTCGCCGTCTCCGCCTCCTTGATGGCCCGGACCTCCTCGACCCATGCCTCCAGGGATCGGCTCAAGCGCGGCCAGCGATCGGAAATGAAGACGGTATCTACCGGCAGGTGGGAGAGCAGAGAGTTCCCCGACTCCGCCAGTAGCGGGGCCAGCGTGTCCAGGGAGTCGGGCTGCACGCCCTCCTCCAGTCGGGCCAGCTCCGCCTGCCAGCGCTCGCGAACGTCGTCGCGCATTCCCTCGAGCTGGGTAGCGCGCAGGCGGTCCGCAGCCCGCGCCAGAGCGGCTGCGTCCATGGGGAACTCCCGGGCCGGCATGAGGGAAACCCGCTCCAGGCGTGCCCTCGAACCCTGTGTCTCGGGGTCCAACCTCCAGAGCCCAGCAACCTCGTCGCCGTCCCACTCCGCGCGCCAGGGCCGGCTGTCCAGAGGGAAGCAGTCGACGATCCCGCCCCGCCGAGAGAAGTCGCCAGGAGTCAGGGCCACCGGTTCATGGCGGTAGCCGGCCTCCATCAGGAGGCGGGCGAAGTCAGCGGGCGCAATCCGGCTGCCCACCTCCAGTCCGGCCAGCCAAGAGCCCACCCAGTCGGGTGCCATGGTGGGCCGGGCAATCGCCTCCAGCGAAGTGACGACCAGCGGCGGCGGGCCTGTTCTGACTCGTCTCAGGGTCCCCAGCCGGTAGCGGAGAACCGCCGCCGCCGGGGCCACCCGGTCGAAGGGAAGTACGTCGGGGGCGGGGAAGAGGCAGGCCTCGTCGTCACCGGAACCCAGCCAGGTCCGGGCCTCGGAGAACGCCTCCTCCGGCGAGTCCACGATGAGGCAGACGGTGCGCCTCACAAGGCGCAACCAGAGTGCGGCCACCAGGACGGCCCCGGGGTGGGTCACGCCGCCGATCCGGCCGCGCGCCGGAGACCTCTGGGAGAAGTCCCGGCTGCGCTTGCCCAGCTCACCGCGCGCCAGCAGGTCCAGAAGAGAGTTGGGGGAATCAGCCAAGCTCGTTCCCGCCCGCGCCCCGGTTGTACTCGCTCATGGTCGCTTCCAACCCGCGCTCTGCCACCGAGAGCGCGGCATCGGCGGCGCGCTCACAGGCACCCTCCAGGAGCTCCCTCTCCTCTCCCACCGGGTGGCCGAGCACGTATTCGATGGGATCGACGCCGGGAGGGGGGCGCCCGATTCCCACCCGGAGGCGGGCGAACTCCTGGGAGCGTAGGTGCGCCTGCAGGGAGCGGAGGCCGTTATGGCCCCCAGGGCTACCAGACCGCCGTAGCCGCAGCCTACCCACCGGCAGGTCCAGATCGTCATACACCACAAGCACCTGCTCGAGGGTAAGCCCGAAATCCCGGAGAAGCCTGGCCCCGGCGACTCCCGATTCGTTCATGTAGGTGCGGGGGCGGGCCAGCACGATCTCCCGTCCGGCGTGCTGGCACCGGCCGGTCCAGGCCGGGGACCGGCCAGACTTGAGACGCACCCCGAGGCGAGCCGCCAGCAACTCGACGACCCGAGCGCCCACGTTGTGCCGCTGCCCTTCATAGGCTGCCCCAGGATTGCCGAGCCCGATGACCAGGATCGGCCCGAGTTGAGGCGCGGTCGGAGCCGAGTTCACCGTGCCGCGGGCACCAGCTTCGGCACCCTGGGGGCCGCCTCCCCCCGGCGGCTGGCCGCCCGCCTCAGCAGCCGCCTGGTCTCCACGGTCATTCGCTTGGCCTCCTCGGCCCCGTGGTGGTCATGCCCCAGAAGATGGAGCAGGCCGTGAACCGCCAGGAGCCTCAGCTCTTCAAGTGGTCTCTGGGGCGCGTTCCCCAGGGCGTCGGGGACCGAGATCACGATGTCCCCCAGCTCGGCCACCGGTCCAGGGGGCAAGGCGAAGTAAAAGCCGGCGGCCGTCTCGGAGGCGGGAAAGGCGAGCACGTCGGTGCTGGCATCCTGACCCGAGAAGGCGCGGTTCAACCGGGTGATCTCCCTGGTGCCGGTGAGGCGACAGTTGACCGACCCGGAGGATATCCCGAGGTCCTCCAGCGCCCCCGTGAGGAGATGATCGAGGTCGGCGGACCGAGCCAGCGCCCGCTCCGTGGGAGTGAGCGATCGGCTGAGGATTACCCGGGGGCTGACTCCGGTGCTCAGACCTGCTTGGCCCGCCGCTTGCGCGCCGCCATGGTCTTCTTCTTGCGACGGACGCTGGGCTTCTCGTAGAACTCCCGGCGGCGCACCTCGGTGAGGATGCCATTCTGCTTGATCTTCTTGTTGAAGCGGCGCAGAGCGCTCTCGAAGGACTCCCCTTCCCGCAGCTTTACTTCCGACAGTGGACCTCTCCTCCTTGCCTCGTATGGCGCGCCCTCACCCGATCCAGCGCGAACTCCGATTGTATCCGTCCGCGCCCCCTCTGCGATGAGGCTCCAAGGGTCAGCGGAGACCGCTCGCCACCCGGGGATCCAAAAACGTCCGCAGGAGACGGAGGGTGGTCGCCGGGTCCTCCTGGAAAAACATATGGCCCCGCCCGGGCAGCCACTCCAGCACCGATCCGGCGATCCCTTGGTGCAAGCGCGAGGAATTGCCGGCGGGCATCACCCGGTCAGCCGTGCCGTGGAGCAGCAGGGTGGGCACGGAGATCCGGGAGAGCAAGGGGCCGATGTCATGGTGACGGGTTGCCGACCACTGGGCGGCAAAGACCCCGGGACGCACCGGATGTGTGGCGCGCCAGCGCACCGCCTCCTCGATGACCTCGGGGTGGGACCCGGCGAAGCTGCGCTCGTACAGGACCTGGCAGGCCACCCGATAGGCCATACCGGGATCTCGGGCGTCCCCGCCCAGGAGCAGCCGGGTGTCCTCCGGGTCGGCTCGCACAGCCAGGCGGCCGCCGGGACCGGTGCAGCCCAGGATCAGAGAGTTGACCCGCTCCCCATGTCGGGCGGCCACCTGCTGGGCCACCATCCCACCCATCGACACGCCGAAGACAGCGGCCCCGCCCGGCGCCAGCGCGGCGATCACTCCGGCCGCATCTCCGGCCAGCTGCTCCATGGTGTACGGGCCGGGAGTGGCGTCGGAGTCCCCGAGTCCACGCTGGTCGAGCACCAGGCAGCGCCAGAAGGCGGCCAGGTCGGAGATGTTCCACACGAACGCGTGGTGGTCGGTGCCGAGCCCAGGGATGAGCAGCAGCGGGGGGCCACTTCCCACCTCATGCACCGCCAGCTCCACCCCCGGCTCCACCTCCACCCGGTGCGTGATGCTGTCACTTGGCCACTCCACCTTCCCATCGTACGGAGCGGACCGGGCGGGCGGCCGCATCTCCGATCGAGTACGGGAGTGTTGGCACTAAAATCTCCGGGTGCCCGTGTACTTGGCCGGGAGCGGCGTGCTCACGCCGACGGGCGAGGTGGAGCTGAGGGAGGAGCAGGCTTGGCATCTCGCTCGAGTGCTGCGGGCCCGGCCGGGTGAGTCCATCCGGGTGGTAGTTGACGGCACTCAGGAGCTGCTGGTCGAACTCTCCCAGGTCTCGTCCACCCTCGTCCGGGGAAGGGTCGTGGAGGTGCAACCGGCCCGAGGTGAGCCGGTGTGCCGACTGCTCCTGGTCCAGGCCATCCCCAAGGGATCGGGGATGACCGAGGTCTGCGAGCGGACATCCGAGCTGGGGGTCGTTTCGATCTGGCCCGTATTCAGCGAGCGCACGGTCCCCCGTCCTGGTCCGGACGCGAGCGCGGGAAGGCATCGGAGGTGGAATAAGGTCGCTGGAGAGGCGGCCCAGCTGGCGGGCCGGAGCCGGGCGCCTGTGGTCGAGGAGCCCGAGGAGCTTGGCGCCGCCTTGGAGCATCTACGGGCGCGGGAGCCGGATGCGCAACTGTTTGTCTGCCACCAGGAGGCGGCGGCGGTGTCGCTCACCGCCGCTCCGTATGACCACTCGCGGCCCGCCGCGGTGCTGATCGGACCCGAGGGGGGGTGGTCACCAGGCGAGCTCGGCCAGCTGGGCAGGCTCGGCGCCACGCTGGTCTCCTTGGGCCCACGGAACCTCCGGACGGTGGTCGCCGGAGTGGTGGCGGTGACACTCCTCCTGGCCCGAGCCGGGGAGCTCGGCCCGCCGTTGGGGGCCCTCCTGTGACGGTTCGCTTCTCCCACCAATGGCGGACCGGCGTCTACGTTTCGCCCGAGGGGGATGGTGGCCCGCGGCGGGTACGCATCCGGGTCGAGCTCCGTCGGGACCCACTCACCGGACGAGGTGGTCGCGTGGCCCACTTCCAGGGCTTCCGCCTCCGCCGCCCCGATCTGAGCGCCGAGGTAGCTGCCAGCCGGCATCACTGCCCCTTCTGCCCGGACCGGGTTCTGGTGGTCACCCCCCGCCTGGACCCCCCCGTGGACGGCTCGTTCCGGGTGGTCGAGGGGGAGTCCGTCCTCTTTCCGAACATCTCCCCCTACGACCGGCGCAGCGCGGTGGTGGTGCTTTCCCGGGCCCACTTCCTGGCTCCCGAGGACATCCGGCCCCATCACTTGGTCGATGGGCTGCGGGCGGCCCAGCGCTACCTGGGGGCACCGGGGACGCTGCGCCGCCGCGACTTCGGACTGGTCACCTGGAACTACATGCCCCTCGCGGGCGCAACCCAGGTGCACCCCCACCTCCAGGTGGTCGCCACCGACCGTCCCGGACGGCTGCTCGAAGATGAGGTGGCGGCCAGCCTCCGGTACCGCCGGCGGTTCGGCCGCTCGTATTGGGCGGAGCTGGTGGAGACCGAGTCCCAGCTCGAGGAGCGCTGGGTCGGCCGGGGCCGCCACAGCG
The DNA here is from genome assembly GCA_021827985.1 of bacterium. GTDB lineage: Bacteria > Chloroflexota > Dormibacteria > Aeolococcales > Bog-877 > JAJYXT01. The sequence goes on from JAKATL010000001.1 coordinate 254,839, forward strand.
CCTGGCTGACTCCCTTCGTTTCCCGAAGCGTGGTCTCCGACCTGATGGTGGTCTTCCCCGGGAAGTCCCTGATCTCAGACCTCTCCCGGGCCGACCTGGAAGAGTTCGGTCGAGGCATGTCGGCTGCACTCCAACAGCTGGCCGCCGAGGGGGTGGTCAGTTTCAACCTCGCCTTCTACCCTGCTCGTGCCGACTCCGCGAACCAGGCGCTCTGGCTGCATGCCCGCCTCTCGCCACGCATCCACTTCAACCCCGCCATCGGCGGATCGGACGCCACGGTCTGGCAGCATCTCCTGGACGAGCCGTTCATGGTCCGGAGCCCGGAGCGGTTGGCCGAGGCCCTCCGACCGGCCGTCTCCGACGCCCTGGCCGGGGGGTGAGCGGCGGGGCGGCCAGGACGGCCGCCCCGCACCGGTCAGCTCTGCGCGGCCGGGGCCTCCAGGACCTGGGGCTCAGGCTGCTCCTCGGTGGCCACCGGAATCCGCCGGGGTGCCGGGGCCTCCACGCGAGGCAGGTGTACCGTGAGCACCCCGTTCTGGAAGGTGGCCCGGATCTCATCCTCCTTCACGTCCGCAGGAAGGGTGAGCTGGCGAACGAACGAGTAGCTGGCGCGCTCCCGCCGGAGGTAGGTGCCCTCGCCCTGGCTTCCCTCGGTCTTCCTCTCGCCGCGCAGGGTGAGAATGCCCTGGTCAGCCGTGATCTCCACCTCCTGCGGGCTGAAGCCCGGGATGGAAGCCTCGACCAGGAACTCCCTGTCGGTCTGCCGGATGTCCAGGGGCAGGTAGGCCGTCGGGGCCACCGAGGTCGTGCCCCTTCCGCTCCCCGAGGTCAGAAGTGGAGTGCCGGAGAAGGCCTCGTTGACCCAACGGGCCATCTCGTTCTGCAAGTTGAAGAGATCACTCCAAGGATCCCAACGTGCCATCGAATATCACCTCCCAACTCAAGTGAACCGCTTTCCAAGTGCCGGGAGATTCGCGAATCCCACCATCTTCAATACCCCCGCCCGGGGGCGGCCAAACATTCTCAGATGCCGATCGCGTCCTTGAGGTGCTCGAAGAATCCGCGGCGCACAGGGTGAGGCTTGCCATCGGGGGGAGCCAGCTCACGGAGCAGGTGCCGCTGGCGTTCGGTGAGCTTGGTGGGGATCACCACTCTCAGTCTCACCACCTGGTCGCCCCGCCGTCCGGTGCGGGGGTCCGGAGCTCCCCTTCCGGGGATTCGCAGCTGTTCCCCGTACTGGGTGCCCGGCTTGATGGTGACCGTCGCCGGCCCGTCCACCGTGGGCACCTCAACTGTGTCTCCCAGGGCCGCTTGGGAAACCGTGATCGGGCAGTCGTACAGGATCGTCATGCCTCGCCTGGTCAGGACGTCATGCGGGCGCACGTTGATTACCAGGAATAGGTCTCCCGGGGCACCTCCACGCGGTCCGGCGGCCCCCTCCCCAGGCACCCTCACCTGCATCTCGCTGTCCACCCCGGCAGGTATCTGGACCTCGATCGACTTGCGCTGGTCAACCACCCCCTGCCCATGACATACGGCACAGGGAGCTTCGATCACCTGCCCCTCGCCGCGGCAGCGCGGGCAGGGCTCTACCGTGACCATCTGACCCAGCAGCGACTGCCGCACCCTCTGGACCTGTCCACGGCCCTGGCACTCGGTGCAGGTGGTGGGCGACGTGCCCTTCTGGGCACCGCTGCCGCCGCACTCTTCGCACACGGCCGGCTTGGTGACTTCGAAGGTGCGGGTCACCCCCCTCACCGCCTCCTCGAAGCCTATGCTCACCTGCAGGCGCAGGTCGGCACCGCGCCGGGGGCCGCTGCGGCCCCTGTTCATCTGGCCCCCGCCGAAGAACATGTCGAAGAGGTCGAAGGCGGACTGGAAGTTGAAGCCCCCCGTCGAGCCGAACCCGTCCCCCGCCTGACCGAACGTGTCGTACTGGCGCCGGCGCGCGGGGTCGGAGAGGACCTGGTAGGCCTCGCCCACCTCCTTGAACCGCTCCTCGGCGGAAGGGTCCCCGCTGTTGCGATCGGGGTGGTAGCGCATGGCCAGGGTGCGGTAGGCGCGCTTCAACTCCTCCGGGCTGGCGCTGCGGTCCACCCCCAGGACCTCATAGTAGTCGCGACGCGTCTGGGGCATCAGCCGGACTCGGCCTCGAACGGCTCCCCTCCGGAACCAACCTCACCGGCCGCGTCACCCGACTGCCCCGGGCCCCCGCCCACCGCGACCTGAGCGGCCCGCACCACCCGATCGTGCAGGCGGTAGCCGGGCAGGTACTCGGACACCACCTGGCCCGCCGGTCGATCCGGCACGGTGGCGACCGCCTCGTGAAGCCGGGGGTCGAACGGCCCCCCCACCGCCGGGATGCGCTCCACCCCTTCGGAGCGCAGCGCCTCCTCCAGCTGGCGCACCGTGAGCCTCAGGCCCTCGGCCAGGCCGTCTGAGGCGTCCTCAGGGATATGACTCAAGGCTCGCGCCAGGTTGTCCAGCACCGGCAGGATGGCCCGGAGCATGCCCTCCGCTCCGTACCGCGCCTGCTCCTGCGCCTCCAGCGCCCGACGGCGCTTGAAGTTCTCGAAGTCAGCCGCCAGGCGAAGGTAGGACTCCCGGGTCCGCTCCAGCTCCTCAACCGGATCGGGTGCCTCTGTCGGCACCGCCTCCGTGCCCTGGACCTCGGGCTCGTCTTCGCCGGTCGGCTCAGGCATGGGCGCCTCCTGCTGGTTTACGTCCACAGCTCAGGCCAGAACCCGGGCGAGAGCCTCTCCAGTCACCTGGGAGATCAGCTGCAACCGAGCGGCCACCCGAGCGTAGCGGATGCGGGTGGGACCGACCACGCCGACGGTGCCCCAGAGCTGGGTGCCAACACGATAGCTGGCCAGCACCAGGCTGCAATCCTGGAGCTCCTCCAGGCTGTTCTCGTGGCCGATCACGACCTGCACTCCGGACTGGGGCGCGAGCTGGCTCACTACCGCGGCCAGGATCCGTTGGGCCTCCAGGACCTCAAGCACCAGCCGCAAGCGATTGGGGTCCTCGAACTCCGGATTGCGCACCAGGTTCCTCACCCCGTCGTGCAGGACCAGTGCCGACCGGTTCTCGAGCTGACGGAGCCCAGCCGCGACCTCAAGAACCACCGCCCGCGGCACCACCTCGGGCATGGGGAAGGCTTCAAGCTCGTCCGCAGTCATGCCCGCACCCGCCCGGTTCAGCACCTCGGTCAGGGTGTTGAGGCTCTCCTGATCTAGGGCCGGATCCACCTCCACGGTCCGCTGTTGAGCTCGACGACCGCTGCCGACCACAACCACCAGGGCATAGCCCGGGCGGGTCGACATCAGCTGGGCCCGCGCCAGCCGACTGCTTCCCTCGGCCGGCCCAGTTACCAGGGCCACGTTGTCGCTCAGCCGGCTGAGGGTGGCCGCGGACAGCTCCAGGATCGCCTCGACGTCCGGATCCACCTCCAGGAAGCGCTGGCGTACCTGGCGTCGGAGCACTGGGTCGACGATCTCCTGGGGCAGCAGGAAGTCGACGAAATAGCGGTAACCCATATCCGTCGGCACCCTCCCCGCGGACGGATGGGGCTGGGCCAGGAAGCCGTCGTCCACTAGCTCTGAGAGCTCGTTGCGGATGGTCGCCGAGCTGAGCTCCATGAAGTACCGGGCGGCCAGGACGTGGGAGCCCACCGGGACCACCGTCTCGGTGTAGTCGGACACCACCGCCTGAAGAATTCGCTCTTTCCGTCCGTCCATGGCCTTGATCTCAGAGATTGCCTCTGCTTAGCACTCGCCAACTCGGAGTGCTAAGTGGAGTCTAACACGGGTGTTCATCTCCTCCTCCGGCAAATAGAATCGCGACATGGTCAGGCGCACCTCCCCGGACGTCGAGCCCGCCCGCGCCGGCCGGGCCCAGGCGCTCAACCCCTTCCGGGTCCGGCATCCCACCGAGACCACCCGCGAGGACCTCGCCCGGCGGGCCAGCATCCGGGAGGTGGTCTTCGGCATGCAGGACGGGCTGCTCACCACCCTGGGCCTGACCACGGGCGTCGCCACCGCCACCGCGGGAGCCGCAGTCTCGCACACCACCATCCTCATCGCCGGGATCGCCGGCGCGCTGGCGGGGATGGTCTCGATGGGGACCGGGGCCTACCTCGCCGCCGTGGCGGAGAGAGACCTGAAGCAGGGCGCCATCCACCAGGAGCGCGCCGAGCTGGAGAACCAACCCCAGGAGGAGCACGAGGAGATGGTGGCAATCCTGGTGGAGAGCGGGGTTCCTGCCGCCACCGCTGAGGGGCTCAGTCGGGAGCTGGCCCGCTTTCCCCGGCTCTGGGAGCAGACCCACATCGAGAAGGAGCTGGGCATTGCCGGCACCGACCAGGAGAATCCCGTTCGAGATGCCCTGGTGATGGGGGTCACCTTCCTGGTCGGCTCGGTCGTCCCCATCGTTCCCTACGTCGCCCTCTCAGGCATCGCCGCCGTGCTGTTGTCCCTCGGCCTGTCGGCGCTGGCGCTGGGTGCGGTGGGCGCCGCCAAGTCCAAGGTGGTGGGACACCCGCTCTGGCGGGGCGCGGTTCAGGTGATGGGCGTAGGTTGCGCGGCCGCCCTGGCCGGCTACATCCTCGGTGTCCTCATGCCGCATGTGTTTGGCCTGCGGCTGCCCCCAGGTTGATCAGGCCGCGATCAGCTCCAGAGTGAGACGGTCCAGGATCTCCATGCCTGCGGGGGTCGCCCTCACCCTCTGGCCCTCTACCTCCAGCCAGCCGTGAGCGGCAAGTCTCTGGGATGCCGCCAGCAGCTGCGCCTCTGCGACCTCCACCCCCTCGGTGAGCCTGAGTCCAAGGGCTAGGCGCTCCAAACGGAGCTGGGAGTCGTCCAGCTGCTCGCTGTCCCGGATTCCTGAGGAGCCCTGGCCGAGGACCCGTACGTAGGTGGCGGCATCCCGATAGTGCCAATAGCGGACGCCCACGCCCTGGCCCGCGGGCAGCCCGAGGGCGCTGGCGGCCGGCCCCCCCAGGAATCCATGGGATCCAGCTCCCAGCGCCAGGTAGGTGCCTCCCCTCCAATAGTTGAGGTTGTGGCGGGACTCGCAGCCGGGACGGCTGTAGTTGGACACCTCGTAGCGGATCAGCCCCGCCGCCAGCAGCCTGGCCCGAGCCGACCGGAGCTGCTCCAGGGCCACGGCCTCGGCAACCTGCGGGTAACGACCTGAGTCCACCAACCGACGGGTGGTGGTACCCGGCTCCAGCGTCAGCTCATAGCAGGAGAGGTGGTCGGGTTGGAAGCGGAGCACCCGGTCCAACCCGTCCAGGAAGGCTGCGGTGGACTGGCCGGGGATGGCGAAGATGAGATCACAGCTGACCTGTCGGATGCCGGATTCGCGCAGCCAGCCCAGGGCGCTCAGGCCCAGCTCGGCGTCGTGGCCCCGTCCCAGCCAGCGCAGAGTGGGATCGGAGAGGCTCTGGATCCCCAGGGAGGCTCGGGTGATCCCCAGGCAGGCCCACTCCCGCGTTACAGCCGGGGTGACCTCCTCGGGATTGGCCTCCAGGGTGAACTCACACCCCTCCGCCAGCGAGAAGCCCGCCGCCACCGCCTCGATGAGCCTCTCCAGCCGCTCTGGACCAAGCAGGGACGGGGTGCCGCCACCGAGGTGGACCGTCTGCAGCGGCTCCGCCGCCGGTGAGGTACGGGTCACCAAACGCAGCTCCGCCAAGAGAGCGTCGAGGTATCGGTCCTGCAGATCCGGTCCCGAGACCGCGATGGCGAAGTCGCAGTAGGCGCAGCGCCGCCGGCAGAACGGCAGATGGATGTAGAGGGACCTGGGGGGAGCCAGAGAGTCCTCAGCGGTCAATCGTGAGCACCGCCATGAACGCCTCCTGGGGGATCTCCACGCTCCCCACCCGCTTCATCCGCTGCTTGCCCTCCCGCTGCTTCTCCAGCAGCTTGCGCTTGCGGGTTATGTCCCCCCCGTAGCACTTGGCCAGAACGTCCTTGCGCAGCGCGGGGATGGTCTCGCGGGCCACCACCTTGCCCCCCACGGCCGCCTGGAGAGCGACCTCGAAGAGCTGGCGCGGGATCACCTCCTTCATGCGCCGCACCAGCCTCTTGCCCTGGCCTTGGGCCTGGCCGCGATGGACAATGGTGGAGAGGGCGTCCACCGAGTTGCCAGCCACCAGGACGTCCAGCTTGACCAGCTGCTCGGCGCGATATCCGGCCAGCTCGTAGTCCATCGAGGCATATCCCCGGCTGCGGGACTTCAGCTGGTCGTAGAAGTCGTGGATGATCTCTCCCAAGGGGAGGTCGTAGGTGAGCAAGGCACGGTCCCCCACCTGGTACTCCAGGTGGCGGAACTCGCCGCGCCGCTCCTGGCAGAGCTCCATGATGCCGCCCAGGTACTCCCGCGGCGTCACCACCTCCAGCTTGACCCGGGGCTCCTCGATCGAGATCACCTGGGACGGATCCGGCAGCTGGTCCGGGTTGTCGATCTCCATCTGCTGGCCGTCCCTGAGGTTCACCCGGTAGGCGACCGAGGGTGCGGTAGTGATGAGCTCCAGATCGAACTCCCGCTCCAGCCGCTCCTGGACGATCTCCATGTGCAGCAGGCCGAGGAACCCGCACCGAAAGCCGAAACCCAGCGCGGCTGAGGTCTCCGCCTCAAACACCAGGGCGGCGTCGTTCAGCTGCAGGCGATCCAGGGCCTCCTTGAGGTCGGGGTAGTCGTCACTGTCGACCGGGAAAAGGCCGGCCCACACCATCGGGCTGGCCTGGCGATAGCCCGGGAGCGCCTGGGTGGCGGGCCGCTGGGCCTCGGTGATCGTGTCCCCCACCTTGCTGTCCCGGACGTTTCGGATGGAGGCGATGAGGTAGCCGACCTCCCCTGCCGCCAGCTCCGGCACCTCCTCCATCCCCGGGCGGAAGCAGCCGACCTCGTCTACGGTGAAGGTCCCCTGGCCGGCCATCATCCGGATTTGGGTCCCGGCCCCCAGGCGCCCCTCGAAGACGCGCACGTAGACCACCACCCCGCGGTAGGCGTCGTACTTGCAATCGAAGATGAGGGCGCGAAGCGGCAGGTTGTCGTCTCCGACGGGTGCCGGGAGCTGCGTGACCACCGCCTCCAGCACCGCCCCCACCCCCTCCCCGGTACGCGCCGAGACCAGAAGGCAGCGCTCTCGGGGGATGCCGATCACCGACTCCACCTCCTCCGCCACCCGGTCGGGTTCGGCCTGGGGCAGGTCGATCTTGTTGATGACCGGAACGACCTCCAGGTTGAGCTCCATAGCCTTGTACACGTTGGCCAGCGTCTGAGCCTCGATCCCCTGACTGGCGTCAACCACCAGGAGCGCCCCCTCGCAGGCCGCCAGCGCTCGTGAGACCTCGTAGGCGAAGTCGACGTGGCCGGGGGTGTCGATGAGGTTCAGCTCATAGTCGAGGCCGTCCGCCGCCCGGTAGGGCATGCGCACCGCCTGCGCCTTGATGGTGATCCCCCGCTCCCGCTCCAGGTCCATGGTGTCGAGCACCTGCTCGGTCATCTCCCTCGGCGCCACGGTCCCGGTGGCCTCGAGGAGCCGATCCGCCAGGGTCGACTTTCCGTGATCGATGTGGGCGATGATCGAGAAGTTGCGAATCCGCGCGGTCGGGGTTCCCATCTGACTTCCGATTATCCCGAAGGGAAGGTCGCGCGCCTCGGAGGCAGCCTCTGGACGGCGCCCCAGGTAGGATCGAGAGGTCCATGGCCAACCCCGAGCCTTCAGTTCGCCGCATCACCATCCGACCGGCCCGACGGATCGAGGAGCTGGAGCAGGTCTCCCAGCTCCAGGGGCAGATCTGGGGGGCCGCGGAGGTGGCAGCTCCCAGCTCCCTCCTGAAGGCGATCTCGGAGGCTGGAGGGGTGGTCCTGCTGGCGATGGAGGGCTCTCTCGCGGTGGGCTTCGCCTACGGCTTCGTCGGCAGGGACGATCACGGGCGCCTCTACCACCGCTCCCACGCCGCCGGTGTCCTGCCGGGGCTGCGCGACGCGGGGGTCGGGAGGTCCCTGAAGTTAGCCCAGAGGCGTTGGGCTCGCGCCCAGGGGCTCGATCGCATGGTCTGGACGTTCGATCCATCGCAGTTGCGGAACGCCCACTTCAATCTGCACCGGCTGGGTGCGGTCGCCCGCCGACATCACCGGAATTACTACGGGCGGCGCTCTGACGACCTCAACCAGGGGCGCCCCACCGACCGCTTGGTGGTGGAGTGGTTCCTGAGCCCGGTCCTGACTGGAGCGCTGCGGGCCCTAAGGCGCCGCGGTGGGCTGGAGATACCGGTTCCCCCCGGCCTGATCGGGACCGGTCCCCCGCCGCTTGCCGACCTCCACCGGCTGCGTCGCCGGCTGCGCCGGGCCCTGGGGGACGGGCTGACCATCGTCGACTACGACCGGGAGCGCAGCGCCTATGTGGCGGCGGAGCTCCCTGCCGGGTTCCCTCCCCCGGCGGAGTGACGCGAAGCCAGCTCGAGCTCACAGATCACGTCCATCTCCCCGCCGTAGTCTCCCGGAGGAAGCGCCTCCAAGTCGGCGGCCAGCTGGGGCGATGACCTGAGCCAGGGGCGAGCCGCCTCCAGCACCTGCTCGCGCGAGGCCGGGTAGGTGACACCGCCCAGAGCTCTCAGCAAAGCCAGCCTGAGGTTGCCGATGGGAACCCCGCGAGCGTTGGCGAAGCGGGGCACCTGGAGCCCGACCTCGACCGGGGGCTGACCCGGCGCGCCCAGAGCCTCGCGCACCAACAGCTCCTCCAAGGGGATCTTGGGAAGCAGGTCGGAGAGGTCCACGTCAGCCACCCCGGGCCACCCGGAAGGCGCCGGAGCGTCGCGGCGACGCAAACCGGCCGCGGTGGAGGTCCCACCGAAGTGGGAGGACGGTCCCCGCACCGCGACCGGCGCTGCCCACGGTATCGCGGCAGACGACCAGTTCACCGCCTCGCGACGCCAGTGTGACGTGGACTGCAGCCGGTCGTGACCGGAGGGCCATCAGGCCTCGCCCAGCACCCGGCTGGCCACCTCCGCGACGTCGGGGGAACGCTGGCCAGGATGGCTGCGCACGCGGTGGCTCAGGACCATCGGCGCCACCTCGGCGACCTCGGCTATGCCCGCGCTCCGACCGCCCCGGAGGGCCGCCAGCGCCTGGGCGGCCTTCCGGCCGACCAGATCGGCACGATGCCCGTCCACGTCGAGGGCGATCGACAGCCGGGCAATCGCCTCAAGGACCGGGCGGCCCACCTCCACCTGGGGCAGGAGTGCCATCGCCTCGGCGATCTGGACCCGAAGTCGGTCCTCGGCCTCCGCCCAGGCCGCCTGAAAGCCCTCGGGGTCCTCCTCGAAGGCCTCCCGCCGCAGGACGATCTCCACCCGCTCGGAGAGGTCGGAGATGCCCTCCACGTCCACGCAGAGCCCGAAGCGGTCGAGCAGCTGCGGTCGCAGGTCCCCCTCCTCGGGGTTCATGGTTCCGACCAGGATGAAGCGGGCCGGATGCCAGACGGATATGCCCTCGCGCTCGACCACGTTGACCCCCATCGCCGCCGCGTCCAGAAGGACATCCACGATGTGGTCATCGAGAAGGTTCACCTCATCCACATAGAGGATCTGGCGGTTGGCCTCGGCCAGGACCCCGGGCTGAAACCGGCGCTGGCCCGCATGGATGGCCGCCTCCAAATCTATGCTCCCCACCACGCGGTCCTCCGAGGCGTTGATAGGGAGCTCCACCACCCGCATCCGGCGCGGCTCGGAGACCAGCTCCTCTCCCTCGGCCCGGCGCTGCTGGCACTCCAGGCAGAGGGGCTCTGAGAGCGGGTCGCAGCCGTATCGGCACCCCCGAATCACCTGGATCTCGGGGAGGAGCCGCGCCAGCGCCCGGACCGCCGTGGATTTGGCCGTCCCCTTCTGGCCCCGTATGAGCACCCCCCCCACGCTGGGGTTTACGGCGTTCAGTTCCAGCGCAAGCCGCATCCGGTCCTGCCCCACAAGGGCGGTGAAGGGGTAGACGCTGCGGGGCTCGCTCACGCCTCGATTGTCGCAGAGGGGCGCCCCCCTCCCCTTCCTCCGGCGGATCAGGTGCCGCGGCGGAGGGCCTCGGCCACCGGCCGGAGGATTCCCTGTTCGGTGACGTCGAAGAGGGCGAAGTATTCGCCGCCCAGCCGCCGGCTCAGGTCCGCGCAGGCGTTGAAGTGGTAGCCGGCCAGCTGAGGGCCCCCGGGCGTCGGGGTGAGCGGAAGGTGATCGCGAGAGGTGTCGATGACCACGGTGTGGATCCGAGCCCGGTGTATCTCGGCGGCGGCGGCCTGCGCCTCGCGCAGCGGCTCATCCCCTCGAAGGCTGATGTTGCCCCGTCCGTCGCTGATCAGGACCAGAAGAGGCAACACATCCTGGTCGCGGCGCCGCTCCGCCAGGATGAGGTCCAGAGCCGCCACCAACCCGTGGGTGAGGGGAGTCGTTCCACCCACCGCCAGCCGGCTCAACTGCCGCTCGGCGAGGTCCACGCTCGAGGTGGGCCGGAGCGCGACCCGGGCGCTGCGGCCGGCGAAGGAGATCATCGCCACCCGGTCGCGCCGGACGTATGCCTCGCGGAGGAGGGCGAGGATGGCGCTGCGGGTGGCGTCCATTCTCTGCTCGGCATCCATGCTGGCCGAGGCGTCGACGAGGAAGACGATGAGGTTGCCGATCCGCCGCTGGCGGACCTTCTGGCGGAGGTCCTGGCGCTCCAGTTGAATCGCCCTGCCATCTCCCGCGGGGGCTGTGCCGCGGCGCTCAACCTGGTGGGGGGCGGCGGCCCTCAGAGTGGCGTCCAGCGCCAGGTCGGTGGTCCTCTCCTGCCAGCGTGAGCTCACGTACCGCCCCCTCCGATCCTGGGAGGAGGTGCGGCTGCGCCGACCACTCCCCCGGCGCCGCCGTCGCTCATGGGGGAGCTGCAACCGGCCCGCCTCGTAGCGCTCCTCCAGCTCCACGTTGGCGGACGGGGGTGCCGGCATGGGACCGGCTTGGCCGGAGGTGGCCTCCGCGGCGGTGCCCGGAGAGCTGGACTGACCTCCCTCGCCGGCCTCGCCTGCGCCCGCTTCCTCCCCCTCCCCACCCTGGGTGGACTCCGGGTCCCCGCCCGGGGCGGGAGCGCCAGTCTGCTGGTCCGCGACGCCCTCCGCCATCGTCGGCACCCAGCTGCCGGCAACCCTCCGGCGATGCACCAAGGCCAACTCGGATACCTCCATCAGGTCCTGGAGGCCCGCCGGACGAACCTCCGCCGAGGCGCCGGGCCGGAGAGCGGCCAGGGCACGGGCCGCCCTCACCATCACGAGGTCGGCGCGGTGCCCGACCACCCGCTGGTCCACCGCCATCCGGGCGGCGACCCGGATCAGGTTGCGGGACACCTCCACTTCGGGGAGCCGGCGGCGCGCCGCGATCAGCTGGAGGCGCAAGCTTTCGTCCGCGTTTGTGGGATCCGTCGCCCCGAGATCGGACTCCATCACCCTGACCCGCTGCTCAGGATCCCGGAGGCCCACGACGTCAACGCACAGCCCGAAGCGGTCCAGCAGCTGTGGGCGCAGCTCACCCTCCTCGGGGTTCATGGTTCCGATCAGGATGAAGTGGGACGGATGGCTGGCGGAGACACCTTCTCGCTCCACGACGTTGCGCCCGCTGGCGGCGGCATCCAGAAGCACGTCCACCAGGTGGTGGTCGAGAAGGTTGACCTCGTCCACGTAGAGGACCTGGCCGTTGGCCTCGGCGAGGACTCCGGGTTGGAACCTCACCTCGCCCGAGTTGAGCGCGAACTCCAGGTCCAAGGAGCCGACCACCCGGTCCTCGGTGGCCCCCAGGGGTAGCTCCACCAGACCCGTGGGGACGATCTCCAGAGGGAGCGGCACCCCACCTTGGGATCGCCTCCGGCACTCCTGGCAGAGGTCACCCTCGGAGGGCTGGCAGTGGAAGCGGCACCCGGCCACCACCTCCCGCGGGGGCAGCACCGCAGCCAGGGCCCGCGCCAGCGTTGACTTGGCGGTGCCCCGCTCGCCGCGGATCAGGACGCCGCCGATCAACGGGTCCACCGCCGCCAGCAGCAGCGCCAGCTTCATGCGGTCCTGCCCGACCACCTGGAGGAAGCCCGGTCCCCGGCGTCGCGCCGGGGCGACCGCGGTGACGCTCAAGCGGGGCCCGCCTCCGCGGTGCTGAGGCGCCGGCGCCACGGAGAAGGCAGGGAGACGGTCACCGCCCCCTCCGGCCATACCACCTCCAGCTCGCCGGGGGGAGCATCGAGGAGCGGCGCCAGCAGCAGGGCCACGGCATCCCCGTCCTCTTCCCACCCGGCCTCGGCCACCGCCCGGAAGGGCGTGGCGGCGGACGGGTATCCGATCTGGGGAGGCGGAGCCGCCCGAGTGCCAGCCTCGCGCACCAGAATGAGCTGGCAAAGCTGCCCGGATTGGGCGTCCGCCGGCAGCTCCGCCGTCCCCTCCGACGTGTCCACGCGGGGAGCGGGCAGCAGCAAGTGCCCGGAGCCCAAGGCGAGTGGCTCCTCTCTCAGCTGCTCCATGCCGATATCGTAGGTGCGTTGGGACCGAGCGCGGAGTGAGGGGAGCAGAGGAATAGCGGTGGGACAGCCTGTCGGCATCATCGGAGGAACGGGCCCCCTGGGTACTGGCCTGGCGCTGCGCCTGGCAGCAGCCGGGCTGGAGGTGCAGCTGGGCTCCCGAGACCCGCAGCGTGCCGGGGAGGCCGCCCGGAGGCTGAACTCACTCCTGGATGGCGGCGTCGGTGCGGTCAGTGGCAGCCGTAACGACGAGGTGGCTGACCGGGCACTGGTCGTCGTCGCCCTGCCCTACGACGCGGTGCGGGCTACCATCCAGGAACTCGCGCGTCAGCTGGCCGGGAAGATCGTCGTCTCCACGGCGGTGCCGATGTCGTTCGCGTCTGGTCGGCCCGAACCGGTGCACCTCGAAGCGGGCTCAGCGGCCCAGGAGCTGGCGGAGCTCTGCCCCAACTCCCGCGTGGTGGGCGCCTTCCAAACGGTGGCGGCGGGTCAGCTCCTGGACCTGCGCCTGCAGCTGGACGAGGACGTGCTGGTGGGCGGAGACGATCGGCAGGCGAGGAAGGAGGTGGCTAATTTGGTGGAGCGGATTGAGGGGCTCCGGGCGGTGGAGTCGGGCCCCCTAGCCACCTGCCGATACGCGGAAGGGCTGACTCCGCTGCTCCTGAGGCTGAACCGGCTGCACCACGCCCAGACCGGCATCCGCATCACCGGGCTCTAGCGGAGTCCGGCGCAGAGGCCTCAAATGTGGATGGCGGCCCCGTCGGCAGCGAGCACCGCCTCCTTGAGGCTCTCGCTCAGGGTTGGGTGGGCGTGTACCAGCGCCTCGAACTGGTCCGGGCGCACGCCGGACCAGGCGGCCATCACCATCTCGGGCAGCAGCTCGGTGACCTCCGGGCCCACCGCGTGGGTGCCGATGAGGCGGCCCGTAGCCGCCTCGAACACGGTCTTGACGAAGCCGCCGGTCTCTCCCATGGCGATGGCCTTCCCGCTGGCGGTGAAGGGGAACTTGCCCACCCGCACCTGGAGGCCGCGGGCCTTGGCCTGCTCCTCGGTGAGGCCGAGCGAAGCCACCTGAGGTTGGCAGTAGGTGCAGCGGGGAACCAGGTCCACGTCCAGGGGTGCCACCTCGCGGCCGGCCGCGGTCTCCACCGCGATCACCCCCTCGGCGCTGGCGGCGTGGGCCAGCAGGGGTGGACCCGTGACGTCTCCGATGGCGTACACGCCGGGCACGTTGGTGCGCTGATGTGGGTCGACGGCGATCGCCCCCTCACGCAGCTGGACACCCAGCTCCTCCAGGCCGATCTCCTCGATGTTGGCCCGCACCCCGGTAGCGGTGAGCACCATCTCCGCTTCGAGCACCTCACCTGACTCCAGGTGCAGACGCATCCCCTCGGCGGCGCGCTCCGCCCTCTGGATCATGGCGCCCGCGCGGATCTCGATGCCGCGGCGCTGGAACTGGCGGTTCACCTCCCGAGACACCTCAGCATCCTCCTGGGGGAGAATGCGGTCCAGGGCCTCCACCACGGTGACCCGCACCCCGTAGGTGGAGTAGACGTCGGCGAACTCCGCGCCGATGGCACCGCCCCCGACGATGACGCAGGATGCCGGGAGGCGCCGAAGCTCCAGCGCCTGACGGTAGGTGAACACGGTGCGCCCGTCCGGGTCCAGACCCGGGAGCACCTTGGGGCGCGCCCCGGTGGCGATGATGATCTGGGTGGCGGCGACCGTCTGCCCAGATGGCTCGACCCGGATGGTCTGCTCGGAGACCAGCCGGCCCCGGCCCCTGACCACCTCGACCCCGTTCTTGCGCATCAGGAAGGCCACCCCCCCCACCAACTTGGAGACCACCTCGCGGCTTCTGGTGATGGCGGCATCGAAGTCGGCGCCGACCTCGCCGGTGGAGATGCCGAAACGATCCGCCTCTCGGATCAGCCGCAGAACCTCGGCATTGCGCAGGAGCGCCTTGGAGGGTATGCAGCCCCAGTTGAGGCAGATCCCGCCCAGGGTCTCCTCCTGCTCGATCAGGGCCACGCTCATGCCCAGCTGGGCGGCCCGAATGGCGGCCACGTATCCTCCCGGCCCGGAACCCAGGATGGCCAGGTCCTTCATCGCTCCTCCTCCCACGGGTACGGGCTCAGATCAGCAGGGACGTGGGGTGTTCGAGACACCACCGAAGGTAGCCCAGGGCCTCGGCCCCCTGGGCGCCGTCTGTCACCCGGTGGTCGATGGCCAGCGTCACCTCCATGATCTGGCCAGCAACCACCTGGCCGTCCCGCACCACGGGGACCTCCCCCACCTCGCCCACGGCCAGGACACTACCCTGGCCCGGGGTGATGATGGCCGAGAACTGGTTGATGCCGAACATCCCCAGGTTGCTGATGGCGGTGTGCGCACCGGCCAGCTCCTCGGAACGCAGTTGGTTGCTCTTGGCGCGGGCCGCCAGGTCGTGGGTCCGTCGCGCCAGCTCGGCGAAGGACAGCGACTCGCAGGATCGCAGGGTGGGGGCGACGAGACCGTCCGGCACCGCCACCGCCAGGGCGATGTTGCTGGAGAAGAAGCGCCGGACCCCGCCGCCCACGTAGGCCGAGTTAAGTTGGGGGTGACGCTGCAGGGTGAGGGCCATGGCCCGCACCAGGAAGTCGGTGACGGAGAACCGCGGGACATCAGGCTGCTGCAGTGAGTTGAGCTCCGAGCGGAGCCTCATCAGCGCTGCCACGTCCACTCGAGTGGTGAGGTAGAAGTGGGGGATGGTGCTGTTGGCCTCCGACATCCGGCGGGCGATGGCCTCGCGCATCCGGGTCGTCTTGACCGGTTCCGAAGGGTCGGTGGGATCCAGTGGGGCCGCGCGCCCGGCCGCGGCGGGAGCGGCTGCCATCAGCCCACCCGACTGCGCCAGGGCCTCGACGTCCTCGGCGGTGACCCTCCCCTCCGGCCCGGTCCCGCGCACCTGGCTCAAGGGGAGTCCGAGCTCCCGCGCTCGGCGGCGGGCCAGCGGGCTGGCCTTGACCCGCCCCACCGGCGGCGGCTCCTCGGACACCGTGGCCTCACCAGCAAGCTGGTGGGCCCAGTCGGGGACCGGCGTCGGCTCGGGCGGGGTGGACCCGGGGGCCACGTCCTGGGTGGCGACCTCGGCAGGCGGCGGTGCGGTGGCCCCCTCGCCGCCTCCGGCAGCCGGAGCCTCATCCTCCAGCTCCTCCCCCTCCTCAGCGATCACGGCAATGGGGGCCCCGACGGGCACCTTCTCTCCCGGACCGACCAGAATCCGACGCAGGATCCCACTGGCGTAGGCCTCGATGTCGATATCCGCCTTGTCGGTGGCGATGGAGGCGATGGTGTCACCGCGCTCCACCCTGGTCCCCTCCTCCACCAGCCAGCGGTTGATGGTGCCCTCGGTCATGTCGTACCCCATCTGGGGCATGGTGACCTGATAGGCCATCAGCTCATGCGCCTCACCGCGTCGACAATCTGCTGGCTGGCGGGAATCAACTGCTGCTCCAGCTTCCGGGAGTAGGGCAGCGGGATGTCTCGCATGGCCACCCGGGCAATGGGCGCATCCAGATCATCGAAGCTCCGGTCCTGAATCTCGCTGAGGAGGTTGCCGCCGAAGCCGCCGGTGCGCCAGTCCTCACCGCACAGAACCACCCGGTGGGTGTGGCCGACCGACTCGACCACCGTGGGGTAGTCGAGGGGTCGCAGGGTGCGCAGGTCGATCACCTCGCAGGAGACTCCATCCTCGCGCTCCAGCACCTCGGCCGCGTGCAGCGCCTGGAGCAGCATCCGCGAGTAGCCGACCAGGGTCACGTCGGTCCCCTCACGGACCACGGCGGCGCGTCCGATGGGCACCTCCAGCCCCTCCTGCTCCGGCACCTCGCCCTTGGTGCTGTAGAGAAGGCTGTGCTCGATGAAGATCACCGGATCGGGGTCCCGGATGGCGGCCAGCAGCAGCCCCTTGGCATCCGCCGGAGTGGCCGGCATCACGACCTTGAGTCCCGGGACGGAGGCGAACCACCCCTCGAAGGTCTGGGAGTGGGTGGGACCGAGCTGTCCGAACCCGGAGACGGTGCGGACCACCAGGGGCACCGACCACTGGCCACCGAACATGTAGTGGAACTTGGCTGCGCTGTTGACGATCTGGTCCAGGGCCAGCAGGGCGAAGTTGACGGTCATCAGCTCGGCCACCGGGCGCAGCCCGCCCATGGCCGCCCCGACCGCAAAGCCGACGATCCCGGCTTCGGCAATCGGTGTCTCCATCACGCGCTTCGGCCCAAACTCCTCCACCAGCCCCTTGGTCACCGCGTACGAGCCTCCGTAGCCGGTGATGCTCTCCCCCATGAGGATCACCCTCGGGTCGCTGCGCATCTCCTCGCGCATGGCGCTGCGCACCGCCTCCCGGTAGGTCAGTTCGGCCACTTAGGTCGCCGCCCCCGCCGGGTTCCCCGCCCTGGAGGGCACCTCCTCCGGTGCCTCGGAATTGATCGGCTTGGCGTAGATCCAGCGATCTACCGAGTCCGGATCAGGCCATGGCGAGTCGTCGGCGAAGCGCACCGCCTCCAGCATCTCGGCCTCGACCTCCTCGTTGACCTCGGCCAGCTCCTGCGGGCTGGTGATGCGGTGCTGGACCAGAAAGTCCCCGAAGCGGGGGATCGGGTCCAGCTCCCGCCAGCGGCGGACCTCCTCCTTGTCCCGGTAGAGCTCCGGGTCGGCCATGGAGTGGCCCCGGAAGCGATAGGTCATGGCCTCGACGAAGAAGGGCCCCTTGCCCGAGCGGCAGTGCTCGGCAGCTTGCTGGACCGCCCCGTACACCGAGAGCACGTCCATGCCATCGCACTGCACCGCCGGCATGGTGTAGCCCTCGGCCTTGATCATCATGTCGGAGACCGGAGACTCCTCAGCCAGGGTCGCACCCATGCCGTAGAGGTTGTTCTCGCAGATGAACACCACCGGAAGGTTCCAGAGGGCGGCCATGTTCAGCCCCTCGTGGAAGATCCCGTTGCCGGTGGCGCCGTCCCCGAAGAAGTCCAGCACCACCAGCGGCTCCTCCCGGTACTGCATGGCGTAGGCCATCCCTGCCCCGATCGGGATGTGGGAGCCCACGATGGCGTAGCCTCCCCAGTAGTGCCTGCTGGCGTCCGCCAAGTGCATTGACCCGCCCCGGCCGTGGCAGAGGCCGGTCTCGCGGCCGAAGAGCTCAGCCATGCAGGCCTTCACGTCGCAGCCCCGCGCCAACGCGTAGCCGTGGTCGCGGTAGTGCCCCAGGATGTGGTCGTCCTCGCGAACCGCAGCTATCGCCCCCACCGCCACCGCCTCTTCCCCGATGTAGAGGTGAAGGAAGCCCCCAACTTTGGCCTGGGCGTAGGCCTCAGCGGCGTGGTCCTCGAAGTGGCGGATCTGCACCATCTTGCGGTACATGTCGCGGCACTGCTGGGCGGTCAGCCCGTGCGGCAGGGCACCCGCCGAGCGGGCAGCGGCGCGTGGACGACTCTTGCGAGGTGCGGTGGCCACGCTCCCAGTCTAAGAGATCGGCCGAGGGCCACCGCGGACTCCGCTCCGCCACCTTGTCGGCTCACCCCGGAATTCAGGTAGTCGCCCCTCGCCCGCGGTCGCCATCCCCAACCCTCGGTTCTATCGCCGTGGGCCCTGGTCATCCGCAAGCTGGGGTGCTTGCCGGTGCAGCTGCCAGCCTCAGGGCCGTCCGGCGGGGGCGAAATTGAGGGCGAAAGAGGGGGCTCAAACCGTGCCCCGCGGGGTATACTGCTCTCGCGCAGCCGCGGTGTGCGGAGCTGCCGGGTGGTGGGGAGCACCGGGTAACCGGGTTGCGTCCATTGCCGTTGACACCGGAGGGCCCAAGCCACGCAGGGCTCACCAGAGGGACAAACTCATGCGGCGTGGCGCCCCCACTGAGGAAGTGACGAGATGATGACCACCGAGCGGGACAACCGCTACCGGGTTACCCACCACGACATCCTGCGTCGGCAGCGCGAGAGCCTGGCCCGGACGAGGAAGTTGCGCAAGTACCGCTCCCACCTGGAGCATCTTGACCGCGTTCTCGCCGACCTCGAGGACGCCCGCATCCGCGAGCGCCGGGTGGTCCCTCCCGCTATCACCGAGGAGCTGCGCCGGGCCGAGGTCTCCCAGGTGGACCCGGACCTCGCCCAGGTGGTGGCCAGCAGCCGCCCCAGCATCGACCGGGTGCAGGACGCCGTGTTCGACGCCCAGGGCCGCATCATGGTGGAGGTCAGCCGGCTGCTGGGGCAGCCGGACTGGATCACCATCGAGGCCGAGGAGGGCGAGGCGCTGGAGCTAGAGGCCTCGCGTCACTGACCGGCCCGGGCGGGCGCTCCCAGCGCCCGCTCCGGGTCGAAGTTGCGAGCCAGCTCCAGGATACGTTCCTGGTCCCTTCTAGCCTTGCGGCTGCGGGCAGTCTCCCTCTGGCGGGGCCTGACCGGCAGGTGGGCGGTCTCGGCCATGCGCTCGGCGAGCCTCGCATCCCGCGTCTGGGCCATGCGATCCCACTCCTCCAAGGCCTCGGCGATGGCGAGGCGCCTCTCCTTGGGGCTTGCCTCGCCCAGTTCGGCCAACTGCGCCTCCAGCCTCGCCATGCGCCGCGCGGGTAGGCGGCCGCGGGCCAGCTGGATGGCCGACTCGGCCTCGGCCTCCTCGTGCCTTCTGGCCCCGGAGGCCTGGCTGGCCGCGGCCTCCTGGCTCCTGGCCTCTCGGAGTGCCGCCTGAGCCTCCTGGAGCAGAACCCCATACGCTGGAAGCAGCGCCTCGTGCTCCCCCTGGGCCGCCAGAGTCGCCAGCTCGGCACCCCGAGCCACCAGCCCCTCAACCGCCTGCTCCTGTCCCAGCTCGCGCAGCTGGGGGATGATGAACACTCCCAGCTTGCGATCCACCTCGACCCAGGCCTGGCGGACCTCGGGTGCTAGCTGCGGGTGCTCGGGCACCGCCAGCGGGCTACGGGGCATTCTCTCCCAACCTCCTTGGTCTCACGGTCACGACAGCTGCCCGCCCCCTCCGCCCGAGATCCGCTTCAGCAGGCACCCGACCCCGGCGGCGGTTCCTCCGGAGGCGGCGAACACCGAGGTCCCGGCCACCACCACGGTGGCCCCGGCGGCTACGCAGCTGGACACATTGTCGCAGTCCACCCCCCCATCCACCTCCAGCTCGCAGCCGGGGTTCAGCCGGGAGATCATCTCCGCCACCTCCCGCAGCCGCGGAAGCGACTGGGGCAGGAGCTGCTGGCCTCCGAAGCCCGGATCGACCGACATCACCAGCGCCATCTCCACCTCGGGGAGGAGCGGGCGGAGGAGGGATGTCGCAGTTCCCGGATTGATGGCCATGCCCGCCCTGGCGCCTAGGCGGTGGATCAGCGCCACGCTGCGGTGCGGCTGTGGTCCCGCCTCCAGGTGCACGGTCACCGTGCCGCAGCCGGCCTCGATGAACGCCGGGATGATGCTGTCCGGGCGTTCCACCATCAGGTGCGCCTCCAGTGGGAGGCCGGTGTGACGGCGGCAGGCGCCGACCACCTCGGGACCCATGCTGAGGTTGGGCACAAAGTGGTTGTCCATGATGTCGATGTGGATACGGTGGGCACCGGCCCTCTCGCAGGCCTCCACCTCCTCCCCTAACCTGGAGAAGTCGGCGGCCAGTATCGAGGGGGCGAGCTGGACCAACTCAGCCCCTGGTGAGCTTGGCAGCCGCCGCCGCATCACACCACACCTCTCCCCCCTCGGGTCGCCGGGCGGCCAGCTGGGCAGGGAGGGAGACCGGGTCGTAGGGCCCTTCGACCACGCGGAACAGGGTCTCGCTCTTCTCCGGCCCGGCCAGCAGGAGGGCGAGCCGCCCAGCCGCCCACAGGGCGGCGGGGCCCAGGCTGAGCCGGGGCTCCCCCGTGGGGGAGGTGGAGTTGAGCACCAGGGCAGCCGGCTCGTACTCCCGTCCGGGGAAGAGGGAGGCGGTATGGCCGTCCTGCCCCATGCCCAGCACGCACAGGTCCATAGCCGGCGCCCCGGCGGGGTCGAGTCCCAGAAGACTCCTCGCGAAGTTGGCGCAGAGCTCGGCCGCTCCCAGTCCGCTGCCTGCCTCCCAGGAGAGGAGCCGCGGGCCGGGGCCGGCGATCCGGTCCAGCAGGCAGCTCCGGATCATCCCCTCGTTGGAGCGCGGGTCGGTGGGCGGCACCGACCTCTCATCGGCAGGCAGCAGCACCACCCGGCCCCAGTCGACATCGGGCTGTACAGCCAGGAGCTCGAGGAATCGCCGGGGCGTCTCACCGCCGGGCAGGCCCAGGAGCGCTGACCCCTTCCGAGCCACAGCCTGCCGGATGATCAGGGTGGCGGTGGTGGCCGCGAACCGAGCCAGGGCCTCCGGGTCCGATTGCACCAGAACCCGGCAGTGACCGGGGGAGGCGGCCTCAGCCACTGCCCGCCGGCTTCCCTCGGGGAACCGCCCGCCGCTCACTCAATGAGGCCCGCCCACGGGGGCGAGGAGCCGCTCCAGCCCCAGGGTGAGCTCCAAGAGGCCGGCTCCGACGTCCTTAAGGTTGGCTCTCAGGACCCGGCGCCCCCGGCCAGTGAGGGAGAGGTAGTCACCAAGAGCCTGGGCGGACTGGAGGGTGGCGAAGTCGTAGTCGCCTCCCGGGATTGCGGGAGCGGTGTGGTGGGAACCGGTGATCTGCAGGAAGGCGGCAGTGACCGGCCCTCCCTTGTGCAGCTGCCCGGTGGAGTGGAGGAAGCGCGGACCGAAGCCGAAGGTGGTGGCGCACCCGGTGGCCAGGGTGAGGGCCCGGCGCAGGCGCGCTATCTCCTCCGGATCCTCGGGGTGTCCCGGGCGCATCGGCAGGTAGGCCATCACGGCGACGTACCAGCCGCGCCCCACTCCCGCCAGCCACTGCCGGAGTGCCGAATCGAGGTCGGCTGCGCCGGGACACCCGGTGAGCTGCAACTCCCCGCTGGCGAGGTCGTAATTCGGCTCCGGCAGCCGGCCGCGGGAGCGGTATTCGGCCAGCAGCCGCGCGGTGTTGTCCTTGCTCTCCTGCACGTTGGGCTGGTCGAAGGGGTCGATCTGCAGAAGAGAGCCGGCCAGCGCCGTGGCCACCTCCCAGCGGTAGAACTCCGCCCCCAGATCCAGCAGGTGCGGCGCGGGAAGGTGAACCACCGGCTGGTCGACGCCGACCAGCTCCCGCAGCCAAGCGGTGATCTTGGGGTCGGGGTTGGCAGAGCCGCTCTCGAGGTGGATGAAGAGCCGGTCGGCCCCATAGGCCGCCACCTCCATCATCGGCTCGTCGACCACCGGCACCAGCCCCCTCCCCTCCTTGCCAGTCGACTCCGCCAGGAGCTGCTCGATCCAGACGGGCAGAGCCTGGAGGTCCGGGTCGGCAGCGATAGTGACCTTGTCCCGGCCGCTGGCCGCCGCACCGGCCAGGACCGCGGCCAGCTCCTCCCCCGGGCTGCCCTCCGCCAGCGAGCAGGCCTCGGCCATGGCCAGGGCAGCAGCCAGAAGCTGGTCCAAGTCCACCCCGATGGTGGCTGCCGGAAGCAGCCCAAAGTCGGAGAGGGCGCTGTACCGACCGCCGATCTCCGGGTTGGCGGAGAAGACCTGGTGGAAACCCAGGCCCCGAGCCTTGGCCTCGAGGGGCGTCCCGGGATCGGTGACGGCCACGAAGTGCTCGCCGGCCTTCTCCCCCACCGCCTTCACCAGCAGATCATGGAAGTAGGCCAGGTGGCTCAGCGTCTCCGTCGTCCCCCCACTCTTCGAGGAGACGATCACCAGAGTGCGCTCCAGATCCAGTCCGGAGGCCAGCTGGCTCACCTGATCGGGATCGGTGGAGTCCAACACCAAGAGCTCCGGGAATCCGGGGGCGGCGCCGAAGGTCTTCGCGAGCACGTCCGGACACAGGCTGCTGCCTCCCATCCCCACCAGCAGTGCCTGGCGGAACCCCCGGTCGCGCACCCAGCTGCGGTGCTCTTTGAGGCGAGAGATCGCCTCCTGCTGGCGGCGGGGCTCATCGAGCCAGCCGAGCCGGTGCTGCATCTCCTCGCGCTGCGCCTCGTCGCCGGGCCAGAGCGAGATGTCCTTGGCCACCAGCCGAGCGGTGGCCCGGGAGGCGGCCAGCCGGGCGGCGGCCTCCTCCACCGGCGCGGTGGTGGAACCAAGCTCCAACCTGGCCGTGGTGGCGGTGGCGATAAAGCGGGTACGCGGCGAGGCCACGACCCGGCCGGCGCCGAGGCTGGCGCGCTTGCCCCCCACCTCCGCGAGGAGCTTGTCCATCGAAGCGGCAAAACTGGCCACTCCCTGCTCCTCGAGGAGTTTGGTGACGTCGTCCAGGTCGATCCCCAGCTCGGCCAGGTGGGCCCGGTTGGCCTCCGCCTGGGGGAGATGCTCGCGCAGGCCGTCCCTCACCCGCCCGTGGTCCAGGAAAGCCCGGACCGAGGACGGTGGCATGGTGTTGACGGTGTCGGGGGCAATCAGCTCCTCGCAATAGAGAACGTCTCGGTAGGCGGGGTTCTTGGTGCTGGTGCTGGCCCAGAGGGGGCGCTGCAGGTGGGCTCCGGCCCCCCGCAGGGCTGCGAAGCGCGGTCCCCGCATCACTTCCTCGAAGGCCAGGTAGGCCAGGGCGGCGTTGATGATGGCCGCGGTGCCATGCGCCGCCACCAGCTGGCGCGCCCGGTCGGCGTCCGCCCCCTCGGCCAGCCGGTCCAGCCTGCGGTCGACCTCGGTGTCGACCCGGCTCACAAAGAAGCTGGCCACCGAGCGGGTCCCGGACACATCGAGGCCGGCCGCCAGCCGTCGCTCCAGTCCTCGGCAGTAGGCCTCCATGACCTCGCGGTAGCGCTCGACGGCGAAGATGAGGGTGACGTTGACGTTCAGTCCCTGGGCGATGGCCTCCTCCACGGCCGGCACCCCCTCCGGCGTCGCCGGGATCTTGATCATGAGGTTTTCCCGCCCCACCAGCTGTCGGTAGCGTTGGGCGGCCGCCACGGTGGCCGCCGTGTCGTGGGCCAGCCGCGGGGCTACCTCCAGGCTCACGTACCCGTCCCGTCCACCGCTCCGGCGGTGGACCCCGGCAAGGATGTCACAGGCCGCCCGGACGTCCTCAACGATCAGGCGGTCGTAGATCTCCTCATCGCTCAGCCCCTCGCGGGAGAGGCCGGCGATCTCCACGTCGTAGGCGTCGCTGCCGGACACCGCCTGCTCGAAGATGGTCGGGTTGGCAGTCACCCCGGCTACTCCCAGATCGATGAGCTCGCGGAGCCCGTTGGAGCTGATGAGGTCCCGGCTCAGGTTGTCGTACCAAACGCTCTGACCATGGTCAGCCAGCTGGCGCAGGGTGTTCTCGGCCATTTCCGCCACCTCTTCAAGCCTCCAGGAGTTCGCGAGCACGCTGGGCCGTCCGCTGCGGGGTCAGTCCCAGATGCTCGTATATGGTTTTGTAGGGCGCCGAGGCGCCAAAGCGATCCACGCCGATCACCGCTCCTCGGGGGCCTACCAGCGCCTCCCAGGGCTGTGTGATCCCCGCCTCCACGGCCAACCGGGGCAGGCCATCCGGGAGGACTTCGGAACGGTAGCCGCCGTCCTGCTCCCGGAAGAGCTCCAGCGAGGGGATACTCACCAACCGGGCGGCGATCCCCTCCTCTAGAAGCAGCTCCCGGGCCGCGGCGCAGATCGAGAGCTCGCTTCCGGTGCCGATCAGGACCACGTCAGGGGAGCCCCCGCGTGCCTCCTGGAGGATGTACCCGCCGCGGGCCACTCCCTCGCGACCCAGCTCCCTCGTGCCGTCCAGCACCGGCACCCCCTGGCGACACAGGACCAAGGCGGTGGGGGCGGATCCGCGGCGAACTGCCACCATCCAGGCCCAGCTGGACTCGTTGGCATCTCCGGGGCGGATCACCACCAGGCCGGGAATGGCCCTGAGGGCTGCCAGCTGCTCCACCGGTTGGTGCGTGGGGCCATCCTCTCCCAGGCCGATGCTGTCGTGGGTGTAGACCCACACCACCCCGAGCGAGGAGAGGGCAGAGAGCCGCACCGAGGGCCTCTGGTAGTCGGAGAAGGTGAAGAACGTGGCGCTGAACGGACGAACCCCGCCGTGGGCAGCCATGCCGTTGACCGCCGCCCCCATGGCGTGCTCCCGGACCCCGAAGTGGAGGTTCCGGCCGTCCCCGGTCTGCCCGTCGAAATCGCGCTCCTGAGTGAGGTGCGTCTTGGTCGACTCGGAGAGGTCCGCGTCACCTCCCACGATCCAGGGGATCCTCTCTGCCAGCCGATTGAGCGCCTCGCCGCCGGAGACCCGGGTGGCCGTCTCCGCCCCTCCGGTCTCCCAGGCAGGCAGCGCACTCTCCCAATCCGGGGGAAGCTCTCCGGCGAGGGCCCGGCGCCACTCGTCCGCCAGCTGTGGCTCGGCGGCGGCAAAGGCCGCGTACCTCACCTCCCACTCTCCCCGCCATCGCGTCCCCCGGGCCAGCGCCTCGCCGAAGACCGCTCTCGCCTCGTCGGGGACGTGGAAGGTTACGTCCGGATCCCAGCCGTAGGCACGCTTGACGGCGGCCACCTCGTCCGCCCCCAGCGGCGACCCGTGGGCGGAGTTGGAGTCCTGCTTGTGCGGAGAGCCGTAACCGATGTGCGTGCGGACCGCGATCAGCGAGGGCCGGGTGTCGTCGGCGATGGCGTTCTCCAGCGCCGTAGAGATGCCGTCGAGGTCCAGGTTTCCGTCCTCGACCCGCTGGACCTGCCAGCCGTAGGCTCGAAAGCGCTCCTCCACGTTCTCCGTGAAGGCCATCGAGGTGGGCCCGTCCAGAGAGATGTGGTTGTCGTCGTAGAGGCAGGTCAACCGCCCCAGCTGAAGATGTCCGGCCAGAGAGGCGGCCTCAGCCGAGACCCCCTCCATCAGGTCGCCGTCCCCGCAGAGGACGAAGGTCCGGTGATCCACCACCCGGTGGCCACCCCGGTTGTAGCGGTGCGCCAGCCAACGCTCGGTGATGGCCATCCCCACCGCGTTACCGAAGCCCTGGCCGAGCGGACCGGTGGTGACCTCTACCCCCGGGGTGAGGCCACGCTCGGGGTGCCCGGGGGTGATCGACCCCCACTGGCGAAAGCGCTTCAGGTCCTCCAGGCTCACGCCGTACCCGGTCAGGTGAAGCAGCGAGTACAGGAGGGCGGACCCGTGCCCGGCGCTCAGGATGAAGCGGTCGCGGTCGGGCCAACCGGGGTCGGCGGGGTCATGGCGCAGGAACCTGGACCAGAGCACATACGCCATGGGCGCAGCTCCCATGGGCAGACCCGGATGCCCTGAATTGGCCTTCTGCACGGTGTCGATGGCCAGGCAGCGGATGGTGTCTATGCAGAGAGTGTCGAGAGCGCTCCCGGCGAGAGGCAGGGTGCGCCGCCCAGCCGCCAGCTCGCTCTCCGTGGGACTCACGCCTCCATGGTCGCACGCCCGGGTTAAGGACGGTCTCCGGAAGAGGGCCGGGACGGTGAGCGTGCGGGGAGGCGGCCGTCCAGAATGAGGGAGTGGTCGATCGGAGCGGTCCGGGGCCGGTGCTCTTCCGGGGAGCTGCGCCCGCGGTGCTGGCGGCCGCCGACGGGCGGATCATCGCCCTCGGGCGCGATGCGGTGGACCGGAGCGCCGGGGCCCGGGTCGTGGAGCTGGAGGGCCGGGTGCTCCCCGGCCTCGGAGATTCGCACCTCCACCTCCACGAACTGGTGCGGCTGCACATCGATCTCGACCTCTCCAGGACCAGGACCCTCGCGGAGCTCCTGCGCCGGGTTGCGGCGCGGGCCGGCCGGCTGGGGCCCCAGGACTGGGTGGTGGGCAGCGGCTGGTCGGGTCGCCTCTTCGGCGGTGGGTCCGCCCCGAGCCGCCAGGCGCTGGACCGGGTTGCGGGCGGGCGCCCAGTCGCCCTGCTGAGCCAGGACGAGCACTCGGTCTGGGCCAGCACTCGCGCCCTGCAGATGGCGGGGATCCCCTGGCACCGACCGGACCCCCACCCCATGGTGGTCGACCGCGATCCTGAGGGCGAGCCCTCCGGTGTGGTCCGGGAGGGCGGGCCGGCCTTCCTCCGCCTGGTCCCGCGCCCGGATGGTCCCGCCTATGAACGGGCGCTGGAGCGAGTGCTCCAGCACCTTGCTGCCCTCGGGCTGTGCTCGGTCCACTCCATGGACCCCCCGGAGACCTACTTCGCCCTGCAGCGCCTCCACGCCCGGGGGCGGCTGCCGCTCCGGGTCACCTACAACCTGCCGGCCGACCTGATGGAAGACGCCGGGAGGCTGGGACTGCGTCAGGGCCTCGGGGACTCCTGGCTCCGGGTGTTTGGGGTGAAGGCCTTCGTGGACGGCTCGCTGGGCAGCGGGACGGCCGAGATGCGTGGCGGCGGCGGTGTGGCTCGCCTCTCCGATGGGGACCTTCGGGACCTGGTCAAGCTCAGCATCCGGACCGAGCTCAACCTCTGCCTGCATGCCATCGGGGACTTGGCCGTCCACCGTGCCCTCCTGGCCCTGCGCGCCGGAGTCGGGAGCTGGCCGGGTTGGCGCCCTCGCATCGAGCACGCCCAGCTGGTCCATCCGTCGGATGTCTCCCTCTTCAAGGGGGTGGGAGCGGTGGCCTCCATGCAGCCCCTGCATGCCCCTGCCGACCGGGAGCTGGCCGACGGGCTGTGGGCGGGGCTCACCGGCAGCGCCTACGCCTGGGGCAGGCTGGCCCAGGCCGGAGTCCGGCTGGCCTTCGGTTCGGACGCCCCGGTGGACTCGGCCGATCCGATGCTGGGGCTGGAGGCGGCCACCGGATGGCGGAGCCGGGTCGGGTGGCACCCCGAACTGGCCCTGACCAGGAGGGAGGCGCTGCTCGCCTACACCGCGGGGGTGGCCTTCGCCGGGGGGGTCGAGCGCCAGGAGGGCCGGCTGCGCCCCGGATACCGCTGTGACCTCACCGTGGTGCGAGACAGCCGGGTGGTCGCCACGGTGGTGGGCGGAGTCTTGCGCAGCGCGGCGCCTGATCCTACTTGACACGGCCGCCAATCTCGGGACTACGCTTCCACACGGGTCGGGCGGAGACCCTTCCCAAGTCCTGATACTTCAAGGAGGGTCCGGGGCCATGGCCAGCAACGTCCTCACCGCGGCGGCGGAGGCGGCCGAGGCCGCCAACCCCTACGAGACAGCCCAACGCCAGTTCGACCAGGCGGCGGCGATCCTGGACCTGGACTCCGGGCTGCGCCAGGTGCTCCGGGAGGTCCGGCGCGAGTTCACGGTCAACTTCCCGGTGCGGATGGACGACGGCAGCATCCGGGTCTTCACCGGCTACCGGGTGCAGCACAACCTGACGCGGGGCCCCGCCAAGGGGGGCATCCGCTACCACCCCCAGGTCAGTCTGGATGAGGTCAAGGCGCTGTCGATGTGGATGACCTGGAAGTGCGCCGTGGTCAACCTCCCCTACGGCGGCGCCAAGGGTGGGGTCATCTGCGACCCGGCTCAGCTCAGCGCCCAAGAGCTGGAGAACCTGACCCGCCGCTATGCCAGTGAGATCTCCATCCTGATCGGTCCGGAGAGCGACATCCCGGCTCCGGACGTCAACACCAACCAGCAGACCATGGCCTGGATCATGGACACCATCTCCATGGAGAAGGGCTATTCGGTGCCCGCCACGGTCACCGGCAAGCCGCTGTCCATCGGCGGCTCCGAGGGGAGGCCGGCGGCGACCGGCCGGGGGGTGTTGGTGGTCACCCTGGAGGCGTGTCGGCGGATGGGGATTGACCCCAGCCAGGCGACGGTGGCCATCCAGGGCTTCGGCAACGTGGGCAGCGTCAGCGCCGAGCTGCTCCACGGCCAGGGGTTCAAGGTGGTCGCGGTCTCGGACGTCTTCGGGGGCATCCACAACCCGGATGGGCTGGACATCCCCGCCCTGCTGGAGCATCAGAAGGCCACCGGCAGGGTCAAGGGCTTCGCCGGGGCCAAGGAGGAGATCTCCAACTCGGCTCTCCTGGAGCTCCCCGTGCAGATCCTGATCCCGGCCGCCCTGGAGAACCAGTTCACCATGCGCAACGCCGCCCGCGTCCAGGCCAGGCTGGTGGTAGAGGCGGCCAACGGGCCCACCACCCCGGAGGCGGACGACATCTTCCACCAGCGCGGGGTGGTGGTGGTGCCGGACATCCTGGCCAACGCCGGTGGGGTGACGGTCTCCTACTTCGAGTGGGTGCAGGACCTTCAGTCCTTCTTCTGGGAGGAGTCGGAGATCAACCAGCGCCTCACCCGGATCATGGAGCAGGCCTACCGCCAGGTGGACGAGCTGGCCCAGCAGCACAGCACCACCCTGCGCATGGGGGCGTACTGCCTGGCCGTCAAACGGGTCGCGGACGCCACCGCCGTCCGGGGAATCTACCCCTGAGCGGCCGGCCGCTCGTCGTGGCCGCCGAACTGCTTGCGCATCGCCGATAGGACCCGGTTGCTGAAGTCGCCCAGGTCGCGAGAGGCGAAGCGCGAATAGAGCGCCGCGGTCAGGACCGGGGCCGGAACCCCCTCCTCCACGGCGGCGATCGAGGTCCAGCGGCCCTCTCCCGAGTCCGAAACCCGACCCTGGAACTCGCGGAGGTCGGGGGACTCCGCCAGCGCCGAGGCGGTCAGGTCGAGCAGCCAGGAGCCAACCACGCTCCCCCGCCGCCAGAGCTCCGCCACCTGGGCGGTGTCGATCCGGTAGCGATAGAACTCCGGGTCCTCGAGCGGTGCGGTCTCGGCGTCCCCAGTCCTCTGCTCCAGCCCGGCATCGGCGTGGTGCAGGATGTCCAGCCCCTCGGCCAGCGCCGCCATCATCCCGTACTCAATGCCGTTGTGGACCATCTTGACGAAGTGACCGGCGCCGCTCTCTCCGCAGTGCATGTAGCCCTGCTCGAAGGGCTGCGGGGGCCCGGTGCGGGCGCCGGTCCTGGGGGCCGAGTCCACCCCGGGAGCGATGGTGGCGAAGATGGGCTCCAGCTGAGAGAACGCTCCCGCCTTTCCCCCCACCATGAGGCAGTACCCGCGCTCCAGCCCCCAGACGCCGCCGCTGGTGCCGCAGTCCAGCAGGGTGATCCCCTTCTCCTCCAGCCTCTTCGACCGGCGGATGTCGTCCCGGTAGTAGGAATTGCCGCCGTCCACGATGGTGTCGCCGCGGGCCAGCACTGCCTCCAGACCCTTGATCGTGCTCTCGGTGATCTCCCCGGCGGGCACCATCACCCAGACCGCCCGCGGTGGGGCGAGCTTCTGGGCCAGCTCGTGAAGCGAGGCCGCTCCCGTGGCGCCCTCGGAGGCCAGCTCCGCCACCGCCTTCTGGTTCACGTCGTAGACCACCAACTGGTGACCGTCGCGCATCAACCTCCGGACCAGGTTGGCCCCCATCCTGCCCAAGCCCACCATCCCCAGCTGCATCGGCCTTGCTGTCGCCATTCGCGCCACCTCCGCTGGTCCTGCCGTCCGGGCGATCCGGCCCTCTCTAGGTTATAGGGAGCGGGTCAGCCGCCCGGCGGACACCCGGCCCGGGAGGTGTGCCAGCCAGAGGCGGAGGAGGCGGAGGCGTACAGGAGGTTGGCCGAGGTGCCGAAGACACAGCTCCAGCCGGAGGTGTGCGAGAGCAGCACGGCCAGGGCGCTCCCTCTGGGCTGCCAGACGAGGTTCACCCGGTAGGAGTGCAGAAGCGCCAGACTCCCCTGGCCCCCGGCCACGATCTGGAGGTAGTCGGAGATGATCTGGCGGCCCATGAGGACCGCCTCGCCGAAGATGAAGACACGGTCCGGGGCGCACCCTCGACCGGCCGGTTCGGCGTGGTCGATGCGGTACAGGAGCCACCCACTGCTGCCGTATGGGGCCAGCACCCGGGCAGGTGGCCCGTCGCAGATCACGCGCCCCACCGCCACTGGGTAGGCGGAGCTCTGCAGCTGGTTCTCCGGACTGCCGAGCTGAGACATCATGCGGGCTGCCGTGGTCAGCGCCACCAGCGCCAGCACCAGCGTCGTGAACCAGATGGGGGCGGGCGCCCGGCGCCGTGGCCGCAGGCGGAGGCCGGCGCGCAGCTCCAGTCCCAGCTGCTCCACGCCGTCCACCCAGAGCGGCAGGGAGAGCACCGCGAAGATGGGGATGTCTCGGACCGCGTAAAGGAGCAGAAGCACCCCGGCCACCGCCAGGAAGAGATCGGAGATCCTGGTCCGCCGCGCCCAGCGGGCCACCACCACCAGGGAGAGGAGCAGGAAGAGGGCGGGGATGTTGGCCACCTGGTGGAAATCTGGAGGCTGCCACTCGTTGAGGTTCGCCTGGGCCACGTGGCTCAGGAGCAGCTTGAGGGGGTACAGGTACACCCCCCAGCCGTTGGGGTTGACCATGGCGGAGAGCGCGGCCAGCACCAGCCCGGCCAGCAGGTCGCGAAGGGCCCGCCATCCCAGGGCCTCTGGGCGCCGCAGGGCGGTGGCCAGGCCCTCGCCGGCCAGATAGACCGCCATCACCCCCAGGCCGATGGTGAACCCTCCGTGGAGGTTGCTCCAGAGGGCGAAGAGGGGCACCAGGAGGAGCAGCAGCCGCGGGGCGGGACGGCTGCGGTAGCAGTCCAGGAAGTTGAGCAGCACGCCCAGCAACCCAAAGGTGAACATCTGAGGGCTCGGGCCCCAGATCTGCAACCCGGAGATGACCACCAGGGCGGCTCCCAGGGACACCGCCCACGTGGACCTGCCGAGGTGCCAAACCCGCCGGACCGCCAGCAGGAAGCCGGCCCAGGTGACTCCGGCCATGAGCAGGATCACCGCGGTCATGCCCAGATGGGTGTAGAGGAGGGCATAGATCGCCTCTGCCCCCCATTCCTGGGTAATGAAGGGGCGGGTGAAGGCGGTGAAGGTGAAGTAGTTGTGCTGGGGTACTCCGTGTGCCAGGATCTCCAGCCCCACCCGGGCATGCCACCAGAAGTCGGGGTCGAACTCGGGAGTGGTGAACGCAGCCCAGCCCAGGATCAGGATCGCCAGCAGCAGCACCGACGGCGCTTCCAGCCCGGCGACCCGGACCCGCCGACCGGCGGAGGCCAGCTCTCCCAATGACATCCTGAGGCGCGATTCTAGGCGCGCCAGCAGCGGCTCCCGGCCGCTTTGCTGCTACGCCCCGGCGCGTTCTGGTAACGGCTCGGCCACTTCACCGGGACGGAGGACGCGCCGCGCCGCGCGCTCAGGAGGGATCGCCCACCCAGCTGGCCAGAAAAGCCGAGACGCCGCGCCCGGGCTGGACCTCCTGGCCCAGCCGCGCCAGCGCCGCCTCCAGGGCGGCCACCCCGCGGAGGAGCTCCGGGAGACCGGCGGCCCCCATGTGGCCAATCCGGCCGGCGCTGGCGCTCCAGGCGGCGAGCCCGCCGGCGATGGCCACCCCCTCGCGGGCAACCTCGGTGCGCAGGGCAGCGGGGGTGACCCCCTCAGGCACGGCGAAAGCGGTGACCGTGGCGCTGGAGACCTCCTCCCGAGCCATCGGCTCCAGCCCCAGGGCGCGCAGCGCCTGCCGCACGGCCCTCCCCATTCGGCGGTGGCGGGCAAAGCGGCTCTCCCACCCCTCGGACCCGGCCAGGGTGAGGGCCACGCCGGCGGCGGCGATGAGGTTGGTGGGCAGGGTGGCGAAGTACCGGCCGGAGGGGTCCCGCATCGGGGGCTCCCAGCGCATCCAGTCCAGGAAGTAGCTCTGGGCCCGGCCGATCGCCCGGCGGCGCTCCAGAGCCGCCGGGGAGATGGCGAGCAGCGCCAGCCCGGGCGGGGCGCCCAGCGCCTTCTGAGAGGCCGTCACCACGACGTCGATCCCCAGGTCGGCCATCCCCACCGGCATCCCTCCGGCCCCGGCCACCGAGTCCAGCACCATCATGACGCCGTGCTGGCGGGCGATCTCCGCGTAGTCGGCGAAGGGGGCGACCACGCCGGTGGCGGTGTCCACATGGGTCACGGTAATCACCTGGGCGCCGGACTCGCTCAGCGCGCCCGCGACCCGC
Source organism: bacterium (assembly GCA_021827985.1). Taxonomy (GTDB): domain Bacteria; phylum Chloroflexota; class Dormibacteria; order Aeolococcales; family Bog-877; genus JAJYXT01. Next base: position 287,327 of record JAKATL010000001.1, read on the forward strand.
TCCGGTTCGACCTGCTCTCCCCAGGGGCAGGAGACCTCCACCACCTCCGCACCCAGGGCCCGACCGACCTCGGCGAAGCGGTCCCCGAAGTACCCATGGTTGACCACCAGCAACGTCTCCCCCGGACGGAGAAGATTGGTGAGCGCCGCCTCCAGCCCCAGGGTTCCGCTGCCGGCCAGGACCAGGGCCAGGTTCTCCGGGCTCGGCCCACCCACGGCCTCCAGGAGGCCGGCTTGGATCTGGCGCAGGGAGGCAGCGGTGGCCGGGCTGCTGTGACTCTCAGTGGGCCGGGCCAGCGCCTCCAGGACCGGCTGGGGCACCGGGGTGGGGCCGGGGATCAGCAGCAGCGGGGCGCTCTCAGGCTCAGGCAAGGCTATCTCTCCTTGGTCGGGTCAGACAGGGAACACGCCGTGGTGTCGGGCGGGGGCGGGACGGCGCCGGGATGAGGCCGCCGCCAGTCTCAGGATCAACTCCGACCGGAGCCTGGCAGGGTCGACGACCGCGTCCACCACCAGGTCCGAGGCCAGCCGGAAGATGTCGATGTCGGCGGCGTACTCGGCACGGAGGCGGGAGATGAACGCCGGGCGCTCCCCCGCGGGCAGCTCGGCGATGCGGTTGGCGTACACCGCGTTGACCGCCGCCTCCGGGCCCATCACGGCTATCTCCGCGGTGGGCAGCGCCAGGGTGGCCTCCGGCTCGAACCCCGGGCCGGACATGGCATACAGCCCGGCTCCGTAGGCCTTGCGCAGGACGACGCAGATGCGGGGCACCGTCGCCGAGCTCAGGGAGGCGATCATCTTGGCCCCGTGGCGGATGATCCCCTCGCGCTCCACCTGCGATCCGATCATGAAACCCGGGACGTCCGCCAGGAAGACGAGGGGCAGGTTGAAGGCGTCGCAGAGGCTGATGAAGCGGGCCGCCTTGTCCGCGGAGTCGACGAAGAGCACCCCGCCCTGGTGGGCCGGCTGGGAGGCCAGAACCCCCACCGCCCGCCCCCCCAGGCGGGCCAGGCCGCACACCAACTCCCGGGCGTACAGCGGCTTGATCTCGAAGAGGGAGTCAGCGTCCAGCAGAGAATCCAGAACCAGGTGGACGTCGTAGCCTCGAGAGGGCTCATCGGGGAGGATCGCGGCCAGCTCCTGCGGAGACGCCGGCTGCCGAGGGGCGGACGTGGGGGGGTCTTGGGTCCAGCTGGAGGGAAGGAACCCGAGGTAGCGGCGCAGGGCGGAGATGGCCTCGGACTCGTCCCGGCAGAGGAGGTCACCGCATCCGGAAACCGTGCAGTGCATCCGGGCGCCCCCCATCTCCTCCAGGGTGACCTGCTCCCCCACCACCTCCTGAGCCATCCGGGGGGAGCCGAGGTACATGGAGGCGTTGCCCTCGACCATGAAGACCACGTCGCAGAAGGCGGGGATGTACGCCCCACCGGCGGCGCTGGGGCCGAAGAGGATGCAGGGCTGAGGGACCTGACCGCTGAGCCGGACCTGGTTGTGGAAGATCCGGCCGGCGTGGCGACGGCCGGGGAACATCTCCAGCTGCTCGGTGATCCGTGCCCCCGCGGAATCCACCAGGTAGCAGAGGGGCAGCTGGAGCTGCTCCGCCCGCTCCTGGATGCGCAGGATCTTCTCCACCGTCCGGGGACCCCAGGAGCCCGCCTTCACGGTGGGGTCGTTGGCCATGACCAGCACCCGGCGCCCCTGCACCGTCCCGGCGCCAGTCACCACCCCGTCGGCGCCCAGCTCCTCCTCGGCCTCGGAGTTGGCCAGAAGACCGTCCTCCACGAAGGGGGTCTCGGGATCGAAGAGCATCCTGAGCCTCTCGCGCACCGGGAGCTTGCGCTGGCCCGAGAGCCGCTTCCGGTGGCGCTCAGGACCCCCCAGGAGCGCTCGGGCCTCCCGCTGCCGGAGCTCCTCGACCCGGGCCCGTCCCGACTTCCGGCCCGGAGGGGAGCTGCTCGACATCTCGATCCCGAGTATAGGCACCGCCGGACCCCGTTCCCGGCTCATCTGCAGTCGTGCGACGGCATGGTCCCTGTCAGATGGGCCGGAGGTCGAGCTGATGTGAAGAGAGCTCGACCCGTCCCGCCCAGGTGCGGCAGGAGGTCAGGGTGCCGGTGGCGGAGTCCACCATCCCTTCCCAGCGATCCCCGAACGGGTGGACAACTGAGGCGCCATACCCGTGGGCCCGGTCGGAGGGCCGCGGCAGCCCGGAGACCCACCAGCCGCCCTCGACCGTCCGCACCCTCCTGAGGCGGAGCGCGGCCAGCACCAGCAGCGGATCCAGCATCTCGCGAAGGGCGGGGTCCATCCACGCCCGGCGCTCGTCGCGCAGCCAGTGGGGACCACGGTCGCCGGCCCGGGCCCACCCGAAGGGGTCAAGTTCCGAGCGCACCGGAAGTGACACCGCCTGCCACTCCCCGCGGCGGGCCAGGAGCCGGAACCCGGCGTCGAAGCCGGCCCTGCGAGGCTGGCCGAGGAGCGCTGGGAGGCGCTGCCGGTGGTCCTCCAGCGACGCCCACTCCTGCGCCACCCCCCTCACCCCGACCGGGAAGAGCCGGCGGCGCCAGCCCCTCCACTCGTAACCTCCGCTGAACGAGCTGGCCGGGTGCGGATAGTCGGGAAGGGAACTCACACCCGCAACTGAGTAGCTCACCCGCACGGTGGCCTGGAACTCGGCTGGCTCCAGCTCCCCAGCGGCATTCGCCACCCGCTCCAGAACCGCCTGCCACTCCGGCTGCGAACGAACCGGCCGGAGAGGAGTGCCCAACAGCTCGAGCCTCATGCGGGAGCGGAACTGCGCCCGGCCCGACCGCAGCCACCGGGCCTCCCGCAGCACCCCGATCAGGGGATCCACCAGCCCCCTCCAGCCGTCCCCGCCGAAGCCGTAAACCAGAGCGGCGAGGTCATCCATGTCCCCCGTTGGTCGGACGCGGCCACTCAGCAAGGGCCCCCGCACGGTGTTTACGGCGCGGACGTCATAGAGCGAGGAGAGGAGCGGGCCTGGATCGAGGTGCTCCTGGATCCCCGGGCTGTCCACCGCCCACCAGCGATCCGACCCGCTCTGCGACCTGGCCGGCCCGCCGCCACCTGGGCGGAGCAGCTCATCGCGCCAACCGGAGGGCCCTGCCGCGATCAGCTCGCGCTCTCCGAGCCGGGGTGGTCCGGGGTCCTCCAGGATCGGCCAGCCTCCAGCCGTGCCCCTGTAGGTCGTGACCTCGGCCCGGAACTCCCTGGACCTGAGCCGCTCCGGACCGCGCAGGATCAGCTCCAGGAGGCGGCCCAGGTTGAATGGCCGGCTCACGTAGAGTTGGGGGGATGTCCCTGGACGTGCCCGAGGGTGCCTGTGGGATCGACGAGGTCGGCCGGGGCGCCCTGGCCGGCCCCCTGGTGGCGGCCGCGGTGATCCTGCCCCCGGCCTTCTCGCACCCCCTGCTCCGCGACAGCAAGCTGCTCACAGCCTTGCAGCGCGAGCGTGTGGAGACGGCGATTCGGGAGGCCGCCACGGCGGTCGAGGTGGTGGAGGTCTCCCCCCAGGACATCGATCGCAGGGGAGTGGGATGGGCCAACCGCTGGGCCTTCGAGGAGCTGATGCGCCGGGTGCCGGCCCCGCTGTATCTGGTGGACGGCAACCTCCGCCTGGACGCCGGCCGGCCCCATCGCTGCATACCCGGGGGGGACCGGTTGGTGGGGGCAATATCGGCCGCCTCGATCGTCGCCAAGGTGCATCGCGATCACCTGATGGTGGAGCTCGACCGTCTCCATCCCCGGTTCGGCTGGAGGCGCAACAAGGGATACGGGAGCCGCGATCACCTCGATGCCCTCCGGGAGATCGGCCCGGTGGCGTTGCACCGGACCACCTTCGTGCACCTGGAGCCCCGCCTCCCCCTCTAGCCGGCTACCAACCCCGTCGGCGCCAGCTGTCCAGCTGGGGTCGCTCCGCGCCGATGCTGGTGGGGTCCCCGTGGCCGGGGAGCACCAAGGTCGCGTCCGGGAGCGGCCAGAGCTTCACCTCGATGCTGGTGAGGATGGTGGCGAAGTCGCCCTCCGGGGGCCGGGTGGAGCCCGGCCCGCCGGGGAAGAGGGTGTCCCCGGAGAAGAGGATGCCGGGGGCCAGGAAGCAGACGCTGCCGGGAGTGTGCCCCGGGGTGTGGATCACCGTGAGCCGGCGATGGCCGAACTCCACCACCTCTCCGTCGTGCAGGTGGTGGCCGGGGGGAGGCGGGGGGAACATCCCCAAGTCGTCGGGGTGGGCGGCGACCACCGCTGCCGGGAACTCCCCTGACACCTGGGCCAGCGCCTGCCAGTGGTCCCAGTGCCCGTGGGTCTCCAGGATGGCCCGGAGCTCCAGCCCCTCCGCCGCGGCGATCAGCTTGGGTGCCTCGTTGGCCGCATCGATCAGGACCGCCTCCCCCGTTTCGGGGCAGGCCACGAAGTAGGCGTCATTGTCCAGCGGGCCGACCCGGCGCCGCCGCACCCACACCTCGCCCTGATAGTCCCAGTCGGCTCCGCTCAGGCTCACTCCCATGCTCAGCCTCCTCTGCCCGCCGTCAGCCCGCCTCCCCCGTGGCCAGCCGACGGGGCAGGCGCCGGGGCACCGCCGGGGAGACCACCATCATGACCGCCGCGGCCACGGTTATGGGGATGAACGGCGAGAGGCGGCCGCCTCCCAGGTCCACCGCCACCCCGCCCAGCAGAGGTCCCAGGAAGGCGCAGCCGTACCCCACCGTAAGCATCACCGAGGTGAGCTGGGCCACCTGCTGCGAGGGGGCCACCAGCGGTGGGTAGGCGAGAAGGCCGGCGAAGTTGGTCGCCACCCCGGCCCCGATCAGGCCCGGGCCAAGCCAGGGGAGAGAGGAGCCCCACCAGATCCAGGCGAGGCATCCCATTAGGACCACCATCCCGCTGACCAGGTAGAACTCCCAGCGGGTGGCGAACTGGCGGGGCCAGAAGATCAGCACCAGGTCCACCGGCACCATCACCCCATTGAGGGCCGCCAGCGCCAGGGTGGCCCCGGCGGAGTGGGAGCCGCCCGGGGCGGTGAGCGGGATCCAGGTGTTGGCGGAGAAGAAGACCAGGGACTGACCGGCGAAGCAGACGTAGACGGCCCAGACCCGGGACGGCCGGACCAGCGGCAGCCAGCTCGAGGTCCGCTCGTTGGTCCGGCCAGCGTCGGCCCGGGGCGCAGAGCCGGCCCAGGCCCCGGCGCAGAGGAGGCCGAGAAGGCCCCAGAACACCATGGTCCCCTGCCAGCTGCCCACCGCCGGCAGGAGGGCCGAGCCGGTCAGGCTGGCCGCCACCAGCTCCCCCACCGTGATCCCCAGGGTAAGGGTCACCGAGGAGCTCTGCACCCGGCCCCGAAACCACGCCTGAACCAGGACCGGCAGGCCGGGCTGGGTGGCGGCGATCCCCACCCCCATGATCGCCGTGCCCACGAACAGAGCGGCGGGCTGGAAGGGCACGACCCGCAGCAGTTCGCCGGCCGCCGCCAGCCCCAGCCCCGCCACCACGACCTTCCAGCCTCCCAGCCGGCGGACCAGGCGGGCGGCCGGGATGGCAGTGAGGCCGAAGGCCAGGATCGGAATACCCCCCAGGAGACCCAGCTGGGAGTAACTGAGGTGGAGCTGGACGCGGACCGCGCTGAGGACGGGGGGCACGCCGAGGACGGCGGCCCTCAGGTTGAACCCCACAAAGAACGTCAGGGCCAGCAGCACCAGGGACCTGAGTCGGCGGCGCTGGGGAGCGCTGCTGGCCCTCACCCCTTAGGCAGGGACGGCCAGCGCACCATCTGTCGGGCCGCGAGCAGAGGCAGTCGGGGAACCAGATCCCCGGCCACCACCTCGGGCCAGGTGTAGGTCCTGGCGGTGGCCCGACCGGCCCTCCGGATGGAGCGCTCCAGCTCCGGCTCGGCTACAAGGGACTCCACGATCCCAGCCAGCTCGAAGGCCTCGTCGGTCTGCGCCACCAGGCAGTTGTGGCGGTGCCGGGCGTAGTCCTCACCGGTGGCCCCCACCACGGCCACCCCCCCGGCCGCCATGGTCTCCAGACCCACCAGCCCGAACGGCTCGAACCCGGAGTTGGCCAGCACCGCCTGGGCCGCCGCGTACAGCACCGGGAGCAGGGCCTCAGGCAGGAAGGTGGCCAGCTCCAGGATGTCCGCCTCCAAGCTGGCCTCTATCGCCACAGCCAGGTCGGAGGCGGAGCGAACAGGCGCCCGCCAGGTGGCGACCCGGAGGCCGAGCCCCTCGGCGGAACGCATGAGCTCCCGGCCGTAGGACTCACCTCCGCCGCGGGCCAGCATCCGCACCGGAACCCCTCGGCGGCGCAGCTCGCCAAGAGCGGAGATCGCCTGGGCCCAGCGCTTGTCGGGGTGGAAGCGCCCGATCTTGAGGACGAACTGGCGCTCCCCAGCTGCCCGCCGCAGCCGTTGGACCGCAGCCACCGGAGGCCGGCGCAGGGCCGAGAGCGGGATCCCATTGGGGATCACCAAGGGGTCGACGCCCCGTGCCTGGAGCAGGACCCGCATGTAGCGGCTCACCGTCGTGACCGAGGAGGTGTAGGCGAGGGCCGCCCAGTCGATGGCCTCGAATCCGAACTGGTTGTTGGCATTCCAGACCAGCAGCGAGCGGTCCCTCGCTCCCTCCTGCCAGAGGAAGTCCGATACCCGCCGGACCAGGGGGGCGGTGTGCCACTCCTCGAAGAGCACCACGGGGGTCCTGTCCTCGCGCAGCTGGGGCAGGGCGAACTGGAGCACCAGCTCGGCAGGGAAGGTGGCGGCCAGGTGGGCGGCCTTGAGCCCCTCCCCGTCGTACACCCCCCGAGGGTGCTGGCGAGAGACCTCCTGGGCCACCCTCCTGAGGGTCACCCCATCCTGCACCTCGGTGGCCGGGCGTCCCGGATCGCCTACAAAGTAGAGCCAGGTGGGGTACCCCGCGGCGGCCAGGGCCGAGCTGAGGTGGGCGACTCGCACCCCCAGGCCGCCGGCCTGGCTGTACTCGTCTGGTCCTTCCATCGAGACCACGGCGAACGCCAGCCCCCGCGTCTCGCTCATCCCGCCACCCACCGCAGTGTCGCCTCCTCCAGCCAGGGATCCCGGCCGTCGGGCCCGGGGACCGCCTCCAGATGGGTACGGTAGCGGCTCGGTCGCAGAAGCGGGAAGTCGGTGCCAAAGCAGATCCGCTCCCGGCCAATCAGCCGGGCGACGTCAGCCAGCACCCTCTCCGAGTACAGGTAGGGCAGGGCTGCCGTGTCGAACCAGAGGCCGCGGCAGAGCCGCGCCACCTCGGGCATGTGGGCGTACAGGGGAAGGCCGCCGCCAAGATGGGCCAGGCAGAGCCTCAGCCCCTGAGCCTCCTCTAGTAGGGGGCCGAGGAGCCGCCAGAGGCGGTCCGGCCTGGCCGTGCCCTTGCCGGCGTAGTCGTGGCCCACGGGCTCGCTGCAGTGCAGGAGGGCCGGCCAGCCCAAGTCGGAACAGGCCATGAGGACTCGGCGTAACCCCCCCACCCATTCGAGGTCAAATCCCTGGCCGTCGGCGTTGATCTCTCCCAAACCCACGAGGCCGATACCGCGGCAGCGCTCCAGCTCGGAGGCGGCGCGCTCCGAGGCGGGGTTGACCATCGCAAGGCCGGTCAGCCGGGTCGGGTGGCCCGCCACCTCCTCAGCGACCCAGTCGTTCACCTCGGCCAGCAGCCCCGTATCGGAGAAGGGCCAGCCGAATACGACCGCTCGTCCGCCGCCCTCCCGGTCCAACTCGGCCACCACGTCCTGACCCGAGGCGAAGCGAGGATGGGCGGCGCCGTGGCAGGTGGCGAACCAAGGATCGCTCCAGGCCGCGGAACCGGCCGCCCGGAGCCAGGGGGGTACCAGGTGGCAGTGCCCGTCTAGCAAAGGTGGTGGTCCCCGGGAATCACCCCCGGAGTATGGCTGGAGCGCCGGCTCTCAGCGCCAGAGACTGCGGACATCGAAGATCAGGTAGCCCGGGGCCGAGGCCACCACCGGCAGATGCCGGCTGCGGTACCAGGCGAGATTGACGGAGATCTGGTTGTAGTCGCCGGGCTCGAACTCGACGTAGGCGACCCGGTAACGGGCCAGGAGGTAACCCACCTGGCAGCGGCCGGAAGCCGGGCAGCCGGCGTACATCAGCTGCACCGCCCGGTAGCGGGCGGCCAGCGGCTGACCGTAGCTCCAGAGCCAGCCGTAGTACCCCAGCACCGCGGTGCGCCCGGCAAGCGAGGTGACAGGGTCGTTGGGCTGACCCTCGGTGAGGAAGATGGCCCGCGGGCTGGTCCTCCGCTCCACCTCCCTGGCGACGGTCAGCTCCGCCGGACCGGCCAGAGTGGAGGTGGCACCGCTGGGGGGCGTCTGGAAGGCGTTGCTCCTCCCTTCCATCCCGGCCAGCTCGGCCAGGATCCCGCTCGCGAGGAGCGTCAGGGTGGCCAGGGCCGCCAGAACCCGGAGCCAGGTCCCCCGAGGCACCTGGGTGAGGAGCCAGGCGAGAGGGATGGCGGCCGCCAGGTACCAGTAGCTCAGCAGCTTGGTGTTGTCCCAGTTCCAGGGCTGGGTGATGACGAGGTTGGCCAGCAGGAACGTGACCCAGCCCGGTGCCCAGAAGCGCAGAAGCTGGAGTCGACGGGACCTGGCCGGGGTCCTTCCCCGGGCCGCCACCAGCACCACCAAGCCCACCGTCAGGACCAAGACGATCCCGGTGTTGGAGAGCCAGAAGCCGAGGAAGGCGCCGTAGAAGGCGGGCTGGGAAAGGGTCTGGAGGAGGTACCTCCCCACAGCGACAGGCGACGCACCGGCGAGGTACAGAGCCGAGCAGGCGTCCCCCGACTGAAGTTGGGTCGCGGTGCAGGCCGAGGCGGCGTGGGAGAGCCAGCCCAGGTCGAGAGCCGGGAAGAGGTTGGGCCCGAGCGGTCCGGTCGGGGAGCCGTGGGGACCGGCAACTTCGAAGTACAGCTGGGGAAGCCCGAGAAGAGTCGCCGGGAGGATGGCGGAGGCCGTCCCGCGCCACCACCCCCGTCGCCCGCTCCACCAGAGCGCGGAGAGGCCCAGGAACAGGTAGCCGAAGGGGTTGAAGAGCGGAACGGCGGCGGTGAGGGTCCCGGCAGCGATGGCCAGGCCAGACCGCCGCCTCCTGACCGCCTCCCAGAGGCAGCTCAGCCCCAGCGCCACCAGCCCCATCCCGAAGGCGAAGTCGCGCTGCGGAAGCCAGTAGACCAGCAGGGGCTCGTACCACTGCAGGTCGGGTAGAGGCGGGTCCACCTGCTGCTGGCCGTCGTAGAAGCGCGGCAGGTGGGTCAGTTCGGTGGGAATGTGGCCCACGAAGGCGACCACCGCGGAGGGGGTAGCGGTGCTGAGGTGAGTGCAGGCGGCGGAGTCGAAGCCAGGCTGGCTGACCGCCAGCTGCTGGCAGCCGTCCCCGTACGCTCCCACGAACCCCAGGCCGCCACCGAAGAGGACCAGGGCAAGGGCGAGGGCTCCCGCCGCGGGGCGGCGGGTGACCCTGGTCGCGAGTTGGAAGACGAGGACCATGGCGGCCCAGCCGACCACGAATGACGGCATGTCCAGCGCCCCGGCGAGGTTCTGCCCCAACGCCTCCAAAAGCGCCGGTTGGAAGTCCACCAGGAAGGGGTAGCGGAAGGCCGTCCCGGCCTCCACGCTGTCCCGGGGAGGCAGGTTGCGACCCAGATGGAAGCTCTGGACGTAGCTGGTGTGGACGGACCAGTCGCCCCAGAGGTTGGAGGCCGCCACCAGGGTCCCGTGCGGCCCCACCTGGAGAGCATGGGCGAAGAGGAACCAGCTGCCCAGCCCGGTGACCACCACGATCGCCAGTGACCACCGGAAGCCGGCCGTCCCGAGGCGCTGCGGAAGTTGATCGGGCCAGAGCCGGAGCCGCGTCGGCCGAAACCTGGCCAAGGTGACGGCGGCGATCAGGGCCGGGGGCAGGAGGGCCGCGGCTGCGCCGGGCCCCAGCGCCAGCGCCAGGATGAACCCCAGTAGCGTCGAGCCCACCACGCCCGTAAGAGCCGCCGCGGGCAGCCGCTCCAGGGGCAGCCACCTCAGCGGGATGAAAGAGGTCAACCCCCAGCCGGCAGCCGCAACCAGTATCCAGTAGGCGGTGAGGGCCGGCCAGCCGGTCAGTACCAACCGGAGACCCAGATGTGCTGGAAGAAGTCCGACGAGGAGATGGGCTGGCCGGTCCAGAGCGGGTAGAAGTAGGCAAAGCAGAGGACCACGGCCAGGACCACCGCCCCGCCCACCGGGGCCAGCGAGAGGCCACCGAGCCGCGCCCGGTCAAGCTGCAGCACCACCCGGGCGCGGAGGAGCCGGGTGCAGAGGTAGGCCAGCGCCAGGCAGACGAATGGCAGCGCCTCGATGTACTCGTAGAAGAAGAGGATTCGGGACGGCCAGGACCAGAGCAGGAGCCAGTCGAAGAGGTAGGCCAGGAGGATGAAGCCGGCCACCCGGTCCCGCCGCCGGACCAGAAGGTAGAGGCACCAGGCTAAGGCCAGGAGGCCGAGCCAGAAGACGGCGGGGTTGCCCATGTCGGTGATCCAGGTGTAGTTGGAGACCGTCTGCCCCCCCACGGTGCTCACCCCATTGCCGGTGTAGGTCGCATAGAAGAGCACCGGATGGGCGTCCAGCGGCCAGCTGTAGAAGGGGGAGGCGAAGGGATGCGTGGCCTTCAGCGTGGCCTGGTAGCTGAGGCTCCCCAGGCTGTTCCACTCCACATCCGCGATGGTCTGTCCCAGGTTGAACCCGGTCGGCAGCCAGAAGTCGACCTGCCCGATGTGGAACTCCGACAGGGGCATGGCCACCGGGAGGCGGCAGACCGAGGCCTTCTCCAGCAGCCCGGAGCAGGTGGCGGTCGGACCGCCGGGGTTGGCGAAGTTCACGTAGAGCGTGTGCGAGATCGTCCAGTACCGGAAGAAGGAGGCGTAGAAGAGAAAGAGGATCACGACCAGGGCGCCCAGGTAGTGCCAGGACCAGCGCAGCTGCCGCACCATGGTGCGCCGGGAGGCCTCCTCGGGATCGTCCGGGGCGGGGGGCAGGATCCATCGAGCGGCCCCGCCCATCCCCCACCGCACCCTGAGCCGCGGCCGAAGCCAGCGCCCGAGGAGCAGGACCACCATCACCGCTATCCCGGGCACCATGTCGGCCTTGCAGGCCAGCCCGAGCCCTGATGCCAGGGCGGTCAGGTAGAGAGTCCAGCGCCACTGGGGGGCGGTCTTGGCGTGCCAGTGCAGGAGGAACATCCAGAAGGCCAGGAGCACAAAGAAGACCGCGATCACGTCGATCACCCCGGTGCGTGACTCCACCAGCTCCAGCCCATCCAGGCTGAAGAAGAGGGCGGCCAGGGTGGGGAAGATCCGGCTCCGGTGCCAGAGTCGGCGGGCCAGGAGGTACAGGACGCCGATCACCAGGCTGCCCAGGATGGCCGACATGATCCGCCAGCCCCAGGGGGTGAACCCCAGCCAGCTGATGCCCCCCGCGATGATCAGCTTGGTGAGGGGCGGCTCGGGGTCGAAGTAGTCGATGCCCTTGAGGTTCTTGAGCGCGTCTACCGGGAAGTAGACCTCGTCGAAGACGAAGCCGCAGGTCTGGCGCTCGGCGTTATGGGGCCCGACGGGCGCCAGGGTGCACCCCGAGGTGTTGAAGGGATAGCCGAGCCCCCACGCACCGATCCCCAGGACGTCGTGGGTGGGTGTCCGGTGGACTCCGGTCGGGGCGGACACTGTGCCGGTGACACCAACGTGGCCCTGGAGGAAGTCCAGGTAGATGGGGCTGGCCAGCCGCACGGCCAGGGCGGCGGCCACCAGGACCCCGGCAATGGCGAGGTCCTTTCCGTCCACCCCGGTGAGGTCCTGGTGACGGCGGAGGAGCAGGGAGAGGGCCCAGACCGCCGCCGCCATCACCACCGCCACCATCGGGTTCAGCGGCCAGTGCAGCAGCTGGGCGGCGAGGGCAAAGAGCACCGCGGCGGCCAGCGCGTACGGCCACTCCCGCCGTACTCCGGGCCAGTTGGCGAGTGTCACCTCCGCCGACTGGGCCGGGACGCCGCCGCGGGGGGGCGGCGGCGGATTCGCGGGCGCAGCTCCCGGTCCAGCTCATCGGCACGCCGCACCAGCAGGATGAGGTCCTGGTCCAGCACCGTGCGCCGGCCCAGCTCCCGCCCCACGGCCAGCAGCTGATCGTGGTCCATCTCCACCCGCACTACGCAAACCGGACTGGCGGCGTAGCGCTTAAGGCTGCCGCTCAACAGGGATCGCCGGTTGGGGGTGTCGAAGAACGCCCCCAGGGGCTGGGACCGGGACTGGCGGAGGCTCTCGTAGGGCACGGTGGTGAGACGGAACCAGTGGCGTATGAGAAGACCCTCGGAGGCGAGGGAAACGTAGTGCCAGCGCTGCCGGAGGTAGAGCCAGCCAAGGATGATGAGGAACAGGGCCAGCACGACCAGGAAGCTGGGGTCAAGCCCATGGCGGCCGTAAATGGTGATTCCCTCCCCCACCAGGAGCACCACGACGCCGTAGGCGAGAACCCACCACATCCGGCGCCAGAGCTCGTAGGAGGTGATCAGCGAGTACCTCCGCCCCGGATCGACCGCGGGCTGGCTCTGGCTCACTCGGCCACGTCCTGAGACAGGCGTGAGCCGGCACAGGAACATCCTCTCTCCGCCGGCAGCCCGGACACGACGTCCAGCAGCAGGGAGCGAACCCGGTCCACGTTTGCAGCGAACACCCGCAGGACCTCCTGGTGGCTCACCGGGGCGACGTCCGGCCTACCCTCCAGCCCGGCATCGTAGTCGGTGACCAGGGCGATGGAGGCATAGCACATGCCCAGCTCCCGGGCCAGGGCGACCTCCGGGTACCCCGTCATGCCCACGATCCCCCACCCCATCTGCGAATACCAGGCCGACTCGGCCCGGGTTCCGAAGCGCGGGCCCTGGATCACCACCATGGTCCGGTGCCGGTGGACCGTCCTCCCGGCCGCGGCGGCTTTGGCCTCGGCCAGGTCGCCCAGCTCCGGGCAGTACGGGTCGGCCGCCGCCAGGTGAGCCACCTGGGGCCCCTCCCAGAAGGTATCCGACCGCCCCCACGTCCGGTCCACGTACTGGTCGGGGATGACCACATCCCCGGGGGCCAGCTCGGCCTGCAGGGAGCCGACCGCGGCCGGGCCAAGCACCCGGGTCACACCCAGCTGGCCCATAGTGTGAAGGTTGGCGCGAAAGTTGATCCGGTGCGGCGGAATCGTGTGGTGACGGCCGTGGCGGGGCATGAACACCACCTTGCGGCTGCCGATCCTGCCGACGAAGGCGGCGTCGCTCGGCGACCCGTAGGGGGTCTCCACGCGAACCTCCTCGGCCCCCTCCAACAGCTCGTAGAGACCCGACCCGCCGAATATCCCCACCACGTCCTCGGTCATCAGCGGGACACCTCCCAGTGCGCGCCAGGAGACCGGCGCTCGGACATGGCGCCAATTATGGTGAGCGGGGGGCCCTCACCTCTGGTGATTGGGGCAGTTCGGGTCTCGCGTGAAGTGGATCTCCCGCCAGCGCATCGCGCCAGCGTCGAGGTCCCAGAGCCGGCCCGCCCGGGGGGCAAGGTCGATGCCCGTGATCCAGGTGAGCGCCAGAAGAGCCTGCATCGCCCCCACCACCCCGGCCACGGGCCCAAGGATCCCGGCGGTGCGGCAGTCGGCGGCGGCGGCCGGGGGCGCGGGGAACAGGCATCGGTAGCAGGGGCCGACCGCTCCCACCTGCAGCACCTGGCCCCGCAGACCCGTGACCCCGGCGATCACTAGCTGGCGTCCCGCTCCCACCGCCCAGTCGTTGAGCGCGAACTTGGTCACCGGGTCATCGGTGCATTCGAGGATCAGCCCTTCGCTCCCCAGCGTCCGGTTGGGCGCGATCGGATCCGCCCTGCCGGTGAGCGGCTCCACCCTCACCAGCTCGTTGAGCGAGCGGAGACGGTCAGCGAGGCGGTCCGCCTTGGAGGCACCGACGTCGGCGGTATCGAACTGCACCTGGCGGTGGAGGTTGTCCAGGGCCACTACGTCGGGGTCGATGAGCAGAACTCGGCCCACCCCCGCCCCGACGAGGTAGGGGGCGGCCGCTGCGCCAAGCGCCCCGCACCCCACCACCGTCACCGTGGCCCGTCTGAGCCGGAGCTGCGCCGCCTCGCCCATCTGGGGCAGCAGCAGCTGCCGGCTGTAGCGCTCCACCTCCACGTCAGACAGGCCGTCTGCACCCGGCTCCGACCTCACCAGGCCACCACCACCTCGGCCGCCAGGATCAGGTCCAGAAGCGCCTCGTAGTCCACCGTGGCCCACCGCTCGGTGGCCAGGCGCTCCTCGACGTCGGCGCGCACCGCCAGCACGGGCATCACCTCCTCGCCCACTGGGCTACCCGCCAGGCCCCCGATGGTTTCTTCGGACTCCGTCACCGCCGCCCCGGCCAGGACCACCACGGTCCGACGCCCGAGTCCCAGGGCGTATGCCACTGACTGCCAGCCTCGGGGATCGCCGGCACGGGTGATGAGGTGGAGCTCCACCTCACATCACCAGCCAGTGGTCGGCCTGCCGGCATCGGGCCTCAAGCGCGTCCGCGCCCAGAGCCCGCATCTGCGGCCGAAGGCGGGCTACGAGAGCCCGGTCATCCTCTGCATCCACCCTGACGAGGATCTCGACGCTGTCGTCGGTGAGCAGGGCCTCCATCTGCTCCGCCATCTCATCCCGCCGCGAGCCGCCTGGCATCTCGGCCCGGGTCGCCAGTTCCCGAGCCGCTCCCTCCAGCACGAGGACCACGTCACAGCCGCCCAGAGGGAGCGCAAGGGCGAGCGCCACCGCCTGCCTCAAGTCAGCTCCCGAGCCCCGGGCCACCACTGCGACCTCCCGGGTTGTCATCGGCATTGCACAACCCGATCTGCCTCTCGACACCAGAGCGCGAGGTCTCGCAGGCTGCCCCTGAAGACCCGAGGGTCCGGTGCCTCGCCCCCCCGCCTCCAGCGCCAGTCGGCATCGCAGTGGGCAACCGAGATCCCAGAGCCGGCGACCTGTCCGGCTGCCAGGACCCCCTCTCCCAGTAGGAAGACCTTCGCCTCATGGCCGGACTCAGCGGCGGCCGCGGCCAGCCCCGCGACCAGCTGAGCCGCCGCTGAGTCCGGCCCCGAGCCGAGGATCAGGACCAGCGTGCGGCGGGTGGAACTGCTTTTGGCCACGCCCGTCAGCGTAGCTGAGTGTGAAAGTCGTCAGCCCCGACGGCCGCGATCCGGCACCGGTTCCGCTACCCTGCCCACTCAGCAGCACTCCGCCGGGGTGGCGTAATGGCAGCCGCAGCGGTCTTAAAAACCGCCGGACGCAAGTCCGTATGGGTTCGAGTCCCATCCCCGGCAGCCCGGGTTGGATCTCGACGGCAGCCCCGGCGCCGCTTCGATTCGACTCCACCCAGGGACCCTGAAGGCGACCGTGACGGCAACCCGCGGAACTCCCTCGAGATTTAACGGTGTCGGATACCAGGCCAGGCGGAGCGGCCGGGCCTTCGCGCCGGGCGCCGGGCAGGCGTCGGACCCCAAGCCTTCCCTCAAGTGCGATACGGGCCGCGGGTACGGGTGCCATGGCAGCCCCCGGGCTGGTCGAACTGCCCGTTCGAGCGCCGGCGCGGTACCGCCCGGTGCACCGCGAGCCTCTCGCTACACGGTGGCTTCGACTCTGGAGGTGAAGCTGCGGCCGGTGCCACCGGCGACGAGCCGAGGCCTCGGCCTTCGACGATGCCGCCAACGGCTGACGGCTCGCGCCGAGCTCCGGTCTTGGCGACCACCGACACGTGCGCCGATACCCACCGGCCAGTCTGGACCCGTGGAGGTGAGCGCCGCAGCGGGGAGCTGGTCTCAACCCGGACCAGGGCCCGTCCAGAACGCCACCGGCTGGGCCATCGCTTTTCCGCCGGCCTACGCCGGCTCTAATTCCTCTCTATCGGTCACGGTGGCTAGTGCCAACCGCCACGGTGTGGGACCAGGAATCGGAACCTGGAAGCCGTAGGTAGGCACATCGCCCTTGAAGGGTAGAAGTGTCACCGCCAACATCGTCGCTTCCGTGAGAGGAGACGGCGCCACCGTGCGGACTCCCTCGGCGGCGCCCCGGGCGCCTCCGGCCGGCCGGTGCTCGGTTCCTGCACGGTCCTCCACGTCATGCCGCCAGTGCTGCAGCTCTTCCCAGCGCGTAGGCCGCTGGTCTCCGGGCGAGAGGGCCAGGAAGGAAGGTTACAGCCCGTACCGGATTCGTACACCCCCATCATCGGCCTCCAGGCCCCCCAGGTGGATGGCGTGTTCAGCGGCGATTCCAAGAGCCATCGGGCTCATAAAGTGCGAGTGAGGATGGCGTAGCCATTGAAGTGACTCCCCTCGCCAGGCCGCCTGTACGCCCGCCCAATGTGGGCCCCCGCCACGGCAAAGGTGGCTCCGCTGAGATCGACCTGCGACGGCTCGAGGGATCCTCGGCGTTCCTTGGACTGACGCTAATCTTGCCCCTCCTCGGCCGCTTGATCGGAGACGTAAGCTCGGGTGCCGGACCACGAGGCCCCCCCGTGTGCCCGCCCAGGAGGCAGTTCCTCGGGAGGCCAAATCACCGCGCAGCGACTGGCGGCGGCGATTACAAGGCTGCTGTCAATTGACACGATGGACTCGGGGATGTCGAAGGCCGGCCAGGCACACGCGAACTTCAGGGTGCCGGGAGGAGGCAGCGGCCAGACCCAGTACGTCTGCCGCCAGGCGAAGTTGCTTGCCGAGCCATCTCGACCCCAGAGAATCCAGACCTACTGACATAGCGGGGCAGTTGATGTAAGGCTGGGGTGGTCCTTGACCGAGTATTGGAGGACCATCTCGGTCCCGGGGTAGGTGGTCTCGGGTGCCCGGCTGACCCACACGGCTAGATCTGCTTGATCGAGCCCGGGCACGGCGTGTCGACTGGCACCGCAGATCGGCCGGCGTGACCATCGAACCGCTTCGGAGCCCGCCAGCCAACTCTGGAGCGGGCGGCGGAAGGTCCAGGCCACCAAGACCGGAGCTCTCCCTGAGCCGAAACTGGGCGAGGCAGTTGGCGAAGTGCCGGCTTCGGTTGCCGTCTCAGCGGTGACCGGAGCGCCCGGCCACAAGCAAAGGTGAGGCGGTTCCTCGGCATCTGCGACAGCGGGTGGCGGACTCGAGTGGACCCTGCAGGCATCGATGAAGCGCCATCTGCCCAAGGCGACTCTGACGGTGGAGCCCAATCCGGGTTCCTCCGCCATATATTGGCGCTGGGAGAATTGATCGGGCGCATGCCCGGCAGGAGAGAAGGGAGATGACCGCTCGCGACAACGGGCACGACCTGAGAGCTAACCGGTCCGGCCCTGCTCCGGTCGGACTGGTCGGGCGAGAGGCCGAGCGCGCGATTGCCACCTCGCTTCTTCAGGCGGCTCCATTGGTCTCCGTCATCGGCCCTCCCGGGGTGGGGAAGACCGCGCTCCTGAGGTCGGTCGTTCAGCCCGGTCCCGGGGTGACCTGGGTTGACCTGTCCGGCCTGCCCCCGCGCGCCGCGCTCTCACGGATCCGTCAGGCACGGGGGCTCCACGGCGGAGTGGCAGGCGAGCCACTAAAGGCTCTTCTCCACGAGCAGGCTGGAGTCCTCGTCCTAGACGGTGCCGACCGCTGCCTCGCTCTCTGCGCCGACCTTGCCGCGAGGTCCGCGCCTGGCCCGGGACCGGCGAGGATCGTGGTCACCGCACAGAGCCACCTCGCCGTCGTTGGCGAGGTTACGTGGACCCTGGGGCCCCTGAGCGTGCCCGCCACAGGCACTTCAACCCTCTCCGGGCTCGAGAGCTCGGAGAGTGGCAGTCTGCTCCTGCAGCTCCTACGACAGCTGTCGGTCTCCGTTTCGGACATGGACGCCCCCCTTCTGGGCCAGGCCTGCCGAAACCTCGGAGGTATGCCACTGGCACTGAAGCTCTTCAGTGCGACCGTGGCAACGCTGGGGGTGGGAGAGGCGTGCGCCATTCTCCGTCCTGGCCGGGCCGCGCTCTCCAGTGAGGACCCAGAGGGGATCGCGGTGGACCGAGCGCTCCGGCTCGCCACACGAAGCCTGAATCCCAGAGAGGTGGAGGTCCTCACCTGTCTGGCACAGTTTCCGGTCGGCCTCGCCCTGGAACAGATCGTCCTGGTGGCGGGTGCCAACAGCAGCGGCGCCGCCGAGGATTTGAGGGGAGTGCTCCAGGATCTTGCGGCCAGATCCCTGATCACGGCGACTTCCGGACGCAGCGGGGCACGCTACCGCGTGGAGACCGCCGTCACCGCACGGCTGGAATCCATCCCTGGGTGCCGGGAGTGGTGCTCCCAGGCCCGCCAGAAGCGCGCGCGATGGGGGCTTGAACTCGTCCAAGGTGCCGAGGCATCCCTGCTGACCGGCCCGGCCCAGCGCGCCTGGCTGGTGCGACTGGAGCGCGAGGAGGACAACGTGAGGGCCTGCCTGGGTGAGGCGATCGAAGCGGGTGACAGCTCCACGGCTGGGGGCCTTGCCGCTGAGCTATGGCGCTACTGGGAGTTGCGCGGGATGCTCGACGAGGGCCGGACCTGGCTCGATCAGGTGCTGAAGATGGTCGAAGTGGGTCCCGGCTTGCGCTGGCGGCTGCTGGACGGATCCGCGATGCTCGCCTGGCGTCAGGGCGACCACGAGTCGTCCCGCGCGGCGCTCCAGGAGGCGATGGAGATTGCGCAGCGTACAGGGTCGGAAGGGGAGGCCCGGTTGCTCCACCACCTGGGCCTGGTACAGGCCTTCGCCAACGAGGCGGACGAGGCCACCGACACCCTCCTTCGCGCGGCGGAGGCCCACGCTCGAGCAGGGGAGCTCGGGCAGTCGGCGATGGTCCACTCCACGCTGGGCCTGGTCCTGGCATCACGAGGTGATTTGCCCGGCGCCCACTTGCATCTCGACCTGGCCCTGGGGGCTGGCACAATCGTCCGTGACAGTCACGCGCACGCCATCGCCGTCCTCCATCTGGGGCTCGTGACCACCCTGGAGGGGAACCTCGACCAGGCGGCGGAGCACTTAGCCGGCGCCGCTCTGGAATTGCTCGACCTGGGCGACGAGAGGAGCGCCGCCTATGCGGCCCTGGGTCTGGCAGCGGCCCTCAGAGCCCGCGATCCCCGTTCCGCCCTAACCCTAGCGGAAGCCGCGGGAGCGGCAGTGGAGCGGTTGGGCACCCCGGTGCCCGAGCCGTGGGCCAGCCAGCTGGCGGCCGCCATGGCTGATTGTTGGTCAGATGTCGGTGAGGCGGAGGCGCACCGGCTCCTGAAAGAGGGGCGGGCTAAGTCCTTGGACGCTGCCCTCGCGGGAGTCGAGCCGCTGCTTCCAAGGGCGACCGAGTGCTCCTTGGAGCAGACCGTGAGGACCCTTGGCGGGTTCTCCGTCCGCGCCGGGGGCAGGGAAGTTGAGCTGGTGGGCCAGCCCGCGACGCTGGTCAAGCTGATGGCTTCGAGCCCGGGCGCCCTCCCCGTGGATGCGGTGATGGAGAGCGTCTGGCCCGGGGTCGATCCTCGCGTGGGCCGATGGCGCCTGCGCAACGTGCTTTCCAGGCTCCACCGCACCGTTCCCGGCCTCACAGTGCGAAGGGGCGAGACCCTGGACTTCGCCCCCAGTGTGGGAGTCGACTCCCGCCGGTTCTCGGCGGCCTGTCGAGACGTCGTCGGCCGGCTGCGCTCAGCGGATCCGTCGGCCGCACGTCTGGGAGACCAACTCCTTCAAGAGTATCGGGGGGAGTTCCTCCCCGGCGACGTGTACGACGAGTGGGCCATTGCCGCCCGCGCCCGGCTGGGAGCGCAGAGGTTGCAGCTCCTGGATCAGCTCTCGGAGTGGGCTGTCCAGCACGGAGAGAGGGAGCGAGCGGAGGAGTGGATGCGGGAGGCCATCGATCACGATCCCTGGGATGAGCGCCGCCACCTGCGCCTTGCCGAACTGCTTCGCGCGAGCGAGCGGCAGCTGGCCGCCCTCGAGGTTCTGCGGAACGCAGCGCAGGTCGCCCGGAGCGCTGGCCTCAGCCCGTCGGTCACCATCCTCGAACGGATGGAGGCCCTCCGCTCGCCCTAGAGAGGGCCTTGAGGAGCTCGACCGGGAACCACCCCGCTGGTGATGCGCCCGTGATGCAGGCCGCTTGTAACCTGCCAGCACTCTGATCTGACAGCCGGAGGCCATCCTCCGCTGCCTGATCGGTTGAGCAGCCGCTTGGATCACAGGGGAGGAGACGATGGCAGACGTTGGCGCCACCCCCCTCGCGGAGGTCAGCGCGGGAGCACGGCACGCTCCTCCGGACAGTGCCGTGCGGGTGAAGATCGTGCCGGTGCGCGGCTTGCCCTTGGTAGGCGCGGTGCTGGTCGGTTTGGTGTGGGCGATAGCCGCCAATGCCCTTTGGGCCCTGGACTTCTTCCACGTCGTCGCGGGAGCGGTGTGGACTGTTCTCGACCTGTTCCTGGGCTTTGTTCTCGGCCCCACGCTGGGCCGGCTCTCGATCCCCGCTCGGGGCGAGTTCACCGCCCGGTTCATGCCCAAGATGGTGCTGATCATGCCCACAGCTGTGGTCTGCACCCTGGCCGCCGGATGGCAGCTCGCGCTGCACCTGGGGAACGTCCTGGCCAGCAGCCCCAACCATGGCTGGGTCGTGGCCTCGATGGTGGTGGTGGCGGTGATGGCCGTGATCGCCCTGGGGATCCTGGAGCCGGCCAACATCGCGGTCCTCTTCGAGATGCGCAAGCCGAGGCCCAACGGTGAGGTGATAGCCAGGCTCATGCGCCGGTTCATCTTCACGGCTGGCATCACCGGCGCCATGCAGGTGGCGACCCTGGTCATCATGACCCGGCTGGCGACGTGATGGAGGCAGGCGACGTGAAGGTCCAGGGACCGGGAGATCCCCAGGACGTGCTGAACCGCCACGTTCCCCCGGTGGCGGAGCTGACCGTGGGATCGCTGGCGCTGATGCTGGTGGGAGGTGTCTACATCGGTGCCCACCTGCCGGGCAACGTTCCCCTGCTGGTCCCGGCGGCGCTCCTGGTGGGAGGAGGGGTACTGACCGCTGCGGCCCTTGGTCTCATGATGCGGATCCCGGACTTCGCCCATGGCACATTCCTGCAGGTGGCTCGGTGGGCCCTCTTGGCCTACCTGGTGATCGCCGGGCTGCTGGCCTATGTGTTCATCCGCGACGGAGCCCGCGGCTCGATGTTGCTGATCCTGGTGGCCACCTTGTTCCTGTTCGCCGTCGACGTGCCGACCGTAATGGCGTTCACCGTGGCCCGGTACCACGAGCCCGGCAGGCGTGACGGGGCCGCGCGAGAGTAGCAGCAAGGGGAGCACTCTGGTTCGGTCGGGAGGTGAGGGCAAAGTGAACCAATACTGAAGCTGCCCCGGGCAGCCGCAGGATGCATGGGCAGTGGGGCCTGCAGATGGGCAGGTGAAATGGAGGGAGGAAAGAGATGCGGCGATGGCAGGTGGCGGCGGCGGCGCTCGTGGGCACCGTCGCAATCTTGGCCAGCTCCGGCGTGGCCATGGCCGATGGCCACGATCACGGCGGCGATCACGCCTTGGTTTGTAAAGGCGGGGATATCAGCCCCGGGTCTTACGATGGACTGGTGGTGACTGGTCCCTGCTCCATCAGTTCCGGCCCAGTGACAGTGGACGGCAATCTGGTGATCCAACCAGGCGCGCTGCTCGACGCGACTACTCTGGCTGGACCCCTCATCGTTACAGGCAACGTCTTCGTGCGCCGCGAGGGAGTCCTCTACTACGGGTGCGGGCCGTCGGCACCGTGCTCCGGATCGACGCCCGGGACGACAGTCGAGATCGATCGGGTGGGGGGAAGCATCATCGCGGTAGGGGCATTCGCGGTTGTGATCCACTCGGTGACCGTCAAAGGTGACGTCAGCATGGTCCACGGGGGAGCCGGCTTGAGCGAGTGTGGGGAGGGCCTATTCTTCGACAGCGAGGGCGCGGTGATCGGGGGCGACCTGCGCATCATAGGGATCCGGACCTGCTGGATGGGCGCTCTCCGAAACATGGTCGGTGGAAACCTCATCGACGTCCGCAACCAGATGGGTGATCCTGATGGCAACGAGGTGATGGCCAACTCCGTGGGTGGCAACTTGGTTTGCTTTGACAACAGTCCGGCCGTCCACCCCAACGACCTGTCGACGGGATCGGCTGTCGGGGTCCCTAACACCGTTCACGGTCGGGCTCTTGGCGAATGCAGCCCCTCGGACATCTCGACGGTAGTACCCCGTAGCACGGACCGAGATTCGGACTAGGGCGCGGCTGCGGAGGGGCGGCCCGGACGGCCGCCCCTCCGCAGCCGGGCCGCTTCACAGCAATGAGGTTTCCCCTTGAGCTGGCCAGAGGGATTCCGCCGCCCCTAAATCCAGGACCGGTGTAGAAGACATCGCATCCGCGCCGCCACCGGTAAGACAGCGACGGCATGCGCTTGTCGGGAACGTGCATGTGAAGCCGGAGCACCGCATTCCACCACTTGCGGACCTGGATCTCGCACCTCAGCCACTGCCCCTCTCAGCCGCAACCTTTCATACAGGCTGATGATCGCGGAAGGTGAAGCTGCAGAAATATCCTCTGGGAAGGGGAACTGGTCTTGCCATCAAGACGTCAGTGGCCCGAGCCAGGAGGGCACTTCGCAGATGAAGGCTGCCATCACCGCCCAGGCCGGGGTGGGCACCACCGTGTGCATTCCCGCGTCGGCGGCCACGAGAACTGAACACCGGCGGCCACGAGAACTGCGCGGAGCAGGCTGAGGTACGCCCGGAGGTGTCCCTCCTGGGGTTAGCTGGAGGTGTTACGGCCACCAGTGCCCAGGAGGGACACCGTGAAGTTTGGCGAGGAAGTCGTGGAGATAGTTGAGGCGTTCGACCTGACCGGCTCGTACCGGGATGCGGCCGAGCTGGTGGGCTGCTCGCCGGCCACGGTGGCCAGGTACGTGGCCCTGCGGGAGGCAGGAAGGCCGCCTTCGAGAAGGCTGCGGCGGGCGGGGCTCATGGATGGGTACCTGGAGAAGGTCGAGGAGTGGGTGAACGCGAGCCGGGGGAAGGTGCGGGCCGACGTGGTGTTCAGCAAGTTGCAGGCCATGGGGTACCTGGGGTCGGAGCGGACGGTCCGGCGGGCGGTGAGAGTGGCCAAGGAGGCATACGGGCAGGGGCACCGGAGGGTGTACCGGCCCTGGATTGTGGAGCCTGGGCTGTGGTTCCAGTGGGACTACGGCAAAGGGCCGGTGGTGGAGGGGCGGCAGACGGTCCTGTTCTGTGCCTGGCTGGCGTGGTCGCGGTACCGGGTGTTCATCCCGATCCTGGACCGGACGCTGCCGACAGTGATCTGGTGCCTGGATCAGGCGCTGCGCCGGTTCGGGGGCTGTCCCACCTATGGGTTGAGTGACAACGAGAAGACCCTGACCTTGGAGCATGTGGCCGGGATCGCCATAAGGGAGCCGGTGATGGTGTTGGTGGGGCGCTGGTACGGGGTGAGCCTGCGCAGCTGCATCCCCTACGACCCGGAGAGCAAGGGGGGATCGGAGTCCACGGTCCGGGTGGCCAAGGCGGATCTGGTCCCCACTGAGGCCAACCTTCTGGACCAGTACTCCAGCTTCTGGGAGCTGGAGGGAGCCTGCCGGGAGCTGGAGGCGGAGGTGAACGGCCGGGAGCACCGGGGGACCCGGCGGATCCCGGCTGAGATGGTGGTGGAGGAGCGAGCCCGGCTGCACCCCCTGCCGGAGGAGCCGTACACGCTGGCCTTCGGGGCCGCCCGGCGGGTGGGCCAGACCACGGCGATGGTGAGCTATGAGGGTGGCTCGTACTCGGTGCCCGACCAGCTGGTGGGCCAGGTGGTGTGGGTGCGGGGGCATGGAGAGGAGGTGATCGTGGTGCATGTTGGTCGCGAGGGGCCCAAGGAGGTGGCCCGGCACCTGAGGACCACACCGGGGACCCC